>CAISFO010000060.1 GCA_903884655.1 uncultured Holophagaceae bacterium | reverse complement strand
GGCCGAAACACCACTGAATGGCGAGATGAGGCGAAACATGAAACGACAAAACGCTGTGGCCCTGCTAGCCACCCTGATGACAGCCAGCGCCTGGGGCCAGGAGGTCAGCCTGTACGGGACGACCATGGCGCAGATGTGGAAGGAGGCGACGCCGGGGTTCGACAAGGCGACGTATACACCGGCCACGCAGTATCTGGGGATCGATGCGACGAAGCTGGGATCGGACAACCTGTCGCTGCATCTGTTCGGGTGGGGGCAGGCGGATCTGGGCGGGCAGTCGACGTTCGCGGATGGATCGAAGTCGGGCGGGTATCTGAACTACGGGTATCTGCAGTATCGGTTTAACCAGGCGAACGCGGAGATCAAGGCGGGCCGGTTCACGGTGAACCAGAGCACGGGGTTCGAGCAGGTGGATGGCGTGAGTGCGCGGACGGACCTGCGGGGCGGGTTCACGGTTTCGGCGTTCGCGGGTAAGCCGGTGCTCTACAAGGTGGTGGACCCGACGCGGCAGACGGACTACGAAATCCAGCGGGATGTGATTTTCGGGACGCGGCTGGCGTGGCGCCTGCCGAAGGTGATGGAGGTCGGTGTTTCGTACCTTCAGGACGGGACGACGGCGGCGAAGGATCTGACGTATCCATCGAAGACGGACTACACGCGCAAGCAGATGGGCGTGGACGTGTCGCTGACGCCGACGACGATCTTCGATGTGAGTGGGCGGACGATCTTCGATGTGGCCACCCATCCGGCGCAGGGAGTGGGGGCGAAGGACCAGGATCCCTCGCGGATCGCCGAGCATGACTACACGGCGACGGTGAAGCTGGGGAGCCAGGTGGCGCTGACGGGGAACTACGCGGAGCGGAATTTCTTCGCCTACTTCGCGGGGACGAACCTGCCCTCGCTGTTCAAGCAGGATGAGAACGACATGTTCCGGGGCTGGGGGGGCAAGCTGACGTGGACGACGGCGGCGTCGTTCCAGGCGTCGGTGGACTACCGGCACATGCACCGGCAGACCTTCGGAGAGACGAACCGGGGAGGAATCGATCTGCGCTGGGACTTCAGCGAGAAGACGGTGCTGCTGGGCCTGGGCGGGCACGTGGTGAACGCGACGAACACGGGTTTCGTGGATCCCGCGGCGCCCTACCGGAGCCTGAGCTACCGGGAGGCGCGGGCCTGGACCATGGTGACGAGGGGCAAGTTCGTGGCGAGCCTGGACGCGATCATGCAGCGCTACGACAGCGGCAATCCCTACTTGGCGGGACTCAAGACCCTGTATGAAGGGGTGGGTTCGCTGGGCTACCAGGCGAGCGAGAACATGAAGGTATCGGGCGATCTCAGTTACGGGAGCACCCCGGTCGCCAAGCATGAAACCCGGGGTCTGCTGAAGGCCGAGTACCGGTTCGGCACCGCGAAGAAGGGAGGTCAGTGATGGCCCGCACCACCATTCTGAAGGTTCTCGGCATTGTGCTGGGTCTGGGCATGCTGATGGCGTGCGGCCTGGTCTCTCCCGAGGCGAGTTTCGCGGCGACGCACCCCGAGGGACTGGGTGTGGGCAAGCCGATGTGCTCGGAGTGCCACACCAACGATGTGTCCAAGGGCGCGTTGAAGCCGTACGCATCCTTCGATCACACGGCGAATTTCGTGAAGGACCACCGGTTCCAGGCGAACCAGGATGTGAACACCTGCGCCGCGTGCCACGCGCAGTCGTTCTGCGTGGACTGCCACGGCGGGAAGGTTCCGATGAAGCCCGCGACCAAGCTGAGCGACAGTCCGGAGCGCATGGCGCCGCACCGGGGGGATTACATCACGCTGCACAAGATCGAAGGGAAGCTGGATCCGTCGAGCTGCTTCAAGTGCCACGGCCGGGCCAACAACGACAAGTGCCGAGTTTGTCACCGGTAGTCATCCGCTGATTCCGAAGGGGAAGACCATGAGCAAAATCAAATGGATGGCGGGTAGCTGTTTCGCGCTGGCCCTCGCGCTGCTGGCGTGGGGCTGTGCCGGCAAGGCCGGTCCGGCGGCACCGTTCAACGCCACGACAGGGGAACATCCGGCGGACTGGGTCCAGGTCCACTACGCTGGCTACGTCCAGAACCCGGACCAGTGCCGGAGCTGCCACGGGTCCACGACGGATCCCGCGCAGGCGGGTGGCATCGCGAAGGTGAGCTGCTTCGGCTGCCATGTCAGCGGCACCCTGATCCATCCGGCGGCGGCCGTGTGGACCGATCACCTCCAGCACGGGCGCAACGGTGCCCAGCTGGCGCCGGTGGCGACGAACGACACGACGGTGCCGGTGATGGCGGGCTTCGCCCACTGCCAGAAGTGCCACGGGTCGACCTACGACAATGGCATCGCCGTGTCCTGCAAGTCCTGCCACACGAAGGCACCGCATCCGAACAAGCCCTGGGTGAACGCGTCGACGTCGAATTCCACGCACGTGGAGACGGATCTGGGGAACGCTCCGGCCTGCGCGCAGTGCCACGCCCTGGGAGCCAATTCGGACATCCAGCCGCTGACCCCCGCGGCGGCGGGAACGGCCCCGGGCTGCTTCAACAACACCCTTTGCCACGGCCAGGGCATTCCGGCCGGCGGGGTCGCCCACAAGACCAACCTGCACCCCTGAGGTCGGCAGGGAATCGGCCAAGCCTTCAGGAACACAGGAGGTGCCCCATCAAGACAATCAAGGCAAACACGCAAGCTCACCCCGCCCACCAACGCTTCACCACCACCAATAGGGAGAATGGAATATGAAGCATCGTCCTCTGAAACAGCTCTGCGGGCTCATCGCCACCGCAGCGATCGCGCTCGTGCTGATCGGTTGTAACGGGAAGGCCGGCCAGAACGGCTCGAACGGAACCAACGGAACCAACGGCACCAACGGCACGAACGGCACCAACGGCTCCAACGGCGCCCCCGGCGTCGTCACCATCAACGCCGCGGCCCTGACCCCCGACGAATGGGGTGCCATCACCTTCAAGGGCGCGGTCCAGAGCGTCGCCGTCTCGGCGACCTCGGGCAAGCCCGTGGTGAAATTCACCATCACCGACGGCTTCGGCGTTCCCGTATCCGGCTTCGGCGCCCTCACCAGCAAGAGCAGCACGGCCCTGGCCGCCAGCTACCCCAACCTCGCCTTCACCATCGCGAAGCTGGTGCCTGCCGCCAACGGCAGCCCCAACTACTGGATGAACTACGTCGTCACGTCCATGCCCACCACCACCACCGCCGCCGCGCCGGGCAAGCCCAGCACCGACAGCACGGGCACCCTGGTGGACAACGGTGACGGCTCCTACCAGTACACCTTCTACCGCGACATCACCGCCACTCAGGCTTTCTTGAACGGCTACACCTACACTGGCAACAACACCCGCGCCGACCTCGGCGACATGACCTTCGACGGGACCCTGACCCACCGCCTGGGCATCCAGATCAGTGGCAATGCCCGTGGCACCAGCACCAACACGCCGGACGGCTCCAACACCGGCATCGTGGGTGTGCCCGTGCGCGTGCCCGCGAATCTCACCTATGACTTCGTGCCCGCGCGCCCCCTCGCCACCCAGGCCCTGACTGCCGGGGACGCCTCGCGCACCATCGTCGACATCGACAGCTGCAACCGCTGCCACACCAGGCTCGTCGTCCATGGTGGCGGCCGCATGGATCCCAACTACTGCGTGATCTGCCACACCGATCAGCGCAAGTACGGCAGTGCGGAAGCCACCAAGACCGTGGCCGGCCCCGGCAGCCCCTACGGCGGCTACTCGGGAACCACCAGCAAGATCAACGGCCTGGCCGCTGGCAACCTGGTCGCCTTCCTGCACCGCCTCCACATGGGCGAAGAGCTCCAGAAGACCGGCTACAACTACGGCGGCATCCTGTTCAACGGGATCACCTACCCGCAGCACCTGGCCAACTGCCTGATGTGCCACACCGGCACGGCTGTCCCCGAGAATCCCAACAACCAGCCTCAGGGCGACAACTGGAAGAACGTGCCCAGCCGTCTGGCCTGCGGCGCCTGCCACGACAAGGTCGACTTCGTCCTCGGCACCAACCATGGCGATGGCGCGCTCAACGGCGGACCTCAGCCTGACGACCACAGCTGCGTGAACTGCCACGCCGCCGCCGCCGTCGCCGTCGTCCACACCGGCACGGCCGCTCCTGATCCCACCAATGGTGGCCTCACGGTGGCCCAGGGTGGCGTCGCTTCCAACACCCACACCAACGCGTCCTTCGTGGCCGCCGACCTGAACAAGCTCCCCGCGGGCGCCCACTGGTTCAAGTGGAACATCAAGTCCGTGTCCGTCAATGCCAGCCGCCAGCCTGTCTGGGTGTTCAACTTCCTCCAGGACGGCGTCACCCCCGTGGTCTTCAACGCCTGGGTGGCCGCTGCTACCCCCGCCACCGAGATGATGACCGGCTACGCGGGCAGCCCCAACCTCTACATGGCTTTCTCCGTTCCCCAGGATGGCATCGCCAAGCCTGCCGACTGGAACAGCAGCGTCAGCGTCAACCTCCGCAAGCTCTGGCGCGGTGGTGCGGCTGCCGGCTCCACCTTCACGGGGCCTGACGCCAACGGCTTCTACACCGCCACCCTCGCCGGTGTCACGGTGCCTGTCAGCGCCACCAACATCACGGGCGGCGTCGGCTACTTCTACGGTGTGGTCGTTGCCGGTACCACCGGGGACGGCGCCACGGACGCCCTCCAGTTGACCCAGACCAACCTCGCGGCCTACCCCTTCAATGTCGCCACCGTTGCTGGTGTCAGCCAGGCGGCACCGTTCCAGGGCGGCCTCTGCGTTCCGAATCCCAACCAGTACATGGCCGTTGGCAGCACCACCGCCAATGCTTCTCCCCGCCGTGCCATCGTCACCACCGCCAAGTGCAACGAATGCCACCTGAACCTGGGTGTCTTCACCGGCGCCGTCTTCCACGATGGTCAGCGCAACGATGCTCCCACCTGCACCTTCTGCCACAACGTCAACGGCGTGGACGCGGGCTGGGGCTACAACATCAAGGAAGCGGTGCATTCCATCCACTCTGGAAGCAAGCGCGCCACCCCCTACACCTGGCAGGCCAGCCACACCTACTGGGATGTGACCTACCCCGCCATCCTCAACAACTGCGAAGCCTGCCACGTGGCTGGTTCCTATGACTTCAGCGGCAGCGCCAACGCTTCTGCGGTGCCGAACCTGCTCTGGACGACCGTCGCCAGTGGCACGATGAGCGCGACCAGCATCGTTCTTACCAACCCCGCGCTCTACGACTCCACGAAGACCTACATTGCTCCTTGGGTCACGGCCGGCACCAACTACGGCCAGGGTCTGCAGATCAACACGACCACGGCTGCCAAGCCCGCCACCACCTGGATGGGAACGACCATTCCCCTCGCCGTGGGCGCGACGCTCGAACCTGAGCCGACCACGCTGGTGAATTCCCCGATCACCTCGGCCTGCTATGCCTGCCATGACTCCTCGCTCGCGAAGGCGCACATGCTCGGCAACGGCGGTTCGCTCAACGTGGCCCGCAGCACCGTCACGACTGCTGTGGCTGGTGTCACCACCGTGCCCATCGTGCAGAACGAGCAGTGCCTGCTCTGCCACGGCAACGGAAAGGTTGCGGATATCCGCGCCGTCCACATGACCTGGAAGTAAGCCCGACTTCTGGGGCCCGGTCCGCCGGGCCCCACCGGTCGCCAAGATTCAAGAAGGGACCCGGAAGCCCAACGGCTGCCGGGTCCCTTTGCATGGGAAGGCCGGGATTGACACCTGGGTAGGAATCGATCGAAAATAATGCAGGTGTTTTGAGGTAAATCATGAATAAAAAAATAGTTAGAACAATCGTGGCCCTGAGTGTGGGGTTCGCCAGCATGACCTGGGCCCCCGCCCAGGATGAGGACAGCGAGGGGAAGAAGCCCGCCCCGAAGACGCCCCCGGTGTCCAAGCTGAAGACCCAGGAGAAGAAGCGCGCGGCCAAGGCCAAGGCGGATGCGGAAGCGAAGGCCAGGGCCATCGACATCAACCACGCCAGCCGGGAGGAACTCAAGAAACTTCCCGGCATGACTGAGGCCTACGTGAACCTGGTCATCGCCGCCCGGCCCTACAAGTCGAAGGCAGAACTCGTCACCAAGAATGCGATGCCCCTCGACTACTACCAGACCATCCGCAAGTTGGTGGCGGTCAAGTAGGCCACGACAGACCCGGATCTCCCCTTTGGCAAAGCCCTCGAAACGAGGGCTTTGCCCTGTCCATGGCGACATTCGGCCCCTCGAGAGTGATGGAGATCACCAAGGGGCTTGACTCGTTAGATTACCGGAGCATCATCATTGACAAGGCCTGTTGTAGCAGGCGCTTTCATGGAGGACCGGATGCTTCCCTTGTCCCAGACCACAGGCTACGCGGTACGGGCATTGCGGTGCCTGCAGGAGCCCGGCGGCCATCCGGTCCTGGTGGAGGAGGTTGCCGAGTACACGGGCATCCCCCGCTCCTACCTGTCCAAGCTGATCCACAAACTGGCCAAGAAGGGTCTCGTCATCGCCCGGCGGGGTCATCACGGCGGAGTGGTCCTGGCCAAACCCTCCACCGAGATCACCCTCGAGGATCTGTCCGAGGCCATCGATGGGGTGGCCTGGCGGAAGCGCTGCCTCATGGGCCTGCTGGGCTGCTCCGACGCCTCACCCTGTGTGCTCCACGAGTTCTGGCATGAGACGCTGGACCAGATCATGGCCCGGCTGCGCTCCGTGACCCTGGCGGATCTGGCCCAGAATCCCGATCCGGGCGTGGAGCGTTTCCGGGCCAACCATGGCCTGCCCGCCCAGGGGGCCGAGGAATCCGCGACCAAGCCCGTGTTCGTGATGGCTGCGGACGCAACCCTGGCCCAGGAGGAGGCCCGCACCATCCAGTCTCCCGCACCCGTGGCCATGTCCTTGTAGCCAGCCCTGCCTGCAACGCAAGAGGCCGCCGGGAAGGCGGCCTCTTGCGTTCAGGCTGGAGGATCAGGCCTTCTTGGCGGGAACGCGCTTGGCGGCGGCCGGCTTCTTCGCGGCGGGCTTCGCGGCCTTCTTGGCGCGGGGCTTGGCCTTCTTTTCCGGCAGGGCGTCGGCCAGCCGCCAGGTGCGGCTCTGCTGCTCAAAGGTGCGGATCTCCTCCAGGGAGATCTCCTTCAGGCAGCGGTGGATGTGGTCCCGCTCCGCCTTCCAGAAGGTGTGGGAAGGGCAGGCCCGCTCGTCCGTGCAGTCCTTGAAGCCTAGGAGGCACTGGTTGCGCCACTCGGAACCGTCCACGGCCTCGGCGATGAGATCCAGAGTGATCTCCTTGGCGGCCAGGGCCAGTACCACGCCACCCTTGTTGCCGCGCTTGGCCATCACCAGGCCCACCTTGGCGAGCTTGTGGATCATCTTGGAGAGGTAGGGGCGGGGGAAGCCCGTGCGGGCCGCCACGTCCACCACGAGGGTGGGCTTGCCGCCCGGATCTTCAAGGCAGCTCATGGCCAGGACCGCGTAGCCGGAGGATTGGGACAGAGGAAGCATGGTCACCTGCGCAGTTGGAGAAGGATGAGGTTCCCTAGATAATAGACGATCTTCAGGTCGGCCACATTCAAAGACTATGATTTTCCTCACAATGCAAACGACCCCCGGGAATTCCGGGGGTCGTCTGGCCTGGAGGTTCGGTCAGGGTTTCCAGCCGTTGAGGATGCGCATGTAGTTGGCGCGGGTGAAGGCCTGGGGGTTGGGGGACTTCACCAGGCTCATGCTGCCCTTGGCCTGGGCCAGGGACTCGTACTCGTGTTCTTCCAGCCACTCGGCGAGGCCCGTGCGGGTCTGGGCCAGCCGCTCGGGGCCATGGATCAGCAGGGCGGACACCATCTGCACGGCGTCGGCACCGGCCATGACGGCCTTCAAGGCGCCGATGCTGTCATGGACGCCGCCCGTGACCGCGAGGCTGCCCTTGACGTGTCCGTGCAGCACCGCCAGCCAGCGCAGGCGGAGCAGCAGGTCCGAGGGATTGGAGAGCTGGAGGCTGGGTTCAGCGACGAGCTCTTCGACGTTGATATCGGGCTGGAAGAACCGGTTGAAGAGCACCAGGCCGTCGGCGCCCGCCGCTTCCAGTTCCACGGCGAAGTGGGCCAGAGCGGAGAAGAAGGGCGAGAGCTTCACGGCGACGGGGATCTTCACCTCGGCCTTCACGGCCTTGACGATGTCGAGGGTGCGCTTCTCCACGTCAGCGGTGGTTTCCTTCGCATCCGTGGGGATGTAGTAGACGTTGAGCTCAAGGGCGTCAGCGCCGGCTTCCTGCATGAGCTTGCCGTAGTGCAGCCAGCCTGCGGGGGTGGTGCCATTCAGGGAGGCGATGACCGGAACGGCCACGGCCGCCTTGATGCGGCGAAGCTGCTCCAGGTACTTCTCGGGGCCGAGGCGGTACTCATCGGCCTGGGGGAAGAAGGAGATGGCTTCGGCGCTGGCGTTGGACGACAGCTGCATGTCCATGATGGTGCCCTGCTCTTCGCGGGTGATCTGTTCTTCGAAGAGAGAGTGCATCACGATGGCGGAGACGCCCGCGTCTTCCAGGCGCTTGACCATGCCCATGTCGTCGACCATGGGAGAGGCGCCCGCCATCAGGGGGTGGGCAAGCTTGAGGCCGAGGTAGGTGGTTGAGAGGTTCATGTCATCTCCCTCAGCTGTGCTTGGCGACGACGGACAGCTTGGCGAGCTGCTCGTAGACCGAGAAACGGTTGGTGGTGTCGAGCTGAGCCTGGGCCATGAGCTTCTTGAAGCCCTCGGGGTTCTGCTGCTCGATCATGCGGTAGCGGGTCTCGTTGCGGACGTAGTCCAGCATGGACACCTTGGGGGCGCCGGAATCCATCTGGAGCGGGGCTTCGCCCTTCTCGAGGCGGCGGGGGTCGAAGCGGAACAGGGGCCAGTGGCCGGAATCCACCGCCAGCTTCTGCTGGTCGCAACCGTGGGACAGATCGAAGCCGTGGGCGATGCAGTGGCTGTAGGCCAGGATGATGCTGGGTCCGTTGTAGGACTCGGCTTCCTGGAAGGCCTTCACCGTCTGCGCGTCGCGGAAGCCGAAGGCGACCTTGGCGACATAGACACCGCCGTAGGCCATGGCGATCATGCTCAGATCCTTCTTGGGCATGCTCTTGCCGGCCATGGCGAACTTGGCGCCGGCACCCATGGGCGTGGACTTGGAGGCCTGGCCGCCCGTGTTGGAGTAGACCTCGGTATCAAGCACGAGCACGTTCACATTGCGGCCGGAAGCCAGGACGTGGTCGAGACCGCCATAGCCGATGTCGTAGGCCCAGCCGTCGCCGCCGAGGATCCACACGCTCTTGTTCACGAGGTAGTCGGCGATGTCGAGGAGCATCTTGGCCTCGGGCTCGGCCAGTCCGGCCAGCTTCTGCTTGAGAGCCACGACCCGTTCGCGCTGGGCCTTGATGCCGGCCTCGCTGGTCTGGTCGGCGGTGGCGATGCCGGCGATGAGCTCGTCACCCAGCTTGGCGCTGAGGCGATGCATCAGTTCCAGGGCGAACTCCTGGTGCTTGTCCACTGAGAGGCGCATGCCCATGCCGAACTCGGCGTTGTCCTCGAAGAGGCTGTTGGACCAGGCGGGTCCACGGCCGTCACGGTTGGTGGTGTAGGGCGTGGTGGGCAGGTTGCCGCCGTAGATGCTGGAGCAGCCCGTGGCGTTGGCAATGAGGGCGCGATCGCCGAAGAGCTGGGTGAGCAGCTTGACGTAGGGGGTCTCGCCGCAGCCCGAGCAGGCGCCGCTGTATTCGAAGAGGGGCTCCAGGAACTGCGTGCCCTTCACGTCCAGCTTCACCGTGGTGCGATCGATCTCGGGAAGGTCCAGGAAGAAGCTGTAGTTGGCGGCTTCGGCCTCGCGCAGCGGGGCCTGGTCGACCATGTCGATGGCCTTGTGCTTGGGATTGCTCTTGTCCTTGGCGGGGCAGACTTCGACGCAGAGGGTGCAGCCAGTGCAGTCCTCGGGGGCCACCTGGATGGTGTACTTCTGGCCCTTGTACTCGGGGCCCTTGTAGTCCACGGACTTGTAGGTGGCGGGGGCGCCGGCCAGTTCGGAGGGCTGGTAGACCTTGGCGCGGATGGCGGCGTGGGGGCAGGCCAGGACACACTTGTTGCACTGGATGCAGATGCCGCTGTCCCACGCGGGGATTTCCAGGGCGATGTTGCGCTTCTCCCACTTGGTGGTGCCCACGGGCCAGGTGCCATCGATGGGGAAGGCGCTGACGGGCAGGAGGTCGCCCTTGCCTTCCATCATGACGGCGGTGACGCGCTGGACGAAGTCGGGGGCGCCGGCGGCCACCATGGGGGGGCGCTGACGGGTGGAGGTGGCGGTGGCAGGGACCTTCACTTCGTAGAGGTTGGCCAGGGTTTCGTCCACGGCCTTGAAGTTCTGCTGGACGACGGCGTCGCCCTTCTTGCCGTAGGTCTTCTTGATGGCCTTCTTGATCTGGGCGATGGCCTCGTCCTTGGGCAGCACGCCGGAGATGGCGAAGAAGCAGGTCTGCATGATCGTGTTGATGCGGACGCCCATGCCTGTGGCCTTGGCGACTTCATAGGCATCGATCACGTAGAACTTGAGCTGCTTCTCGACGATGGCTTCCTGCACTTCCTTCGGCAGGGTGTCCCACACGTTCTCGGAGTTGTGGGGCGTGTTGATGAGGAAGGTGGCACCCTTCACGGCGGCTTCGAGCATCTCGTACTTGTCGAGGAAGCTGGTCTGGTGGCAGGCGATGAAGTTGGCCTTGGTCACCAGGTAGGGGCTCTTGATGGGACGGGGGCCGAAGCGCAGGTGGCTGATGGTGATGGCGCCGGACTTCTTGGAATCGTAGACGAAGTAGCCCTGGCCGAAGTTGGGGGTCTCCTCGGCGATGATCTTGATGGAGTTCTTGTTGGCGCCCACCGTGCCGTCAGCGCCCAGGCCGTAGAAGAGGGCGCGGGTCACATCGGCGCCCTCGATGTCGAAGTCCGCGTCGTAGGTCAGCGAGCTGTGGCTGATGTCGTCCACGATGCCCACGGTGAAGTGGTTCTTGGGCTTGTCCTTTTTCAGGTTGTCGAAGACGCCCTGGACCATGGCCGGGGTGAATTCCTTGGAGGAGAGGCCGTAGCGGCCGCCCACGACGATGGGATCGAGCGTCGTGTAGCCCTCTTCGCGGCCTTCGCGCAGGGCCGAGACCACATCCATGGCCAGAGGATCGGCGGGGCAGCCGGGCTCCTTGCAGCGGTCCAGGACGGCGATCTTCTTGACGGAAGCGGGCAGGGCACGGACGAACTCGGCGATGGCGAAGGGCCTGAAGAGGCGCACCTTCAGGACGCCCACCTTCTCTCCCTGCTTCTGCGCCCATTCCACGTATTCGTGAGTGGTGTCGCAGCCGGAGCCCATGATGATGACCACGCGCTCGGCCTCGGGGTGACCGAAGTACTCATAGAGCCGGTACTGGCGGCCCGTCAGGGCGGCGAAGCGGTCCATCTCCTGCTGCGCGATGGCGGGGAAGGCCTGGTAGTAGGGCGTTCCGGCTTCGCGGGCCTGGAAGAAGGAATCGGGGTTCTGGGCGGTGCCGCGGAGGACCGGGGCGTCGGGAGTCAGGGCCATCTTGCGGAACTTGGCGACCAGTTCATCCGGCACCATGGTGCGCAGGTCCTCGTCGGTGAGGACCTCGATCTTGGCGACCTCGTGGCTGGTGCGGAAGCCGTCGAAGAAGTGCAGGATGGGGATCCGGCTGCGCAGGGTGGCGGAATGGCAGATGGCGGCGAAGTCATGGGCCTGCTGGACGCTCTCGGAGGACAGCATGCCGAAGCCGGTCATGCGGCAGGACATGACATCCGAGTGGTCGCCGAAGATGCTGAGCGCGTGGGTGGCCAGGGTGCGGGCGGACACGTGCATGCAGAAGGGCGTCAGCTCGCCGGCGATCTTGTACATGTTCGGGATCATCAGGAGCAGGCCCTGGGACGCCGTGAAGGTCGTCGTGAGGCTGCCGGCCTGCAGCGCGCCGTGGACCGCGCCGGCGGCGCCGCCTTCGGACTGCATCTCCACCACGGAGGGGATGGTCTTCCAGACGTTGGTCTTGCCCTGGGAGCTCCACTCGTCCGCCCACTCACCCATGTTGGAAGAGGGCGTGATGGGATAGATCGCGATGACCTCGCTGAGGCGATGGGCAACTGAGGCTGTCGCCTCGTTCCCATCCAGGGTTTTCATCACTCGCTTGCTCATGGTTGGCTCCTTCCGGCGGCCCTTCGGGCAGGACCGGCAATGGGTATCAGGACAGAAAACACACCTACAACATCATACAAGATGGTCCGGTCACTTTCGTCACAAAGGTCGGGTGGTCAGACCGGAGCCTGGGCGACCCCCACCAGCCGTTCATGGATGGCAGCAGCGGCGCGTCGGCCCTGGCCCATGGCAAGAATAACTGTTGCCCCACCTGTGATTACATCGCCTCCGGCATAGACTCCTGGAATGGATGTTTCGCCAGTTTCCTCGTTCACCACCACGACGCCCCCCTTGAGGGTCCGCAGGCCTTTTTCGGTCATGGCGATGAGGGGGTTCACGTCGAAGCCCAGGGCGACCACCAGGGTCTCGCAGGGGATCATGATGCGCTCGTCCGTCATCTTGGGGCTGCGGCGGCCGTCCGGGCCGGGTTCGCCCAGTTCCATCACCGCGCACTCGGCGTGGGTCATCCAGCCCTTCTCATTGCCGTGCAGCTGCACGGGGGTGGTGAGGAACTTGAACTCGACGCCCTCTTCGTGGGCGTGCTCCAGCTCCTCCTTGCGGGCGGTGGATTCCTTCACGGTGCGACGGTAGACGATGGTCACATGCTCGGCGCCCATCCGGCGGGCGGCCCGGGCGGCGTCCATGGCGGTGTTCCCAGCGCCCACGATGATGACGTTCTTCCCGACCGTCACCGGCGTGCCGTATTCCGGGAAGAGGTCGGCACGCATGAGGTTGATGCGGGTGAGGAACTCGTTGGCGGTGTAGACGCCCTTGTACTCCTCGCCAGGAATGCCCATCATTTTGGGCAGGCCGGCGCCGGTGCCCATGAAGATGGCATCGTTCTCCTTGCGGAGATCCTCCAGGGTCATGCTGCGTCCCACCAGGGTGTTCATGACGAACTTCACGCCCAGGCCGCGGAGGGTGGACACTTCCTGGTCCACGATCTTGTTGGGCAGGCGGAACTCGGGGATGCCGTAGAGCATCACGCCACCGGGCTTGTGGAAGGCGTCATAGACCGTGATCTGGTGGCCCTTCTTGACCAGCTCACCGGCGACCGTGAGGCCTGCGGGCCCAGCGCCGACCACGGCCACCTTCTTGCCCGTGGCGGGGGCGACGGGTGGCAGCTCGGTGGAGCCCAGCATGGAATCCGCGGCGAAACGCTCCAGGCGGCCGATGGAGACGGGGTCGCCCTTGATGCCCACCACGCACTTGATCTCGCACTGCTTCTCCTGCGGACAGACGCGGCCGCAGACAGACCCCAGCGACGAGCTCTCCTTGATGATGCGAGCCGCGGCATTGGGATCGCCGTTGACGATCTGCTGCAGGAAGGACGGGATGTCGATGCTCACCGGGCAGCCGTCAATGCAGGCGGGGTGCTTGCACATGATGCAGCGGGCCGCTTCCAGCTTGGCCTGTTCGGGTGAGAGCCCGAGGCTCACCTCGTCGAAGTTGCACACGCGCAGCGCGGGCGGCTGGCAGGCCATCTCCTGGCGGGGGATCTTCATCTTCTGGCTGGGCTTGAGGCCGCCCAGGTCCAGGTTCTTCCAGTCCAGATCCGTGACGGGCGCATTCAGGTACTGGGAGTAGTCGACGGGGCCCGTGGCCGCCACGCGGCCGATCTTGCACTCGCTGGGGTCGCACTGCTCTTCCGTCTTGTACCAGTCCTGGCGGTTGCGGAGCATGTTGAAGTCGACCTTGTGGCCATCGAAGTCGGGGCCGTCGAAGCAGGCGAACTTGACCTGGCCGCCCACGCTGACGCGGCAGCCGCCGCACATGCCGGTGCCATCCACCATGAGGGCGTTGAGGCTCACGAGGGTGAAGATGCCATGGGGCTTGGTGAGGTCGGAGACGGCGCGCATCATGGGCAGGGGGCCCACGGCCACCACCTGGGCGACAGCCTCGCGGGCGATGATGTCCTTGAGGGCGTCGGTGACCAGACCCTTGCGGCCGAGGGTGCCGTCATCGGTGGTGACGATGAGCTCGGCGGAGTTGGCGCCCAGTTCATCCGCCAGGAGCACCCGCTCCTTGCTGCGGCCTCCCAGGATGGTGATCACGCGCCGGCCCTTGGCGTGGAGCTCTTCGGCGGCCGGCAGGATGGCGGCGGACCCGTAGCCGCCCGCCATCAGCACGATGGTGCCTTCCTCCACCAGCTCGGTGGGGGTGCCCATGGGGCCCGCCACGGCGTAGAGGCGGTCACCCGCGCTGAGCTTGCCCATGGCCTGGGTGGTGGAGCCCACTTCCTGCATGATGAAGTGGATGTAGCCCTTGCGTGCATCGCCGCCGGCCAGGGTGAGGGGGATGCGCTCGCTCTCGGGGAAGGGGGCCACCATGAAGAACTGGCCGGGCTTGCGGCCCCGGGCCACCTGGGGGGCCTGGACAATGAAGGACCAGGTCTCGGGGGCGATGAGCTTCTTTTCCAGGATCAGGTAGCCGTCCTGGGTCTCGGCGTCGGAGGCATAGAGCGACTTGCCCTTCAGCAGGGGCAGCATCAGGTGCTCCTCCGCCTCGATGTGGTCGCGGATGATGTCCACCAGTCGCTGGCCCAGCAGGGTGAGCGAGCGGGGGGCGCGCACCTGGCCGTCGCTGATCTCGGCGAGGAGCTGGATGGTGAGGTCCCACATCTGCCGGTGGTCTTCGAACAGGCGCTGGTAGAGGGATTCGGCGCCCAGTTCCTCCAGCAGGGGAAAGAGCTCGATTTCCTCGGCCTCGTTGTGGGGGCGCAGGACTTCATAGATCCACTTCGCCCCGCGGTCGACTTCCGGCCAGTCCGAGGCGGCGAGGGCTTCTGACAGGCGGGTGAGCCGGTTCTGGGCTTCAACGTGGGTGGCATGCCAGTTCGGCGTGGGAAGGTTGCCGGAACTGATCAGCTGCTGAGGGGCTGCGTCGGACATGAATGCCTCCAGATCCGATCAGCATGCGGTGTCCCGGCCCTTATTTATGTGTCGAAAAACCCAAATGCGAGCAGTTGTGATTCTTGGCACAGGACACTTGTAGCGAAAGGACTTAGCTCGCTTTTTAAAAGTCTGAATCGCTATTGATTTTTAAATTGTTCACTTTGGTCCCGCAACAATTCGCGGACCTTGGTGATCAGCTCCCGGACCCGGAAGGGTTTCTGCAGGAACCCATCCGGCGGCAGGTCCGCCAGGGAATCCAGGGACTCCTTCTGGGTGAAGCCGCTGGTCAGCAGCACCCGCACCGTCGGGGAAAGGTCGCGAATGCGCCGGAACGCTTCGGCGCCGCCCATGCGCGGCATGGTCATGTCGAGGAAGACCAGGTCGATGCTGGCGCCCTTCTCCTCGAAGCATTGCACCGCCTCCAGGCCATCTCTGGCCTCGAGCACGCTGAAGCCGGCGTTTTCCAGGGCCGTCCGGGCCAGATCGCGAATGATGGCTTCATCGTCCACCACCAGCACACGGCCGGTCACGGGCCGGTCGGGGGCTGTGGTTCGGATCGCCGGGGCCGGGCTGGACTGGGAGGCCGGGAAAAGAAGGATGAAGGTGGTGCCCTGGTTGGGGACGCTTTCCACCCGGAGGCCGGCCCGATGCCCACGGACGATGCCCAGCATGGCCGAGAGTCCCAGCCCGCGTCCGGTGAACTTGGTGGTGAAGAAGGGATCGAAGATGCGGCCGATGGTCTCCAGGTCCATGCCGCAGCCGTCGTCCTGCACTTCCAGCCGGACATAGGGTCCCGGCTCCAGAACCTGGCCGGGGAAGTCGGTGGAGAGTCCGGACCGGTCGTAGCTGACACCGCGCGTGCGGAGGGTGACGGTGCCGGTCCCCGTGCCAATGGCCTCCGACGCGTTGATGACGAGGTTCATGACCACTTGCTGGAATTGCGCGCTGTCGGCATCCACAGCGGGTAGGGTCGGCTGCAGGTCCATGCGGAGGCCGACCTTCTTGGAGATGGAGACCGACAGGAGGTCCCCCATCTCCAGGATGATGGCGTTCAGGTCGAGGGCCCGGACCTCGAAGTGGGCCTTGCCCGCGTAGGCGAGCAGCTGCCGGGCAAGGTCCGCCCCCCGCTGGGTGGTGGCCTCGATGCGCTGAAGAGCGGATCGCAGGGCCGAGCCCTCGGGGGCGAGGGCGAGGGCCATGTCGGTGTTGCCGAGGATGGCAGTGAGCAGGTTGTTGAAGTCGTGGGCGATGCCTCCCGACAGCACGCCGAGACTCTCCAGCTTCTGGGTCTGGCGCAGGGCGTCCTCGGCGCGGTGGCGGTCGGTGACATCGTCGGCGAGGAAGATGGCACCGATGAGGTTCCCCTCCTCATCCCGCAAAGCTGTGTTGTACCAGTCGCAGAGGATCCGCTGGCCGGACTTTGTGCAGTTCTCCAGGGTGATGCGCGTGCCGTTCTGGCTCTCCAGCAGGGCCTCGCGATGGCGATCCATGGCGGCTTGACCTTCCTGGGGAACGAGAATCCGGCAGTCCTGCCCCAGGGCCTCCTGCCGCGTAAACCCGAAGATCCGCATCGCAGCCTGGTTCCACTCGGTCACCCGGAAGGTGGCATCCGTCTCGATGAAGGCCAGTGGTGTGTAGGCCAAGTGGCTCCGGTTCCGCAACAGCGCGTCGTGCAGGTCCCGGTTCATGGCCCGGGCCAGCTCAAGGGCCCGGCTGTGGGCGCCCGCCAGGACCCAAACGACCGCCGCCAGAGAGAGGCTCAATGCGATGCCCCCCAGCAGGAGGAGCAGGGGCTGCTGGCGACCTTCTCCCCGGTAGAAACCCGGCTTGATGGCGTAGCGGACCTGCCAGCCCCGCCCTGCGAGGTCCAGGTTGCGAATGGCGTCGGGCTGGGCGTTCGCGGGCCAATCGGGGGTGGCATAGAGCCGCTGGGGCCCCTGGGCGGCGAAGGGATCCAGCAGTTCGACGGCCAGGCCCTGGTCCTCGCCGCGCAGGATGTCCTCGATCAGAGGCTTGATCAGGATGCCCGCGGAAATCCAGCCCTTGAGGAAGCGCCGGCGGCTCTCGAGGCTGTCGGGCTGGCCCTGGTAGACCGGTACGAAAAGGGCCAGACCATCGTCCTGGCCCGTCGGCAGAGAGAAGTACAACAGGCCGGACAGGGTGGGCAGGCCCGTGTCCCGGGCCCGGTCGGCGGCGATGCGCTCGGTGCGGCTGCAGCCGACATCCAGGCCCAGTCCGTTGGCGGCCTGCGCCCCGGGTTCGCACAATTCGATGATCATGTGGTCGCGCGCCTGCCCGGGGTCCAGGAGGGGCATGGGATCCGCCACGGGCCGGTGGTACCGGTCCGAAAGCTGGGGCCTGGTCTTCATGAAGGCGTCCAGCTCCTGGGCTGGCACCGGCCTGATGAAGGCCAGGCTCGCCAGGCCCGGGTGGCGGTGGGGCAGGTCCAGACGGTCCACGTAGGCCCGCCAGGGCTCCACCGAGGGGATGGTCACCTCGTCCGCCAGGAACCCCTGGGCCCCCCGGGCGATGTCTTCATAGCGGCCCAGGCGGTTTCGAAGGCCCAGCTCCGTACGACTCACGAACCGGTTCAGCCGTCCCTGTTCACGCCGAAGCTGGATGGTGTGTGCCAAGTCCCATGTGACCAGGGTGGCGCCCAGGCTCAGGAACAGCACCACCAGAGCCAGCACCCAGGGCCGGCGAAAGAGGCCCATTTCAGCGGAGGACGGTTCGGAGAAAAGTGGCACGGTGCGGCCTTGGGATGGCCCCATGGTAGCGGCTTTGGGTTCTCAGGTTTGGATGTGGGAAGGACTCCTGCTGTTCACTGCTAGGGTGAAGTGTCGCGGAGAGATTGCATTGGACCTGCTAGAAGACTTCCTGCCCTATGCCCAGAGTTGCCTGAAACACACCTCGGAGCGGGCCCGCCTGGCCGTCATCCTTACCCAGTGGACCGCCATGTGGAAGGGAAATCACCGTCTCTTCGACTGTTCGCGGAGCCACCACGGGGGCTACTTCCACTTCAATCAGCTCATGGAGGGCAAGTGGGTCCAGGCCTTCACCTTCGTGGCGACCCGGCGGGAGGGGGTCTGCCTGCGGGGCCCCGAGCCGGATCGCGTCCGCAAGGCCCACAAGTTCCGCCACAACCCCCTGAACGCCGCCCCCCTGGATGCCCTCTTCGAGGCCTGGTCTGCCCATCCCGAAGCCCGGCCCTGCGGCCATGCGGTGGAGTTCTTCCTGGAGGAGACGCCGGATGAGGTCTGGGCCGCCTGCCTGGCGGAAGTGATGACCCATCTCGGGTCCTGAACGCGAAGCCCACGGCTGACAAGCCGGGAACTGCGGTTGGCTCTTGCGGATCCCGGTCGCTTCGGGCAAGGTGTCTAGACCGCCATGTCGACGTCCCGCCGCTTTTTCGCCTTTAGCTTTCGCACCCAGGGTGCGAGGGTGAGCGGCCACTAGATTCGAACCGCCATCGCCATTGCCCCCGAGACCTCACCGCTCGGGGGTTTTTTCTTGTCAGGACTGCCCATGACCCAGCCTGAACCAACCTCTCTCGCCAGCCTGCGCCAGGCCATCGATGCCGTGGACGACCAGGTGTTGGCCCTCCTCAACCGCCGGGCCGGCTTGGCGGCCGAGGTGGGACGCCTGAAGTCGGAAGCCGCTCCGGAGTCGGCCTTCCATGTTCCCAAACGGGAGCGGGAAGTGCTGGCCCGCCTGGAGGCGGCCAACGGCGGCCCGTTTCCAACGCCTGCGGTCCGCACCATCTTCCAGGAGATCATGAGTGCCTGTCTCAGCCTGGAGAAGCCCCTGCGGGTGGCCTTCCTCGGCCCCGAAAGCAGCTTCTCCCACCTGGCGGCCCGCCACCAGTTCGGAGGGTCCAGCCAGGCCCTTCCGCAGAGCACCATCCAGGCCGTGTTCCAGGCCGTGGAGCGGGGCCGCGCCGACTACGGGGTGGTGCCCGTGGAACACGCCACCGACGGGGCCGTGGACTCCACCCTCGACGCCTTCCTGGACAGTCCCTTGCGCATCTGCGCGGAAATCCTGCTGCCCGTGGACCAGGCCCTGCTGCTCCGCCCTGGCCTCGATCTCGGCGGAGTGCGTCGGGTCTATTCGCACGCCCAGGGTCTGGGCCAGTGCCGCCGCTGGCTGGAGGCCCATCTGCCTCTGGCGGATCGCATCGAGGCTGCTTCCACGTCGGAAGCCGCGCGGCTGGCCCGGGAGGATGGCGAGGGCGCGGCCGTGGCCTCCGAACTGGCCGCCGCGCTGTTCGGCCTCCGGGTGGCCGAGACCCGGATCCAGGATCTGGCCGCCAACGCCACCCGCTTCGTGGTCCTGGGGCAGGCCTCCGCGGAACCCACCGGCCGGGACCGCACCACCCTTCTGGCCATGGCCCAGGACGGTCCCGGCGCGCTCCTGCGCCTGCTGGAACCCCTGGCCCGCCGCGGCCTGAGCCTGAGCCACATCCAGAGCCATCCCACGCGGAAGAAACTCTGGGAATACGCCTTCTTCCTGGACGTGGAAGGCCACACCGAGGATGCCCTGCTGGCCGAGGCCCTCGGAGAACTTCAACATGCCTGCGCCTCCCTGAAGGTGCTGGGCAGCTACCCGCAAGCAGTGACAGAGGGGCTGCGATGAGCCCGGAGGCGATCACCATGACCCCCCATTCCAAGCAGCCCTGGACACCGGATTCCTGGCGGGGCCTGCCCGCCGCGCAGCAGCCGGTCTACCGGGACCAGGCCGCCGTCGAGACGGTGCTCACCGAGCTTCGGGAGCTGCCTTCCCTGGTCGTCCCTGAGGAGGTCGATCTCCTCCATCGGCTCCTGGCGGAGGCTGCGGCCGGGGAGCGGTTCCTGCTCCAGGGCGGGGATTGCGCCGAAGCCTTCGCGGACTGCCGCGGGCCCATCATCCAGGACAAGCTGCGGGTGCTGCTGCAGATGTCCGTGCTCATCACCCACGGCGGCCGCACGGGGGTCATCCACCTGGGCCGCATCGCCGGGCAGTACGCCAAGCCCCGCAGCGGCAACACGGAAGTGGTCAACGGCGAGCACCTCCCCGTCTACCGGGGCGACATCATCAATGGCCTGGCGACGGATCAGCGCGAGGCCGACCCCCAGCGGCTGCTGGAGGCCTATCACCGGGCGGCGGCGACGCTGAACCACCTGCGGGCGCTCATGGATGGTGGGTTCGCGGACCTGCAGCATCCCGAGCACTGGGACCTGTCTTGGAGCCGGGACGATGCCGGGCACTACTACGAGACGCTGGAACAAGTGCGGAACTCCCTGGATTTCGTCCAGCGCCTGGGGGGGCTGCCCGAGCACCTGCGCACCGGTGAGTTCTTCACCAGTCATGAGGCGCTCCACCTGCCCTACGAGACCGCCCTTACCCGGTACGTGCCGAGCAGTGACCGCCACTACAACCTGGGGGCGCACTTCCTCTGGATCGGCGAACGCACACGCCAGCTGGATCATGCCCACCTGGAGTACATCTGCGGGATCGCGAATCCCATCGGGTTGAAGGTGGGGGCCTCCATGACACCGGAGACCCTGAAGCGGGTTCTGGCCAAGCTGGACCCCGAGCGCAAGCCCGGCCGCCTCACCCTCATCACCCGGTTCGGCGCGGGCAAGGCCACAGGGGTGCTGCCGGGGCTGATCGAGACCGCCCGGGCCGAGGGCCACCCCGTGCTCTGGAGCTGCGATCCCATGCACGGCAACGGCCGCACCCTGGCTGGCGGACTCAAGACCCGGGCCTTCGGGGACATTCTCCAGGAACTTCAGGAGGTGGCAGCCCTCCATCGCGCCCACGGCTCCCGCATGGGTGCCGTGCACTTCGAACTCACCGGCGAGCCCGTGACCGAATGCATCGGCGGCATGGAAGGCATCGACGAGGCCGGCCTCCAGCGGGCCTACCGCAGCGGCTGCGACCCCCGCCTTAACCGCAGCCAGAGCCTGGAGATGGCCTTCCTCATCGCACAGATCATCCGCTGAGGTTCAGCCTGGCGTGTGCGGTGCCGATGGGATGATGGTTGGGGATCGTCACCGTTCCCCGGGGCATCGCGATAGGGCATGGCCGGGAGTGCAGATGCGTCGTCGGGACATCCTGTTCCTATGTCTAGTCTGGGGAGGGCTCCTGGCGGGACTGGCCTGGGCCCTGACCACCCAGTTCCGGCTGGTCCAGGAGGCCAAGCCGGTGCAGGTCCAGCGGCCATCGAGACCCGAGGACGTGGTCTCCCCGCCCGTCAACGGTACCGGCGTCATCGGCATCGTCAGCGAGGACACCCGGGAGGCACTCGCCAAGGACCTGGCAGCCAGAAAGGGAAGGAAACCGGTTCGGAAATAGGCTTTCGACGCAGCGCGCGGGAGGTCGGCACTCCACGCCACCCCGGGGGGCATTCGGGCCCGACAGGAGGTCCGGCGGTCGGGTCACCCGCCGATGTGCGACATCTCCACGCGGGGCAGGCCCTGGGTGTCGGCACGCCGGAGCTCCGAGTAGCGGTCCTCCCGGCGCTTCCAGTGGGAAGCCAACAGGGCAGTGAGGTCGGCATCGCTGTGCCCGCCGCGGAGGAAGGCCTTGAGGTCCAGGCCGCCGCTGGCGAACAGGCAAGTGTACAGGTGGCCGTCGGCCGACAACCTGGCCCGGTCGCAGTCGCGGCAGAAGGGGGCGGTCACCGACGAGATGAGCCCTACTTCGCCTTTCCCGTCGGTGTAGCGCCACTGGCGCGCCACGGCATCCGGGGAGGTGGCCAGGGGCTCCAGCGGCCACCGGGCGTGGAGGATCCGCTGGACTTCGGCGGAGGGGATCACGGCCTCCAGGCGCCAGCCATTGGTCGTGCCCACGTCCATGAACTCGATGAAGCGCAAGGTATGGCCTTGGTCCCGGGCGAAGGCGGCGAGGTCGAGGATCTCGTCCCCGTTCACTCCCCGCTGAAGGACGCAGTTGAGCTTGATCGGACCGAAACCCGCCGAACTGGCAGCGCTGATGCCATCCAGCACCCGGGAGAGGGGCAGGTCCGTGTCACTGAGGGTCCGGAACCTCTCCGGCCGCAGGGTATCCAGGCTAACGGTGAGACGCTTCACGCCGGCGGTCCGCAGGGCTGGCGCCAGCTCCGGCAGGAGGACGCCGTTGGTGGTCAGAGCCAGGTCCTCGATGCCGGGCACGGCAGCCACCATCTGCGCCAGGGCCGGCAACTTGCGGCGGAGCAGGGGCTCACCCCCGGTGAATCGGACCTTGGAAACGCCCAGGCCGGCGAAGATGCGGACCAGGCGCGTGGTCTCCTCGAAGGTCAGCAGGGCCGTCCGGGGCAGGTAGGGATAGTCCTCCCCGAAGACCTCCCGGGGCATGCAGTAGGTGCAGCGGAAGTTGCACCGGTCGGTGACCGAGATGCGCAGCGCCTTGAGGGGGCGGCCCAGGGTGTCGAGGACTTCCATATCCAACAAGCATAATTCGCCCCGAGCGGTCACAATGGATTGTTTGGGTGGATACAGAGATATGGGCTTTTTTGATCGATTCCTTTCCCGCGCCGACGAGGCGCCCCTGCCGGGTCTGGCAACCCTGCTGGAGGCCCGGGGTCTGCCGGAGGACCTGCCGGGGCTGGCGGCGCTGAGGCCCGGGTTCGAGGCCCATCGCAAGGTCGCAGAACGGGAAGCCTGGGTGGACGCCATGGCCCAGCTGCAGGCTCAGGGGTTGCCCTTGCCGGAGCCCTGGAGCGAGGCCCAGGACCATCTGCTTCCGGAATTGGTCCCTGCCTGGGTCGCCGAGCGGGAGGGACGCTGGAGCCGCGGCTTCATCGACGGCCTGAGCCAGCGCATCCGCGTGGGGGCGGCGGTGATGCCCACCCCCTGGTTGACGCTCTGGGATCAGTCCGCTGAGGAGGTCCTGGAACGGGCGCTGGACCACCTGCGCCACCGCAGCGAAGAGGCCTTCGAGCGGCAGCCCTCCGGGGCCTACCGCAGCCCCTGGCGGGATGGGCTGGACGCCGCGCGCCTGCTGCTGCCCGAAGTGTGGGAAGGCCTCTTCAAGGATCAGCACCCCTTCCTGGCCATTCCCGCTGCGGACACGCTGCTGGCGGTGCCCCAGATCCTGCTGCCCAAGCTCATGGAGGAAGTGGGGCGCTGTATCCAGGCCGGCGGGAAGCCTCTGCAGGTGGCGGTCATCGAGCGGGTGGGCGACCAACTGATGACGGCCCGTCTCCAGGAGCCGCACCCCATGTCCTCCCCTCAGCGGGAACTGAAGCACCTGGACCTCATTGCAGCCTTGCGTCAGCAGGAGCAGGACCTCGACCCGGCCCTGGGGCGCCCCGCGGGCGTGGCCATGCTCAAGAACAGCCAGGGCAAGCCCCTCACGGTGGCCCAGTGGACCGAGGGCGCTCCGGTGCTGTTGCCGGAAACGGACCTGGTGGCCTTCTCCAATTCGGCGGGCGAAGCCCTGGGGATCTTCACGCGCCAGACCCTGCCTCGCATCCACGAGATCCGAGGCGAAGCCGTGGCCATCTGGGGCCCCCGACGGGTGCGCTATGAGGGCTTCCCCAGTGCGGAACAGCTGTCACGGCTGGAGTGTTTCGCCACCGCCGAGCAGATGAAGACCCTCCAGACCCCCGCCAAGGAACGACGGGCGGTGGCCAGGCCCGGTTCCATCCCACCCCCGAATGGCCAAGGGATCCAAGGTTCCATGCCCCTCCCGCGCCACCTGCAGGGCGCTGGGCTGGGTGTGCAGGATCCCGAGTAGGGAACAGTGGCAAGCGCTGGCCGCGGAAGACGCGGAATTCCAGAGAAAACACAGAAGAGTGCAGCCCTCACCGCATGGTGGGCCCGCCTGAGTGGGTTTTCAGCGATTCTGGAGGTGATTCCATGGGTGCCCAGACCGCGCCGCCTGAGACGCGACCCAGTCCTCCCGACTGAGCTCCTGCTCATTGCGTGGAGGTCCTAAGGATTTCTGTGTCTTCCGCGCTGTTTCCGCGCCTTCCGCGACCAGCCAAGCCTTTAAGCCAGGGAACCATCCAGAAAAACGGCGGCGACCTGTGGGGACCGCCGCCGTCTGCCGACCCCTTCCAAGGGCGCGCAGGGGAATGGGTAGGAATGGAGTTGAAGCCTAGACCTCTACAGCGGTTCTCAGGCCAAGCCGCTCGCGGATGAGATTCTCGACCTCGTCCGCCAGCTCGGGGTTGTCGTTGAAGAGCTTCTTCACGTTCTCGGCGCCCTGGCCCAGGCGGCTGTCCTTGTAGCTGTACCAGGAGCCGCTCTTCTGGATGATCTCGAGCTGGGTACCCAGCTCCACCAGTTCCCCGGTGCGGCTGATGCCCTCGCCGTACATGATGTCGAAGGTGGCCACCTTGAGGGGCGGGGCGACCTTGTTCTTCACCACCTTGACCTTGGTCTTCTTGCCGATGACCGAGGAATCCTCGTCCTTGGTGGCCACCAGGGGATCGTTCGTATTGCCTTTGATGCTCTGGATGCTGCGGACATCGAGGCGCACGGAAGCGTAGAACTTGAGCGCGTTGCCACCAGTGGTGGTCTCGGGGTTGCCGAACATCACGCCGATCTTCATGCGGATCTGGTTGATGAAGACCACGCAGGTGTGGGTCTTGCTGATGGTGCCGGTCATCTTGCGCAGGGCCTGGCTCATGAGGCGGGCCTGCAGGCCCACATGGCTGTCGCCCATCTCGCCGTCGATTTCCGCCTTGGGCACCAGGGCCGCCACGGAGTCGATGACGATGATGTCCAGGGCGCCGCTGCGCACCAGCTGGTCGCAGATCTCCAGAGCCTGCTCGCCGCTGTCGGGCTGGCTGATGAACAGGTTGGCCACGTCCACCCCCAGCTTCTGGGCGTACTCCGGGTCCAGGGCGTGTTCGGCGTCGATGTAGGCCGCCAGGCCACCCTTCTTCTGGGCCTGGGCCACCATGTGCAGGGCCAGGGTGGTCTTGCCGCTGGCTTCCGGTCCGTAGACCTCGACCACCCGGCCCTTGGGCACACCACCCACGCCCAGGGCCGCGTCCAGGGCGATGGAGCCGGTGCTGATGACCTCGATGCCCTCGGAAGGGCTCATGCGGTCGCCCAGCTTCATGATGGAGCCCTTGCCGAAGGCCCGCTCGATGTCGGCGACGGTGCGGGAGAGGGCTTTGAGGCGATCGTCTTGCTCGGCAGCGGCCATGGGGTCCTCCAGAGGGATATTTCCAGAATGGTTCAAAAAGCGAAAAAAACAAGAAATCTTTTTTCACGCTCCGGAAGGACCCTGCCGAAGAAGGGGGGGCATGCCGACCGATGCTCCCCTGACTCCCAGCTCGCCATCTGTACCGGACCTCGAGGCCCGACTGGCCCTGGTGCAGGCCGAGGCGGACCGCTACCGGGCCCTGGTCGAGGACCTGAAGGAAGTCATCTTCCAGATCGACCGTCAGGGGCTGTGGTCCTTCCTTACCCCCGCCTGGGCTGACCTGACCGGGTTCCCCCTCGCCGATTGTCTGGGCCAGTCCTTCCTGCGCTACTTCCATCCGGCCGACAATCCCCGCTACCTGAACATGCTCACCTATGCCGTGGACACGGGGCAGACCGTGTTCGAAGGTGAATTCAGGATCCCCACCTGCACGGGTGACGTGAAGTGGGTGGAGGCCCACCAGCGCATCGCCTACGACGAAGCGGGGGTGGTGCTGGGGGTCTCGGGCACCCTCAAGGACATCACCGAGCGCAAGCACACCGAGATCGTCCTCCGGGTGGCCACCAGCCGGCTGCGGGCTCTCATCGAGAACATGCAGGCGGGCATTCTCGTGGAGACGGAGGGGCGGAAGATCGCGCTGCTGAACGAGACCTTCTGCCGCATGTTCCAGGTGCCCGTTCCGGCCCACGTGCTGGTGGAGAGCGACACGCGGGACCTGCTGGAGGAATGCCTGCCGCTGCTGGAGCAGCCCGAGGCCTTCCTCGCCAGCTCGGAGGACATCGCCGCCGACCGGCGGCCGGTGCAGGGGGAGGAGATGGTGCTGGTGGATGGCCGCATCCTGTCCCGGGATTTCGTCCCCATCCTGGTGGGCGAGGAGTACCTGGGCCACCTCTGGCAGTACCACGACATCACCGAGCGTCGCCGGGCCGAACTCAAGCTGGAAGAGGCCGCCGTGGAACTGGCCGTGGCCCGCGACCGGGCCGTGGAAGTCTCGGGGCTCAAGAGCGAATTCCTGGCCAACATGAGCCACGAGATCCGCACCCCTATGAATGGCATCATCGGCATGACGGGACTGCTGCTGGACACACCGCTGGGGACCGAGCAGCGGCAGTATGCCGAGACGGTGCGGTCCTGCGGCGAGGCCCTGCTCACCCTCATCAACGACATCCTAGATTTCTCCAAGATCGAGGCGGGCAAGCTGACCTTCGAAAGCCTGGACTTCAACCTGCTGTCCGTGCTCGAGGATGTGCAGGCGGTGCTGGGGGTGAAGGCCCAGGACAAGGGCGTGGAGCTGGGTGTCTTCGTCGACCCGGCCACTCCGCTGGCGGTGGTGGGCGATCCGACCCGGTTGCGCCAGATCCTCACCAACCTGATGGACAACGCCCTGAAGTTCACTTCGGAGGGCTCGGTGGTGGTGCGGGTCCGGCCCGAGCAGCAGGAGGACGGCCAGGTGCTCATCCGCCTGGAGATCCAGGACACGGGCATCGGCATGAAGCCCGAGGTGGTGGGCCGGCTGTTCACTTCCTTCTTCCAGGGGGACAGCTCCACCACGCGGAAGTACGGCGGCACGGGCCTGGGTCTTACTATCTGCAAGCGGCTGGCCGAGCTCATGGGTGGTGGCATCGGCGTGTCCAGCGTGCCCGGAAAGGGCAGCACCTTCTGGTTCACCCTTCGCCTTGGCCTCCGCGGTGGTCTGTTCGCGCCCCTGGGGGAAGCTCCCCAGATCCTCATCGCCGGGTTGTCCCCGATGACCAGTGCGCTCATCGGGGAGCAGCTGGAGGCATGGGGCGTGCGCGTCAGGATCCTGCCCCAGGACCGGGAGTCGGGCAATTGGCTCAGCGGGGTCCAGGGGCCGGCTTCCCTGGTCCTGGTGGGTCCCGAAGCCCTGGATGGCGCCCTGGCCACGGCGGGGCCCGATGCCATTGTTTTCGCGGCCCCGCTCTACCGCCCGGAGCTTCGCGAAGCGGCCCTCCGCCAGGGGGTCCAGTCCTTCCTGACGCTGCCAGCGCGTCCCAGCCATCTGAGGGCGCTGCTCCAGCCACCGGTGCCGGTCCCTGGCAGTCCGGCGCCCGTGGCCATGGCCCGGGTGGTGGAGGGATCGGTGAAGGCCCGGGTGCTGCTGGCCGAGGACAACCTCGTCAATCAGAAGGTGGCGCTCATCATGCTGAAGAAACTCGGCATCGAGGCCGATGTGGTGGCCACGGGCACTGAGGCGCTGGATGCCCTCCTCGGGGTCTCCTACGACCTGGTGCTCATGGATTGCCAGATGCCGGAAATGGATGGTTTCGAAGCCACCCGGCGCATCCGCGACCGGGAGCGGGGCAGCCGCCGACTCCCCATCGTGGCCATGACGGCCGACGCCATGGTCGGGGACCGGGAGCGGTGCCTCGAAGTCGGTATGGACGACTACATCCCAAAGCCGGTTCGCTCAGAGGCCCTGCGCCAGGCGCTGGCCCGCTGGCTGCCCGCAGGCTCGATCCCGCCGCTGGAGGGTGCCTGACATGGCCAAGTCCTCGGCGCTTCTGGAAGACGCCACCGGCATCCGCATGGCGCTGCAGCGCCTTTGCCTGGCCGGTGATCGACTGGAGGTGGCCTATAAATCTCACCGGTCCGCCTACCCGATCCTCACTGAGGATGGCGAGCGCATGGCCTTCCGCATGCCCTTCGAGGACATCGGGGCCTGGGGGATGAAGCCCGGGGACAACCTGGCCTTGAAGCTCAAGGACCGGGGCCTGGAATACGAATGCGTGGTCGCCCACGCGGGCCACGAGATGCTGGAGGGCGTGGAGACCTGTCTGGCCACCATCCCCCGGGTGCTGCGCCGCTCGGACCTGCATCGCCTGGCCGACTTCATCCCCGATCGGGGGGTCGCCCAGGTCCATGCGGCTACGTTCACCAATGCGCGGAACGCCATCATCGACGGCACGGTGCAGAGCTTCGGCGAGGAGGGCCTCGAGCTCGTCCTGCGGAACTCCAAGCAGGATGTTCGGGAACTGCTGCGAATGGGCGAGGAGTCCATGCTGGATGTGGCCCTGGATGGAGGGCTGCGGCTCAGTGCCTCCACCACGGTGGCCTACTTCGGCGACAACCTGGTGGGTCTGCGCTTCACCAAGCAGGCCGACACCAAGGTGCTGGACCAGTACCGCTCCTGGATCCATGACCAGCAGACCCTCCAGGCCCAGCAGGACAGGGAAGCGTTCTCGCCCCGTGGATTCCAGGAGGCCACGGCGCGCATCAACCGGGCTTCGGCCCTGCCCACGGTGAAGGTGCTGGTGGACCGGGACCCCTTGATTCTGCTGCTCACGGAGAAGGAGGAGTTCGCCCACCGCCTGGGCGAGGCCCTGAGCCGGAAGTTCGGCCTGGCCATGCTGGACCACATCAAGGGACCGGTGAAGGCCCAACTCAAGGACATCGGCGCCGGAGAGGACAACTGGGGCCGAACCCGCCTGGTGCTGGTCCACAACCAGCTTCGGCTGGCCAGTCCGCTCGAGTTGTCCCGCCAGCTCATCGAGCAGGAAGGCTGCCCGGTGCCTGTGCTGGTCGCGGGGACCGATGAGGATGAGGGCCTGAAGCGCAACCGGGCCGTGGCCGTTGGCGCCGTGGACTACCTCGTGGTGGAGCCCTTCAAGATCCTGGGCATCCTGCGCAAACTCGACGAGACCCTGCGGCTGTTCGAGGGGACCTGAACGCGGGGCAAAAGCGCTGGTCACGGAAATCGCGGAAGGATCACAGGAATCACAGAATAAGAAGCGTGGGCCGTGTCAGAAGAACAGGGTCTCTTCTTGTGCCTTCCGCAATCAGCAGTGCCTTGCGAGGGGGCCTAGCGAAGCCGCACATCCCGTCCGCGCCAGTGGTTCACGCCCCGGAGGCGGTCCAAGAGCGCCCAGGCGGTGCCCGCCACGAAGACCAGTGTGTTCAGGGGCCAGAGGGCCCACAGCGGATCCATGGGGCGCCTGGACATGCGCTGCTGCACGTCGCCCGCCAGGGCCGGCACCAGGAGCCAGAGCAGCAGCGCCAGGACGGGGTGCCCCGCGAACGGGAGCCAGAGCGGGGCCAGACCGATCACCATGGCCACCGGAAGGACAAAGGGCAGCAGCCACCAGGCAGGCAGGGCGGCGCTGTTCTTCCGCATGGCCCGCACCAGCTCCACCAGGCCGTGGTAAATCCTCAAGTGCAGGCCGGGTCCGCCCCTGGCCATTCGGTTGATGAACCCCGCCGCTTTCACCCGCCGGGCCAGCATCATGTCGTCAATGGCCTCCAGAGGCGCGGCAGCATGGCCGCCCACAGCGTCGTACGCGGTCCGGCGCACCAGCGTGAACCCGCCCACGCCGCAGAAGGCCGGATGCCGCGGGTTAGGCACCTGGTGGGGCGGCACCACCATGAGGAAGGCCGTGGCCGCCAAGGGCAGGATCACGCGCTCGGCAGGGCCCACCGCATCGATGGCCGGGATGAGCGCGAGGATGTCCGTCGGCTGTGCGGTGGCGAAAGCGACCGCCCTGCGCAGCAGGTTCGGCGAGGCCTGCACGTCGCCATCGGCAAAGAGCAGCCACTCGGCGCTCTCCGACTCCGGCTGCCGAGAGGCCAGGTCCAGGGCGTGGTTCTTCCCCAGCCAGCCCGGAGGCAAGTGCTCGTTGCGGAGCACCCGCAGGCGATCAGGGCGGGTGGCCTCGCGCTGCCGGAGGATCTCGGTGCTGCCGTCCGTTGAACCATCGTCCACCACCAAAAGGCTCAACCGGGGATAGTCCTGGGCCAGCCAGGAATCAAGGGCCGCGGGAAGCTCCTGCGCCTCATTGCGCACGGGGATGCAGAGGCAGACGGAAGGCGGAGCCTGGGAAAGGGCCGGGTCCGGGTCCAGGTGGGGCAGCCGCGCCCAGTGGCGTCGGACCAGGGCCAGGCCAACCAGGATGGCGCCCGCCGAACCCCAGGATGCTGCTTCCAGCCAGACCATGCTTCAGCCTAGCCTGGGAACAGCCTTCCCCGAGGTTCCATGCCCATGGCAGTCCTGATGCACGACCCCCTGGCCAGTACGCTCATGCTACTGGCCCTTCTTTGGCTGTCGGCCAAGGTGGGCGGGGAGTTGGCGGTGCGCCTGAAGCTGCCGGCGGTCACGGGCGAGTTGGCGGTGGGTCTCGCCCTCACGGCCCTGCACCGGTCCTGGTCCCTGTTCCCGGAGGTGGCGGCCTCCCCCGCCACCGAGCTGTTGGGGGGCCTGGGCGTGGTGGTGCTCATGTTCGCCGTGGGGCTGGAATCCACGGTGCCCCAGATGCTGAAAGTCGGCGTGGCCTCGCTGCGGGTGGCGGTCATCGGCGTGGTGCTGCCCATGGCGGCGGGACTGGCCGGGGCCTGGGTGTTGTTGCCTCAGGGCTCGCCCTTCGTGCTGGACCTCTTCATCGGGGCCTGCCTTTGCGCTACCAGCATTGGCATCTCGGCCCAGGTGCTGCGGGAGAAGGGGGCCTCGGATTCCCTGGAGGGCCGCATCATCGTGGGCGCCGCCGTGGTGGACGACGTGCTGGGCCTGCTGGTGCTGGTGGCGGTCTCCGGCCTGGTCGGAGCCGCATCCGGCGCCATGGCGGGACCCGGCCTGATGAAGACGCTGGCCCTGGCGTTGGGCTTCCTGGGCGTGGCGTTGACCCTGGGACGGATGGCCACTCCGCACCTCTTCCGCATCGCCAGCCGCTTCCGGGGCGAACAGGTGCTGCTGCCCCTGGGCCTGGGCTTCGCCTTCCTGCTGGCCTGGCTGGGGAACCTCGCTGGATTGGCGTCCATCGTCGGCGCCTATGCGGCGGGACTCATCCTCGAACCCGCCCACATCGAGGATCTGGAACGACGGGAACGGCACACCCTCGAGGAGCTGGTGCGCCCCCTGGTGACGGTGCTGTCGCCGCTCTTCTTCGTGCTGATGGGCGCCAAGGTGGATCCCGGGGCCCTGTTCAAGCCCGCCACCCTGGGCTTCGCCGCCCTGCTTGCGCTGCTCGGCGTGGCGGGGAAATACCTGGCTGGCTTCGGCGGCGGCCGAGGCATCCGCGCCGCCGTGGTGGGCTGGGGCATGGTACCCCGGGGCGAAGTGGGTCTCATCTTCGTGGCGGCTGGCGCCCAGCTCCACTTAAACGGGGTTCCACTGCTGAGCCCTGATGTGCAGGCGGGCATCATCGGCGCGCTGCTGCTCACCACCATCGCCGGTCCGGTCGGCCTGGGGTGGGTGCTCGGGCGGAGGGGCTAGATGTCCATGTCAGCTCTGGCTCTTTCCCTCTTGGCGATCCTGATCTGGAGCACCCTGGCGGTGCTGGGTTCGCGTCTGGGCCACCTGCCGCCCTTCCTGTCCGTGGGTCTGGCCCTGGTGGTGGGTGGGCTGGTGGGGCTCCTCCGCGTGAAGGACTGGAAGGTGCCCTTGGGTACGCTGGTCGTGGGCATCGGCGGCATCTTCGGGTACCACGCCCTCCTCTTCACCGCCTTCCGGCTGGCGCCCGCCGTGGAAGTGAACCTGCTCCAGTACCTCTGGCCCCTGCTCATCGTGGTGCTGTCGCCGGTCTACCTGTCCCATTGCCGCCTGACCTTCCATCATGTCGCCGGAGCCTTACTCGGCCTGGTGGGCGCGGCGCTGGTGATCTCCGGAGGCAGGCTGGGCCTCCAGCTCGCGAACCTGCCCGGCTACCTGCTGGCCCTGGCTGCGGCCTTCACCTGGTCCAGCTATTCGCTGCTCACCAAGCGGGTGCGTCCCTTCCCGACCGGCGCGGTCGGGGGGTTCTGCCTGGCATCGGGGCTTCTCTCGCTGGGCCTCTTCGCTCTGGATGCCACCCTCTTGGGTGGGCCCATCCCGGCACTCACGGTCAAGGATGGCGTGCTCATCCTGCTGCTGGGTCTCGGCCCCATGGGCGCGGCCTTTTACGCCTGGGACGCGGCCCTGAAGCGGGGCGACAGCCGCGTCATCGGGGCCCTGGCCTACCTCACGCCCCTGCTGTCCACCCTCAACCTCGTGCTCTGGGGGGGGAAGCGCCTTTCCGTCGTGTCCATGGCCGCCATGGGCCTGATCGTGCTGGGGGCGGTGATCGGCTCCTTCGATCTGTTCCGGCGGCAACAGCCCTAATCGTTTGGCAACTCCGGCACGAGGGATTCGACAAAGGTGGCTTCCACCCGGAAGACCTCGCGGATGAGCGGCGCAGTGAGCACGTCGTGGGGCTTCCCGTTGCCCACCAGGCGGCCCTGGTCAAGCACCAGCACGCGGTCGAAGCGGTAGGCGGCGCGCAGGTCATGGAGGCTTACCATTACCGTGCCGCCGCCCTCCGTCAGCCGCCGGGCCAGGCGCAGCACTTCCAGGGCATGCCTTACGTCCAGCTGGGCCACGGGCTCGTCCCAGAGCTGGATGGGGGCCCCGGTGGCCAGGGCCCGGGCCAGGGCCACGCGGTGGCGTTCCCCGCCGGAAAGCCTGGTCACAGGCCGGTCCGCCAGGTGGGTGAGATCCAGCAGGGACATGGCTTCCGCCACGCCCGTGGGATCGTCCTCCCAGGCGAAGCGGCCCTGGGCCACGACTTCGCACACCGGGAAGGCGAATTCGAACAGCGCATCCTGACCCACCCAGGCCAGACGCCGCCCCCGCTCCGCCGCGGCAATGTGCGACAGGGACTGTCCATTCCATGCGATGAGGCCCTGGGCCGGGAGCAGACCGGCCAGGGCCTGGATCAGCGAGGACTTGCCCGCCCCATTGGGTCCCACCATGGCCACCATTTCTCCGGACCCCAGCTCCAGAGTCACCGGCTCCAGGCGACTGGGCACGGCGAGATTCGAGGCCAGGAGGGCGGGGGTCATCGCGTCGCCTCCACGCCTTCCCCGGCGTCTGAAGTCCGAAGCCAGAGGCCTGCCCTCATCGCGGCCTCCGCAGCAGCCAAAGGAAGAAGGGACCGCCGACCAGGGCGGTGACGACACCGAGGCGCAGGCCCAGGGGGAAGAGCCGGGTGACGAGGTCGCAGGCCAGCAGGAAGGCCGCGCCGCCGAGCATCGAATAGGGCAGCAGGCGCCGGTGGTCCGGTCCGAAGGCCAGGCGCAGCACGTGGGGTACCACCAGGCCCACGAAGCCGACGATGCCCGCCACGGCCGTGGCAAGCGCCGTGAGCACCGTCGAGAGCACGATGAGCTGGCGGCGCAGCCTGCGCACATCCACCCCGAGGCTCTGGGCGCTCAGCTCGCCCAGGCTCAGGAGGTTCATGGCGCGCCCCAGGGGCAGCAGCAGCAGGCAGGCCAGCAGGATCGGCGGGCCTCCCATCCACACATGCTCCCAGCTGCGGCTTTCCAGCCCACCCATGAGCCAGAACAGGATCTGGGCGTTCACTTCGAAGTGGCCCGCGGTGGTGGTGAGCAGGAAGCTGGTGCCGGCCCCCAGCAGCGCATTGAGGGCCACCCCCGATAGCAGCAGCCGCTCGGTGCCCGCGCCCCGCTGAGCGAGGATCAGCACCGCGCCGGTGGCCGCGAAGGCGCCCAGGACGGAGGCCAGCGGCAGGGCCCACATCGTGGCCGCGGCGAACCCCAGCAGGGGTCCCGTGGCCAGCACCGCCACGGCCCCCAGGGCCCCACCGCTGCTCACGCCCAGGAGGCCAGGACTGGCCAGGGGATTGCGGAAGAAGGCCTGCATCACCACGCCGCTGGCCCCCAGGGCCGCCCCCACCGTCAGGCCCACCAGGGCCCGGGGCAGCCGGAAGTCCCGTACCACCGTGCGGGCGATGTCATCGCCGCCATTCCCTGTCAGGGCGCCGACCACCTGCCCGAAGCTCAACCGCAGCTCGCCAAAGGCCAGCGAAGCCAGGAAGGTCATGACGAGCAGCGTCAGCAGCATGGGGAGGGCGAAGCGGGTTCTCACCGGAAGCGCTCCGGATGCAGCGCCCGGGCCAGGGCTTCGTAGGTGGCGATGCGGTGGTGGGAGACGCTGGACATCATGGGGCCCGGAATCACCACGACGTGCCCAGCCTTGAAGGCGGGCAGGACACGGTAGTGAGGCAGCTCGCCCAGCCGTTCGCGGATATGGTCATCCCCGGCCGCAACGAGCACGTCCACCTTCCAGACCAGCAGCTTCTCGGAGGGCGTCGGGGCATGCCCCTTGATCCCAGCTTCGGCGGCGACATTCAGGGCGCCAGCGTGATCGCAGAGGTCCTGGAAGGTGGTGCCCGAACCGGCCGTGAAGGGATAGATCCCGGCGGCGACCACCCGCACCGGGCGCACACCCTTGAGTCTGGCGGCCAGGGCGTTCACCCGGAGCTGGCTTTCGCGGATGACGGCTTCGGCGCGGGCTTCCTGGCCCAGCTCACGGGCCAGGTACCGCAGGCTCGCGTAGACGTCTTCCAGGGTGTCGAAACGGTCCAGCACCACCAGCTTGACCCCGGCCCGTCTCAGCAGTGCCATGGTTTCGGGGCGGGTGTAGCTGGCGGCCAGCACCAGATCCGGGCGGTACCGCAGCACGCTCTCTGCGTCGCTGTCATGAATGGCGGGAAACCGCTTCGCGGCAGCGGCCACCGGGCTGAAGCGTTCGTCGTGGCTGATGTGGCTCAAGGCCGCGATCTGGTCAGGGTCCGCCAAGGCCAACAGCAGCTCGTCGGTGCCCACCGATTGGCTCACCACCCGCTGGGGCCGCATCGCCAGGAGCGGCAGCGCGAGAAGCAGCAGGGCGAGAAGGCGGGGGATGGACCAGCGGGACATGCTCACCACCTCCAGGTGGCGGCCAGGGACCAGCGGGCACCCGGGGCCGGGAAGCCGTAGACCAGGGCGGCGTTGCCGTTCTGATCGTAGCGGCCACTCAGCCAGTCCTGCAGGGTCTGTTTCGGCTGCAGCAGGTGTTCCCCTCGCAGGGCCACGGTCAGCCTCTTCAGGGGTTCGTGGCTGAGGCCCAGGCTGAGATCGTTGTAGGGCTTCACGGGGATCACGGCGTAGGTGAGATCGTGGATGTCGTAGCGGGCTCCGATGCGGCCGAAGCGGACATCCCCCCGCCAGGCCTTCGACTGGGCGAAGGCGGAGAGGGCGCTGGTGAAGAAGGGATGGCGGACGATGGCTGGATTCTGCTCGCCGAACGCCTGCCCGGGAGCATTGTGGTCCAGGTCGCGGGTCTCCTGGCTGCGGAGGAGCAGCTCCCAGCCGTAGGCCACATCGGTGCCACCGCGCCAGCCCAGCGCGCCTTCCAGGCTCTGGGCGCGGATGCTGCCCTGGTTCGCATAGTGCGAGGTGAAGAGCGGGGGATAGGCGAAGCTGGTGTCGTACACATAGGCCAGCAGGTGGTTGACGAAGGTGCGTTGCGCCTCAAAACGGTACTCCCAGTGCCCGGCGCAGAGCCCCGTGGCGCCCACCTGGAGGGTGCGGCTGCGTTCAGGCTGGATGGGGTAGACCTTGCCATCCTGGCTTTCGGCCTGGGCGTTCAGGGTGAATTCCGTGGTGTTGGGCATGCGGAAGCCCTGGCCCGCGCTGGCGTAGAGACGCAGCTCCGGACGGAGCACCCAGTTCAACCCCGAGCGCCAGGTGCCAGCCTCGGCGCTGCCGGCCCGGCTGCGGATGTCCGTATCGAGACGGGTGAGGTCCCGATGGCCGCGGTCCCGGCGCAGGCCCGCCACCCAGTCCAGGCCCTCGGTCAGGGTCCACCGCGACTCCAGTGCCCCGGCCAGGTCGTGGCCCTCGCCACGGTAGAACACGGCCGCGTAGGTGGACGGATCGTAATAGTTCATGGCGTGACTGGTGTCCTGGCTGCCGTCGAGGCGCCCCGAGAGCCGGAAGCCCTTCGCCGGGGTCCAGGTCAGCGTGAGCTGGTCCTCCACACGGCGGAAATCACGGCGCGACTGCTGGGGTGTCGTGTCGCTGCCGGGGTCGGAACTGTTGCTGGAGAGCACCTGGAGGGTTTCCTCCAGGACGAGGCCCGGCGCCAGCGGCCAGCGGAGGCTGGTGCCCCAGCTCTCCTGCCGCGCCTGGGTCTCGCGGCCCGGCAGGTAGGCGCGCCCGAAACCCGGATAGGACAGCGTGGTGAAGGGCACCGAGGCCGTCTGACCGCTGTTGCGGTAGTTGGCCGAGAACTCAGCTGTGCCAAGGTTCCCCCCCAGGCGAAGGAAGCCACCGGCCTGGCGGAACGAATCGTCCGGGAAGCCGTTGTTCTGCTTCACGGCTTCGGCGCCGGCGGCGACCCAGCCCCGGGCGCCGGTCAGCTGCACCTGGGCGGTGCCCTGGACCTGACCATCCGTGCCCAGCTTGAGGCCGGTCTGGCCATGGCAGCCATCGGCCCCGCGCCCCAGGCTGGTGAGCGCGATGACGCCGCCGATGGCGTCGCTGCCATGGAGCACGGAGGATGGCCCCAGCACCAGCTCCACCCGGCCGATCCCGATGAGGCTGAGGGCGCCCAGGTCGGGGCTGATGGTGGTGGGGTCGTTGACGCGCAGGCCATCCAGCAGCACCACCACATTCCGGCTGAGGGTGCCGTTGAGGAAGACCGAGGCCTGGGAGCCGGCGCCGCCCGTGGGCATCAGCGAGCCTGGCTGGAGCACCTCCAACAGCTCGCCCAGGGTGCGGCTGCCCAGGCGCGCCAGCTCTTCGGCCTCGACGATGCGGACGGGGGCAGGGGTGCGGACGACGTCCACCGGCTGGGCCTCGGCGCTGACCGTGACGATGGCCTCGCCAGGCTTCAGGTCGATCTCGGCGGCCACGGCCATGACGGACAGGGCCGCCAGGGAAAAGAGAATTCGGGAATGACCCATCATGCCTCCACGCATGAAGTCGCGGCGGCAGGGCGGATCCCGAAGGACCATGGCCCGGCCCGTTCCCGCGACGGGGGGTGAGGTGCAGGACCGGTCTCCGGACTCGCACGCGACAGGGGCCTTGTGGCACCCCCCGAACCTTCCCAGGATGATTCCCAGTGGCTCGGGCTTGAGGTCTCACGCCAAAGGGGCCGTGGTGCATACCGTTGCGGGGCAGTGCAGGGATCTCACCTGCTTCCCGAACATCCAACACTGAATTGTCAGGGCCTCAGAGAACCACGGTTGTGGGGCCTTAGGCAAGTAGAATGGAGACATGAACACACCCCCACCCATCGGCATCATCGGCGGCAGTGGCCTCTACCGGATGGAGGGCCTGGCCCTCGACCGGGCGGTGGAGGTGAAGACGCCCTTCGGCGATCCCTCGGGTCCCGTCCACCTGGGCCAGCTGGACGGCGCCCCTGTGGCCTTCCTGGCCCGCCACGGCGAAGGCCACCGCTTCACCCCCAGTGAGGTGAACTACCGCGCCAACCTCTGGGCCCTGAAATCCCTTGGGGTCGAGCGGCTGATCTCGGTCTCGGCCGTGGGGAGCCTCCAGGCCCGCCACCAGCCCGGTGAGCTGCGGCTGGTGAGCCAGTTCATCGACAAGACAAGGCACCGGCAGGACACCTATTTCGGAGAAGGACTGGTGGCCCATGTGAGCTTCGCCGAGCCGACCTGCGCCCACCTCTCGGGTCTGCTGCTGGCCACAGGCCAGGTGCTGGAGCTTCCCCTCGAAGGCGATGCCCTCTACGTGTGCATGGAGGGGCCGGCCTTTTCCACGCGCGCCGAAAGCCGCCTGCACCAGAGCTGGGGCGCGGATCTCATCGGCATGACCCAGGTGACCGAGGCCAGGCTCGCCCGGGAAGCGGAGCTCTGCTATGCCTGCATCGCCCTCGTGACGGACTACGATTCCTGGCGCGAGGAGGAAGCCGGCGTGGATGCCACGTCGGTGCTGGAGGTCATGCACGCCAACGTGGACAAAGCCCAGCGGCTGCTCCGGAAGGCGGTGCCTCAGCTGTCCGGTGCGATTCGGCCCTGCGCCTGCGGCGAAGCCCTGAAGATGGCGCTCTTCACCGCACCCGAGGCGGTCACCCCGGAGGCCCGCCAGCGGCTGGACCTGCTGGTGGCGAAATACGGATTCGGCGTGGTCCGGTGATGGCCCTCACGGCCCCCAGCCCCAAGCTCCAGGCCCTGCTCAAGGATTTCCAGCAGATCGCCAGCATGTCGGGTTACCTGAACCATGCCTTTGATCCACCGCAGTTGCGACTCTTCTTTACGCTCTACGGCCGGGTGATGGTGGCTACCCCGGCGGAGGGGATGGCCCTCACGCCCCAGCTCCAGGCCTGGTGCGACGGGCTGTCCAACCGTCTGCGGGAAGGCAGCTCCGGCACCATCATGCAGCCTCAGGTGCAGGTGAGCACCCCGCAGGTCATGCCCGATGGCCGGGACTACCTCGTGGCCACGGTCACCTTCAACACCAAGGTCACCGAGACCTCCTATCTGCGCATCCGCACCGCCATCCTCGCCGCCTACCAGGAGGCCGTGAAGATGCGGGAGGTGGGGTTCAGCATCGAAGGCGCACTGGAGGTCCCGGAAGCACCGGCCCCACCCCTTCCGGAGGTGGGCCTGGACGGGCCTTCCAAGGGCTAGCAGGCTTTTGCGCTCATGACAAAACCCCTCGGCGCCGCGCCACGGGATTTGTCATGAGCTACTAGCCTTCTCCTGGAACAGCAGCCAGCCGGACCAGGCGCTGAACATCGCCACCGCCCCGAGGATGGCCGCGAGCCGCAGCCAGGGGAGGTCCATGTCGAGGCGCTCGCTGACCCGCGACCAGGCCATGGCCACCCAGGCGAGCGATCCCGCCCACAACAGGGCCGAGAGGGCCGTCCGTACCGCGGAATTCGCGATGAACAGCAGCGCCAGCGGGAGCAGGGTCGCGGGCAAGGCCGCCCAGAGCGGCAGGCCCAGGCGCAGGGACAGGGCCCCGAGCATCAGCAGGGCGAAGAAGGCGGGCAGTCGCAGCAGAACGAACACGGAAGCCTCGGTTGAGAGGGGGTCCAGCAGGGGATCAAGGTGGAGTGGGCGACGCCTTCGCTGGCAGTCATCAAGCGGTGGACTGGAACACCCGCCGCGCCTGCGCATCCAGGAAGGTCCAGGCCACGAAGCGGCTCTGTTTCTGGCCCTGGGCCATGGGCACGGTGCGGATCTCCCGGGCTTCCACCTGGCGCAGGCGGCGATGCACCGCCGGCAGGGAGGCGGAGCTGGAGACCAGCGTGGTGAACCAACGCACACGGTCCCGGAAGGCGAGGCTTTCCTCGATCATCCGCTGGATTAAGCCCGCTTCGCCGCCCTCGCACCAGAGCTCGGCGCCCTGGCCGCCGAAATTCCGCAGAGGACGGCGGGCGTCCCGGCCCAGCTTCCGCCACTTCTGCTGGGCGGCCTCCCGCACCTCCGCCATGGACCCATGGAAGGGCGGGTTGCACAGGGTCAGGTCGAAGCGTTCGCCCGGCAGAATCACGCCCATGAACACCGCCTGCCGGTCCGTCTGCCGCCGCAGGTGGATGACCTGATCCAATCCCGGATTCGCCGCCAGGGTGCGGGCCGCCGAGGCCAGGGCGATAGCGTCCAGGTCCGAACCCACAAAGGCCCATCCGTACTCGCGGCTCCCGATCAGAGGGTAGATGACATTGGCCCCCACCCCCACATCCAGTGCGCGGTAGGCCGGACCGCGGGGCAAAGCCCCCTCCGCATCACCCGCCAGGAGGTCGGCGAGATGGTGCACATAGTCGGCGCGGCCGGGGATGGGCGGGCACAGGTAGCCGGGCGGGATGTCCCAGTCCCGGATGCCGTAGGCTTCTGCGAGCAGGGCGCGGTTCAGGCATTTGACCGCCTCGGGATCCGCGAAGTCGAGGCTGGGGCCCCCATGCTTCGCCCGTTGCAGGAAGGGGCCCAGTTCGGGGCTCGCCTGCACCAGGACCGAGAAGTCGTAGCCCCCGCAGTGCCGGTTGCGGGGATGCAGGCCCGGTTTGGAACGGGGGCTGGGAGGTCGGCTTGACGAGGCGGGCATGACACCAGTGTCGGCTGACTGGACCGAAGGCGCTGCCGAAAACCTGCCATGGTGTTGTTGGGTATCTGCCGGCATCGAGATGGCCCCCGGGGGGCTCATGCAGATTCGTTGTGATCAAATCTTCTCAGAGCTTCACCACCTGTTCCCGAGCACGAGGGGGGACCTGGCGGTGACGGTCAGCCGTGTCGTTCCGCCGGAACGTGCCGAGGCCGGTTCCCTGGTCTTCACGTCCGACGAGACCCTGCTCCTGGCGGCACTGAGGGCCGGAGTCGGAGCCATCGTCCTGCCCCTGAAGCTGGAAGCCCGGATTCCGGTCGAGTCCAAAGCGGCCTTCCTGCTCACGCCGAACCTGAAGCTCGCCATGGCCCTCATCCTCCAGCGCTACTTCGACGAATCCAGGGTGAAGTTCCGGCAGGACCCGCCCATCGACCCCAGGGCCTTCGTGTCGTCCGAGGCCCAGGTCGGCGAGGGCGTGGTCATCGCCGCTGGAGCCTTTGTGGGCGCCCGGGCGACCATCGGCCCAGGGGCCATGATCGGCCCTGGCTGTGTCATCGAGGAGGAGGCCAAAGTGGGCGCTGGATCGGTGCTCCACGCCCTCGTCTTCGTCGGGCGCCGCTGCGAGGTGGGCGACCGCTGCGAGATCCACCCCAACACCACCATCGGCAGCGATGGTTATGCCTACGCCCAGGACGGCCAGCACCACCACCACAAGGTGCCGCAGCTGGGCATTGTCGTGGTCGAGGATGACGTGGAGATCCAGTCGAACTGCGCCATCGACCGCGCCGCCTTCGACGTGACGCGCATTGGCCAGGGCACGAAGCTCGACAACCTCTGCCACATCGCCCACAACTGCCAGATCGGCCGGCACGTGCTGCTCACTGGCGGCTTCTTCACCGCCGGATCCAGTACCGTGGGCGATCACTGTGTCACCGGGGGAAGGACCACCCTGACCGATCATGTGAATGTCTGCGCCGGCGTGCAGCTGGGGGGTCTCAGCGCCGTCACCAAGGACATCACGGAACCGGGCGCCTACAGCGGCTATCCGCTCCAGCCCATGAAGAAGTTCCTGCGCACCACCAGCAGCCTGGCTCACCTCCCTGAGATGCGGAAGCGGCTCGCGGAGCTGGAAAAGAAGGTGCTCGACCTGGAACAGCACCGCACGCGGCCGGTCAAAACCACCTGAACCGTCGCCGGAACCCGTTGACAGGGCGGGAGCATGGGACCATTTTGAAGCTCCTTCGACAAGGAGACCGGTCATGTCCTTCAAGCTCAAGCGCGGCGACCTGCTCACGTTCCTGCTGGCCTTTGGTGGCGTGAGCCTTCTGGCGCAGATGCCGAATCCCTATGGCGCGCCAATCACTCTGGAGATGGCCAGGAAGCCTGTCGAAGCTGCGCGGGCCGAGGCCGTCAAGAATAACTGGACCATGGCCATCGCCATCGTGGATACCGGCGGAAACCTCGTCTACTACGAGAAGATGGACAACACCCAGGTCGCGAGCGCCACCGTCGCCATCGACAAGGCGCGCTCCGCCGTCCTCTACAAGCGTCCCACCAAGGCCTTCCAGGACTCGGTCACCGCGGGCGGGGCCGGGCTGCGTGTCCTCCGCCTCCAGGGCGCCATGCCAGTGGAGGGCGGGGTCCCCCTCCTCCTTGACGGCAAGATCATCGGAGCCATCGGGGTCTCGGGTGACACCAGCGGCAACGACAACCAGTGCGCCATGGCCGGGGTGACCGCCCTGACGAAGTAGCCCTGGAGCCGAGGAACCTTCAGGTCCTGCGACCTGGACTTTGGCCCCTCGTCTGCACGAGGATCAAGCCCAGAATGGCGAGGCCACCCCCCATGACGGTGAGGCCCGAGGGGACTTCGCCTAGCCAGACCCAGGCGATGACGCTGGCAATGACCGGCGAGAGGTAGAGGAAGCTCGACAGCAGGGACACCGGCATCCGAGAAAGGGCGTAGTTCCACAGGACGTAGGCGATGGCTGCCGGGAAGATGCCCAGGTAGACCACGGCAAAGGTGGCTGACGGCGCGGCGCCGTGGCACTGTCGGAGCAGCCCGGGCAGGAAGACCAGCATGGGCAGGGTGCCCGCCCAGATCGCGTAGGCCGTGAACTCCAGCGGTGTGTGGTGCTGGAGGCCCCGCTTGGACAGGATGGAGAAGGCCGCGGCGACCACGGCGGACAGCAGGATGAGCAGGGCCCCAGGGGTGAAGCGGAGTCCCTGGCCCCCGCTGAGGGCGATGAGGGCCACCCCGGTGAAGGCCAGCAGGATGCCGCCCCAGCCAAGCCGCGACAGGCGCTCCTGCAGGAACACCACCGACAGCAGGGCGGTGAAGACGGGCGCCGCGGAGATCAGCAGGCAGGCCGCCCCGGCCTGGACCGTCATCTCTCCGAAATTGAGGGCCACGTGGTAGACGCTGATGCCCAGGACTCCGGCCAGCCCGATCCCCGGCAGCTCGGAGCGGCGCGGCAGGCGCATGCGGGTGGCCAGGGCGTACAGGGCCAGGACCGTGGACGCGGTGCCAAAGCGCAGCAGCGCCAGCTCGCCGGGACCGTAGCCGTCGGGGCCGGGGCTTCCGGCGGGGGTGAGCCGCATGCCGGCCCGGATGCCCGCGAAGGCCGAGGCCCACAGCAGCAGCATGCCGCCGATGGCCAGCCAGGTGCGGGGTTCCCGTTTCCAAGTCATCCCTCCACCCTATCGGAGAACCGAGGGCCCGCAGAGCGGGGATTCCCAAGCGGCCAGCCGAACGCCAAACGCAGGAAAGAAACTCAGAAAAGCCCGAGCTCCGCGATCGGTGAGGCGGCACACTGGGGCCTTCGACCGCCCCGAGGAACCCGTGCCCAGCCCCAGCCCCGACCTCACCACCACCTTCGATCCCGACGCCTTCCGGGACCTGGGCCACCGCGTGGTCGAGCAGCTGGCGGACCACCTGGCCCGGGCCAATGCCCGCCAGGGCCCGGTGCTGCCGCCCTGGACGCCCGAAGAGAGTCTCCGGCGCTGGCCCGCCGTCTTTGCCGCGGGTCCCGCGGAGGACCCAACGGCCCTCCTCGCGCAGGTCCTCGAGGACTGCAACCACCTGCACCATCCCCGCTACATCGGCCACCAGGTCACCTCCCCGCTGCCCTGGAGTGCCCTCCTGGACTTCGCGGGCGCCTTCCTCAACAACGGCTCGGCGGTCTATGAGATGGGCCCCCACGCCACGGCCATGGAGCGGTCGGCGGCCCGGTGGTTCGCCGGTCGCATCGGCTTCGATCCCCAGGTCTCCGACGGCTTCTTCACGCACGGCGGCAGCGCGGGGAACCTCACGGCCCTGCTGGCGGCGCGCCAATCCGGTACGCCCTATGACGTGTGGGAGGAAGGCATCCACGATCCCCGCAGCCTCTGCATCCTGGCCTCGGACCAGACCCACTACAGTGTGCGCCGCAGCGCCCAGGTCCTGGGCCTCGGCGGCCGTTCGGTGGTTCCCATCGCGGCGGATGGCCGCTTCCGCATGCGGCCCGACGAACTGGAGAAGGCCCTGCGCGCGGCGAAGGCCTCTGGACGCACGGTCCTCGCGGTGGTGGCCAGTGCGGGTTCCACGGCCACGGGCGCCATCGACCCCCTGGACCCCATCGCCGATCTCTGTGCCGAGCACGGCGTCTGGTTCCATGTGGATGGCGCCCACAGCGGCGCCATGGTGGTCTCCGACAAGCTGAAGCCCCGGCTGAAGGGCATCGAGCGGGCGGACTCCGTCATCATCGACGCGCACAAGATGATGCTCATGCCGGCCCTGGCCACCCTCGTGATCTTCAAGGAGGGACGCCGCTCCTTCGAGACCTTCAGCCAGCAGGCCAGCTACCTCTTCGCCGGCCAGGATCCCAGTTCGACCTGGTACGACCTGGCCCAGCGGACCCTGGAATGCACGAAGCGCGCCCTGGGCCTGCAGGTCTACGGCTCCCTCCAGGCCTATGGCACCGACTACTTCGCCCGCTACATCGAGCAGATGTTCGACCTGGGCCAGGCCTTCGGGAAGCTGGTGGCGGCACGGCCCCACTGGGAGCTGGCCACGGAGCCCGAAGGCAACATCGTCTGCTTCCGCTACGTCCCGCCGACCCTGGCCGATGCCGACACGTTCCAGGCCCGGGTCCGGGCAGCCATCGTGACGGAGGGCTCGTACTACCTCGTGAAGACGGTCCTGCGGGGAAGGACCTACCTGCGCGTCACGATCATCAACCCCCGCACCACCCTGGGCGATCTGGAAGGCCTGCTGGTGCGGGTGGAGGCCGAGGCCACGGCCCTGACCTGAAGGGACGAGCCCCTAGATCCCACGCCCGGACACCACCAGCTTCACCTGCCGCTGCGCTTCATCAACCTCCACCAGGCTGTGGCCCGGTCCGCTGGGGTCCGGAGCATAGCCCGCCACCAGCTCCTCCAGGCTCAGCCGCTGGCCCGGATGGAAGGGGAAGAGTGACCACTGCAGGGCCGGTCCCACTCCATGGGGCATGCCATCGGAGCCGAAGATCAGGTCCTGTCCGGGCACGAAACCGGCCCCGTCGATGAGCATGCGGAAGGGGTTGTTCCGCGCCAGCCAGTCGGCCGCCAGACGGTCCGCGTAGTCGCGGCTGTCGCTACTGAAGTTGGGCTGCATGCAGAGCACCAGTCCCAGGTCCTTGGCGCGGCGGGCCTGCGCCTCGTCGATGAACTGGACATGCTCGAGCCGCGCCAGGGGAAAGCGGAGCCCGTCCGCGGTCAGGCGCTCAAGGACGCCTATTGCCTGCTCGATGGCCCGGTCGCCGATGGCGTGGATGGCCACGGGCTACCCGAACGCGTGGCTCTCGCCGAGAACCTGGAGCAGCGCCTCGTCCCGGTAGAGCAGGAACCCCTCCCGGCCATCCAGGAAGGGCCCCCGCAGGGCTGCGGAGCGGGCGCCCAGGGCGCCGTCGGTGAAGAACTTCAGCCCGGCCATCGCCTGCTGCGAGGAAGGGGAGAGGGTCCGGAAGGCCCGGGGCGTGGCCCAGCACCGGATGCGGTCCGCCCAGGGGGAGCCAAGGATGACCTGGAAGGTCGCTTCGTCCGGCAGGAGCATGTCGTCCACTGCGCCCAGACCCAGGCCCTCGGCCTGATGCATGAAGGTCGCCAGCTTGTCGGGGGTCAGCCGGGCGGTGCGGCCGAACAGTTCCAGCAGTCGGGGCAGGTGACGTTCGCACCAGGCCGCATCACCGCGACGTTCCACCACGTCGGGCTGGGCCTCCGCCAGCAGGGGCACCGCGGAGTCGGTGAGGACAAAGCCATGCATGCTCAGGTTGACGATGATGGCCGGTGGCAGGTCCGCGAGGTCCCGGGTGTCCAGTGGCGTGCGGGCGCTGTGCCAGCCGAAGGCGATGGACAGCTGGTCTTCGGGGAGGGTGGCCAGGGTGGCCAGGGCCGCTGTCCGGTCGAGGCCGGCCAGGCTTGGGCAGCCGGAGAAGGCGGCATAGACGGAAGCGTGGCTGTGCCGGTCGTGGAGCCAGGGGATGCGGACCTGCCTAGCCACTGGTAGCCGGGGAAAGTGCACCCCCAACGGCCTCCAACCTGGACCGGAGAGCCTGACAGGCGCGGCTCCGGTGGCTGAGGGTGTGCTTGAGCTCGATGGGCAGTTCCCCGAAGGTCTGCTGGTGGCCATCGGGAATGAAAATGGGGTCGTAGCCGAAGCCACTCTCCCCTCGAGGGTCGAAGGCCAGGCTGCCTTCCACGGCACCGCTGACGGTGAATGGCTCGCCTGTCAGCGGGACATAGGCCAGGACACACACGAACCGGGCGCTGCGGTCCGCCCCTGCGGGCAGCATGGCCAGGAGGCGGCGGTTCTTGGCGCGATACTCCGGCAGGTCCGTGGCGAAGCGGGCGCTGAGCACGCCGGGGCCGCCCCAGAGGGCATCCACGCAGAGCCCTGAATCGTCGGCCAGCACGCCGTCCACGGGTTCCGTGCCGTGCTCGTGCCACCAGGCCTGGGCGCCCTCGGCCTTCTGCAGGGCGTTGTCCTGGAAGAAGGCGCCAGTCTCCGGTAGCTCGGGTGCGTCCGCAGGCCAGGGCACGAAGTGGAGGTCGGGCAGCAGCGCCGAGAATTCGCGGAGCTTGCCGGCGTTCCGGGAGGCCAGGAGCACTTTCAGCATCAAGGAAACACCCGATGAAAGCAGAACATGAAACCGCAGATGACGCAGCTGACGCAGATAGATGTCTCCAGACGATTCATTTTTTCACCTGCGCAAACCTGCGACATCTGCGGTTAAACCTGCTTTCAACATCCCACCACCTCGGTGTACCAGCTCCGGGCCCGCTCGGGGGTCATGGGGCCGTGGACCAGGGCGCGGCCGTCGGCGAAGAGGGTGATCTCATCAGCGCCTTCACGACCCTTGAGCAGCCTGCCGGCCTGCTTCCAGGGGCTGCGGGTGCGGGATTCCAGGCGTTCCTTCAGGATGGCAAGGTCCAGCTTCCCCGGCGGATTCACGCGGATCTGCACACCCTCCAGGCCACAGAGGGGGCTGGCCTTCAGGCTCCAGCGGGCGTCCAGGAACTCGGTGACCTTGTCGGTGCAGAAGCGGCAGCGTGACTTCGGCGGCTTCAAGAACTGGCGCTCGTCGTTCCAGAAGTCGAAGCGGGCCAGCTCGGCGTGGGGCCCCTTGCCGGTGAGGACCTTCATGGCTTCCACCGCGGCCCAGCTGCCGATGACGCCCACGGCCGGACCCATCACGCCGGCGCTGTCGCAGGTGTCCACATCGCCACCCGCTGGGGGTTCCTCGATGAGGCAGCGCAGGCAGGGCGTGTGGGGTGGGTTGAGGGGCCAGACCACGCCTTCGCCGCCGATGGCTCCGGCGTAGATCCAGGGGGTGCCCGTGAGGATGGCCACATCGTTGATGAGGAACCGGGCCTCGAAGTTGTCGGTGCCGTCGCAGATGAGGTCGAAACCCGAGAGCAGCTCCCGGGCATTGCCGCTGGTGAGGTCGGTCACCAAGGGCTCCAAGCTGATGGTGGAGTTGGCCTCGCGCAGACGCTCCGCGGCCACCTCGGCCTTGGGCCGGCCCAGGTCGGATTCCCCGTAGAGCAGCTGCCGCTGGAGGTTGGAAGCTTCCACCAGATCCCGGTCGATGAGGGTGAGATGCCCCACCCCCGCCCGGGCCAGCCAGGGTGCGATGACCGAGCCCAGGGCTCCGAGCCCCAGCACTGCCACTCGCTTCGAGCGCAGGGACTCATCGGCCTCTCGGCCCAGGAATATACGCTGTTTGGCGTAGCGGTCGCTGGCCATGATCCCTGCTCAGGTGGAGGACGGGAGGCGGTATGTGGAGGTCTCGCGTATCACCGCCGGTGAGACCGAGAGAATGCGCTGTTTGGCGTAGCGGTTGGACATGGAAAGTCCTCAGTCCTCAGTCCTCAGTCTAAAAGCAATGGCGCCTCAGCGGGGCTCCGCACTACTCAAAGACATCGGGCGGCGCATGCGCCGCCCGATTGAGGACTGAGGACTGTGGACTTAGTTCGTCGCCTGGCCCGACTCGGCCATGGCCTTCTCGTACTCGGCCTGGAGGCGGCTGGCGTCGGAGATGGCGAACTTGTAGACGTATTCGAAGCGGTCGGCACCCTTGGTGAGGGCGATGATCACTTCGTAGACACCCTCGCCGGTCACTTCGAAGGGGCTGGCAATCACGTTGAAGGTGCCTTCCTTGGCGCCATCGGGGATCTGCACGTCGCTGTCGCGGATCACGTCCTTGCGGTCGCCCGTGGGGCTCACGATAGAGAAGCCGAACTTGAACTGGCCATCCATGCGGGAGAACCGGGTGTAGAAGCACACCTTGGGCAGGGTGAAGGGGACCTGGGGCACCACGATGTGGTGGTCGTACAGGCCCATCAGCGAGGTCTTGCCGCCCATTTCCTGGCGGATGTCATCGCAAAGCAGCGTGAATTCGTGCTTGGGGGCCTTGATTTGGACTTCTTGCATGGGGGCTCCGAAAGAGAGGGCATCCTAGGGTGAAGGGAAAGTTTACCCTTGAAGCCTGCCCCTTCCAACCCTGGGTTGTGCGGGACACCGGAGGTTCCATGCGGCATTGGTTCTGGATCTTGTTGATCACCTTGGGTCTCCAAGCCCAAGAGGCACGGATTCAGATTCTTGGGACCACGGACATGCACGGTCATGTGCTGCCCCAGAATGCTTACACTTTGCAACCTGCCAACCAGGGGTGGGCCAAGGTCGCCAGCTTGATCCGCCATCAGCAGGCGCTGAACCCGAACACGATCCTCGTGGACTGCGGCGACACCATCCAGGGTGAGCCGATCAACTACGTGAGGAATGTCCTCCGGCGGGACCTTCCCGAGCCCAGCATCGCGATCATGAACGCTCTGGGTTATTCCGCCATGGCCATCGGGAATCATGACTTCAACTTCGGCCTCCCCGTGCTGCGGGAGGCGGAGCAGCAGGCGCACTTTCCACTGCTGTCCGCCAACACGATCCAGGCCGATGGCCGCCCAGCCTTCACCTCCTTCGTCATCAAGCAGGTGGGGGGCCTCCGGGTGGCCCTGGTCGGGTTCACAACCCCGCACATTCCTTCCTGGGATGAGCCCGCGAATTATCAGGGGCTGCTGTTCCAGGACATCGTGGCTGCGGCCAGGCGTATCGTCCCGAGGCTCCGCGAACAGGAAAAGGCCGATGTGGTGATCGCGCTGCTGCATTCGGGGCTGGGCCGGCTCGATGGGGCGGTGGGGGACGAGAATGCGGCCCTGCGGCTGGCAGACCAGGTGCCGGGCCTGGATGCCATCTTCACGGGCCACACGCACCAGGCGATCCAGACCGAGCACAAGGGCATTCCCATCGTCCAGGCCCAGTGCCATGGCCAGGTCCTGGCCGTGGTGGACCTGGGCCTGCGGCAGGAGAAGGGACGCTGGCGGGTGGTGGCCCACTCGGAACGGCTGCTGAAGCCCGACGAAGGGACGGCCAGCGACCCCGAGGTGCTGAGCCTCACCGCCGAGCTGCGCACCATCACGGACCGGTACCTGGACACGGCCGCCACGAACCTGCTGGTGGACCTGGACAGCCGCTGGTCGCGCATGGAGGATACGGCCCTCATGCAGCTCATCCACCAGGTGCAGCGCCAGGCCACCGGAGCCCAGCTGTCGGCCGCCGGCTGCCCCGGCCCCAAGCTCTTCATCCCCAAGGGACCCACCAGCGTGCGGCAGTTCTGGGCCCTCATGCCCTATGAAAACCAGCTCGCGAAAATTCGCGTGACCGGGGAGCAACTGAAGCGGTACCTGGAACACTCCGCCCGGCACTACAACCTCAGCTGGGATCCGGAGCTGTACAACCGGGACATCCCCTTCTACAACTTCGACTCAGTGGACGGCGTCACCTATGCCCTGGATCTGGGTCAGCCCGCCGGCAGCCGCGTGAAGAACCTGGCCTACCAGGGGAAGCCAGTGAAGCCCGAGCAGACGTTCTCCATGGCCATCACCACGTTCCGACTCCGCGGCGGCGGGGGCTACATGGAAGCCATCGGCTTCAAGAGCGTCCCGGAGCTGATCACCAAGGCCACACAGCGCAACCTGCTGTTCGAATACGTGCTGAACCGCACTTCCCTCAACCCTTCCCCTTCGAACAGCTGGCGCACCATCCCCTTCCTGGACCGGGAGCGGATTCTGAACCTGGCACGCTGACACCTGGGCTTCTCGGGTCTAGCGGACCTTCACCAGCTGCAGACCGCCTTTGGGCTTGACGAAGACCGCATCGGTATCCAGCATGCCGATCAACAGGTGGGATTCATCCAGCCCAATGGGAAGGAATTCCACGCTGGATTTGTTCAGGTCCAGGCGGGCAAGGACGAGGCCCGTTCCCGTGGGGCGGAGCCGGGCCGGGACCTGGGTGGCCGGGACCGTCGCGAAGACCACGTCATGGCCGGGCCAGAGGGCCATGGGACCACGGTCGGAGGCCGCACCTTCCAGACTCGGGGCCAGGCTTCCGTCCGGGAGGCGGAAATGGGTTTCGGCCACCTTCTTGCCGGTGGCGCCGTTCAAGATCGTCAGGCTCAGGGAACTGCCCTCGGCCAGGAGCACCTGGTCTTTCTCGTCCACGAGGATGGGGCGGCGGTTCAGGTTCTCCTTGGCATCACCCTGGCCCTGTCGGGTCCCGTAGGACCAGACCAGGGTGCCGGTGAAGTAGTCCCGCTTCTCCAGATAGGGCTGTGGAGTGAGGTAGGAAATGATGAACCCCTTGAGGTCCCAGCCCACGTCAGCCACCTCTGCGGGCAGGGTGGAGGTCCTCAGGATCGTGCCTTTGGGCCCGACCTGGATGAGCCTGGTGCCGGCGATCACCCAGTGGTTGTTCAGGGGATCGATGATCCACTTTTCGGGGACCACGGGCATCTGGCCCAGGGGAGTGCTGTGGACCAGCCCGCCTTCCAGGGTCCAGGTCTGCAGGGCCGCGGAGAATTCGTCGTAGAAGGTGAAACTGTCGTCCTTGTCCTGGTGGGCCCAGCCCAGGGCAAGGGACAGGGCGTCCCAGGACTGGGCAGGCAGGGCCTGACTGCCCAGGCTGAACAGAAGGACCAGAAGGAGCCTGCGGAGGTGGAATGGTCTCACGGTGGCCTCAGGGAAGGCCAGGTGCCTTCGTGGGTGGGTACGATTTTCATCAATTTCGGCCCACTTCCACAAGGCCATTCAACGTCCGGCAGATATCAATCTAGAGGCGGTTCCCGAATGCGAGAACCCGACCCAGCAGCGCCTCGAGGCTGAGTCCCTCTTCGGCCAGCAGGCGCTTGGGATCGCCGTGGTGGACCAGGTGGTCGGGAACGGCGGCACGGAGCAGGGGGCGCAGGAGACCGGCATCCGCCAGGGATTCCGCCACGGCACCGCTGAAACCGCCCGGGGCGCAGCCTTCTTCGAGGGTCACGACGCCCTTGCAGCGGCGCGCCCACTCTAGGATGAGCGGGGTGTCCAGCGGCTTCAGGAAGCGGGCGTTGATGACGGCGCAGGACAGGCCCTTGTCCACCAGTGCCTCGGCCAGCTGCTGGGCCGGCGCCACCATGGAGCCCAGGGCACAGAGCAGGAGATCGTCGCCTTCGCGCAGCAGCTCCCCTTTGCCGATGGGCAGGGCGGTGACGGGCGTTTCCAGGACCACGCCCAGGCCATTGCCCCGGGGATACCGCAGGGCTGCCGGATGCCCGCAGTAGATGGCCGTCATGAGCATGCGCCGCAGCTCGTTCTCATCCTTGGGCGCCATGAGGATGATGTTGGGCAGGCAGCGGAGGTAGGCCAGGTCATAGAGACCGTGGTGCGTGGGGCCATCGGCGCCCACGATGCCCGCCCGGTCCAGGGCGAAGGTCACAGGCAGGTCCTGGATGCAGACGTCGTGCGCCACCTGGTCGAAGCCCCGCTGCAGGAAGGTGCTGTAGATGGCGCAGACGGGCCGCATGCCCTGGGCGGCGAGGCCCGCGGCGAAGGTGACCGCGTGCTGCTCGGCGATGCCCACGTCGAAGCAGCGGTCAGGGAAGGCCTTCTGGAAAAAGTTCATGCCCGTGCCATCCAGCATGGCGGCGGTGATGCCCACGATCTTCTCGTCGGTCTTGGCGAGTTCCACCAGGGTCTTGCCGAACACACTGGTGTAGCTGGGGGGAACGGGCCTGGCCGGGTCCACGCTGACCTTGATGATCTCGCCGGATTCGGCGTCGAAGGCGGTGACCCCGTGCCACTTCATGGGGTCCTGCACGGCGGGCTCGTAGCCGTAGCCTTTCTTGGTCTGCACGTGCAGCAGCACGGGGCCGTCCTTCATCTTCATCTTGGCTTCAGCCAGGGCTTTCGAAGTGGCGCTCACATCATGGCCGTTCACGGGGCCCATGTAGCGGAAACCCAGGTCCTCGAACAGCAGCCCCGGGATCATGAGCCGCTTGAAGCTTTCCTCGCTCCACTTGGCGGCCTTGGCCACGCCCTTGCTCAGGCCCTCCAGGGGGATGGCCTTGATGGCGTGCTCGATGCGGTCCCGCCAGCGCTGGTAGTACTGGCCTGACATGATCTGGTTCAGGTAGCCCTGCAGCGACCCCACGTTGGGGTTGATGCTCTTGTCGTTGTCGTTGAGGATCACCAGGAAGTTCTTCGTGGCCAGGTAGCCAGCCTGGTTCAGCGCCTCGAAGGCCATGCCCGCCGTCATGGACCCGTCGCCGATGACGGCGATGCAGGCGTGCTCCTGATGCTGGAGGTCCCGGGCCTTGGCCATGCCCAAAGCGGCGGAAATGCTGGTGCTGGCGTGGCCAGCCCCGAAGTGGTCATAGGGGCTTTCGTCGCGCTTGAGGAAACCCGAGATGCCATGGTGCATGCGCAGGGTCGGAAAGCGGTCCATGCGGCCCGTGAGGATCTTGTGGGGGTAGGCCTGGTGGCCCACGTCCCACACGATGCGATCCTGCAGGAAGTCGAAGTGGTGGAAGAGGGCCACCGTGAGTTCCACCGTACCCAGGTTCGAGCTGAAGTGGCCGCCGGTTTCCGACACGGAGGTGATCAGGAAGGAGCGCACCTCCGCCGCCAGCTGCTCCAGCTGGCCTGGCGTGAAATGCCGCACCTGCTGGGGGGCGGCCAGGGAATCGAGCAGCGGGTAGGGACTGGCCGGAGCGGTCACGGGTCGGACTACTTTGCCCGCAGCGCCAGGTAGCGGGCCCAGGCTGCCAAGGAATTCCGGTTGGGAAGGGATGCTAGATGACATAGGGCGGTCTCGGTGGCCTCATCCAGGGCTTTCCGGGCGCCGTCGAGGCCCAGGAGCGAAGGGTAGGTGATCTTACCCCTTCCCGCATCCTTTCCGGCGCGTTTGCCCAGGTCGGCGTCGGTGGCGGTGGCGTCGAGGATGTCGTCCTGGATCTGGAAAGCCAGGCCGATGGCCTCGCCGAAGGCCCGCAGGGCGGCCTGTTCCGAGGGTGTCGCGCCGCCCAGCACAGCGCCGATCTCCAGGGAGGCCCGCAGCAGGGCGCCGGTCTTCAGGCGGTGGATGAGACGGAGGTGATCAAGGTCATAGGCAGCGAGTGTCTCGCCCTCCAAATCCAAGGCTTGGCCACCGGCCATGCCCCGCCAGCCTGCGCCTTCTGCGAGAAGGGCCAGGGCCAGAGCCCGTTGCGCCGGATCCAGCTCGGCCGTGGCCAGGACGCCGAAGGCCTCTGTGAGCAGGGCGTCTCCGGCGAGGATGGCGTGACCCTCGCCAAAGACCTTGTGGTTGGTGGGACGGCCCCGGCGCAGGTCGTCGTCATCCATGGCCGGAAGGTCGTCGTGGATGAGCGAGTAGGTGTGGACGTACTCCATGGCCAGGGCCCCGGGCAGGGCCTGGGCAGGCGTGCCGCCCACGGCCTCGCAGGCCAGCATGCAGAGCACAGGCCGCACCCGCTTGCCACCCGCCTCCAGGCTGTAGCGCACCGCCTCACCCAGCAGCTGGGCATCGCCGTGCCTGAAGGGCAGGGTGAGGGCGGCGTCGAGGACGGGCAGCAGGCGGTCCAGATCGGACTGGACCTGGGTGGTGGCCTGGCTCATCGTACGCCCTTGGCTCCGTCCAGGGGCTCGGCACGGTACTCGCCCCCCAGGCCCGCCTTCAGCACCTCGACCCGCCGCTGGGCCTCGGCCAGCTGCTGCTGGAGCGCCTGACTCAGCTGGACGCCTTCCTCGAAACGGGCGAGCGCCTCCTCCAGCCCGAGACTGCCAGATTCGATCTGCTGGACGAGGGCTTCCAGCCGATCCAGGCCATCGTCGAAAGAAGGTGTCGCGTCGGTCATGGGGAGTTCCTTCCTGTGCAGGGCCGGGCTGGCCTCATCGGCCCTTGGCCATGCTTTCGCGCATCTTCTTGCCCGTGTCCTCGACCTTGTAGTCCTCGGGCAGGCTGAAGGTGGCAGCGGGAATGGGCCCTTCCTTGAGGGCGGTGGCGACGCTGCTGACCTCGCCCACGATGGGCATGACGGTGTGGGACCGGAGGGCGATGCCCTGGACCTTGGCCAGCTCCTCGCCAAGCTTCATCATCCCGGAGGCATTGCCGCCCATCTGGCCGATGGCGTTCTTGAATTTCAGGAAGCGCTTGTAGGAACCGGCAGGCACCGGCGGCTTGAGGGACGGATCATTGCTGCTCTCGATGACCATCTTGCCCATGGTGATCTTCCACTTCTTGCACTTGCGGCCGAGGATCGTTTCGGAGCCCTGTTCTTCGGCCGTGACGGTCGCGTCCCCGCCACCCATCATCTTTTGCGCGAACAGGGGCAGGTCCTTCATCTTCTCGGCCATGCCTTCCATGGAGGCCTCCAGATCGTCCCAGCTGATCTTCTGGATGAGCTTCTTCTTGTGGTTGATGGTGTAGGACACGGCCTTCTCGAAATCCACCATGGAATCGGTCTGGCTGGCGGGGTGGTTGATCCGCATGTATTTGGACGACCAGTACTGGGTCTGCTCGCCCTCGTGACCCTTGCCGGTGCCGGTCATGGTGAGGGTGAGGTCGGTGGCCAGGACCGTGAGAGACGCGGACAGAAGAAGCAGAGCCAGACGCATCGGTGCTTTCATGAAGGCCCCCCGGGGAATACCCTGGAGGATACGCTTGCGATTCGAGGATTGCCAACCGCAGGTCAAGGAATAGGACGAGGTACTCATGGCCCGCGTGCTCGTGGTGGATGACAGCAGGGAGACCTGCGAGTTCCTGGAAGAGCTCCTGGGGTCCATGGGGCTGGAGGTGGTCAAGGCCACCAACCCCGACCAGGCCATCGCGCTGCTGCACGGTGAAGCCTTCGATCTGCTGCTTTCCGACATCAACTTGGAAGCCAAGAAGGACGGGCTGGACCTGCTCAAGGAGGCCAAGCCCCTGGGCGTGGACACCATCCTGCTGTCCGGCTTCGGCACCCTCGAGACGGCCATCGAGGCCGTCCGGGAAGGAGCTTTCGACTTCCTCAGCAAGCCCTGGAACAACGAGGAGCTGAAGGCCCTGGTGACGAGGGCCCTGGCGCGGCGGCAGTCCAGTGGCCAGGGGACCGTCCCGGGGTCCTCCCCCAAGGGCAAGCGCAGCCTCATGATCGGTTCGAGCCCGAAGATGATGGCGGTCTACAAGACCATCGCGAGCCTGCAGAACAGCCGGGCCACGGTGCTCATCACCGGCGAGAGCGGCACGGGGAAGGAACTGGTGGCCCGGAGCATCCACCTGTCCAGCGACCGCCGGGACCGGGCCTTCGTGGCCGTAAACTGCGGCGCCCTGACCGAGACGCTCCTGGAATCGGAGCTCTTCGGCCATGTGCGGGGCTCCTTCACCGGGGCCGTCGGGGAGAAGCCCGGCCTGTTCGAAGAGGCCTCCGGCGGCACCATCTTCCTGGATGAGATCGGAGAAACCAGCCAGAGCTTCCAGGTGCGGCTGTTGAGGGTGCTGCAGGAGCAGGAGATCCGCCGGGTGGGCGGCAGCAAGACCATCAAGGTCGATTCCCGGGTGATAGCGGCCACCAACCGTGACCTGCAGGTGATGGTCAAGGCCGGGACCTTCCGGGAGGACCTCTACTACCGCCTGGGTGTGGTGGAGCTTGAGGTGCCGGCCCTGAGGGAGCGGCGGGAGGATATCCCGGCCCTGATCGACCATTTTCTGTCCGAGTTCGGGCAGAAGGATGGACACGTCTACCTGCTGCATCCGGAGGCCCGAAGGGTCCTCGAAGCCTACTCCTGGCCGGGGAATGTTCGGGAGCTGAGCAATGCCGTGGAGAACCTCACCCAGTTGAGCCGGGGCCTGGAGATCACCGTGGATGACCTGCCGGCCAAGATCCAGGCGGACGTGCTGAAAAAGGCACTGCGCAGGCCCGAGATGGTGGACGACCTGCCGGGCCTGATCCAGGACTGGCCGTCGCTGGATGAGCTGGAGCGACGCTATATCCAGGTGCTGATTGGGCGGCACAAGGAGAAACAGCGCATAGCCGAGATCCTGGGGGTGGATCGGACCACCCTCTATCGAAAACTCAAGCGCTACGGTTTCCACGACGCCGACTAGCCGACCACCAGGGTAAGAACCGTCGCAGCCTGCCACAAGTTGCAGAACGCAACGCGGATTTGTGGAACTGAAATTTGTTAAATTATTGAAAATAAACAATATAAAATTTGGCCCGAAACATGCTTTTTTGTAGCCGCTTCCGGCCGTGCCGGATAAAACCAGGAGAACTCCCATGAAGAAGCTTGCCGCGCTGCTGATCGCCGCCGCTCTGATCAGCCCCGCCTTCGCCGAAGAAGCCAAGAAGCCCGAGGCCGCCAAGGTCGAGAAGAAGGCTGAAGTGAAAAAGGCTGACGTGAAGAAGGCCGAAGTGAAGAAGGTTGACGTGAAGAAGGCCGAGCCCAAGAAGGAAGAGGCCAAGAAGGCCCTGGCCGCCGAAGAGAAGAAGGCTGAAGCCCCCGCCGCCCCCAAGGCCGAGAAGAAGGCCAAGAAGGCGAAGAAGGCTGCCAAGAAGGCTGCCGCTGCTCCTGCCGCCGAGCCCAAGAAGGCCCTGACCGCCGAAGAGAAGAAGGCTGAAGCCCCCGCCGCCAAGGCCGAAAAGGCCGAGAAGAAGGCTGCCAAGGCTGAGAAGAAGGCTGCCAAGGCTGAGAAGAAGGCTGCCAAGGCCGAGAAGAAGGCTGCCAAGGCCGAGAAGATCGAAAAGAAGGAAGAGGCCAAGAAGGCCCTGACCGCCGAAGAGAAGAAGGCCGAAGCTGCCGAGAAGACCGCCAAGACCGAGAAGAAGGCTGCCAAGGCCGAGAAGAAGGCTGCCAAGGCCGAGAAGAAGGCTGCCAAGGCCGACAAGAAGGCTGCCAAGGCCGAGAAGAAGGCTGAAGAAGCCAAGAAGTAATCTGATCCACTGATTCTGGAAAAGCGGGCTTCGGCCCGCTTTTTCATGTACGCCTTTCCGGGTGGCAGTCAGCCCGGCCATCATGGAGCCATGATCGATCCCCTCCTCGATATCACCACGGAAGTCCGGGCCCGGATCCCTGCGCCTCCCCAGGAGGGCGTGACCCAGCTGCTGGGTTGCGATGAAGGTTATGGGTTGTTCCGGGATGCAAGAGGCCTGCATCACCGGCCCCTGGCGCAGATCACCGCCACCGAAGGTCCATGGGACCTGTCTCCCCTCATCGACCACACCCTCCTGAAAGCCGATGCCACGGGTCCGCAGGTGGAGGCCCTCTGCGCCGAGGCGTTGCGGCATGGGTTTGCCTCGGTGTGCGTGAACCCACTCTGGGTACCCCTGGCGGCTTCTCTGTTGAAGGGGAGCCCGGTCCGCACCTGCACCGTGGTGGGGTTCCCTCTGGGGGCCTCTGCCCCCCGCGCCAAGGCCTTCGAGGCCGAGGTGGCCCTGAAGGACGGGGCCCAAGAGGTGGACATGGTCCTGGCCATCGGCGCCGCCAAATCCGGGGACTGGAAGGCCGTCCAGCGGGATCTGGAGAATCTGAGGACCGCGGTCCCAGCGCCCGGGGTCCTCAAGGTCATCCTGGAGACCTGCCTGCTTGACGATGCCGAGAAGATCCGGGCCTGTGAAATGGCCCTGGAGGCGGGGCTGGATTTCGTGAAGACCTCCACGGGCTTCTCCACCGGTGGAGCCACCGAGGCGGATGTGGCCCTCATGCGTCGCGTGGTGGGCGCCCGGGTGGGCGTGAAGGCTTCCGGTGGCATCCGTACCTACGAAGCCGCCCTCCGCATGGTACTGGCCGGGGCGACGCGGCTGGGTCTGTCGGCTTCTGTGGCCGTGGTCCAAGGTGTGGTCGGCACGGGAGCCTATTAAAAGTGCGGTATCCTCCCAACAGCAGTCATTAAGCAGGCAGTCATTCCGGAGGCGATCGTGGCCAAGCTAGACCTGATGTTGTTCGAGGAGGAGTACAAGCTCCTTCAGGAGATCATCGGCCGCCTCGAGAAGGATGCTTCCGCCAAGGTTGTGTTCCTGGTGGACAAGAACGGCCAGCAGATCGCGGCCGCCGGTGACGTGAAGAGCATCGATGCGACCAGCCTCGCCTCTCTGACCGCAGGCAATGTGGCGGCCACGGATGGGCTCGCCAAGCTCATCGGGGAAAAGGAATTCAGCCTGCTCTTCCACGAAGGAGAGAAGGACAACCTCCACATCTCCATCGTGGGCAAGCGCGGCATCCTGGTGGTGATCTTCGACCAGAACTCCAGCCTGGCGCTGGTGCGGCTGCGGGTGAAGAAGGCCAGCAAGGAACTCCAGGAAATCTTCGACCAGGTCGAACAGCGTGCCCAGAAGGAAGCCGACAGCGGCAGCCGCTTTGAAAGCCCCTTCTCCGAGATCACCGACGAAGACATCGACCGCCTCTTCGGCGACTGAGCCCCGGGGCGCGCCATGACCTTCATCAACTACGCGTCGCGCGAGATCAACTGCAAGATCGTGTACTACGGCCCTGGCCTCTGCGGCAAGACCACGAACATCCAGTGGATCTACGAGCAAGCCAACCCCGAGAAGCGGGGCAAGCTGGTGAGCCTGGCCACCGAGACCGACCGTACCCTGTTCTTCGATTTCCTTCCCCTGGACATGGGCACCGTCAAGGGCTTCAAGGTCCGCTTTCACCTCTACACCGTGCCCGGCCAGGTGTTCTACGACGCCAGCCGCAAGCTCATCCTTCGGGGCTGCGACGGTATCATCTTCGTGGCCGACAGCCAGCGGGCCCGCATGGAAGCGAACATCGAATCCATCGCGAACCTGGCCACCAACCTCAAGGAGAACGGCTTTGACATCCGTTCCATCCCCTACGTCCTGCAACTGAACAAGCGGGACATGCCCTCGGCGGCCACCATTCCCGAGATGGAGCGCCTCCTCCGGTTCCGGAACGAGCCCATGATCGAGGCCGTGGCCAACAAGGGCGGCGGCGTCATCGAGACCCTGAAGGCCGCCGCCCGCCAGGTCCTCATGGAACTCCAGCGAGCCTAGGGACCGGGATCACAGCTCCTCCTGTCCCATGCTTGAATCCTGGCCCCCGTCCGGTAGAATGAATGTTCGCGCATTCCGGAGTAGCTCAGGGGTCAGAGCGGGTGACTGTTAATCACTAGGTCGGGGGTTCAAATCCCTCCTCCGGAGCCAGCAACAGCAAGCATCTACGGCCACCAGAGATGGTGGCCGTTTTTGTCTGTGTCCCCTCCATGTACCCTGCACCATTCGATTCACCAGAAATGCTTGCCTCACCTCATCCCGCGTGAATACTGCATCGCGGTGTGTGCTTGGAGGTTCTGGGAACCGGGAACCTGGGAACCGAGACGCGCACTGATTACGATTTCAGTCGATCCTTTCGAAGTGTTCCAGGACCAACTCGCGGTCGTGTGCGGGCAGACAATCACGCGGTTTGCGGTCGGTGGTCATGTCATGCCTCTTCCTGGGGGCTGGACGGCCCTTCAGGCGCGTTGGCCTCGTCTGGAAAGGCTTCGCCTTCAAGGACCGTGTCCCACAGCGTCTGGGGATCTGCGACGTCCTGCAGGTTGACTGCGCGATAGGGCTGGTTCACGGGAGTCTCCTCGGCCGGATGGCCATAAAGAGCTTTAGGGCGGACCCCTTCCGCTGCGTGCACCGGGAACTACGGCAGCGCAAGCGTTAGTCGTGGACATCGGGTATCTGATGATTCCCGTCATCGCGGGAACGTTGCCGATCCATCTGCCCTAGTCACCCTGATCGGGGTGGCCCTACTGCTCCGAACCATGGATGAGGCTACCGGGGCGACCGGGCAGTCAAATTCAAGGCTTTGGAAGATTCAGGATCAGGGGCGTTCCTCGATGGTTCGGGCCATTCTGGACTCACTGACGGAGTCTCGTGAATGGGGGAACGACATCTGGAACGAACTCCACTACCTCCTGGAGGTAGAAGTCCGGGACTTCGAGGACGAGCGAATCAGGTTCATCCTGAAACGGGTGGAGAAACTCGAGGTTCCAGGAGGATCTCTCGGGGAGAGGCATCTGCTTGGAAGGGCCTTCCATGGCCTGATCGAACTCGCCGGTACGCTGCCCTTTGCCATTAACAGTTCGGTCACGAGGTTGATGGCTGCCCTTGCTGAAAGCCCGAGTGACGGAGTGCCGATGTCCGACCCCTTCATGGGGACAGGATTCCTTGCCTTCGAAGTGGCATTCCAGGCAGCCAAAAGCGGTGCCACGCCGCCAGTGATCGAAGGAAGAACAAGTAACAAGGGCTATTGGTTCCTGGCGAATCTACTCGGCCGGGTCTACGGATTTGATTGCCGCATCGAGGTGGGTGATTCCATCCGGAACCCCCATGAGGACAACCAGGGGCTTAAGACCTATGACTTGGTTGTCAGTGAACCCCCAATGGGCGCGAAAATTCCCGTAGGGGATATGTACGACAAACACAATCGGTTCGCCGAGGTGACTCAGGCGTTTGAATGGATGGCCCTGCAGCACATCGTGGCAAGCATGGGTGAACACGGGAAGGCCGTCGTGTTGACGGCACCATCGGTGCTGTTTTCCAAGGGGGCAGGGGCGAAGATCCGGACGAAATGGATCCAGGAAGACATCATTGAAAGCATCATCACCCTGCCAGTCGGGATGTGGCAGCCAGTGACGAATCTGGCTCCTGTCATCCTCGTATTAAACAAAGAGAAGTCGTATTTCACCCGTAAGACCATCTTCTTTTTACAGATTGAGGGAGATGAATTCATCAAGCCGGTCCCAAAATCCCGCGGTAAAAAAATCATCAGTGACGAAGGAATCTCAAAAATCTTGGGCCAGTTCAAATTGGCCAAAGAGAACATCGACCCTGAGTTTTCGTTCACCCAAGCCTTTGCAAATCGTGTTTTCGACCGAGGCATCGACGGGCTTGAGAAGGACGGATGTGATCTTCGGCCGAAACAATTCCTAGAAGAGGAAGAGGCCGCACAAAAGCAATTCAGACCCTTCTTCTTCAGTACCGCTGTGAAAAAGGCAGTGAAGCGCCAGCGCGAGGCGGAGAGCCACCTTGACCAGTTGCTGGAGCAGCACTTCCAAATCGATCTGAAAGAAACTCCACCCCTCACGGAAGAACAACACAATCAATGGGTGAAGAGGATGCGCGAGAAGTGGCCAGATGAATTTGATGAAGAGTAATGGCTACTAGACCCAAGGCTGTGAACAATCCAGATACCACTTCGTGCATTCAAATTTGAGGAACCATGAACCAGAAACTCTCTGAACTGATTTGGTCCGTCGCCGACCTTCTGCGTGGCGATTACAAGCAGGCCGACTACGGCAAGGTGATCTTGCCGTTCACGCTGTTGCGTCGCCTGGACTGCGTGCTGACGGACACCAAGGCAGCCGTGCTCCAAGAGTTGGCGCTCCGGAAGGGAATGGCCGAGACGGCCCGAGAGCATTTGCTGGTGAAGGCGGCGGGCCAGTCCTTCTACAACATCAGCAAGTTCGACCTGCCCACCCTGACGGGCGACCCCCAGCACCTGAAGGAGAACCTGCTCAGCTACCTGCGGTCCTTCAGCCCCAACGCCCGAGATATTTTCGATCGCTACAAGTTCGCCGAGCAGATCGAGTACCTGGACGCCAAGAACCTGCTGTTCATGGTGGCCGAGAAGTTCGCCACCTTCGACCTGCACCCCAAGAAGGTGAACAACATCGCCATGGGCCATGCCTTCGAGGAGCTGATCCGGCGCTTCGCGGAACTATCCAACGAAACGGCGGGAGAGCACTTCACCCCCCGTGAGGTCATTCACCTAATGGTGAACCTGCTCTTCCTGGAGGACGAAAAGGGCCTCCAGAAGAGCCAGGTGGTGCGGTCCATCTACGATCCAACGGCCGGCACAGGCGGCATGCTCTCAGTGGCGGATGACCACCTCCAGGCCATGAATCCCGGCGCGAAGCTGGTGATGTATGGGCAGGAGTTGAATGACGAGTCCTATGCCATCTGCAAGGCCGACATGCTTAACCGAAGTTCCGGTTCTTGGTCACCTTGTGCTCTCACCATGGAAACCGGACGCAGGCGGCAGGGTCACCGCCTACGACTTGGTGATGGTTCTAGATCCTGATCAGGCCGGCTGCTTGTAGTGCAAGGTAATCCGGGATCGTCAGTTCCGGCGGTTCCGTCTCGGGGCTGGGTATCAATGTCATAAGGCATTTCAGCTTCCATGCTGCCCAAGTCCACGGCCTGGCAGCCTGGCTGTCTACCAGTTCGACCTCGCCCTTGATTGTCGTCCAGCCGGGCAGATCGGGCCGACTCCAGGGATGCACCATCAGCGTCCCTTGGCGGATATGCGCCGGGGTGAGGCCCCCCGCTGTCACCAGGAAGATCATTCCCCTGCCGGTCGGCACTGCGTACATGGACGGTACCTTGGACCCCCACAGGTTGGTCTGCGTGGGGTCCATTGAATACAGACTGGGCTCCATGGTGATCCGTCGGACGTCCTCCACCAATTTTTGTGGCCAAGTCCCCAGAGTGAACTCGATCTCCTGAGCTACTTGGCTTGCTTGGTCCACATGTGTCCGCAAAAGAACCCTCATTGCCTCCCACGTGTCCTGCCACCCGGCCGGCCTCCCTGGACCGTGCATGCTCGGAGCTGGCCTGCGTGAGAGGATCCTTTCGATCGAGCACATCCAATCGGGGATCGTCTTCGAGGCCGAGAAGTATACGGGCTCGATATTGTTGTTCATTTGTATCCTCCTGAGGATCGAAAAGGTGGTTCCGTTTCAGCCACTCCTGGGCGGAATACTTTCGACTTCCAAGATCCGAGCTCTTCCAGCGTTGAGGGCTTCCAGGGATGGATTTGTCGATCCAGGTGATTCCCTTGACCCTTCCTTTCGCAAATCGAACATCACAATCCAGGTCCGCATCCAAGAGCGCCTGGCGTAGTGCACCGCCATGAAGACCTAGTGACTCGACTGAATCCAGCCGGGATCGGATCCTGTCTCGGATCAGTGGCTTTCCGCGGGCCCGTGCCTCCAGATCAAGCCTATCGACTTTTCGATCAATGCTTGCTCGTCCGTGGGGACGATCCGGTCGTGGAGGGGAGGGGACCTCGATCAGGTCGAGCTGGCGCTCGATTGACCTAGCGAATACGCATTGTCGGGCGTAATCACGGAGCTGCTGCCCACCTCTGGAAAGTTCCCCAAGGCTCGATATTCGGCTGCACACCATATGCCATTCTTGGCGCGGCATGCTGTCGAAATGCTGGATCAAGCAGAAATCTTCAACCTGAAGCCGGTCGGCCCAAGCCGCGGCCACCCCTAGCATTTCTGCCTCAGTTACCAATCGGTCATATGGGTGGAGTGAAAAGCTGTAATGGATGATTCCTCGATCAACCTGTGGCTTGAGGGCACAAAGGAGCCTCAGCTCGGTTCCGAGACTGCGTGCATTCCGGCCAAGCAGCGTGCCTCCGATGTACTTGGCACGATCAGGATGGCGAGATAACTTTCTGCCTGGCCCATACAGATAACCAGCAAGCTTTTGCGCGTCGGATGATCTCACTAAGGATTTCTTGATGATCATTTGCCACCCCCGAGAAGGGTGATGCGAAGCAACCCGATGACATCCAAAAGAGGCCGAAGTTCTTCGGCGGTCACCCCGGTTGAATGTCCCATGTGGAGGCGGCGGGCAATTTGATTGAGGTTGTTTCCAATCTGGGACAAGGCCTGGCTTAGGTACCCGTATTCGACTGGTGGAAGAGGGCGACCATTGGCCTTCAGCTTCCGATATATCAGTGCAGAAACACTGACTCCCCCCCGGTCATAAGCCTCTTGGCGGAGCTCGGTTATTTCACTCGCAGTCAGCGAGGTTTTCACCGAAAACGAGCGGGCTGAGTGAGGATCACGTCGACGTGGCATACATCTATTAGCCTGGCGTCGCCACGCTACACGTCCAGGCATTTCGCTGTTTCCAAAATGGACAAGCTTGGTCTAAGAAGTAGAGGTAAACACGGCAAGGTGCCGCAGCGAGCCAGGCAACCCGGGCCATTTTTCAGTCGGAATTTCATTCCTCGTTCAACATGGCTGGTCCGGTTTGCGGGGCTCGCCGAGTTAACTCGGGTCCTTCATGCGCTTCTTAGATGGTGGATCAAGACTTGTCCCAGTTCCTCAGCTTCTGGCTCGCCTGCCGCATTCTGGTTGCCTAAGCCTTCGTTTTCGACCCCGGTGATAACCCGAGCGCCTCTAGGCGGGTAGACAACTGCTGTTTCAGATCCTCCGCGTCCTTCCACAAAATATGTTGAAAAGTATGCGTGTCGAAGTGGGCCACATCGAACCAGGCCTTTTCCTCCACCCTGGGGAGCGCCAGATCGTTCGGATTCACCTCAGTCTGAAGCTGGGTGCGCCAGCCTTTGTTGCATGTCCAGATGACAGGAATTCCGAGGCCGAGGGCGAAGCCGGCTTCGAAATATACCCCGTGTCTTGCCCCGGTGATGTCCGCGACGAGAAGGCCAGGAGTGATGAACTGATCGCAGATGTCGGACTCGGTGAGCGAGCAAAGGTCCACGGGAAGGCCTCTGGAACCTGGGATTGCAAATTGACGGGTAAACCTTATTGGACTGTCGCTTGAGTTTAGCGATCGTATGGTCTGGTAGGCAAAATAAGGTGGCAGCGCCGATTGGCGCACTCAAGGCCACAGCTCAGCGATTGAATCCCCATTCCCCGGGGCGCCTTCGGTTCTTGTTGCCCCATTTCTCTGTCGTCGATCTGGCCACTGCTGCGACCCACGCGGGTTCCTGAACCCGCTGCCTGCGTCCTGGCGTTCAAAATCGCTCTTTACCCGCTCACCCGAATCCATGAGGCCGAGGCCCTCTGGATCCCTGGCGTCCGGTCCATTCACGATTTCGCCCTGGGAAGCAGGGGCCTTGCTTTTTGGTGCGCCAGGTCGGCGTCAGAGCATAGGGGGGCGAGGTGAGTCAGGAACCGAAGGCCGAAAGGGTTTGGGAAGAGGGGGAAGTCGCCAGCAACGAAACCTTGCAGGCTGCAGCGGCTGGAACCGATTTGGAAACCTGGCGGGATGCCCTTCTCATCGCGCCGATGTTCGAGTTCAACGGCCTGGCTCGGGCCATCGACGTCATTACGCGAGCTGGTGGTCTCGGGTACCTACTATCCATGCATACGCCAGACTTTCTAGGGCTGGGCCTTTCCCCTGTCGAAGCCGGGCGGTTCGAAAGCCTGCCTGGTTTGGCCGCACGCCTCCTGTGTTTCAGGTACAAGGGAAGCGATCCCGCCACACGTCGGGACCTCGCCAATGAACTGGTCTTCCGCGGGATCAAGGCCGGCTGGGACGAAGACCGCCTCGGTGTCGTCGGCTGGGGGCCCGATGGTCGTCGTGTCCTGGACCGGGTACTGGCCCTTGGAATGTGCGGCCGCGGAGCACATGTCGATATGAAGCAAATGATCCAGTTCATCCTTCGGGCAGGGGCCACAGCAGCGACCGTTTGGCGATGGTCCCCTGGGGATCGGATTGCCATTACGCCCATGGACCAGTCCTTATCAGATGAGTTGCGCATGGCCAGCAGCGTGCTCCGCTTTGCCTTCGCCGTCGAAGATGTCCTGCTCGTTTGCCCGGGGGAGGCCGTATCCATGGCGGTCTTGCAGCAATGGCCGCGATGAAAATTCATGACCTTCAACAGTTCGGGGGACAGGTATTGCCGCCGCAGTCGCTCACCAGCACTTCCCGGTAGACAACCCACGGGTATGAATCAAGAGCCTCATCCCACGCGAAACCCTGTATGGTTTGGGAGGTCCCCCAAGCTTTTTCCAGGCGAGCCTGCCCCGTTTCTTTCTTAGGAGCTGTGAATGCATATCAAGACCTTGACCGCGTTCCTTGTTGGGACGGCCCTAGTGGCCGGTCCGCCTTCCTCGACCAGTCGCCCAGCCTGGCAAGTGCCTGTGGAGGTGAAGACCCTTTCCAACGGCTTGACCGTGGTGGTGTCGGAAGATCATGCGCTGCCCACCCTGGGTATCAGCATGGTCTACCGAGTGGGCATGCGCCTTGAGCCTAAGGGGAGGACCGGGTTCGCCCACCTCTTCGAACACATGATGTTCGAAGGCACTCCTGTGGCACGCAAAGGTGTTTTCGACCGCGTCATCCAGGGTGGTGGTGGCATGACCAACGGTTCCACCCGCTATGACTTCACCAATTACATCGAATCGGCGCCAGCCTCTGCCCTGGAGCCCATCCTGTGGCTCGAAGCGGACCGCCTTAAGGCCCTGGATTTCTCGCCGCAAAACCTGAAGAACCAGCAGGAAGTGGTGAAAGAGGAGATCCGCGTCAATGTGAAGAATCAGCCCTACGGATCGTTCTGGTTGGATCTTCCGGCTGCAGCCTATTCCAAGTGGGAAAACAGCCACGATGGCTACGGCTCCTTCGAGGATTTGGACCGCGCTGACCTGAAGGATGTCCAAACTTTCCACAGCACCTACTACACGCCCAGCAACGCGGTGCTCGGCATCGCTGGCGATGTGAAGGCGGCCGAGGTGTTCGCTATGGCTGAAAAGTATTTCGGCGGCATCCCCGGCAAAGCGAAACCAGCCCTACCCGACCTCAAGGAACCCCTGAACACCTCGGAAGTCCGGCTAGTGAAGACCGATGCCCTGGCCCGGGTACCCGCCCTCGCCGTGGGCTGGAAGATGCCTGCGCGGGGCACCCAGGATCACGCTCCCGCTGCAGTCTTGGCGGAGCTCCTCGCTGGGGGCGACGCCTCCCGTGTCTACCTGGGCCTCGTCAAGGGCAAGGAACTGCTGCTGAATGCCAATGGCGGGCTCAACGCTCTTGGAGGCCCCTGGGACTTCGACGGCCAGCCGCTCTTTTTCCTGTTCTCCCTTTACAAGCCCAATGCGGATGCCGACAAGATCCTCACTGCGTTGGATGAGATCATCGCTTCCATCGCGACCCAGGGCGTCACCGCCGCCGAGTTGGATCGAACGAAAACCAAGATGCTGTCGGACTACTACTCGGAGCTGGAAATTCCGCTGTCCCGTGCGGACGCTCTGGCCAAGATGCAGGCCCTATGGGGTCGCGCGGCACAGATCAACGACATCCCGAAACTCATTGAGGGGGTCACGCCCGAAGACCTGAAGCGGGTGGCCGCTACCTACCTGACCAAGCCCAACCGGACGGTCATCGACTACCACATCGCCTCGGCGAAGAAGTGAGGAGACGGACATGACCATCACTCGCCAAGCCCTCGGTCTGCTGCTGGCCACCAGCAGCCTCATGCTCAGTGCCGCAGCGGAAGAGAAGCCCCTGCCCAAGGAACTTCCAGCCTACGGGCCTGAACGGTCCATCCCCGCGCTTGCCATCACCCAGCGGACCATGCCCAATGGCCTCGCCGTCTGGTTCCTGAACCGGCCCGGCTTCCCCAAGGTCGCCTCCTACTTGGTAATGAGGGGCGGCAATGCCCACGATCCCGCTGATCGGCAGGGACTCACCGGCTTCATGGCCGGCCTGCTCAACGAAGGCACCCGCACACGCAGTTCCAAGCAAATCGCCGAGGAGCTCCAGGCCATTGGCGGAGAACTCGGCGCCTACGCCAACCCGGATGCGGTCTATATCCAGGGTTCCTGCCTCAGCAACGGCCTGCCCGGGCTAATCGACCTGATGGCCGATGTGACCCGGCGGCCAACCTTCCCCGCCAGCGAGGTCGAACTCGCCAAGGCCAACACCCTTCAGGGCCTCCAGGCCCAGGAAGCCCAGCCCTCCTTCCAGGCCAATCGCGCCTTCAACGCTGCCCTCTTCGGCAACCATCCCTACCGGTTCGTGTCGATCACACCTGAGGCGGTTAAAGCGGTCACGCCTGAGGTCCTGCGTGCGATCCACGCGGCCCGGTTCCAACCCAGCCAGGCTCTGCTGGTCATCAGCGGGGATGTCCACGAAGTCAGCACCATGAATCTGATCACCTCGGCCTTTGGAGACTGGAAGGATACAGGCGACAAGCTCGCACAGCTCCCTGAAGCCCCCCGCACGTCCACCCATGAGTTCCTGCTCCTACCCCGCCCGGGCTCGGTTCAGTCCACTCTTCGCGTGGGTCGCCCGGCCGTGGCAGCCACCCATGCGGACTATATCCCTCTGCAACTGGCCAATGTCATCCTCGGGGGATCCTTCGATAGCCGGATCGTCAAGAACATCCGGGAGGACAAGGGCTACACCTACTCACCGGGCGCTCGGGCAGCGGGCATGCAGCACGGTGGCAGCTACTCGGTCCGAGCCGATGTGCGAACCGAGGTGACCGCCGCCAGCCTCATGGAAATCTTCTACGAAATGGATCGCATGGGCACCACCACCGTAGGCGAGGACGAGCTGTTGCGTTCCAAGCGATACATGGGTGGGACCTACCTCTTCCAAAACCAGATGCTGCGAGCGCTCACGGGCACACTGGCCACCTACTGGGTGAACGGCCTGAAGCCCGAGGCCCTCAGCGAATTCATTCCCAAGGTGAACGCCGTGTCGGCGGAAGAAGTTCGCCGAATCGGTCGCACCTACTTCGCCGCCAAGGACCAGACCATCGTGGTGGTGGGGGATGAAGCAAAAGCCAAAGCCGAGCTGGAACAGTTCGGTCCGGTGCAGGTCCTGAAGAACTGAGCGCATGCCTTTCATTGGCTGGATAAGCCCTGGAGGTAGATCTCTCGTGACATAACGGTCGGTTATAGGCAAAATCAGACTCATCATCGCCAGGAAACAGGAGACCAGATGCGTCGATTCGCCGTAATCCTTGCCATAGCTCTGCCGGTTCTTGCAGCAGATAGCGTCCCGCCCAAACTGAAGCTCCCCACTTCAGTAGTTCCGATCAACTACGCATTGGACCTTACTATCCTGCCGGAGAAAGAGACCTTCGATGGGACTGTGGATATTGATACCCAGGTAAAGCAACCGACTACGACCCTGTGGCTGAATTCAACGGGACTGACGATTAAAGAGGTGACCTTTACGCCAAAGGGCAACAAGGCCATCCAAGCCAAGCCCTCCCAGGTAGGGGAGGATTTCCTGAGCCTCACACTAGACCGTACGATCAAGCCCGGCCGAGGCCGTATTCATATTCGTTACACAGGATCCATGTCTCGAAAGAACACGAGCGGTATCTTCACCCAGCAGGACGGCGGGAATTGGTATGCCTACACCCAGTTTGAAGCCATACATGCCCGTAAGGCACTTCCATGTTTTGATGAGCCAGGACATAAAACGCCCTGGCAAGTGACACTCCATGTTCCCAAAGATGCCTCGGCATTTTCAAATAATCCAGTCGCTCATGAGTCGATCGAAAAGGATGGTTTGAAAGCGGTTCAATTCACTACCACCAAGCCACTTCCAAGCTATCTGATTGCATTCGGAGTGGGGCCTTTTGAAGTCATTGACGCAGGAACGGCTGGAAAAAAGAAGACACCAATCCGAATTGTTGTTCCCAATGGTCACAAGGCGGATGCTGCCTACGCGGTCGAAGTCATTCCGCAGCTATTCACCCGACTGGAGAACTATTTCGGAGTCCCCTACCCCTATGAAAAGCTGGACCACCTGGCGATCCCGTTCACCGCTGCCTTTGGTGCGATGGAGAACGCAGGGCTTATCACCTATAGCAGCAGGTTCCTGCTGGCAAATCCCAAAGATCTCTCGATTGACTTCAAGCGTGGTTGTGTCGGCTTTGCAGCCCACGAGATGGCTCACATGTGGTTCGGAGACTTGGTAACCATGTCGTGGTGGAATGAAACCTGGCTCAACGAGGGGTTTGCATCTTGGATGGGCGACAAGATGATGAACGAATTGAAGCCGGAATGGGATGGGGAAGTTTCTCGCGTCGAATACCTGAGAAGTACAATCAACACAGACTCCCTTCTTTCGGCCCGAATGATTCGCCAATCTATTGAGACGAAGGATGATATTGAAAATGCCTTTGACGGTATCACCTATAACAAAGGTGCTGCCGTCCTTACCATGTTCGAGTCCTACCTGGGTGAGGCAGCCTTTCGTAGTGGCGTGAGGCAGTATTTAAGGAAATTCGCGCATGGCAATGCCACGACAAAGGATTTCATTGCATCGCTTGCAACGAAGGGCGATGAAAGAATCCCAGGAGCCTTCAACACATTCCTAGATCAGGCCGGGGTTCCCTCCATCAATGTTGAGCTGAAGTCGGATAAGGGGGGTGCAAGCCTGCACCTCTCTCAGCGGCGCTACCTGCCATTTGGCTCCAAAATTCCTGCCCCTCAGGTGTGGCAAATCCCCATCACGCTTCGCTATTCGACACATAGGAAGCTCTTCGAGAAGCGGATCTTGATGGACTCAGCCAGCAAGGTCGTCAAACTCCCTATCGCCAGCAAGGACTTGGACTACCTGCTCCTTAACCAAAAAACTAATGGATATTTCCACACGCATTACCAAGGAGATCTCTTCACCCGCTTACTACAACACGAGAAGGATCTTTCGATTCCAGAACGGCTTGGTTTATTGGGCGATGTATTACTAGCTACCAAGGCCGGTGAATTACAAGTCGCGGAAGCACTGGCCCTGATCCCGCGCTACGCCAGTGACCCGAACCCGAAGATTGTCGCAGCCGCAGCCGGAATTGCTTGGAAGGCGAAGACCCTAATGCCTGAACAATACAGGCCGAATTATGCTCGCCTCATTCAGAAGTGTTTTGGAGCGCAAGCGAGAGAACTGGGACTTCTTGCCAAACCTGGAGATAGCGAGAACACAAGACTGCTTCGAGAAGCGTTGGTCTACGAAGTGGGCGCCGGGGGGGAGGATCAGGGGCTTCAGACCCAGGCACGAGAACTTACAATGAAATGGCTAAATGACCGTAGTTCCCTCGACCAAGATAGCCTCAAAACCATCCTGGCCCTTTCTGCACGCTATGGCGATAGAGATCTGGTCGATCGACTCCTTGCTGCAGCTAAAGCCAGCAAGGACAAACCAGAGACTCAAATGATATTGATGGCCCTTAGCTCCATTAATAATCCTGAAATCAAGAAAGTAGCTCTGGCGGAAGTACTCACTGATAGTTTCGATCCACCAACCTCAGCCATTCTCCTGTTTTCAAATTCCAATAACCCAGAGATTCATCAAATCTCTTTTGACTTTATGAAAAAGAACTTTGAAATAATCATGGCAAAAATGCCACTGGAATATGGGGCATACATGCCGATGCTTGTGGGGACTTTTGATGATTCAACCCACAGGGTGGAGGTGGACAACTTCTTCCGAGGTCGTATGTCTAATTATCCAGGTGGGCCTAGAAACCTCGATCAGGTACTTGAGGGGATTAGCATTCGAGAAGAAGTGAAGAAGGCGCAACAGCCTGGCGTGATCTCATTCCTGAGCAAGTACTAACCCAGACCTTCCACAAAGAATCGAGCGCCTCCAAAGAATGTGCTTGGATTTTCGGCATGTTCCCTGGAAGCATTCGAGGTTCCGAGGAAGCCGAGTGATCAGGCAACGCAGTCAATCGGAGGCCGTAATGGGCTTTGCATCAATTCGCACACTTCCCCTGAGCGTCGCAATTCTTTCAGGCGCTCTTGCAATCGCCCAAAGTGTCCCAAGTCCTGCCAGTAAATCCCCCGCCCCTGCGACCGACCAACGGGGAGATGTCCGGACGACCTTTTTCAAGGATCTGGCAGAAACGGGACAGTACACCTTCGGGAAACCCACCAAACTCCAACTCACCCCAGATGGCAGCAGTGTCCTGTTCCTCCGGAGTGGTCCGCGTGACCGGCGCCTGACTCTCTTCGAGCTGTCGGTCGGCACGGGTCAAGTGCAGGAAGTTCTGAACCCCGAGACCATCCTGAAGGGGGGCGATGAGAAGCTGAGCGTCGAGGAGAAGGCAAGGCGAGAGCGGATGCGCGAGTACCGTCAAGGCTTCACGTCCTTCCAACTCAGCAACGACGGATCCAAGATCCTGGTGTCCCTGTCCGGGAAAACCTACGTGGTGGCAAGGGCCACGAAGCGCGTCACGGAACTTCCCGGAACGAACTGGATTGATGCACGGTTTTCGCCGAATGGACAGAGCGTGGCCGGGGTGCAGCTAGGGGAACTTCACGTCGTGGATCTGGCCTCCCTCAGGGACGTGCCTGTCACCTCCGGCGCTACGGAGACGCTCACCCACGGTTTGGCGGAGTTCGTGGCCCAGGAGGAAATGGACCGGTTTAGCGGGTACTGGTGGGCTGCGGATTCCGGGCAACTGGTGTTCGAGGAAGCAGACCTGTCTGGAGTCGAGAAGTTCTACATCGCCGATCCTGCAGACCCGGGGCAGGCTCCCAACGCCTTCAGTTACCCCCGCCCCGGCAAGCCCAATGCCAAGGTCCGCCTTGGGATCGTGGGGGCGTCGGGCGGTGCCACAACCTGGATCCAATGGGATTCCGAGCGATACCCGTACCTCGCCCGCGTCCACTGGCCGGACTCCGCGCCCCTGACCCTTCTAGTCCTGACGCGAAACCAGAAGGAGGCCAAGCTTCTAACCGTGGACACTGCCACTGGATCCACCCGGGATGTACTCACTGAAACCGACAGCGCCTGGATCAACCTAGAGCGCACGGGCCGGATCCCAGAGTGGATGCCTGATGGCAGCAGCTTCCTCTGGATGACGGAGCGCAGGGGCGATACCCAACTGGAGCTTCGAGGAAGAACCGGAGCGTTCATCAGGGCGCTCACGCCGGTCGGGTTCCACTTCAAGGCCTTGCTAGACGTGAACGACAAGGAAGGAACCCTTTGCGTGAGCGGGGGACCAGACCCGCGGGAAACGCATTTGTATCGTGTCCCTCTGAACGGCGGCGACCCCGTCCGGATCAGCCAAGGCCCCGGCATCCACTCGGCGGTCCACGCAAAAGACCACCGGACCTACGTCCACCATGCATGGCTGCTGGATGGTCAGGAAAGCAGCGGGGTCCGCAACGCAGACGGGAAGCTCCTCGCGGTACTCCCCTCGGTGGCGGAGAATCCACCCTTCAGTCCGAGACTGGAACTGGTGCGGGTGGGGCGGGAACGTGTATTCGACGCTCTCGTGATCCGCCCCCGCGACTTTCAGCCAGGGCGGAAATACCCAGTGATCCTGGATGTCTATGCGGGACCCGGTATTAAAGTAGTCCAGGGGACTCCGCGCTACTACCTCAATTCCCAGTGGATGGCAGACCAGGGATACATCGTGGCAATGATCGACGGTCGTGGCACTCCGGGGCACGGCCGCGACTGGGAACGGGCCATCCTGGGAAACCTGATCGACGTTCCTCTGGAGGACCAGGTGGCCGGACTCAAGGCGCTCGGCGAGAGGTTTCCAGAGATGGACCTAACAAGAACCGGCATCACGGGTGGTTCCTTCGGCGGCTATTTCACGGCCATGGCCACGCTTCGCAGGCCGGAGGTATTCCGCTGCGGGGTGGCCATCTCTTCGGTTGCGGACTGGATGGACTACGACTCGTGCTACACAGAGCGGTATCTCGACCTTCCGTCCGCTAACCCGGAGGGCTATCGGAGGAGCAGTGTGCTCACTTACGCCAACAAGCTGGAACGCCCTCTGCTAATCGTTCATGGCCTCACGGACGACAACGTATACTTTGCGCATTCGTTCCGATTGATGGAGGCCCTGTTCAGGGCGGGACGACCATTTGAATTCCTCCCTCTGCCCGGCACGCATATGGCGGGGGCTGAAGATTCGGTGCTGGCAATGCGCGAGAACGAGCGGGTGATGGAGTTCTTTGACCGCCACCTCAACCCACTACCAGGGAAATGAGTTCAAGGAAGGCCACCTGTATTTACCTTGAAATGCCTTGGGTCGTGTTGAACCCAACGCAGCCTCCCCTGAAGATCACTATCTATTTCGCGTCCTTTCTTGTCTTCTCGTGCATCGCCGCTCCGACTGCAAGCGCATTCCGCTTCCGCCGGACTTCCCGCATGTGGATGTAGATCTTCGTGCTGGCATCGTTATGGTGGTTCATCAGGCCTTGGACCGCCTTGACGTCCTCGGTTTCCTCGTAGGCCATCGTGCCGTAGGTGTGCCGCAGGTCGTGAATCCTGACAGGTACCAGCAGTTCCTTCCGTTCGGCGACAAGGTGTGAATTCCCGAGTCCGAGCGCTTCCCGGATGGCTAACCAGGGCTTCTCTAGGTTCACCACGGGGCCATAGGTGAAGCGGCCATTCGCGACACCATCGGTTTTGCGCGAAGGGAACACCCATTCAGATTCATCGCGACCTAGGGTCCTGGCGACTTCGCGCATTTCAGCCAGCATACGGGTCATCTCTGGGGTGATGTCCTTCGTCTGAAAGCCGTTTTTCGCATGCTCGATTCGGATGATTCCTTCCTTCTCGAAGACGTGCTTCCACTTGAGCCGCAGCGGCTCGGCATGTCGGAGACCGGTCAGGGCAATGAACTTCAGGGCATACAAGATGAAAATGTCCGGGAGGAACTCATCCTTTTTGCGCCGATTAACTGGCTTGCCTTTGCGGTTCCTTGCCATCAGGAATTTCCGGCGGGTGATCGCTTGGTCGAGGTAGGCCATGACCGCTGCGTATTCACTATCGGCTAGGGCGTAGCCGGCTCCGTTGGGCATCGATTTGGCGATCTCAGTGTGGGGCTCCAGGCGATCAGCCACATTCGAATCGACGGGACGCCACCCCTTTCTTTCCCCATAGGCAAAGAGCACTTTCAACATCGAACGGAGCCGATTGCCCTCGGCGGGCGTCCCCGCAAGGCTGTCATGAATGTCAGCCAAGTGGGTGTAATCCACTTCCTTTAGGAGTTGCTTCTTCAGCCTGGAAGGCACATGACGCTCGAACTGCCGTTCGTATTTCGCTGCCGTTCCGGCAGACCAGGTGCCCCGGTTGAGCTTGTAGGCCTTGCAGAGGTCGAAGGCTTCCTTGAAGGTGATTCCGGTGTTCTTTGTGATGGACTCCCTCCGGGGGTCACGGTTGTCCTTCACCGCATCGCGCGTCTGTCTGGCCCATTCCCTGGCGTACTCATTGGAATGGGAACCCGTCTCACCCAACGTGTAGAAGTAGCTCTTCTTCGCGCCGGTCCGCTTGACCCGGACCCCGTAGCTCGTGGTGCCAGAGGGCAGGACCCGGACAAAAAATCCGCGGATCTCGTCGTCGAACACGGAATAGACCTTCTCCTTCGGCTTCAGCTTCCTGATCGCGGCGTCATCAAGGTATTCAGAACGGGTTGCCCTTGTCTTCATCCTGTCTCCCACCAACAATCAAATGTACCCCTGATGTACCCTCCTATCGGTCAAAATGGTGGGATTCTTGAAGGCTTTTTTCCCTTAAATTCGCGTCTTGGTGATCTATTTGGTGCAGAAAGGCGTATAAAGCGCGAGTAGATACAAAAAATTAGTCCTGTTAATCACTAGGTCGGGGGTTCAAATCCCTCCTCCGGAGCCAGACAACAAAGCCTGAAGCCTTACGGTTTCAGGCTTTTTCGCGTGTGCCAAAGATTTACACCCAACTCGCTCGCGAGGGGTTATTAGACCTATTCAAGGTAAGTCAGGTGCAATAGAGGTGCAAGGGCAAAACGTCGCTAAATCCGCATGGTACCTAGCTTTGCGTAGGATGCACCCAGGCGAAAAGTGCAACTGCCTGGGCGGTTGGTCCCTTGACCTGCATTCTCGTCCTCTAGACCCCCGGGGGCGGGTATTTCGAAGCCACTTCCAAACGCTCCCAGGAACGCTAGGGGTGGTCGATCCGCTAACTCGCGTCGGCGGGAAGGTGCTGGCCACTGGACTCAAGTATTCAGCTGATTCGAGTGCAGGGTGGTCACTCCTCCTCTGCAGAGTGGGCAACAACCGAGTGGATTTGGTTCCGAAGGAGATCCCGTCCTGGTTGCATTCAGCGTTGGTGGGGTTTAGAAACTCTACAAGATGGTCGAAGAAAAAATCGACCCCATATTCCATGGCAACCTGTTTTGTGATTTCTGGCACTGAATGCGATGTCCGCGAGGGCGTCAGTTAGCACTGCAGGCCAGAGTGTTGTTGGCAGTGGAGGTGTCCTCTACATTACGGAAAGCAAGGTCAATACTGGTGCAGCCATGTGGGCCCCTTTCGTCCCCGTGACAAACCGAACAACCGGTGAGTTTGTGCTGCTCCGAGACGGGAAGCCCGTTCTCGCAGGCCGTCACAACGCCGTAGGTGCCTACACAGGTTCGGCCCCCAATTGCGGGACGGCACTGGCGACTGCCTTCGAAATCAATATGGTGAAGAAGTAGGGTCCCAAAACGTTCTGGTCAACGCGGCGCTTTGCTGGCCGGTCCGGGTCCCAGTCATGCTCCTTGCTGAATGGGGCAAGGCTGAAACCAGCGCCAAGTTGGCCATGGTGTTCTCCCCACCCGCTCTGGATGTCGATCTGGCCGTAATGATGACGGGCGCCCACAGACCGGATGGACACCGGGACGGGGTTTGGACCTGACCAGAATCAGGGCTCCGTCCAGCGGTGGCTGTGCAGTCCATCCGAGAAATGCAGCTCCAGGGACAGGGCCCCCCGCTTGAATCGGAAGTCGCCTCCTTCACCGAGGGCAATGACGACACCCGTGGTCTTGTCCCGGACCAGGACCATGGGGTGGGCCGATGCATCCCATTGCAGGCGGGCGTGGCCATCGGGCAGCCACTGGAGCTCCGGACCCCGTGGGGCTTGCGGTGCGGCGAGACCCTGGGCTACCTGCCGGCTGCGCTGGCGGGCCACCACCTGGCCACCCTTGGACCAGCGGAGCTCCGCCAGGCTGGCGGCAGCCGGTTCCGTGAGGGGGATCGAGAACGCGAAGTGCCGGGACTGGTCCTGGGGGAAGTCACCCACTTGCGCCAGGGCAAAGGTGGTGGTGAACAGGCACCGGCCCTGGGGGTCGAAGCCTTCCAGCAGCTGATCGCCGGGCTCTGGGGGCAGTGCGGCCATCGCCATGTGGAAGGCCGGCTCTAGTGTGGCGCTGCCCGGCTCCAGGCGCCCCCATAGCAGGAGGCTGCCTGGTGCCGTGGCGTCTTCGACCGGTGCGGGCAGGACGACGGGGACACTGCCAATCTGCCTACTGGTGAGCACCTTCTTGTAGTTGTAGTCGCTGGCCCAGATGGGGGGGCAATAGCTCATGATGTCATGCACGGCGGCAGGGTCCTTGAGCGTAGGCCCGGACAGATCCGTGCCCCACACGCCAATCGAGGCACCTGCATAGGGGAAGGCGGGGTCGGGGTTGGCGGGGCTTCCACAGGGGGCATGGCTCAGCCCGAAATTGTGGCCAGTTTCGTGGGCGAAGATGCCTGGATATTGAAACAAGTCCTCGAAACCCGCCGACTTGTCCCAGCCCAGGGCGGTGGGTGTTCCCACCAGCGAGTAGCCTGCGATGCCGCCGGCATAACCGGGGTTCACCACTCCGAAGTAGTAGCGGCTGCTGATCCCGTCCGCCACATGCTTGGCGTTCAATTTGCCAAGCACGCTGTTCCAGGTGGAGGCGTCCCCCAGGACATCCGTGACGGTGAAGGTGCCGCCGTAGATTCGATCCGTGGCGTTGTTGATGGGCCAGAGCTTCTCGAGCTGGCTGGTGAAGCTGGCGGTCAAGGCGCTGTTGACGTTCCCCGTTCGGGCATCCCCGGTTTGCACCGACCAGAACGTGACCCTGAAGGGCGGCAAGGTGCGGACATCCAAGGTGTGGGGGGTGCCGTCAGCGGGCCAAGAGTTGTTGGACTTGTGGGACTCGGGGATGGCGTTGGTGGGGTCCACGTCCACCAGCACGCTGTAGCCTGGCTGCAGGTCGGTGGCTGACAGGGGAACGTTCCAGGAGCTCAAGAGACTGCTTTCATCAATGCTGATCGGCACGGAGGCCCCAGGCGCGTTGATGGAGAAAGTCTGGAGCAGAGTGCGCGTGCCGTCATAGAGCCGCACTCGCACCTGGGGTTGGGCCGAGTTGGGCTGGTCGGCGATCACGAACGCGCGCAACAAGCCTGCCCGGTCCTTGACGAGTGGGACGGTGAAGGCCTGGTTCTGGGTCGACTGGGTGATGTAGACCAAGGGGATCGTGAAGTCGGGCAAGGCAGAGGCATTGACCTGGAGGGTGGCCAGGGTGCTGGTTGCAGTTCCCACGGCGTTGGATACAACCACGTCGTAACCGCCGGAGTCACTGATGAAGGTCGAGGGGATGGAGTAGGTGGATGAGGTGGCACCGAGGATATTGACGCCGCCCTTCCGCCACTGGTAGCTCAGGGGGGTTGTGCCCGAGGCGGTGACCGCGAAGGTGGCCTGGCTTCCGGCGGTGAGGACCAGGCTCTGAGGTTGGGCCGTGATGGCTGGCCCGACCGGGGCCGGATTCACCTGCAGGGTGGCCACGGCGCTGGGGACTGTTCCTGCGGCATTGGATACCACGGCATCGTAGCTGCCAGAGTCACCGGTGGCCGTGGACGCGATGGTGTAGCTGTAGGCAATGGCACCAGGGATGCTGATGCCACCCTTCCGCCACTGGTAGCTCAAGGGGGCTGTGCCCGTGGCGGTGACCGTGAAGGTGGCCTGGCTTCCAGCGGTGAGAACCAGGCTCTGGGGTTGGGCCGTGATGGTCGGTGGCATGGACGGGCTGGTTTCAGGCGCACGGGTGCCACCTCCCCCACAGGCCGCCAGCAGCAGGAGTCCAATCGTGAAGCAGGCCTGTCGCACAGTGACTCCGGGCAGTGTTCATGTGCTTTCCTATCGGTGCCAGAAGGCTCCCGCTTGATCACCCTCAGGGCTGCCAGTCGTGGATGGGAATTGAGATCAAAGGATCGTGCGGATTCCTGGGTCTGGTGTCCGCGGACCGGATGGTCCCGACCCTTCCCAGGGACCTGGCCGTCGCCATGACGTTTGCAGCCCACCCCCCACGGAGGCACAATCCGGGTTGGCAATCCTCAACCCCCTCCGGAGGTCCCATGCGAGGCAGTCCATTTCCGTTCAAGGCTGCACTGGTTGCCCTGCTCGTGCTGGCGGCCGGTGAGCTGTCGGCCCAGGCGCCCCGGGAGGACATTCTCAAGGCCAACCTGGATCCGTCCGTCAACCCCGCCGTCGATTTCTTCGAGTATGCCAACGGGGGGTGGTTCAAGCGGAATCCCATTCCGGCATCGGAGGCGAGTTGGAGCATCGGCCAGGTCCTTCGCGAACAGCTCTACGTGAACCTGCGCCAGGTGAACGAGCAGGCCGCGGCCGCCCGCCCGGCCAGCAGCAGGGAGGCCCAGCAGATCGGGGACTTCTGGGCGACGGCCATGGACGTGGCCCTGGCGGACAGGCTCGGGCTGGAGCCGCTCCGGACCGAACTCGCCAAGGTGGACGCGCTCAAGTCCCGCCAGGCGGCCCTGGATGTGGCGTTCGGCTGGAAACCCTTGGGGGTGGAAGCCTTCTTCGAGTTCTACGTCGGCCAGGATGCGAAGGACAGCGAGGTGATGGCCGTCCACCTGAACCAGGGCGGCCTCGGGCTGCCGGAACGGGACTTCTACTTCAACCCCGACAAGGGCATCCAGGGGATCCGGGAAGCCTACCTCGCGCACATCGGGAGGGTGCTGGCCCTGCTGGGGCGGAAGGACACCGCAGCCAAGGCCGCGGCCGAACGCGTGCTGGCCTTCGAGACGGAGCTCGCGAAGGCTTCGCGCAAGCTTGAGGACCTCCGCGATCCGCAGAAGAACTACCACAAGCTGACTCCTGGCGAATTCACCACAAAAAACAGTCCCGTGATCGACTGGAAGACCCGTCTAGGCGCGTGGGGCCTGCGTCCGTCCTACGTCCTGGTGGGCCAGCCCGAGTTCTTCTCTGCGCTGAATGGTCTGGTCTCCAGCGCGCCCCTGGAGGTGTTGCAGGACTACCTCCGGGTGCGGCTCATCGCGACCTACGGCGAGTACTTGAGCAGGCCCTTCGAGGAGGAGCACTTCAAGTTCTACCGGCAGGCCCTCTCGGGCCAGAAGGTGCCCCGCGAGCGTTGGAAGGATGTTCTCGATGCGCAGGAGCAGGCCATGGGGATGGTGCTCGGCAAGCTCTTTGTGAAGGCGTATTTCCCTGCAGCCGCGAAGCAGCGGTACTCGGACATGGTCGAGGCGATCCGGCTGGCCTACCAGGACCGCATCGACCACCTCGACTGGATGAGCGAGGCGACCAAGACCAGGGCCAAGGCGAAACTCGCCGCGATGAAGAAGAAGGTCGGCTATCCGGACACCTGGAAGGACTTCTCCTCCCTGGTGATTGCCCGCCAGTCCTACTGCCAGAACATGATGAGCGCCCGGCGCTGGCGCTTCAGCGACATGCTCGCGAAGTTCGGCAAGCCGGTGGACCGCACCGAATGGCACATGACCCCGCAGACCTACAACGCCTACTACAGCTGGTCCAACAATGAGATCGTGCTCCCCGCGGCCCAGTTCATGGTTCCAGGCTGGGCGGACGTGGACCTGGATGACGCCCTGGTCTACGGCTATTCCGCGGCATCGACCATCGGGCACGAAATCACCCACGGGTTCGATGACCAGGGGCGGAAGTTCGACGCCCAGGGCAATCTCAAGGACTGGTGGACCGAGGAGGATGCGGCCCGGTTCAAGGCGAAGTCTGAGTTGCTGGTCAAACAGTTCGACGAGTTCGAGCCGCTGCCTGGGCTCCACATCAACGGGCAAGCATCCCTCGGCGAGAACATCGCCGACTACGGCGGGCTCCTGCTGGGCATGGATGCGTTCAAGAAGACCGAGCAGTACCAGAAGGGCGAGCGGATCGCCGGGCTCACGCCCATGCAGCGGTACTTCCTCGGCTATGCCCTGGGCTGGCTCCTGCAGCCCCGGGAGGAGACCCTGCGCCGGTCACTGCTGAGCGATGTGCACGCTCCGGCGAAATGGCGCGTCAACGGACCCTTCTCCATCATTCCCGAATTCCATGAAGCCTTCGGCGTGACGCAGGGGCAGCCCATGTGGCGGCCCGAAGCGGGCCGCGCCCACATCTGGTGAGCGTGACGATGACCAAGGATTCCTCCCCCGCCTTCGCCCACGGGCCCTCCACCCTCAAGGTGGGGGACCACTCCGTTCGCCGCCTGGGATTCGGCGCCATGCGCCTGCCGGGCAAGGATGTGTGGGGGCCGCCGGCGGACCCGGGAAATGCCAGGAACGTGGTGCGGCGGGCCGTGGATCTGGGCGTGCAGCTCATCGACACGTCCTGGTACTACGGGCCCCATGTGGCCAATCCCATCATTGCCGAGGCCATCCACCCCTATCCTGCGGACGTGCTCATCGCCACCAAGCTGGGCGGCAAGCGCACTCCGGACAAGGGCTGGGCCCCCTTCAACCGCCCCGAGGAACTTCGGCAGGGTTGCGAGCACGACCTGCGGGAGCTGCGGCGGGACTGCATCGAGCTCGTCCACTTGCGGTTCATCGCCAACGACGTGCCCTTCCTGGAAACCCTGGACACCCTCATCCAGCTGCGTGCCGAAGGCAAGCTGCGGCACATCGGCCTCAGCAATGTGAACACCGCCCAGGTCAAGGCCGCCCTGCAACGCACGCCGGTGGCAACGGTCCAGAACTTCTTCAGCATTACCGGAGGCTCGGGCTTCCTGGCCAAGGCGACCCACGCCGAGGTGGATGAACCCGAGGACGTGCTGGATTTCTGCACCGCCCAGGGACTTCCCTTCCTGCCCTTCTTCCCCCTGGCCGTGGGGGCCCACGCCCAGCCCCAAGGCGTCCTGGCCGAAGTCGCGGCCCGGCAGGGCGCCACCCCGGCCCAGGTGGCCCTGGCCTGGCTGCTGGCGCGGTCCCCCATGATGCTGCCCATTCCCGGCACCTCTTCCCTCGCCCATCTGGAAGAGAACTGGGGGGCCCGCACCCTCCGCCTGACGGCGGAAGACCTCGCGTCGTTAAATCAAAGCACTTCAAGGTGATTTGATTACAAAACTTATCATCCTGGATGACTTGACCGATAAAGCTGTGGGAGTCCCCCATGGCCGAACTTTTCCAAGCTCGGACGACAGACCAGCTGCCGGAGAAGGGTCGCCTCGACCTGGAGCGAAGGACTTTTCTCAACCTGCTACGCCTGACCAACGCGCAGACCTCCCCGCAGGAGATCGCCTGGCAGCTGGTGCTCCTGGCCCAGCAGCTCTCGGGCTGCCAGGCGGTGGCCATCCGCCTGAAGGAGGGGCCAGACTTTCCCTATGTCGCCAGCCTCGGCTTCCCCAACTGCTTTCTGGACCTGGAAAACCACCTCTGCAGCCTGGATGATGCCGGGCATCTGCGCCGGGACGCGAACCGGAAACCACTCTTGGCCTGCCTCTGCGGCAGCGTCCTGACGGGGAGGGTGGATCCGACGCTGCCGTGCTTCCGCGCCTGCGGCAGCTTCCTCACCGGGTCAACCAGCCGGCTGCTCAAGGCCGTCGAGGAGGTCCAGAGGCTCGGAGAGCTGCGCGGCCGGTGTCATACCGCAGGCTATGAAACCGTCGGCCTCTTCCCCATCCGCCGGGACCAGGTGACCTATGGCCTGATCCACTGCAATGATGTGCGGCCCGACCGCATCGACCCCGACCAGGCCGAGCTGCTGGAAGCGCTGGCCAGTACGGCGGCTCACCTGTTCGAGCAGGTCATGGCCTGAGGCTTCGAGCGCTTCGGTAAGATGGAAGGCCATCCTGGAGCTGCCCATGACTCGACCCCTCCTCTGCCTTTTTGTCCTGGCCCTGGCCCTGCCCCTTGCTTCCACCGAACCCACGCCGGCTTCGCCCAAGGCGAAAGCCGCCAAGCGCAAAGGACCCAAAATGATCACCACCGAATCCGGCCTGAAGTATGTGGATACCGTGGTGGGCAAGGGCGCCGCACCCCAGCCGGGGCAGAGCTGCTCGGTCCACTACACCGGCTGGCTGAACGATGGCAAGGGCGGGAAGGGCAAGAAGTTCGACAGCTCTGTGGACCGCGGTGAGCCGCTGGCCATCCCCATCGGTGTGGGCCGGGTGATCAAAGGCTGGGACGAGGGCGTGATCACCATGAAGGTGGGCGGCAAGCGCACCCTCTACATCCCCTCAGCCCTTGGCTACGGTCCCCGCGGCGCCGGCGGCGACATTCCCCCCAATGCCGATCTGATCTTCGATGTGGAACTGGTGGGGATCAAGTAGCACCGCGGAGCCGATTGATCCGCCGATCCTTCCTAGGGTGTGGCGGCCTTTTCGGTCAGCCTGCCCAGTGCGAGCTTGCGGATCTCTGGGTCCCGGTCGCTGGTGGCGATCTGGGCCAGCACGGTCTTGTCCGTCACCTTCTCCACAGCTGACTTGCGCACACTCCAGTCCCTGTCGCTCCTGGCCACCCGGGCCAGGGCCGACTGGTCCGTCAACAGGCTCACGGCAACCTTGCGGATGTCCGGGTCTTCCTCATGCACGGCCACTCCCGCCAGCTCGGCCTGGTCGGTCAGCATCCCCGTGGCCAACTTCCGCACGGTCCAGTCCTTGTCGCGGGTGGCGACCTTGGCCAGGGCGGCCTGGACCGTCAGTCGACTCGCCGCGAGCTTGCGCACCTCTGGTTCTTCATCCATCGTGGCGACCTGCGCGAGGACGCTCTGGCTGGTCAGTTGCTCCACGGCCACCTTGCGCACGCTCCAGTCCTTGTCCGTCCTGGCCACCTGGGCCAGGACGAACTGCTCGGCCGGATGCTCATCCTCGTCCTTCGAGGCGCTGGCCGGATTGTCCTTGTCCTTCAAGGCCTTCGAGTCGCTGACCGGAGCGTCCCCGGTGGCTGTCTGGGGTGGGGCGGGCTGGGCCGCATTCTTGCCGACGTCGGCTTCGGCCAAAGCCGTCACTTTGTCCCGGCCCACGGACCGCTCGGCTTGCGTCACCTGCGGGGCGGGCTTGAACTCCGGTTCCTTGACTGCCTCGGCGACTTTGAGCTGGGGGGCGGGTGCTGCGGGCTTGGGCGATGCGGCACCTGGGTTCCTGCAGGCCAGGACCGCGAGGCCAAGCGCCGCTTCCGCGAGAAACCACGCAAGGGGCTTCCTGGACATGGGACACCTCCTGGGACTGGAAACCAAAGCCACGTCTCGCCCGAGAGTGGCCGGTGACATCCTTCCAGATCATAAGTCCATAAACCACCGGGGCCCGTCATCGCCTGGCCGAGGGCGGCTGCAGACATGGTCGCTGTCGAAGTCGCCACCCAGATTCGGCCTGGAGTTAGACCTGGGGAGGCCGGGCGCAGCCTGCCCCTGGCAGGGTGGATTAAGCCGCGCTGCCAGGGCACAGGCCGAACCGGGACGAGGCGCCGGTCAGGCGAAAGCCAGGGCCTGCTCGAGGTCGGCGCGCAGGTCGGCCACGTCCTCCAGTCCGATGGACAGGCGGATGAGGTCGTCGCTGATGCCGGCGCGGCGGCGGGCCTCAGGGGTCATGGAGGCGTGGGTCATGGAGGCGGGGTGGGCCACCAGGGATTCCACGCCGCCCAGGCTTTCGGCCAGGGTGAACCACTTCAGGCTCCGCAGCACGTGGTTCAGGCGCTCGTTGCCACCCTGCTTCAGCTCGAAGCTGAGCATGGCACCGAAGCCCTTCTGCTGCTGCTTCGCAAGGGCATGCTGGGGATGGCTGGGCAGGCCCGGGAAGTGGACCTTGCCCACGGCGGGATGGGCGTGAAGGAACTCGGCGAGCTGCTGGGCGTTGGCTTCGTGCTGGCGCATGCGCAGGGGCAGGGTCTTCAGGCCCCGCAGCACCAGGAAGCAGTCATGGGGCGCCTGGGAGGTGCCCAGCAGGTTGTTCACGGCCTGGATCTGCTGGGTGAGGGCCAGGTTGCCCGGCGCCGCCACCACGACCCCACCCACCACATCGCTGTGGCCGTTGAGGTACTTGGTGGTGGAGTGGATGACCAGGTCGGCGCCCAGCTCGAAGGGGCGCTGGAGGAAGGGGGACAGGAAGGTGTTGTCCACGGCGACCAGACAGTCCGGCTGGGTGTGGCCGATCTGGGCCACGGCGGCGATGTCCGTGAGCCGAAGCAGGGGGTTGGAGGGCGTCTCGACCCAGATCATGCGCGTGTTGGGCTTGATCGCGGCCTTCAGGGCGTCGAGATCCGCCAGATCCAGGTAGGTGACGTCCAGCCCGTAGAAGCGCCGGGCATGCTCCAGCAGCCGGAAGGTGCCGCCGTAGCAGTCCACGGTGGAAATGAGGTGGCTGCCGTGGGGCAGCAGGTTCAGGGCCACCAGGATGGCGCTCATGCCCGTGCTGGTGCAGGTGGCGCCGTAGCCGCCCTCCAGCAGGGCGATGGCCTCCTCCAGGGCCGCGCGGGTGGGGTTGCCGCTGCGGGTGTAGTCGTAGCCCGCGTTGGTGCAGATGTCCTTGAAGGCGAAGGTGGAGGACAGGTACAGGGGCGGCATGACCGCGCCATAGGCGGGATCAGGCTGGACGCCGCCGTGCACGCACTTGGTGGCCATGCCCGCACCGGGCACCAGCTCGGGCCGCTGGTGCCAGCCGGCACCGCCCTCCCGGACCGGGGGCTGGATGGTGAAGTGGTAGGCCGGGTTGCCCGGCACGTTGGTATCGAGGTACTGCTCGCTCACTAGAGCCTCCTGGAAAGGAAGATCCTCATCGTTCAACACCGATATATGGACAGGGGCCCGATTGCTCGGGCCCCTGTCCATGTCAGTTCAGACACTTCAGCATCTCTCTGCGATCGCTCGCAGCAGGAATTGGCACCTTGCTTCCGCAGGTTGCCAAGGTTTCACAGGGCCCGTCCCTCCACCTTTCTGGATATCGCGTGATGAAACTGACAAAGATCCTGCAAAAAGTTATTATGGGTTGCCCGCAGGCGCCTGCCTAGAGGGAAAAGCTGTCATGCAAGGTTCGGGGCCCACTCCGGGTGCATCTGGCCCTGGAAGACGGGCTGGACCGGCCCCGACATGAGGATATGGCCCCCCTGGGAGAACTCGATGCCCAGGCTGCCGCCGGGCATCTGGACGGTGACCTGGTCGTCCACCAGGCCCAGGCGCCGGCAGGCTGCCGCGGCCGCCGCGCTGCTGCCCGAGGCGGGCGTGTAGCCCGCGCCTCGCTCCCAGATCTCGATGCGGATGCGCTTCTTGTCGACCACTTCCACCAGCAGGACGTTGACCCGCTCAGGGAACTCCGGGTGGCGCTCGATCTTGGGGCCCAGCCGGCAGGCATTGGCCTGTGATACCTCCCCGGGGAAGATGACGCAGTGGGGGTTCCCCAGGTTGAGGGCCGTGATGGTGACGGGCCCGGTGGGGAGAAACAGCGGGGTTTCCAGCACCTCAAGCTGGGCGGAGATGCCGGTGAAAGGGATGTCGCCGGCCCGGAAGGTGGGCACGCCCATGTCCACCTGGACCAGGCTGCCATCGGCTTCCAGCAGCCGGACCTCGGAGGTGCCCGCCACGGTCCGGATCCGGAGTTCGGGACCCTTCGCGTGGCCGGCCTCGGAGAGGTACCGGGCGAAAATGCGGATGCCATCCCCGCTGGTTTCCGCTTCCGAACCATCCGGATTGAAGATCCGCAGGCCGAAGGCCCCGGGAAATTCCGGGACCTCCAGGGGGCCGACCAGGAGGCCATCCGAGCCGATGCCCAGGCGCCGGTCGCACAGGGCCTTGATCCGCTTGGGGTCCAGATCGAAGGTGGTCTGCGTGGGGTCGACCACCAGGTAGTCGTTCCCGAGCACGTGGAATTTGGAAAAGCGCAGGTCGTTCGGCATCGTCAGGGTCGTCTCAAAGGGTGATGTGGGTGCCGAGTACCTGCAGGAACTGGGCGATCCAGGCGGGATGGGCGGGCCAGGCGGGGGCCGTGACCAGGTTCCCATCGGTGATGGCGCCATCGATGGCGATCTCGGCGTAGGTCCCATGGGCCACTTCCACCTCGGCCCGGCAGGCGGGATAGGCGGAGCAGGTGCGGCCTTCCAGCACGCCAGCCGCCGCCAGGATCTGGGCGCCATGGCAGATGGCCGCCACGGGCTTCTTGGCCGTGAAGAAATGGCGCACGAGGTCGAGCACCTTGGGATTCATGCGGAGGTACTCAGGGGCCCGGCCACCGGGAATGACCAGGGCGTCATAGTCCGCGGCCTTGATGTCGGCAAAGGCGGCGTTGAGGGTGAACTGGTGACCCGGCTTTTCGGAATAGGTCTGGTGTCCTTCGAAATCATGAATGGCCGTGGCGATGGATTCGCCAGCCTTCTTGTCGGGGCAGACGGCGTGGACCGTGTGGCCCACGGCCAGCAGGGCCTGAAAGGGGACCATGATCTCGTAGTCCTCGCCGAAATCGCCGACGAGCATGAGGATCTTCTTTGCGGCCATGACAGCCTCCTTGAGGTGGTGGAACCGCCCCGATTATGCGCCACCCCGGGCCGGGCGGGCGGGCCCATGAAAAAAAGTCCCGCCGGGGGGCGGGACTTCAGGAATTTCATCGACAACCTGTCAAAGCTGCAGAGCGCTGATCAGCCAGGGAGGTAGACCTCCGCGCCTTTCTTGACGAAGGTCTCCGCCATCTCCTCCATGCCTTTTGAGATCGCCTCTTCCTCGTTGTACCCGTGGCTTTCCGCGTACTGCCGCACGTCGTCCGAGATCTTCATCGAGCAGAAGTGAGGCCCGCACATGGAGCAGAAGTGGGCTGACTTGGCGCCCTCGGCTGGCAGTGTCTCGTCGTGGAACTCCCGGGCCGTGTCGGGATCGAGCGCCAGGTTGAACTGATCCTCCCAGCGGAACTCGAAGCGGGCCTTGCTCATGGCGTTGTCCCAGAGGTTGGCGCCGGGGTGGCCCTTGGCGAGATCGGCGGCGTGGGCGGCGATCTTGTAGGCGATGACGCCGTCCTTCACATCCTTCTTGTTGGGCAGGCCCAGGTGCTCCTTGGGGGTGACGTAGCAGAGCATGGCGCAGCCGTACCAGCCGATCATGGCCGCGCCGATGGCCGAAGTAATGTGGTCATAGCCGGGAGCGATGTCTGTGGTGAGGGGGCCCAGGGTGTAGAAGGGCGCCTCATCGCAGACTTCAAGCTGCTTGGTCATGTTCTCCTGGATGAGGTGCATGGGCACGTGGCCGGGCCCCTCGATCATCACCTGCACGTCGTGCTTCCAGGCGATCTTGGTGAGCTCGCCCAGGGTCTCCAGCTCGCCGAACTGGGCCTCGTCATTGGCGTCGGCGGTGCTGCCGGGGCGCAGGCCGTCGCCCAGGGAGAAGGCCACGTCGTAGGTCTTCAGGATTTCGCAGATGTCCTCGAAATGCGTGTAGAGGAAGTTCTCTTGGTGGTGGGCCAGGCACCACTTGGCGAGAATGGAGCCGCCGCGGCTCACGATGCCGGTCACGCGCTTCGCCGTGAGCGGGATGTAGCGCAGGCGCACGCCGGCGTGGATGGTGAAGTAGTCCACGCCCTGCTCGGCCTGCTCGATGAGGGTGTCCCGGAAGATCTCCCAAGTGAGGTCCTCGGCCTTCCCATTCACCTTCTCCAGGGCCTGGTAGATGGGCACGGTGCCGATGGGCACGGGGCTGTTGCGCAGGATCCACTCCCGGGTCTCATGGATGTTCAGGCCGGTGCTCAGGTCCATGACTGTGTCGGCGCCCCAGCGGATGGACCAGGCCATCTTCTCGACCTCCTCCTCGATGCTGGAGGCCACGGCGGAGTTGCCGATGTTGGCGTTGATCTTCACCAGGAAGTTTCGGCCGATGATCATGGGCTCGGTCTCGGGGTGGTTGATGTTGGCGGGAATGATGGCGCGGCCCCGGGCCACCTCGTCCCGCACGAACTCTGGCGTGATACGGCTCTTGAGGCCTGCGGCTTCGCGGCCCAGGTTCTCGCGGATGGCGATGAATTCCATTTCCGGGGTGATGATGCCCCGCTTGGCGTAGTGCATCTGGGACACGTTGCATCCCGCCTTGGCGCGCAGCGGCTTGCGGTCGGCGTGGAAGCGGATGGCGTCCAGGTCCTTGTCCCTCTCCCGCAGCTTGCGGTAGAGGCTGGTGGCGCCCGGCAGCTCTTCCACATCGCCCCGGGCGTGGATCCAGTCCTGGCGCAGGGGCTGGAGGCCCTTGGCGACATCGATGGTGACGGAGGCGTCCGTGTAGGGGCCCGAGGTGTCGTAGAGCACCACGGGCTCGTTTTCCGTGAGCCGGTCCTGGAAATCACGGGTGGGGTGCAACTGGATCTGGCGGAAGGGGACGCGGACGCCAGGTAGAGTGCCGGCCACATGGACCTTCCGGGAGGCCGGGAAGGGCTTGAGGCAGGCTGCGAGGACGGACCCGTCCACGGGCGCCGGAGCGGAATTGTGCTGCATGGTCATGGAAACTCCGGACTTGATGAAATCGGGGCAGGATAGATCCCCGAATCCGCAAGTTTATCGCGAGGGGGCAAGCGCAAGAATTCAAAGATTTTTCCCGGACCGGCCGATATAGGGTTCACGGAGCCCTCCCATGACGGAATCGCCCCAGGAACCCCAAGCCATCCCTGACCAGCTCATGCAGATCGCCCGTGAGCAGGAAGGCGGCGCCGAGCGAGTCCTTGACCAGATCGAAGTGGTCCAGCACAGTTTTGAGGAAATCCAGGCGCTTTCCAAGGAATGCCAGGACATTCTGCGGGGATTGGTACCGCCCTCCGAGGAACTGGAGGCCCTGACTGCCCGGTTGGAGCAGATCGGGTTCCATGCGGACAACGGGGCCTACAACATCCAGGGCGCCTTCGACCTCTACCAGTACCAGGACGTGGTCCGGCAGAAGCTGGAGCGGGTGGGACGCAGCCTGATCGAAGTGGCCCAATACGTGCTCGGGCGCCTCCAACCTGCCGAGGACCACCTGCCCAAGATGGCCCCTTCGGGCCGGGACATCCTGCTGCGCGAACCCCAGATGGCGGATGTGACGAAGGAGGATGCCGACAAGATCGTGGCCGACTTCTTCGCCAAGGCCATGCGGGAGAAGGCCGCCAAGCAGGCCGAGGGCTAGTCGGAATGCCCCACGCATAGAGCGCTGCGGATGTGATAATCGATCCCTTGGAGGGATCATGCCCCGTCGTGCCTTAATCATCAGCAGCCTGGCCCTGGGGCTCATTGCCTCCACCCAGGCCCAGGAGGATCCGGTCCTGCGGGCCCGGACTCAGCGCGCCGCGGCCCTCGGCGTGGCGGAAGGGGACCTGCCCCCGGTCCCCCGGGGCATCGTCGAACCCCCACCCCTGCCGCCCCCCGAGGCCCACGTGAAGGATTCGCGCAAGGGACGGAAGGCCAAGGGCAAGGTGAAAAAGGGGAAGGCCAGTCCCAAGAAGGCGAAGGGAGCCGCTTCCGGATCGAAGACCTCTGGCAGACGGAAGACCTCATGAAGATCGGAGTGCTCACCTCGGGAGGGGACGCCCCGGGCATGAACGCGGCCATCCGGGCGGTGGTGCGCCAGGCTGATGCCCTGGGGCACGAGGCCTGGGGCATCCACCGGGGCTACCAGGGCCTTCTGGAGGGGGACATGGAGCCCATGCCCAGCCGGGCCTGCGCCAACATCCTGCAGCGGGGTGGCACCGTGCTGCACACGGCGCGCTGCGCCGAATTCCACCAGCCCGAGCAGCGGGCCATCGCGGCGGAGCACCTCAAGGCCGCCGGCATCGAAGCCCTGGTGGTCATCGGGGGTGACGGCAGCTTCCGGGCGGCGGAAGTGCTGCAGCGGGAGCACAGCGTGGCCTGCGCCGGGATCCCGGGCACCATCGACAACGACCTGCCTGGAACCGAGCGAACTCTGGGGTTCGACACGGCGCTAAATACCGCCGTCGAGGCCATCGACCGCATCCGGGACACGGCTTCCAGCCATGGTCGCCTCTTCCTGGTGGAGGTCATGGGCCGCGCCTCGGGCATGCTGGCCGTGCACACGGCCCTGGCCTGCGGAGCGGAGGCCGTGCTCTATCCCGAATCTCCCGATGACAGCTTCGAGACCCTGGTCTCCGGGCTGAACGCCAGCTGGCTGCGGGGCAAGCGGAGTTCCATCGTGGTGGTGGCCGAGGGTGATACCGCCGGACGGGCCATGGCCGTGGGTGAGCGCTTGAAACGGGATTACGCCCTGGATCTACGCGTGGTGGTCCTGGGACACATCCAGCGGGGCGGCAGCCCTACGGCCATGGACCGCATCTGGGGCAGCCGCTGGGGCTGCGAGGTCGTGCGGCGCCTGGACCGCGGCGAACGGGGCTTCTACGTCGGGATGGTCGCGGGTGCGCTGGTGGCCCAGCCCCTGTCGCGGGTGCTCGAGCCCCAGCCCGTGCCGCCGGGGGACCTGGGGCGCATGGTGTCGGTGCTGGCGCGTTAGTGGTGTACACCCTTCAGTAGTAACGTAGGGATGGGGGCATGATGTCGGGCACGGCGAAGGTTATTCCAACTGTCATCGTCATCATCTCGGTATGGCCTGCGGCGATACGCGTGACTTCTCGCTGTTGGGCAGCGGGGATGGGGGAATGATGTCGGGCACGTGGGGCATTCGTTCAACAACATTCCTCTTAATCTCGGTATCGCCGTTGGCGATACGCGAGACCTCACGCGCTTGGGCTGTTGAGATGGGGGCTTGATGTCAGACACGCCGAAGTCTATTCCAACTGTCATCGTCATCATCTCGGTATGGCCTGCGGCGATACGCGAGACCTCACGCGCTTGGGCTATTGAGATGGGGGCTTGATGTCAGGTACGGCGAAGGCTATTCCAACTGTCATCGTCATCATCTCGGTATCGCCTGCGGCGATACGCGAGACCTCACGCGCTTGAGCTGTTTTGAAGGGGGCATGATGTCGGGCACGGATAGTCATTCGTCCTTGGTTGTGGTCGTTATGGCCGGTGGCCGGGGCACGCGGTTCTGGCCACGCAGTCGCAACGCCCGGCCCAAGCAGTTCCTGGCCATCGTGGGCGAAGAGACCCTGCTCCACCAGACGGTCCACCGCCTTGAGGGGCACGTGGCTCCCGAGCGCATCTTCGTCGTGACCACGGAGGACCTGGCGGCGGAGACCAGACGCATGCTGCCGGAGCTGCCCGAGGAGAATGTCATCGTCGAGCCCGAGGGTCGCAATACCGCCCCTTGCCTGGCCCTGGCCCTGGTGGAAATCGAGCAGCGGTTTCCGGAAGGAGTCATGGCCGTGCTGTCGGCGGACCACTGGATTGGCGACCGGGAGGTCTTTCTGGAGGACCTCGACACGGCCGTGAACCATGCGGCGAAGGCCCGAGAGCTGGTCACGTTCGGCATCAAGCCCACCTATCCCGAGATCGGCTATGGGTACATCGAATCCGAAGGGCAGGGGCCCGTGTTCAAGGTGAAGGCTTTCCGGGAGAAGCCGCCCGTCGAGGTGGCCATCCAGTACCTGGCCTCCGGCCGGCACTACTGGAACGCAGGGATGTTCGTGTGGACCCTGGCGGATTTCCGGGCGGGGCTGCAGAAGTACGCGCCGGAGGTACTGGCGCCGCTGGATGCCTGGGTGGAGGCGGGAGCTGATCCTGCGGCCCTGTCCGCGGCCTACAGCCAGCTTCCCAGGGTGGCCATCGACGTGGCCCTCCTGGAGAAAGCCGCCAGCGTTGCGGTGGTGCCAACCCGCTTCCGCTGGTCGGACGTGGGTTCCTGGCCCGCCGCCATTGAGTTTCAGGTACCCGATGGAGATGGCAATATTAGCCAAGGCGAAACCCTGCTGCTGGACACGCACAACAGCGCCTTCTTCGGCGGCAAGCGGCTCATCGCCGCCAGCGGCGTGGACAATCTCATCGTGGTGGACGCCGATGACGCCCTGCTCATCTGTCACCGTGACAAGGCCCAGAGCGTGAAGCAGATCGTGGAGCGCCTCAAGGCCGATGGCCGAGACGACCTTCTCTAGACTGAAGACCGATGACCGAGGGCGCCCCATGAACGGACCCGAAACGCTGCACGTCGACAAACCCTGGGGACGGGGCCCCGTCCGCGAGCCAAGGGCGAGCGGGAGCACGCCACGGGCGTGGCGTGCGATCCGGGGGTAGTCCTGGAGCCCCCCGCGAGGCAGTGCCGAGCGGTGATGATGAACGAACCTTTCCTGCGAGAGATCCCATGAACAAGCCCGAAACGCTGCACGTTGACAAACCCTGGGGACGGGGCCCCGTCCGCGAGCCAAGGGCGAGCGTGAGCACGCCACGGGCGTGGCGTGCGATCCGGGGGTAGTCCTGGAGCCCCCCGCGAGGCAGTGCTGAGCGGTGATGATGAACGAACCTTTCCTGCGAGAGATCCCATGAACAAGCCCGAAACGCTGCACGTTGACAAACCCTGGGGCTCCTTCGACCAGTTCGCCCTGAACACCCCCTGCACCGTGAAGATCCTCACCTGCAACCCGGGCCAGAAGCTCAGCCTTCAGCGGCACAGCCACCGGGACGAGCTCTGGGTGGCCCTGGATCCGGGCGTGGTCGTGGACCGGAATGGCGAGGAAGTGCGGCCCGCCGTGGGTGAGGAGATCTGGCTGCCCCAGGGCAGCACCCACCGCCTGCGTTGCGACGCCGGCGCACCTCGCCCCGTGCGGGTGCTCGAGGTGAGCCTGGGCGTCTTCGACGAGGCGGACATCGAGCGGCTCCAGGACGACTACGGGCGCAGCTGATGCGACCTGCACGCCCCTTCCTGGCCATGCTGTTGGCCGCCCTGCCAATCCTCGCCCAGAGCGGCGATGAGATCCTGGCCCGGGTGGACCGGCTGCGCCACCCGTGGCCTTCCTTCACCATGGAGCTGACCCTCAAGGCCGCAGACGCTGCCCAGACCTGGAAGGTCTCCGCACGGGAGAACGGGGATGCCCGGCTGGATGGTCTTTCCGCGAAGGAGAAGGGCCGGGCGGTGCTGGTCCTGGGCGACCAGATGTGGCTGCTGCTTCCCGGCAGCAGGCGACCGGTGAAGGTTTCCCCCCAGCAGCGCATGATGGGCCCAGCAGCGGGCGGGGACGTGGCCAGGACCCGCTTTCGTGAGGACTACCAGGTGCAGGCTCTCGCCGAGGAGCCGGTTGAAGGACAGGACTGCTGGCGTCTAGAGCTGACCGCGAGTCGCGCCTCACTGAGTGCGCGCCGGGTGGTCCTCTGGGTCATCCGGTCCAGTTCTTTGCCGCTGAAGGCCGAATTCCGACTGGCTTCGGGGAAGCTGGCCCGCTCGGTCACGTTCGGTCCGCCGACCCAGGCGCTTGGCCAGCGGGTCCTCTCGGGGATGGTGATCGAGGAGCCCTCGGGGGCCAAGGTCGAGCTTCTTTTCAGCAAGTGGGGCCGAGGCGCTGTGGCACCGGCCACCTTCGAGCTGCCGTCGCCGGATCGGTGATACACTCCTCGGCGAGGTGCCCGCAAGGGCTTCCCGCCACCAATCATCCCACCACACGACACCAGCCCCGAATTCGGGACTCCCGCTACACTTCCCCACCACTCGAAATCCCGCCAAATCACCCTCACGAAGCGCCCGCACCTCCGGGCGCTTTTTTAATGCAGTCCGGGGGGAGGCTCCGACTCCGCGACGAAGGAGCGGGAGCGGCCAACTGTGGAGGCCGCGTCGGGCGGAGCGTGCTGCGCACACCCCCGGAGCCCCCGCCCATGGGTCCGGTGGAGCCAGACCCATGCTTGCTTCCTCTCTGGGTGTGGAGGTCGCCTCAGGCGGGTTACGCACTCCGGCCGCGGGGCTCAGTGCTTGGGTGGCTCGGCCTTGGTGCCGGGGTCCTTGTCCTTCCCGGCAGCCTTCTCCTTCTCCCGGGGTTGCGCCTTCTGGTGTTTGCTTTCGGCAACCTCGGTGGCGGCGGACACGACCACGATGGAGATGCGGCGGTTCTGCGGGTCCTTGGGGTCCAACCCCTCCTTGGGGATCGTTTCGGCGTACCCCGTGACGCGGCGAACCTGGCCCGGTCGCAGCCCTCCGGGCACGCTCTCCATCACGCGGCGGGCCGCGTTGGCGCGATCGGAGCTCAGTTCCCAGTTGGTGTAGGCCTGGTTGGCGTACTTGGAAGCGTCGGTGTGCCCGCCGATGACCACGCGGTTCGGCAGCTTGCCCAGCTCCTTGGCGATCTCCTTGAGGATCGAGAGGGTGTAGCTCTTGAGCTTGGCGCTGCCCGAATCGAAGAGCACCTGGGCGGCCTTGTCCGTGATCTGGATCCGCAACCCTTCGTCGGTGAAGTCCATGCTGATCTGGTCCTGATAGGCCTGGAGCAGCTCGTCCTGCTGGAAGGCCTTCTCGATGGCCTCGGCCGTGGCCTCCATGACCTGGTGCTCTTCCGCGGCGGCCCCTGGGTTCTGCGCTGCCGTATCGGTGCCGCCATCCCCATCCGGACCCGGGGCCATGCCCCGTCCACCCGGCAGGATGCCCTTGCCGTGGTTGGCCAGGATCTCCTTGCCCCGCTCCGTGTTGAAGAAATTGGCATCCTGGAACATGCCGGCAATGCCCGACTTGGTGTTCTTGTCGGCGCTGCTCAGCAGCCACATCAGGAGGAAGAAGGCCATCATGGCCGTCACGAGGTCCGCGTAGGCCACCTTCCAGGCTCCGCCATGGGCCGCGGCATGGCCCCCCTTCTTCTTGACGAACTTGACCTTGATCTCGGGGGCTTGCTGGTCAGACATGGCGAAGCCTAGACGGGCCGCGAGCGGAGGCTGCAGTGCAGCCTTCCGAGCGGGGCGCCCGTCAGGCTGAGCATCACGCTCGGATGGGTAGAGGTCATCACAGGATCACCTCGGCTTGATCTGCCGAACGACTTCCTCTAATTCACCCGAGCCTGGCCGCTCAGTGGAGGGGATGTTGCGCCGGGCGAACTCCACGGCGGTGATGGGGGCGGCGCCGTTGCCGAAGCTGGTGAGGCCGGCGCGGATGCAGTTGAAGTAGTAGGCCTCGACCGCGTTCACCGCATCGATGTTCTTGGCCAGGGGCTGGAACACGCCGTAGGCCAGCAGGATGCCCAGGAAGGTGCCCACCAGGGCCGCGCCCACCTTGCCGCCGATGATGTTGGGGGGCTGGTCCAGGAAGCCCATGGTGATGACCACGCCCATGACGCAGGCCACGATGCCGAAGGCGGGGAAGGCGTCGGCCAGGTTGCCCATGGCGGCGCCCGGGGCGGCGTTTTCCGCGTGGTGGACGTCCAGCTCCGCGTCCATGACCATGTCGATCTCGTCCATCTTGGCGCTGCCGTTGATGAGCAGCTTCATGGAATCGCAGAAGAAATCCATGGCGTGGTGGTTATGGGTGAAGGTTTCGTACTTCTTGAAGATCGCGGAATTGTGCGGGTCGTTGACGTCCTGCTCCAGGGCCAGCAGGCCGCCCTTCTTGATGTTCACGTAGACCTCGTACTGCATCATGAGGACTTCCATGTACACGGCCTTGGTGTAGGGACTGCCCTTAAGGGGCTTCATGATGTCGGCGGCCACCCGCTTGATGACGTTCATGGGGTTGGCGGCCAGGAAGGCCCCGGCGCCGGCGCCGAAGATGATGAGACCCTCCGCCGGCAGGGGATGCAACAGCGTGGCGATGCTGCCGCCTTCCATCAGGTAGCCCCCGATGACCGCGCCAAAGACCACCACCAAGCCGATGATGAAAAACATGCTGCAGCTCCTGCCGACTTCATCGGCCGGGAGGGCCCAAGGCTGAATTCTGGACGGGAAGGCGATCCCATCCGCTGGCACAATGGAAGGATTGGGAGGATTTATGACCACCACCCCCGCTCTGGGACCCGTCGGCAGCTATGTGAAGCACCATTTCCGGCACTTCAACGCCGCGGCCCTGGTGGACGCCGCCGAAGGCTACCGGGTCTACCTGGAGCAGGGCGGGAAGATGATGGTCACCCTGGCGGGGGCCATGAGCACCGCCGAGCTGGGCCTGTCCTTCGCCGAGATGATCCGCCAGGACAAGGTGCACCTCATCGTCTGCACCGGCGCCAACCTGGAGGAGGACATCTTCAACCTGGTGGCCCACGACTTCTATGAGCGGGTGCCCCACTACCGCGATCTCACCCCCCAGGACGAGGCGGAGCTGCTCGGCCGACACATGAACCGGGTGACCGACACCTGCATTCCGGAGATGGAGGCCATGCGCCGCATGGAAAAGGCCATGCTGGACGTCTGGACGAAGGCCGACCAGGCCGGTGAGCGCTTCTTCCCCCACGAGTTCTTCCAGCAGGTGCTGAAGTCCGGGGTGCTGAAGCCCTCTTACCAGATCGACCCCAGGCACTCCTGGATGCTGGCGGCCCTAGAGAAGAACGTGCCCATCGTCGTCCCAGGCTGGGAGGACAGCACCCTGGGCAACATGTACGCCGCCGCCGTCATCCGGGGCGATGTGAAGAACGTCCACACCGTGCGCACCGGCATTGAGTACATGACCTGGCTGGCGAAGCACTACCAGGCCGTCACCAAGACCGCGCCCCTGGGCATGTTCCAGATTGGCGGCGGGATCGCAGGGGACTTCCCCATCTGCGTGGTGCCCATGCTGCACCAGGACCTGGAACTGACCGAAGTGCCGCTCTGGGGCTACTTCTGCCAGATCAGCGACAGCACCACCAGCTACGGCTCGTATTCGGGCGCCGTGCCCAACGAGAAGATCACCTGGGGCAAGCTGGGCATCGACACGCCCAAGTTCATCGTGGAGTCAGACGCCACCATCGTGGCGCCGCTGATCTTCGCGTATCTGCTGGGCTGGTAGCAGTCCGGACTGGCGACCCTCACTTCCGGTCGATTTCCAGGTTCTCCTTGGTGCCGCTGTGGGTGACGGCAATCATGACGCCGATGCCGATGGCCATCACGATTCCGATGAGGGTCCAGACCGTGCCAATGCTTTCGAGAACGCCGGTCTTCCAGAGGGCGCCCAGCAGGCCGAGGATCAATAGCGCGTAGCCGAGGAAATACATACCAGTCCACTTCATGCTGCACCTCTGACAGTTAGCCTGTTGCCGGCCACCAATCTCAGAGCGTGCAGGTTCCGAGCCGCACTCTAACTATGTTTAATGTCATGAATTAATCACCCGTGATGCTGGCTGGACCTGCGTCCATCCATCAGGTTGATGCACTGCCTCCGTCAATTCGAAGGAGGGGAGCCGGGATCACAGCTCCCACACCAGCAGTCGGGCACCCTCGCGCCCCTTCACCTGAAGCACGCATTGGGGTGTCTCCCCGGGCACCTCGAAGCTGTGGCTAATGAGGCGGCTGCCGGGCCTCATTTCGCGGCGGGCTTTCATCCAGAGGGCGGGCATGGGCACGGGGGAGAGGAAGGCATACACCACGTCGAAACCGGCCAGGTCCGCGTGCCAGAGGCTGCCCAGGCGGATGTGCGCGTTGCGCAGGGGCAGGCAGCGGAGCCAAGCCACCAGCCAGGTGAGGGGCGAGGCCTCCACCCCCATGAATACCGCATTCGGCCGGGCCCTTGCTAGGAACGCCACCGGTCCGCCGAAACCGCAACCCAGGTCCACGAAGCGCAGCCCAGGTTGGTCCGGTAACAGGCCTTCGAGCTTCTCCCAGGCGTCCTTGCTGGCGTGGTAGAGGGGTACGCGGCTGATAAGTCCGCCGCCGAAGATCAGGGCCAGGGCCAGGAACAGCGCCAGGTAGACCCAGGCGGGGATTGGCGCGTGCCACAGGGCCCTCACCAGGAAGGGCAGGGCCCCCTGCATGAAGACCCAGCGGGGACTGAGCGCCAGCCACCGGGACAGGAAGACTGCCAGCACCGCCTGCAGCAGCAACCAGATCATGGAGGGAAACCGCAGGCCCAGCCGGGCCAGGACCACCAGCGCCGAGAAGGCCAGGGCCTGCGCGATCAGGGCGCGCAACACCGGGGGCAACCTGCGAAGGAGGAGCATGCCCTTATGCTAGTGTGCTGTCCCTATAATCAATGAATCATGACGGGGCTGGGCCAGCACACTTCCATCGGGGCACGGCCCCTCTGGCGGTACGGCGCACAGACGCGCCGGACCTGTCACCCTCTGGGGGCACTGCCGTGCCCCCAGACCCCTGCCACGTGTGGTGTCTAAGCTTGTCGGATAATCCGGTTTCACGCAGGACACCACACTGGTGCCAATGAAACTCACTGGCCGCTTTGCCCCATCGCCCACGGGTGTCCTTCACCTGGGGAACCTGCGGACGGCGCTGGCCTCCTGGCTGTCGGCGCGGAGCGCGGGCGGGCGCTGGCTCATCCGCATGGAGGATGTGGATGGGCCCCGCTGCCACCGGGACCTGGGTGAGGCGCAGCTGCGGGACCTTTCCCGGCTGGGTCTGGAGTCGGATGAACCCGTCCTGTGGCAGTCGGATCGGAGCGACCTCTACCACGAGGCCCTGGCGACCTTGCACCGGGCGGGGTGGCTCTATCCCTGTGTCTGCACCCGCAAGGACCTGCAGCTGCTGGCCTCGGCACCCCACTCGGAGGATGGGCTGCGTCCCTACCCGGGCCGTTGTCGGGACCGGGCCTGGGAGGGCTTCAACCGTGCCCTTCGGACCCGCCTTCCCGAAGGACCCGTATCCTGGGAAGACCTGGTGCTTGGGCCGCAGGCCGATGACCCCGAGGCTCTCACGGGCGACCCGCTGCTCTTTAGGCGGGATGGCTGCTTCGCCTACCACTTGGCGGTGGTGGTGGACGATGGGGCCCAGGGCGTCAGTGAAGTGGTGCGTGGTGCCGACCTTCGTCCCGTCACCGCCACTCAGATCCGGATTCAAGAGTCCCTCGGCCTGCAGCGGCCGACCTATGCTCACCTGGGGATGGTGGCTGCCCCGGACGGCGGCCGCCTGGGCAAGCGGGCCGGGGCATCGGGCCTCGAGGCCCTGGCTGCCAGGGGCATCGCGGTGCCGGAACTGCTTGGCTGGCTGGGCTGGAGCCTGGGCTGCATCGATCGGCCGGAGAGCTGTCGTCCGGAGGACCTCCTGGTGCATTTTGATTGGACCCGAGTCCCCGCGGGTGAAGTCCGCGCGCCGGAAGGCTGGGCTTGAGGGGGCACCTTCACAGCCCGGGTCCAGGTAGGTGTTCCCTGGAGGGCACGGAGACGTCGAGCAACCGAACGCACCCGCTAGGAAGCCGTTGGCTGTGGTTTAGCTTCCCGAGTCTTCCCGGATGAATACAAAAAGGACCCGGCTCTCCGGGTCCTTGGTTCAAATTTCTAGGCCCGTTAGGCCAGTTTGTTCACCCTCTCGGTATCCCCTGTGGGGATACGCGAGACTACAAAACGAAGGACCCGGCTCTCCGGGTCCTCTGTTCAAATTTCTAGGCCCGTTAGGCCAGTTTGTTCACTTTGGCGGCCAGACGGCTCTTGGTGCGGTCGGCGGCGTTCTTGTGCATGACGCCCTTGCGGCAGGCCTTGTCGACCAGGCCCTGGGTTTCGGGCAGCAGCTTGGCGGCCTCATCCTTCTTGCCACCGGCGATGAGGGCCAGGAAGCCCTTGACGGCGGTCTTCAGGGTCGAGCGGTTGCCACGGTTGCGCAGGCGGGCCTCGGCGTCGTGACGGGCCTTCTTGGCAGCAGACTTGTGATTGGCCATGGTTCGGTTCTCCAGCTTCCGAGGCGGTCCCCCGTACAAAGTCCGGGGAAGCGCGAATGACCATCGTATCGCAAACAGCCCATTGGTCAAGGGCAAAAGGCTGGTCCCAAGGCTGATTCGACCCCTTCCGGAGGGAGCCAGCATAAGGCATGCTGATCGGAGGCGAATGGCCTCCCGGGAAGGGTGGGTTCATGCCGCAATTGAAATTGGAGTCCGTCACTGAGATGGCGGCGAAGGCGAAAGCCGTTCGCCGTGATGTTCTGCTGCAGGTCTACAAGGCCCAGAGTGGCCATCCGGGGGGCAGCCTCAGCTGGACCGATATCGGTGTGGCGCTCTACTACCACGAGATGACCGTCTTCCCCGAGGATCCGGCCAACCCGGCCCGGGACCGCTTCGTGCTTTCCAAGGGCCATGCCTGCCCCACTCAGTACGCCATCCTCGCGGACCAGGGCTTCTTCCCCAGGGCCTGGCTGGAGACCTTCCGCCAGTACCCGACTCACCTCCAGGGTCACGCCGAAAACCACTACACGCCCGGTGTCGAAGTCACCACCGGCAGCCTTGGCCAGGGCCTGCCCCAGGCCGTGGGCATCGCCATCGGCCTGAAGGTGCAGAAGTCCGACTCCCGGGTCTACTGCGTGGTCGGTGATGGCGAAAGCCAGGAGGGCGTGATCTGGGAAGCGGCCATGGCCGGCCCCCACCACAAGCTGGACAACCTCTGCGTCTTCCACGACCTCAATGGCTTGCAGATCGATGGCGACGTGAAGAAGGTCATGAACATCAACCCCGTGCCCGACAAGTGGCGCGCCTTCGGGTGGGCCGTGAAGGAGATCGACGGCCATGACTTCCCCCAGATCCTGGAGGCCCTGGCCTGGGCCCGCACGATCAAGGGCCAGCCCGCGATGATCTGCGCCCGCACCGTGAAGGGCAAGGGTGTGAGCTTCATGGAAAACCAGGCTGGCTGGCACGGCGTGCCGCCCAAGACCGAGGACTACGAAAAGGCGCTCGTCGAACTGGCAGATTGAGGTCCCACCTGATGGAAGCATTGCGACACACCTTCGAGCAGCAGCTGGCGGCGGCCCTGCCTGGCGTGGAAATCACGCTGGACCGGCCCAAGTCCGGTGAGCTGGGCGATCTGGCCTTTCCTTGCTTCCGGGCGGCCAAGCAGCTGGGGAAGAACCCCGTGCAGCTGTCGCAGGAGCTGGCCCAGGCCATCGCCATCGACGGTGCGACCCTTGTGGCCGCAGGTCCCTACCTGAACCTCAAGCTGGCCCCTGAGACCCGGGCCCATGCCGTGCTGGACGCCATCCTGGAGGCCCCGGAAGGGCGGCCCTTCGGGTCGCGGCCGGTCAACGGCAAGAGGGTGATCGTGGAGTACAGCTCCCCGAACATCGCCAAGCTCTTCACCATCGGCCACCTGCGTTCCACCATGATCGGCCATGCCCTGGCCCAGACCCATCAGTTCCTGGGCTTCGACACCCTCCGCCTCAACCACCTGGGGGACTGGGGCACCCAGTTCGGCACCCTGCTGGCGGCCTACACCCGCTGGGCCTTGGACGGGAATGCGGATCTGAAGCAGGACTTCGACTGGGCCGAGCCTGCCCCGGACAAGCGCCGCACGCCTCTGTTCCGCCTCTTCCAGCTCTACGTGCGCTTCCACGCCGAGGAGGCAAGCGACCCGGCCATGCGCGACGAGGCACGGGACTGGTTCAAGCGCCTGGAAGCCGGGGATGCCGAAGCCCGCCGTCTCTGGAGCTGGTTCCGGGAGATCTCGCTGCGCGAGTTCCAGCGCATCTACGACCGTCTGGGCGTGAGCTTCGACACCCTGGCCCAGGGCGAGGCCTTCTACGAGGATCAGCTCGTGCCCACCATGCAGCGGCTGGAAGACGCCGGGTTGTTGGTGGAAGGCGAGAAGGGCGCCCGCATCATCAACCTGGAGGATGTGGGCATCAGCACGCCCTGCCTCGTGCAGAAAGGCGACGGCACCAGTATCTACGCCACCCGCGATCTGGCGGCGGCGCTCTACCGCAAGCGGGCCTACGATTTCGACCGCTGCCTCTATGTCGTAGGCACGGACCAGGTGCTGCACTTCCAGCAGATCTTCGCCGTGCTCGACAAGCTGGACCCCTGGTTCAAGGGCCGCATGCTGCACACGCCCTTCGGCATGGTCAAGCTGCCCGAAGGCAAGATGAGCACCCGGAAGGGCAATGTCATCTTCCTGGAGGATGTGCTGGACGAGGCCCGGGAGCGCGTGGCCGCCATCATCGAGGAGAAGAACCCCGAGCTGAAGGACAAGGCCGAGGTGGCCGAGATGCTGGGCATGGGCGCCGTGGTGTTCTTCGACGCCATGAACGATCGGGTGAAGCCCATCACCTTCACCTGGGACCGGGTCATCGCCCTGGACGGCGACACCGGCCCCTACGTGCAGTATGCCCACGCCCGCATCATGAGCGTGCTGCGCAAGGCCGGCGGCGACTGGGCCGCCAGGGCCCAGGCCGGAACGCCGGTGGGACCCGTGGTGCCATTCTTGGCCATGCCTATACCCCTGGAACTCGAGGGACTGGCCGCGCCGGAAGCCCAGGCCCTGCTGTTCGAGCTGGCGGGGCTGCCCCAGGCCATCGCCGGAGTGGCAGAAGGCTGCATGGCCACGCCCCTGGCCCGCCAGCTTGTCACCGTGGCCCGCTCCTTCAGCGGTTTCTACACCAACTGCCCCATTCTGGCCCCGGAGAACAGCTCCGCCGTGCGCGATGCCCGCCTCGCCCTCTGCGTGGCCACCGCCCGGGCCCTCCGCCAGGGTTTGTACCTGATGGGCATCCAGGCCCCCGAAGAAATGTAGGAGTTCCGATGACCAAGTATGTGTTCGTGACCGGTGGCGTGCTTTCGAGCCTGGGCAAGGGGATTGCGGCGGCCAGCCTGGGCGCCCTCCTGGAGGCCCGGGGGCTGAAGGTCACGCTCATGAAGATGGATCCCTACCTCAACGTGGATCCGGGCACCATGTCGCCCTTCCAGCACGGCGAAGTCTTCGTCACGGACGATGGCGCCGAGACCGACCTGGACCTGGGCCACTACGAGCGTTTCACCTCGGTGCCCACCACCCAGAACCACACCATCACCACGGGCCGGATCTACAACACGGTGATCCAGAAGGAGCGCCGCGGCGACTACCTGGGCAAGACGGTGCAGGTGATTCCGCACATCACGGACGAGATCAAGAGCGTGATGAAGAAGGTCGCCAAGGACATGGACGTGGTGATCGTCGAGATCGGCGGCACCGTGGGCGATATCGAAAGCCAGCCCTTCATCGAGGCCATCCGCCAGTTCAAGCTGGAGGCGGGCTTGGGCAATGCCATCAACATGCACCTGACCTATGTGCCCTACATCAAGACCGCCGGCGAGCTGAAGTCCAAGCCCACCCAGCACAGCGTGAAGGAGCTGCGGGCCCTGGGCATCCAGCCCGATGTCCTCCTCTGCCGCGCCGAGCAGCACATCCCCCGGGAGCTGAAGGACAAGATCGCCCTGTTCTGTTCCGTCACCCAGGACGCGGTCTTCAGCGCCCTGGATGCCCACTCCATCTACGAGGTGCCCCTGAACCTGCACCAGGAGGGGCTGGATGCCAAGGTGGCGGTGCTGCTGGGGCTGGGCGAGAAGACGCCTGACCTGGGGGCCTGGAAGAAGCTGCTGGACCGCATCCGGAACCCCAAGGGCAGCGTGCGCATCGGCATCGTGGGCAAGTATGTGGAGTTCAAGGAGAGCTACAAGAGCCTCATCGAGGCCCTGCACCACGCGGGCTATGGGCTCGATTCACAAGTGGACCTGAAATGGATCGAGGCCGAGGAGCTGGAGAATCAGGACCCGGCGCCCTTCCTCCAGGACTGCCACGGCCTCCTGGTGCCCGGCGGGTTTGGGGTCCGGGGCACCAGCGGCATGATCAGGTCCATCCAGTACGCCCGGGAGCACAAGATCCCCTTCTTCGGCATCTGTCTCGGCATGCAGATGGCCTCCGTGGAGTTCGCCCGGAACGTCGCGGGCCTCGATGGGGCGGATTCCACCGAATTCGATGACGCGCCCAAGCACCGCGTCATCTTCAAGCTGCGGGAGCTGGTGGATGTAGAGGAGCTGGGCGGCACCATGCGGCTGGGCGCCTATCCCTGCCGGCTGACGCAGGACAGCCAGGCGGCCAAGGCCTACGGAAGTACCGAGATCAGCGAGCGCCACCGGCACCGCTACGAGTTCAACCACGAGTACCGGAAGGCCCTGGAGGACAAAGGCCTGGTGTTCACGGGCATGAGCCCCGATGGTGTCTTCGTCGAGATCGTCGAGCTGAAGGACCACCCCTACTTCCTGGCCTGCCAGTTCCACCCCGAGTTCAAGAGCAAGCCCCTGAATCCCCACCCGCTGTTCACCGCCTTCGTGAAGGCCAGCATGGCCAGACGCGGCTGAGGCCTGCTTGCATTCAAAGCTAGAGTGCCCTCAGGAGGCACGGAGCTCACCACGAGGGACGCCAGCCGGCATGACCCGGCCCCGGCCAAGGGGCAGGCTGGGTGAGCTGCGGGAATCCGGTGCACCCGCCGGTCGGCCGAAGGGGTGTTGCGACATCTGTCACGAATCACCCGAAACGACCCTTTATTGGACCAAGGGGTATTCTTTCCGCTTGCCACGAAAGACGATCTAAATATCATTTATTAAGAACCGGCAACCGGCTGGGCATTCGGCACCCCCGAGTCCGGCCAGAGTCGTCCGAGGAGAGACCATGCAACTTTCGGGCTTGCGCTACGGCTCCAGACTCCTGCAACTGGTGGAATTCCCCATGGCGGAGTTCATCGATGGTTCCGCCACCAACCAGGACATCCAGCAGTTCCTCGAAAAGCACAAGAAGCTGGTGGTCAAGCCGGCCTTCTATGGCGGCGTGGGCAAGAAGGGCAAGGCGGGGCTGGTGCGCATTGTCAGCACCCTGCAGGAGGCGCTGCAGGCCAAGCGGGAGCTCTTCTTCGCCCAGCACACCTACGGGAACAAGCTCGTCACGGCCAACGGCGTCACCATGGAGGCCTTCGTCCCGTCGGACCTGGAAGTCTACTTCAGCATCTCCAGCTCCAGCATCCACCGGGGACCGGTGTTTACCATCACGCCCTGGGGTGGCGTGGACATCGAGGACCTGCCGGAAGAAAAGAAGGCGGTGGTGGAGATCGACCCCTTCATCGGCATCAACGCCTTTGAGATCACCAACGCACTCACCGACACCGGCTGTCCCGAGGCCTTCATCTCGGCCCTGGTCCAGCACCTGCCGAAGCTGTGGGAGCTCTACGACGGCTACGGCCTGACCACCATCGAGCTCAATCCCATTCGGGTCCAGCGCCGGGGCAACCAGATCCTGCCGGTGGCTTGTGACGTGAAGGCCAGTTTCGACCAGGACAACCCGGCCTGGAAGCGCATCGGGCTGCCGGATGTCCTTTTCCAGACGGAAACGACTCCCTTCGAAGCCGATATCAACGAGCTGCGCACCTACCAGGGGCAGAGTGACGTGCTGGAGATGAACCCGAACGGCAGCATCATCCCCTTCATGTTCGGCGGTGGCGCCAACAGCGCTGGCACGGAGACCCTGGGCGAGGCCGCCATCTTTTCTTCGGATTTCGGGGGCAACCCGCCCTATGAAAAGATCTACGAGATCAGTCGCATTACCTTCGAGCACTGGTACGACCAGGCCAGCATGCTCCTGCTCATCGGCGGCAAGGCCAACAACACGGATATCTACGTGACCTTCAAGGGGGTCTTCGATGCCCTGCGGGACCATGTGGCCAAAGCGGGGTGGAAGCCGCTCTACGTCGTCATCGGCCGGGGCGGTCCCAACGTGGTGAAGGGCATGTTCTACGCCAAGGACATCCTTGATCGCCTGCGGATTCCCTACAAGGTCTTTGGCCATGACACGTCGATGATCCTCACGCTGGAGTATGCCAAGAGGGTCGATGAGTGGTGGCGCGCGGAAGGCGCCAGCGCCTACCAGGAACAGGTCGAAACGCAGGCCAGGGCCTAGGAGAATCACATGCGACGACTGAAGACGAAGCCCTTTCCCTACTACGTGGGCCTGCACTCCCTGGAAGAGCTGGTCACCCGGGAGCACCGGGTCTGTGTCATGAACATCCTGGGCAGCGAAAGCCGCAAGGTGACGCCGGTCTCCCACGAGTACAGCGGCGGCAACATCGTGGCTGGTGTCCAGTACGGGCGCCGGGGTGTCCTGGACACGAAGCTTGGCAACATCCCGGTCTACCGCAGCATTCGGGAAGTGATGGAGCAAGGCATCGCCTTCGACATGGGGGTGGTCTACATTCCGCCCCAGGGTGTGTGCAAGGCCGTGTCCGAACTGGTCACCCACAACGAGGACCTCAAGCGCATCGTGATCGTCACCGAGAAGGTGCCCGCCCGGGATTCCCGCAACATCCGGGCCCTCTGCCAGGAGGCGGGCGTCGATGTCATCGGCGCGAACTGCCTGGGCATGGCCAATGCCTGGGATCAGGTGCGCATTGGCGGCAGCCTGGGCGGCGACCATCCGGAGGAGACCCTGCGGAAGGGTTCCATCGCCATCCACTCCAACTCCGGCAATTTCACCACCACCATGGCGGAGTACCTGCGCACGGCGGGCTTCGGCATCAGCACGGCGGTGTCCAGCGGCAAGGACGTCTACATCCACTTCGCCCTGCCCGAGTTCCTCTACGCGGCCCAGAACGACCCCCGCACCAAGGCGGTCGTCATCTACGTGGAGCCCGGCGGCTACTACGAGAAGATGGCCCTGGACTGGATCCAGGACCGGGTGTTCGGCTTCACCAAGCCGATCATCGCCTGCGTAACAGGGCGCTGGAAGAAGAACATCACCCGGGCCTGCGGCCATGCCGGGGCGCTCTCAGGAAGTGGGGACGACGCCGAAAGCAAGGAGCGCTGGTTCGACGAGTATTTCGGCGTGCCTGTCTTCGACCCCAAGACCTGCAAGGTCAGCAAGCGGGGGGTGCGCGTGTCCAGCATCCAGTACATTCCGGACGCCGTCCGGGCCGTCTACGAAAAGATCGACGAGAAGCCCGACTTCGAGACCACCGGGGATCTCTCCCTCAAACTCTGGCTTGGCGACACCATGGTGAAGCTGCCTCCGGCGCTGGAGCTGCCGATCTCCAAGGCCGCCCAGCCCTATGACCGCCAGATCGTGGAAGTGCACAAGCAGGTCGGTGCCCACCACCTCCGGCAGAACATGGCCGACAAGTCGGGCGCCTCCAGGATGAACCCCGAGACCCAGATTTCGGAGCTGCACGGGAAGAGCGTGCTGGATCTGTCCCGCTCGACGCTGGAGGAGAACCTCTATTTCGCCCTGGCCAAGGTCATGCCCGAGAAGTCGGACGTGCCCACCCTGAACCTCATTCTCAATCTGTTCCTGAAGATCGACGAGCGGCGGATGGAGCTCATCGACGTGGGCCGGGCCAACGGCTGCACACCCAACGCCTACTTGGCCTCCCAGATCGCCCTTGTGGGGAACAAGGGCCTGCTGGCGCGCTCCCGGGACCATGCGCGGTTCATCATTGACCTCATCCGGGAGTTCAGCCTCGATGAGCACACGGAGGTCTTTCCACCCGAGCTGGATGCCTTCATCGAGGCGAACCTGCTGCGGGCCGAGCCCTCGCGGAAGACCGACATCTCGGAGCTCCTCTTCCGGGAGGTCAAGAAGTCCAAGAAGTCCTGCGTGGCCCTGAAGGTCTGCCAGCACATCCTTGACCTGGCAGAGAGCCGGGGCCTGGAGGTCCGGGACACCTACGAGTTCCTGCTGGCCACCATCGCCGTGTGCGTGCTGTGGAACCCCATGCTGGAGAAGCGCATCAGCCGCCAGCTGGTCGAGGATTCGGTCACCTACTTCTACGTCCTGGCCCGAATTGTGGCCTACTCCGTGGTGAACCGGGAGCACAACCCCCACTGGAAGAAGCTGGTGGACAAGAAGCTGTCGAACCTGAACCAGAGCTTCACCGAGAACGCCTTCAAGGTGCTGTTCGGGCGGGTGCCAGAGGCGGCCGATCTGCTGGAGTTCCAGACCCTGCTGGGCCTCACCATCACCAACGGCCCCGGCACCCTGTCGGCGAAGGGTGCCAAGGAGAGCGTCAGCGCCCGCAACGATATCTCCATGGCCTTCGTGGGGTTCCTGTCCAACACCGGCCGGGCCCACGGCGGCAACGGCTACGAGGCCATCGAGTTCCTGCTGGAACAGTTCAAGGGGGTGGCCCTGCCGGATCCCGGGAATCCTGACCACGGGCTCAACCTGAAGGCCATGGCGAACCATGCCGCCCGGGCCTACGGAGCCTACAAGAAACAGGCCCAGGAGGACGAGGATGGCACCGCGAAGCCGATCCCCTGCATCAACCACCCGATCTTCCGTGGCAACAAGATCAACGTGGACCCGCGGGAGCAGTTTGTGGCGGGCATGCTGGCGGAGAAGGGCGTCTACAACATCTTCTGGGAGTTCTACCGCCTGCTGGTCAAGGAGCTCTACACCGAGGGCGTGACCAAGAACGTCTTCTGCGTGAACGTCGATGCGGTGCTGGCGGTCATCACCCTCAAGCTGGTGTGGAAGGACCTCCAGGCCGGGCGGATCACCATGCACCAGGTCCAGGAACTGGCCTTCACGCTCTTCCTGTTCGGGCGCACGATCGGAGTCACCGCCGAGATCGCCGACCACCGGGACCGGGGCATGGACATGGACTGCCGGACACCCGAGAGCGACCTTTCCTTCGTCCTGTAGTCTTCCAATAAAAAGGGCGGGCCGGTTGGCCCGCCCTTTTTATTGAGGCCTGAAGTTACTTGCTGCCGCCCTTCGCCGCCCAATCCTCGAGCATGGCGGTGGTGACGGACTTGGGACGCTCCAGAGCATAACCCAGGGCGCGGTCCCAGGTGATGTTGGCCAGCACGCCGATGGCGCGGCCCACACCGAAGAGCACGGTGTAGAAGTCGTACTCGGTGAGGCCGTAGTACCACTGGATGACGCCACTCTGGGCATCGACATTGGGGAAGGGGTTCTTGGTCTTGCCGTGCTCGGTGAGCACGCCCGGCGCCACGCGGTAGATCATGTTGACCAGCTTGAAGAGCGGGTCGTTGGGCATGTGCTTGAGGCAGAACTCCATCTGCGCGGTGTAGCGGGGATCGGTCTTGCGCAGCACGGCGTGGCCGTAGCCGGGGATGACGTGACCGCTGTTCAGCGTATCCCAGAGGGCCGCCTTCACATTCTCCTCGGTGGGCTCTGCACCGTTCATCTTCTTCTGGAATTCCATGATCCACTGCAGCACTTCCTGGTTGGCCAGGCCGTGGAGGGGACCCGCCAGGCCGTTGAGGCCAGCGCTGAAGGCGTAATAGGCGTCCGAGAGGGCGGAGGCCACCAGGTGGGTTGTGTGGGCGCTGACGTTGCCGCTCTCGTGGTCGCTGTGGAGGATGAAGTACATCCGGGTCACGTCGTCATAGGGCTTGGCAATGCCCATCATGTGGGCGAAGTTGGCCCCCATGTCGAGGCTGTAGTCAGGAGCGATGATGTCGCCGTTCTTGTACTTGTAGCGGTAGATGAAGGCGGCGATCTCAGGCAGCTTGGCCAGCAGATCGCAGGCATCCTCGTAGGTGGTGTCCCAGTAGTCGTTCTTCTTCAGGCTGTGGTAGGCCTTGTTGAACCTGCTCTCCTTCTGCATGGCCAGCACGGCCGTGGAGAGCATCACCATCGGGTGGCTGTCCTTGGGCAGGGCGCGGAGCACGTCGAAGACATAGGCCGGCACCTTGGCGCGGGACTTGAAGTCCTCGCGGATCTCTTCGGCAGCTTCTGCGGTGGGAATCTCGCCCGTGAGCAGGAAGTACCAGAAGGATTCCACCGTGGGGTACTCGGCGCCCGGCAGCTTGGGCAGGGCGGCAAAGGTCTCAGGGATGAGCTTGCCCCGGAAACGGATGCCTTCCTGGGAATCCAGATAGGAGATGTCCGTCACCAGGGCCTTGATGTCCCGGGCGCCGCCGATGCACTGGTCGATGGTCACTTCGTCGATGACCACCTTGCCAAATTCTTTCAGGAGCCTGGTCGTGCGCGGACGATGCTCCTCGATCTTCGCCTGCAGCTTTGACTTGAGCTGTGTCATGGTGGCCTCCATCAACATGATATGCCTCCCTCTCGGTTTGCTTCGGGGTGGGAAGCGTGGGGTGAAAAAAGGAAAGAGGATGGACGGCCAATCCTGGGTATTCAAAAAGTCCGAATCCTCATAGCGTGGAACCAGGAATGTCGAAGGAACTCTGGACAGAATGCTAAGTGGACCAGGAGGAAGACAATCGTGATTTTCGACACAACCCCGCAGCTGGATTCCTTGATTTTTAAGGAAGAGGGCTGGTTTGGCCAATCAAGCGATTCACATCTCCCTTTTAGCGCATGGCGGAATCGGGCTGGCCTTCGCCGGATGATGTTGTGGCTCACAATGCTCGCCTGCGCCCCCTGGCTCGGGGCGCAGGAAACCCCCAGGCCCAACCGGGTGGCCTGGTTCGAGGGTTTTCCAGAGCCTCTGCCGGAAGGTGTGAACGAACTGGCTTTGGAAGTCACGAGCCAGATGCTGCGCCCCGATCTTTCGCACAGCGCCGATGGCCGGGCCTACGCCCGGCTCGATGGCGAGGAGTGGCAGCTGGTGAGCGATTGGACCCTGGCAGCGGGGTCCTCCCGAATCAATGTCAGGACCCGGCTTGCGGACCGCTCAGGGGGTATCGCCGATCAGGCCATCAACAACTGGCACAGCCTTTTCAACATGCCCCAGGGCGGCCGGGAAGATGTCCCGAAGAACCAGTTGACCTACCACCTGGAGCGGGATGGTCATGTGATCGGCGACCTGTCGCGGCCGAACGTGGCGCTCATGGACCTGGACATTGCGTGGATCCGGCCGTTCGGGACGAGGGAAGACGGTGGGCGGTTCGGCGCGTCCATCCAGCTGCCCACGGGCAAGCAGTCCGACTTCTCAGGCAGCGGGGGCACCGACGGGCTGGTGGGCGGCGCCCTCTGGCGGGCCTTCGGGGAATGGCGGCTGTTCGGCCAGGTCGAACGGATCTGGCTGGGAGTGCCGGAGCACAGTCCGTTGAGGTACGTGCTGGAGCACCACACCTTCAGCCGGGCCTGGCTCAGCCTGGGCTGGCGGGGCGAGGGTCCCGGGCTGGTCTCGGGGCTGGGGATCGAAGTGGCCTTGGCCTATGCCGGGAGCCCCTACCGCACGGGGATTCCCCGCATCGACCGGGGTGGCTGGCAGCAGCACTGGACCTTCCGCCACACCCGACTCCCCCACTGGCGCTTTGGCTTCAGCGAGGAGGCAGGCAGCTGGACCGCTCCTGATATCACCGCCTTCGCGGCCTACCGCTTTGGGGCCATTGCGAAATAACCAGCGTCTTCCTGGTTATCTCGTTACGACCCCTTATGCCGCTCGCTCTCTGGGGAAGAAAGACGGTATTGCATCGGCGGCGTCGGGGAGCGCTGAACGTCCGGTACACTAGGAGGTTCGTGCCGGAGTTTCCATGCAGCCCAACCAGTACCGCGATGCCCGCCTCGAGAAGCTCGGGAAGCTGAAGGCCCTGGGCCTGGACGTGTGGCCCCGGAAGGCGAAGCGCACCCACGGCATCGCCGAGCTGGCGGCGGCCTATGCCGACGCCGAGGCCTGGCCCAACGAGAAGCTGGAGGGCCTGGGCCTCGAGGTCTCGGTCATGGGTCGCATCCTCACCATCCGCGAGATGGGCAAGAGCGTCTTCGCCCACCTCACCGAGAACGGCGAGAAGGTCCAGGGCTTCTTCCGCATGAACGACCTCGCCGAGCTCGACTGGGCCATCCTGAAGCTCCTGGACATGGGCGACTTCATCAGCGTCACCGGGCCCCTCATGCGCACCAAGACCGGCGAGCTGAGCGTGCGGGTGAAGTCCATCCAGTTCCTCAGCAAGGCCCTCCTGCCTCTGCCCGAGAAGTGGCACGGCCTGCAGGACAAGGAGCAGCGCTACCGCCAGCGATACCTGGACCTCGTCTCCAACGCCGACGTGTTGAAGACCATGCAGACGCGCTCCCGGATCGTGAGCGCCGTGAGGCGCTACATGGAGGGCGAGGGCTACCTGGAAGTCGAGACCCCCATGATGCAGCCCATCCCCGGCGGCGCCACGGCCCGGCCCTTCATCACCCATCACAACGCCCTGGACCTGGATCTCTACCTTCGCATCGCCCCGGAGCTGTACCTCAAGCGGCTCATCGTCGGCGGCTTCGAGAAGGTTTTCGAGATCAACCGCAACTTCCGCAATGAAGGCCTCAGCGTCCGCCACAACCCCGAGTTCACCATGATGGAGTTCTACGCCGCGGGTCAGGACCTGCGGGACATGATGACCCTCACCGAGGGCCTCATTTCCAGCCTGGCCCGGGAGGTGGTGGGCTCCGAGCAGCTGCCCTGGGGCGAGCAGGTGATCTCGTACGCCGCCCCTTTCCGCCGGCTCACCATGAAGGACGCCATCGCCGAATATGGCGCCCTGGACCGGCACCAGCTGGAGGACGGGGACAGCGTCCGCACCCTGGCCCGGGCCGTCCACGTGGAGGATGTGGACAAGAAGTCCGTGGGCACCCTGCTCGGGGACCTCTTCGAGCACTACGCCGAGAAGCAGCTCATCCAGCCCACCTTCATCACCGACTATCCCATCGAGCTGTCTCCCCTCACCAAGACCCTGGAAGGCGACGACCGCTTCGTGGACCGCTTCGAGCTCTTCATCGGCGGCATGGAGCTGGCCAACGCCTACTCCGAGCTGAACGATCCCATCGACCAGATGGGCCGCTTCCAGGCCCAGATGGACGAGCGGGACTCCGGCAACGACGAGGCCATGCTGCTGGACCAGGACTTCGTCACCAGCCTGGAACACGGGTTTCCGCCCACCGGCGGCGAGGGCATCGGCATCGACCGCCTGGTCATGCTCCTCACCAACAGCCAGAGCATCCGCGACGTCATCCTATTCCCACTCATGCGTCCAATGAAGGCTGCGGAGGCCGAAGAAAAGGAATAGCTGGTCGCGGAAGACGCGGAAGGGGCACCGAAGACACGGGAAAATGGAAAGAGAATGCTTTCTTCTGCGTCTTCCGCGCAAATTCCGCGTCTTCCGCGACCACTCCAAATTGGCGGGTCCGATGTGACGGAATCTAGCCCGGCCCGCTGGCATACTGGGGCCGCGATCTTTGGAGGCCCCATGCCCGTCCCCATGCTCGAACTCGCGCCGCAGAACGCCGCCGTGAAGGCGCAGGTGCTGGAGGGGCTCTCGGGCCTCATCGACCGCTCCGCCTTCATCCTGGGCGAGAACGTGAAGGGCCTCGAAGCCGAGATTTCCGCCTACTCGGGCGCGGCCCACGCGGTGGGCATGTCCAGCGGCACGGACGCGCTGCTGGTGGCCTTGATGGCCCTCGGCATCGGCCAGGGCGACGAGGTCATCGTCCCCAGCTTCACCTTCTTCGCCTCGGCTGGCGTCGTGGCGCGTCTGGGTGCCAAGCCCGTCTTCATCGACCTGGAGCCTTCCACCTTCAACGCCACGGGGGCCCTGGTGGAAGCGGCCATCACGCCCCGGACCAAAGCCATCATGCCCGTGCACCTCTTCGGGCAGCTGGCGGACATGCCCGGCATCATGGCCGTGGCGAAGAAACACGGCATCCCCGTGGTGGAGGACGCCTGCCAGAGCCTGGGCGCCAAGGGCTGGGGCAAGTCTGCGGGCCAGTTCGGCGATCTCACGGGCTACAGCTTCTATCCCACGAAGAACCTGGGGGCCTTCGGCGACGCGGGCCTCACGGCCATCCGCGATGATGCCGCCCTGGCCGCCAGGGTGCGGCGCATGCGGGTCCACGGCATGGAGCCCGTCTATGTGCACCACGAGGTGGGCATGAACGGGCGCATCGACGAGTTCCAGGCCCTGGTGCTGCGGGCCAAGCTGCCCCTGCTGGACGGCTGGCACGAGGGCCGCCGCGCCCACGCCGCCTGGTATTTGGGACGCATGAAGGAATTGACGGCCGATGAGGTGGTCCTGCCTCTTGAAGTGGTGCCCGAGGGCCGCCACATCTACAACCAGTTCACCATCCGCGTGAAGGGTGGCAAGCGCGACGCCCTCCAGGCCCACCTCAAAGAGCGGGGCATCGGCAGCGCCATCTACTACCCCATCTGCCTCCACGAGCAGCCCTGCTTCCAGGACCTGGGCTACCAGGCTGGCCAGCTACCGGAATCCGAGCAGGCCGCCAAGGAAGTCCTCAGCCTCCCGGTCTACCCGGAGATGACCGAAGCCATGCGGGAGGAAGTGGCCGCGGCCATCCTCGGGTTCTTCGGCAGGAAGTAGGGGAACTCAACCCTGCTGGGAGGCCTGGGCCGCATCGAGCCAGATGTCCAGGGTATCCATGGCGCTGTCCTCCATGCCCAGGAACTGGATGCCGATGCCCACGAACTCCATGGGATCGTGTTCGGCGCGCCCTCCCAACACGAACGAGACGGCCGCGATGATGGGCGACTTGGGCAGTTCGGGGTGCGTCAGGACCAGATTCTCCAGGACGGCGCCGCGCTCGAAGAGACGCGCATCCCGGGCTCCGATCAGGGCAAAGGTGCCCCCCGTGCTCAGGTTGGTGATGCGCACATCCTGGTAGGGATGTCCCTTCAGGATGAAGGAGATGGTGAACTCGGGCCCCACGACGATCCGTCGGGAATCGCGTCGATCCGCAAAGGTGCTCATGGGGAGGCTCCACTGGGAAATCCTTGCTTGGGTATCGGCTGATCCCAGGATAGACTGGACTTTCTGATCGGCCTGAACCCACCGGGGGACAGGGCGGGTCCCAAGGGCCCGGCCCTGACGGCGCAGGACGCCGTCTCACCCAAGCGGGGACAACGCGAGCTCCAGGCGCTGGCCGAACCCATCCATCCAAACCCCACTGGGAGTCCCCATGGAAATCCTCCTGATCGAAAACGTGACCCACCTGGGCATCCGCGGCGACGTCGTGAACGTCAAGGACGGCTATGCCCGCAACTTCCTCCTCCCCCGCAAGATGGCCCTGCCGGTCACCGCGGGCAACAAGCGCCAGATCGAGCTGGAGAAGGTGCGCGCCGAGAAGCTGCGCGCCAAGGAACTGGCCGATGCCAAGAGCCTGGCCGAGAAGCTCGAGGCCGTCAGCCTGGCCGTGACCAAGAAGGCCGGCGAAAGCGGCCACCTCTTCGGGTCCGTCACCAATGCCGACGTGGCCGAGCTCTTCAAGGGCAAGGGCTTCACCCTGGATCGCCGCGACATCACCGTGCCCCACATCAAGGACGCGGGCACCTACATCGTGGATGTGCGGCTCTACAGCGGCGTCCATGCCAAGGTGAGCCTGGAAGTCAGCGCCACCGCCACCGCCGAGTAGTCCACCCCATTCCCGTTCCGGATCGCCGGCCCCTGCGGGGACAGCCGGTCCAGCCTGGATGCGGGCTTCGCCCCCCACACTGACCAACCATTCCAAGGAGGCCTTCCATGGCCAAATCCACCTCCAAGCCTGACACCCTCGGCATCGCGGAGCTCGCCGCCAACCTCGCCGAGGCCCAGGACCTCTCCAAGGCCCGCGCCAAGTCCATCCTGGACGGCGTCCGCGACCACATCGTGGAGACCCTGCTCGCAGGCAACCGCGTCAACCTCTTCGGTCTCGGCACCTTCGAAGTGCGCGCCACCAAGGAGAAGATGGGCCGCAACCCCAAGACCGGCGAAAGCATCAAGATCCCCGCCGGCCGCAAAGTCGTCTTCAAGACGGCCAAGGGCCTGAAGGATCAGATGTAAGGATCGCGAGAGCACGACAGAGAAGGCCGCCGAAAGGCGGCCTTCGTCGTTATGGAGAAACGACTTTGCGGCCGTGCAAGGTCGTCTTCACCATCCGACCGAAGCCGAAGGCGAAGGGAGGATAGGGCCGCATCGGCGCAGCCGATGGGGGGCGCAGCCCCGAGGACCGGAGGTCCGAGCCAGGACCGCCAAGGGATTCAAGGATCAAATGTAACCGACCGCCGGGTGACGAAGGACGCGCCAGTGGCGCGTTCTGAGTCGGGACCCGGCGAGGAGGTTATGCCACCGACGCAGAAGGCCGCCGAGAGGCGGCCTTCGTCGTTTGGCCGCAACCTTGCTCGGAGCATCCGAAGGGCGGCCTGTCGTCATTTGAGGCGCGTTTTCCGCTGCCGGCTTCGCTGGCAGCCCACGCCAGATCGCACGGCGATCTGGCGCAAAGCCGGGGCATCATGAACCCATGTCCGCCCTCGTCTACCTCCACGGCTTCACCTCCGCTCCCGGCGGCAACAAGGGCACCTTCGCCCGGCGCTTCGCGGAGGAGCGGGGCCTTCCCTTCCACGCCCCAGATCTGAACCTGCCCAGCTTCGAGACGCTGACCCTCACGGCCCAGGTGGAGACCGTGGAAGAGCTGTTGCGGGAGCTGCCGGAGCCACCGGTGATCGTGGGCAGCTCCCTGGGGGGCTTCATCGCCACGGCCGTGGCGCAGCGCGGCGCGGCCATCCGCTCGATGATTCTGCTGGCCCCGGCCATCCACTTCGCCCGGCGGCGCAAGACCAGCCCCACCTGGGCACCCTACCGGGAACTCGGCGAGATGGAGGTCTTCCACTACGGCGTCGGGAAGCCCCTGCGCCTGGGGCCAGAGCTGCTGCGGGACCTGCCCCACTGGATGGACGACGACCAGTGGCGCATCGCCGCCCCCACGGCCATCCTCCATGGCCGCTTCGACGAGGCCGTGCCTCTGGCGGAAAGCGAGGCCTACGCTGCCCGCAATCCCGGTGCCAGGCTGCAAGTGCTGGAGGATGACCACGGCCTGCTGAAGCCCGAATCCCTGGCCTGCCTGCGGTCGGAGTTGGAGGCGGCCTTCCGCTGAGGCCTCAGGAGCCGAACTCCGCCGGGCTCAGGGCCTGCAGGTAGCGTGTCAGCAGCCGCTGCTTCTCATGGGTGGCCTTGACCTTCTTCTGGTAGATGGAGAAACGGTCCTCGACGGGCCGGATGGCGGGGAAGAGGTCCACGAGCTCGCCACGCCGGAGCTCTTCCATGACGCTGTAGTGGGGCACCAGCAGGGCGCCCATGCCCGCCACGGCGGCATGGATCATGGCCCGGATCTGGTTCACGGCGATGATCCGGTCCAGCTGGGGCTGCTCCTGATCCGGCACGGCCATGAGGAAGCGGTTCCACCAGGCTCCGGCCTTGTCCAGGGAGAGGACCGGCCCCCGGGAGAGATCCGCCGGGGCTCGCAGCCGGTGGGTCTTGCGGAAGGCCGGGGCGCAGGCCACCACATAGGTCTCGCGGAACAGGGGCGTCTTCTTCAAGGTGGGCAGGGGGTGCTCCTGGCAGTCGATGATCAGGTCGAGATCGTCCCGGAGCAGGAGGGGGAGCAGCTCTTGGCTGAGGGTGAAATCGACTTCGAGATCCGGGTTTTCGGATAGGAAGGGCTGCATGTGGCCCATCAGGATGCTGCTGCCGAACTCCACGGTGGCCCCGATGCGGAGGCGGCCCCGGGTCAGGCTCTGGTGGCGGCGCAGGTCATCGGCGGCCGCCTCGAGGGTGGCGAAGGCCTGCTCGCAGGCCAGGTAGAGGCGGCGCCCTTCTTCCGTGAGGCTCAGGGTGCGGCCCTTGCGGTCCAGGAGGGGGACGCCCACCAGCTCTTCCAGTCTGGCCATGGCGTGGCTGACGGCGGACTGGGTGCGGTTCAGCCGGCGGGCGCAGGCGGTGAAGCCCCCGGCCTGGGCCAGGGTGTAGAAGGTGCGGAGCTGGGGCAGGTCGAGGAGGACATCCATATGTATGAATTCTATTCATGTACTGTGTGAATCGAATGAATTTTATAATTGAAACAAAAAACGATACAAATGAATCCTGGAGGTGGGTCATGGTGAAGGTCATGGAACAGGCACTCGAGTCATTGGGTATTGCCGAATCAAACCCGGGCGGGTTCGCTGGGACCTGGACCGGCAGCGGGAAAGAGCAGACGGTCAACTCCCCCATCCATGGGGAGGCGCTGGCCTCCGTCACTAACGTCACTCCCCAGGAGTTCGACGCGATCCTGGGCAGGTGCCACGAAGCCTGGGCCACCTGGAAGCTGGTGCCCGCCCCCAAGCGCGGCGAGGTGGTGAAGGCCATCGGCGACGAGCTGCGCCGGAACAAGCAGGCCCTGGCCGAGCTGGTGACCCTGGAGATGGGCAAGAGCCTCCGGGAGGGTCTGGGCGAGGTGCAGGAGATGATCGACATCTGCGACTTCGCCGTGGGCCTCTCCCGCCAGCTCTACGGCCTCACCATGCCCAGCGAGCGCAAGCAGCACCGCCTCCAGGAGCAGTGGCATCCCCTGGGCGTGGTGGGCGTCATCACCGCCTTCAACTTCCCCGTGGCGGTGTGGAGCTGGAATACGGCCATCGCCCTGGTCTGCGGCGACACGGTGCTGTGGAAGCCCTCGTCCAAGACGCCCCTCACGGCCATCGCCTGCACGAAGATTGCCGAGCGGGTGCTCCGCGACTTCGGCTTCGACCCCGCCATCTGCAGCCTGGCCATCGGCCGGGGCAGCGACATCGGCGACCTCATCAACACCGATCCCCGGGTGGCCCTGGTCTCGTACACCGGCTCCGTGCCCGGCGGCAGGCATGTGGGCGGCCTGGTGCAGGCGCGCTTCGGCCGGCACATCCTGGAGCTGGGCGGCAACGGCGCCGTCATCGTCAGCGACAAGGCGGACCTGGACATCGCCCTGCGCTGCATCTACTTCGGCGCCATCGGCACCTCGGGCCAGCGCTGCACCACCACCCGCCGCATCATCGTGCACGAAGCCATCGCCCCGGCCTTCAGGGAGCGGCTGCTGGACCTCTACCGCAAGACCAGCATCGGCGACCCCCGGGATCCCAAGGTGCTCATGGGGCCCCTGGTGGACACCGGCGCCGTGGAGACCATGCTGGCGGCCATCGAGACCGTGAAGCGGGAAGGCGGCAAGATCCTCATCGGCGGCGAGAAGCTGCCCCACCCCGGCGGCTGCTACATCACGCCCTGCATCGCGGAAGTGCCGGGCAACCTGCCCATCGTGAAGGAGGAGACCTTCGCCCCGGTGCTCTACTTCATGACCTACCGCACCCTGGAAGAGGCCATCGCCCTCCAGAACGGCGTCACCCAGGGCCTCTCCAGCGCCATCATCACCAATGACCAGCGGGAGAGCGAGCTCTTCCTCAGCGCCGCCGGCAGCGACTGCGGCATCGCCAATGTGAACACGGGCACCAGCGGCGCCGAGATCGGCGGGGCCTTCGGCGGCGAGAAGGAAACCGGCGGCGGCCGCGAGAGCGGCTCGGATGCCTGGAAGGCCTACATGCGCCGCCAGACCACCGCCATCAACTTCAGCGGCAAGGTCGAGCTGGCCCAGGGCATCACGCTGGAGATGTGATCGGGTGCTGGATGGATGAAAGAGGCCGCCCCCGGGCGGCCTCTTTCGTTCAACCTCCGCTGATGAGGTGGATGACCTTGACCACCGCCCCGTCGGGGATGGTGGTCGTGTCGTAGTCCAGCTTCTTCACCAGTGCGTCGTTCACGTGGATGACCAGCATGGGGAAGCGGTAGTTCCGCGCCTTCAGGACATCGCGGACGGTCATGCCCTCGTGCCAGTCGAGCGGTTCCTCGTTCACCAGGAGCATGGCTCTCCGATCACAGATGCTGCTTCACGACCTCGACCACTTCAGGGAAGGCGTCCAGGCCCAGTTCCTGCAGCCGGGCCAGGGTGGGAACGCCATCCAGGGTCCAGCCCCGGCGGGTGTAGACGGCGTCCATGAGCTGGGAGAACCGCCCCGTGCGCCATTGGCGGTGCATGGCCATCTTTTCCTCGGTGGTATTGCCGGCGGGATCGAGGCCCATCTCGGTGATGATCTGCTGGTCGTAGCGCTCGGCCCGGGACTCGTATTCTTCTTTCGTGACCGGCCCCAGGGAGCGGTAGGGGGCCGCATCGTGCAGGCGCAGGCCCTTGCCCATGCGGATGTTGAACACCCGCTGGAAGTTGTAGACCTTGGCGGACTGCATGATGAGATCTTCCTTGGAGATCTTGATGCCCGTGGTGGCGCTGAAGAGGTCCACGTAGTTCTGCACGTGCTCGGGCACCTTGTGGGCCTCTGGCTGCTCCGAATTGTTGGCGGGCACCACGTCGTTCCAGGGCAGCTTGCAGAAGCCGTTGAGGCCGAACCAGGTGCGGAACAGGGGGAAGTAGTAGAGCGCTTCGGCCTTGTCTTCGAAGGTGGGCAGCTGTTTGTTGACCATGTCCATGAAGATCAGCCAGGCTTCGTCGTGCTGGGGGCCCTTGTTGGTGAGGGCGTAGCCGCCCTGCTGGGCCAGGGATTCCTTGGACATGTACTGGGAGTACTCGAGGCCCTTGTTCTCCATGCCGATGTCGTTGATGAGCTGGGCATCGCCCCAGCCCTGCTGGATGAAGTACTCCTTCATCTTCTTGACGCCCATGCCGGCGATCTTGCCGAACCCCTCGCCCCGGGCCATCTGGTGCATCATCTCCAGGTCGTCCTTGGCGTTGCCCCAGGTCATTTCCAGGCCGCCGGTGCGTTCCCTGTTCAGGATGCCGCGCTGGTAGCACTCCATGACGAAGGCCGTGAGCGTGCCGTAGGTGATGGTGCAGATGCCGTAGGTGTCGCAGTAGAAGTTCAGTTCCAGCAGGTAGTCGGGATCGAAGACGCCGCAATTGGAGCCGAGCCCCGCCGCGTTCTCGTACTCGGGACCATCCACGGACACCAGGTGGCCCTTGTAGGGGCCGGTCTGGACCGTGAGACCGTCCGCGCCCTTGGCACAGGCCATGGAGCAGCCGTACCAGCAGCCGTCCACGGTGACCTGGGTGCAGCGCTGCTGCCAGTAGCTGGAGTCGATCTTGTGGACGTCAGGATGCGAGCCGAACTGGAAGTTGTGGACCGGCAGCAGGTCGTAGGCGTCCATGATCTCGACGATGTGGGCCGTGCCGTTGCGCCGCATCATGCACTGGTGGGGATCGTTCTCGCGGATCTCCTTGTGATATTTGATGCCCGTCTTCGCGATGGTCTCGGGGTCGGCGGGGTGGTTCATGTCCCCCGCGACCTTGGGCCCCCGGATCACCAGGGCCCGGATGCGCTTGTTCCGGAACACGGTGCCGATGCCCCCACGACCCGCCTGCTTGAAGCGCACGCACTTGCGGCGCCGGTCGTAGAAGGAGAAGTTCAGCATGCCGATGAGGCTGTGCTCGGCGGCGGCGCCCGTGGACACGACGGAGATGTTGGGCAGGTCCGCCTCGTTCTCCGCGTACATGTGGGTGAGGATCTCGGCAAGAACGTGGCTGTCCACGGGATCGGTCGGGGCCTCCTCGATGCGGATGATGCCTTTCTGCCCATCGATGAACAGGATGATGTCCTTCTCCGACTTGCCCTGGAGCTCCAGGGCGTCGAATCCCGAGAACTTCAGCAGAGGCCCGTAGAAGCCGCCCACGTTGGAGTCGATGGGGATGTCGGTCTGGGGTGAGAGGCTAACCACCAGGGACTTGCCGGTTCCGGCGTACTGGGTCATGCCCGATACCGGCCCGGGGCTGATGATGATCTCGTTCTCGGGGTCGTTCCAGCGGGTGGTGGGCTTGACCGCGTTCCAGAGGTGGTAGAGCCCGAAGCCGCGGCCGCCGATGAAGACATCCTTCATCTGCTGGGTGACGGGTTTCTCCTTGATCTCCAGGGTGTCCACGTTCACGTAGAGGCTGCGGTTGGTGTAGCCCTTGTCCGGCAGGCTGGGCGTGTAGGCGATCTCCTTGAGCACCTTGTGCGCCGCCCGGATGGCCTCGAGGCCATCGAGGTACTCGGTGCGCTTCGTATGGTCGATGCTCATGACCTTGCTGGGATCGAAAACGAGCTGGCTCATGTCGCGCTCCTTAGAGGATCCGGGGGGCCGGCTCGGGGACTTCCACCATGGACAAGGCGCCATGGGGGCAGACCTTCACGCAGATGCCGCAGGACGTGCACTTGTGGGGCGTGATCCAGTCAGAGTTCCGCATGAAGGCCTCTTTCTCGCAGAAGCCGATGCACATGTAGCAGCCAACGCAGATCTTCTTGTCGATCATCACGACGCCCAGCTTGTTGCGCTTGAGGGCCTCGGTGGGGCAGACCACCACGCAGTCGCCGCACTGGTCGCAGAGGATGGCGTGGCCGCCACCCTCCTCGTAGGCCTTGATCTGGAGCGCCGCCTGGGCGGGGTCGTCCACCTTGAAGACCTTGATGGCACACTCCATCTCGCACTCGTGATCGCAGTTGCGCCCTGCGTCACACTTCTGGAAATCGATCACCAGCTGTCTCATGGCGCGGGCGCCTCCGGACGGGTTTCAAGGATGCAAAGCCACACTGGGGAAGGCACCGCCATCCCTCAGGTGAGGCTAAGGCTCGGGCGATAGGCGGGCAATGGATACCGGTCACACTTCCGGGGCGAGTCCCTCTTTCCGGATGAGGTGGACGGCTGTGGCCTTGAAGGAGGCGACCACCTGCCGGCCGGGCTGAAGATCAAGTTCTGACAGCGATTGGGCCGTGACGTAGGCCGCCAGATGGAAGCCGCAATCCAGTTCCACCTTGAAGAAGGGGCCCCGGGGTATGACCTTGATCACAGCCACCGGGAATGAATTCCGGACGCTGCTTCGGTTGTCAGTTTGTAAAGACAATCCCACATGCTCCGGACGGACTCCCACCAGGACCGTCTGTCCGGGCCGGGCCTCGCCCAGGGCCAGGATCTCGAGGTCATCCGGGCCCCGGCGCAGGCGCAGGGAAATCAATCCTCCCTCGCAGGTCACCACCTGGCCCTTGAGGAGCGTCTCCATGCCCACATAGGCGGCGACGAAGGCATTCTCCGGATGGTTCATGACTTCCCGCAGCCCACCCATCTGCACGATGCGCCCCTCCTGCATGACCGCCAGCCGGTGCGCCAGCCGCACCGCCTTGCCCTGGTCATGGGTGGAGATTACGGCTGTGGTGCCGGTCTCGGCCAGGATGTGGCCCAACTCTTCGATGAGCTCCTCCCGGGCCTGGCTATCGAGAGAGGAGAAGGGCTCGTCCAGGAAGAGGATCTCCGGTGCCAGGACGAAGGCCCGGGCCAGGGCGGTGCGCTGGGCCTCGCCGCCGGAGAGGCGCAGCGCCGAGCGATCCAGCAGGGTTCCGATCCCCAGCCGTTGGGCCCAGGCCTCGACCTGCGGCTGCCGCTCCGCGGCGGGGACGCCCCGCAGCTTCAGGCCGGAGGCGATGTTCTGCGCCACGGTGGCGTCGAAGAGCAGCGGATCCTGGAAGACCATGGTCATGCGCCGACGGAAGGCTTCCCGCTCGGACCTGGAATCGAGCTTCCTGTCCCGGAACCGCAGCTCACCGGTCGAAGGCGGCAGCAGTCCGGCCAGGGTCAGCAGGAGGGTGCTCTTGCCGGCGCCGTTGGGCCCCATGAGGGCGAGCACCTCTCCGGTGCGCAGGTCCAGGGAAGGCACCTCGAGCACCCGGGCCCCTCCCCGGTGCACCTGGAGGCTGTGCGCGTGGAGCAGGGTCTCGCGGCTCATCGGGGCCGGCTCCGCTGCTGCAGGTGGGTGAGCAGGGCATTCACGGAGAACGCCAGTACCAGGAGGATGAAGCTGAGGGCGAAGGCCACGTCGAAATTGCCGCGGCTGGTCTCCATCACGGTGGCCGTGGTGAGCACCCGGGTGCTGCCCTTCAGGTTGCCGCCCACCATGATCGAGGCGCCCACTTCGGAGATCACCCCGCCGAACCCGGCCATGACGGCAGCCAGGAGGGGCAGGCGCGCCTCCTTCAACAGGAGCCACACCATCTGGGTGCGGGTGGCCCCAAGGGCGAGGATCTGCAGGCGCAGCCCCGGCGGCAGGTGCTGGAGTGCGGCGATGCCCAGGCCCGCGATGATGGGTGTGGCAATGACGGCCTGGGCCAGGATGATGGCGGCGGGTGTGTAGAGGAGGCCGAGGAAGCCCAGGGGTCCATTGCGCCAGAGGAACACGGTCACGAAGAGGCCCACCACCACTGGGGGCAGACCCATGCCGGTGTTCGCCAGGGCGATGGCCAGGCGCTTGCCTGGGAACTCGTTGAGGGCCACCAGCACGGCAATGCCGAGCCCGAGCAGCACACTCAGCAGGGTGGCGATGCCGGACACCTTGAGGGAAAGCAGGGTGATCCGCAGGACCTCCGGGTCAAGCGTGAGCAACAGCTCCAGCGCTTTCCGGAGGCCCTCCCAGATCAGGTCCACGGCACTCCTATTCTTCCAGCAGGAACGGGAACTTGATGTCCCGGGGTGGTGTGAAGCTCTCCTTGATGGTGCGGGGCGAGGTCCAGCGGATCAGGTTCAGGAGGCTGCCGGCCTTGTCGTTGGTGCCGGAGGCCCGGGACCCTCCGAAGGGCTGATGGCCCACCACGGCGCCGGTGCACTTGTCGTTGATGTAGAAGTTTCCAGCGGTGTTGGCCAGGGTCTGGGTGAGCTGGTTGATCACGTAGCGATCCTTGGCGAAGATGGCGCCGGTGAGGGCGTAGGGCGAAGTCTCGTCTAGGAGCTTGAGCGTTTCGTCCAGTTTCGCGTCATCGTAGACGTAGATGGTGACCACCGGCGCGAAGATCTCCTCCTCCATGGTCACGAACTTGGGATCCGTGGTGAGGATGACCGTGGGCTCGATGAAGTAGCCTTTGGACTTGTCCCCCTTGCCACCGGCGATGATCTGGGCGTCCTTTGCGTTGCGGGCCAGCTCGATGTATTTCATGGTGCCGTCGAAGGCCTTTTCGTCGATGACAGCGTTGAAGAAATTCCGGAAGTCGCGCACATCGCCCATCCTCACCTCGGCGAGCATGCCCAGGATGAGGGCCCTCAGTTCCGCCCAGCGGGAGGCGGGGATGTAGACCCGGGAGCAGGCGGAACATTTCTGACCCTGGTACTCGAAGCCGGCCCGGACGATGGCTGCGGCCGTCTCCTCGCCATCGGCGGAGGCGTGCATGAAGATGTAATCCTTGCCACCGGTCTCGCCCACGATGCGGGGGTAGCTCTTGTAACGCTCCAGGTTGCCGCCGATGGTCTTCCACATGCTGTTGAAGACCCCCGTGGAGCCGGTGAAGTGGAGCCCCGCGAAATGGCGGTCCTCCAGGGCGATCCGACCGATCATTGAGCCAGAGCCGGGGATGAAGTTGATGACGCCGTCCGGCAGGCCGGCTTCCTTGAAGAGCTGCATGAGGTAGTAGTTCGAGAGAATGGAAGTCGAGGCGGGCTTCCACACCACAGTGTTGCCCATGATGGCGGGGGCCGTGGCGAGGTTGGCGCCGATGGCCGTGAAGTTGAAGGGAGTCACTGCCAACACGAAGCCCTCCAGGGCCCGGTAGTGGACGCGGTTCCACACATGGGGATCCGAGACCGGCTGGTGCTTGTAGATGTCCTCCATGAACTTCGCGTTGAACCGGAAGAAGTCCGCCGTCTCGCAGGTGCTGTCGATCTCCGCCTGGTAGGCGCTCTTGGACTGGTTGAGCATGGTGGCGGCGTTCAGGATGTAACGATACTTCGTGGATATCAGGCTGGCCATCTTGTGGAAGATGGCGGCCCGGTCCTCCCAGGGGGTGGCCTCCCAGTCCTTCTTGGCGGCCGTGGCTGCGGCGATGGCCAAGTGCACTTCGGCTTCCCCGGCTTCGTGGTAGCGGGCCAGTACGTGCTGGTGGTCGTGGGGGCAGACGGCCTTCTGGATGGTGCCGGTACGCACTTCCCGGCCGCCGATGATCAGGGGTATCTCGATCTCCTGGTGGAACTGGCGTTCCAGTTCGGCCTTCAGCAGCGCCCGCTCCTTCGAGCCGGGGGCATAGGAAAGAATGGTTTCATTGTGGGCTTCAGGGAGGCTGAAGATGGCGTTCGACATGGGTTCCGACTCCTTCCGGGGTCCTACTTCGGGACCTCGGCATCAGGGAAGAATAGCGGCGAGCCATAGAGACTTATTCCGAATTCTTTGACCCAAGCCTGGACCGGTTTCGACACCATGAAGTCAGCAAAGGCGCGGGCTCCCGCTGCATTCACCTTGGGAAACCGCGCCGGGTTTACCTCGATGACGTGGTAGACATTCCGGAGGGATGGATCCCCTTCATGCAGAACGGCCAGCCCGAGTTTTTTCTGGAGGGCGAGGAAGGTGCCGCGATCTGACAATGTGTAAGCCTTCTTTTCGGCGACGATGGCCAGGGTCTGCCCCATGCCCTGGCCTGTTTGCTGGTACCAGGCCTGCCTCTCGAAGGCTACGCCAGCGGCCTTCCAGAGCCTGAGCTCCTGGGCATGGGTCCCGGAGTTGTCGCCGCGGGACAGGAACAGCGACTTGGCTGCCGCAATGCACTGGAAGCTTTCAACGGCAGTGTGCTTCACGATGCCCGCAGGGTCCGAAGGCGGCCCCACCAGGACGAAGTCGTTGTGCATCACGATGCGGCGGTTGATGCCGGAACCCTCTGCCACCAGGGTCTGCTCGGCTTCGGGCGAGTGGACCAGCAGCACGTCCGCCTCGCCCCTCTTGCCCATTGCCATGGCCTGACCCGAACCCACGGCGATGGTCTTGACCCGGTAGCCGGTCTGCTGCTCGAAGCGGGGGATCAACTCATCCAGCAGACCGGAGTCCTGGGTGCTGGTGGTGGTGGCGAGGATGACGTCGGGCAGAGAGGGCGGGGCGGCCGCGGACAGCAGGGCTGACCCGAGGAACAGAGCCACAGCCAGGCTTCCCCGCAGCCAGGTGGATAGGTTCATAGCAGCCTCCTGGCCGGTAGTTTCGCAGGGATATATCGATTCAGACAGGTGAGGACGAGGTGGTTTCCCGGGATGTCACCGGAGCAGGAGCTTGCGGAAATCGCGGGCGTCCTTCTCGATGGCGGTGGAAGCCTTGGCCTGGATCCGGCGGAACCGCTCCAGGGCCTCCCGGCCCAGGGCGGTCACCTGGGCCCCGCCCCCCTGGAGACCGCCCTTCGCCGCCAGCACCACCGGGGTGCGGAAGCACTGGTTCATCTCGTCCACCAGCATCCAGGCCTTGCGGTAGCTCATCTGCAGGTCCCGGGCGGCGGCGGAGATGGAGCCGGTGCGGCCGATGGCCTCCAGGAGGTCGGCCTTGCCCTGGCCGATGGCGATGTTTTCGCCCATGCCGATGCGGATGCGGATGGTGACGGGCTGGGCGAGGGGCTTGGGCATGGGGGATTCCTGGATTTCAACCATTTCAGCATGGCGCGCGAACTCTGCTAGAACAAAGGCATGGATCCCACCCACTCAGACGGGCCGGCCCGGAGCCGCCCTCTGCTCTTCCTCTTTCCGGAGGCGCCCCGACACTTCCCATGGGCCCGACCGGCGCAGCTGGTCCTGCGCAGCCTCCACCTCGCGGCCATGGCCCTGGTGGTGGGCGCCATTCCCTTCGGCGCGGATTTCCAGTCCCTCCGGGTTCCCATCCTCGTCACGGTGGTCAGCGGCGTCCTGCTCTTCACCATCGACCTCGCCCGGGACCTGGCCATCCTCACCCAGGGCAGCGGCGTGGCGGTGCTGGTGAAGCTGGGCCTGTTGGGCATGGGCGTTCTGCAGCCGGCCGCCCGCCTCCCCTGGTACCTCTCTGCCACGCTTGTGGCCTCGGTGGGTTCCCACATGCCGGGCGCCTGGCGGCATTTCTGTCTCCTCCGCTGGCGGGTGATGAGGTACCCGGGTTGATGACCACTCCGACGCAAGCCCTCGGCCTCATTCTGGATCACGTCCGGCCTCGCCCTGCGCAGCGGCTGCCGCTGGAGCAGGTGCTAGGCCTCGCCGTGGCAGAGGATCAGCGATCCCCGTCCACTGTGCCGCCCTTCACCAATTCCGCCATGGACGGATATGCGGTGAGGGCTGCCGATCTCGCGGAAGCCTGCGGAACCCATCCGATCCGCCTGCACGTGCTCGGCGACCTGGCGGCCGGCGGCGTCGCACGGTGCGCCGTGGGGCCTGGCCAAGCCCTGCGTATCATGACCGGCGCTCCCATGCCCGAGGGCGCTGACTCCGTGGTGCCCGTCGAGGACACCATCCGGGGGGAGGCCTGGGTGCAGATGGACCGGCCGCTGCGCGCGGGCATCCACATCCGGCTCGCGGGGGAGGACCTGCGCCAGGGCCAGCTCCTGGTCTCAGCTGGGCAGGGCCTGCGGCCAGGAGAGATCGGTGTGTTGGCGGCGGCCGGAATGGCGTCCCTGCCGGTCCATCCCCGGGTCCGGGTGGCCGTGCTCACCACTGGGGATGAACTGGTGGATGTCTCCGAACCGCCCGGCCCCGGCAGGATCCGCGACGCCAACATCCACGCCGTGTGCGCCCAGGTGTTTGCCTGCGGGGCCATTCCCGTGCCCTTCCCCCGGGTGCCGGACCACCGCGAAACCCTGATGGAGGTCCTCCGCCAAGCCCTGGAAAATGATGTGGTCCTCACCACCGGCGGCATTTCCGTGGGCGACTATGACTTCATGAAGGCCATGCTCGAAGAGCTGGGTGCCGAACGGGTCTTCTGGAAGGTGGCCCAGAAGCCCGGCGGGCCGCTGGGCTTCTGGATGCTGGGCGGCACACCCATCTTCGGCCTTCCGGGCAATCCCGTCGCCGCCATGCTCATGGTCGAGGAGTACGTCCGGCCTGCCCTGCGCAAGTTGATGGGCTTCACGAACCTCTACCGGCCGGTGGCCGAAGCGATCCTGGAGGGCGGCTGGTCCGGCAAGGTCGGCGACAAGCGGACCACATTCCTGAGGGTGACCACCCGCCGCGAAGCGGGGGTGCTCCGCGCCCGCCTCACGGGGCCCCAGGGCTCCGGCATCCTTTCCTCGATGCTTCTGGCCAACGCCCTGGCCGTGATTCCCGAGGGATCCGACCGGGTGGAACCCGACGGGACGGTTTGGCTCCACCTCACCGAGGAGGCGGAGGACCACTGAAGGGGCGGTTACTTCGGAACTCGGCGATGATGGGCGCAGCTCGGTGAAACGGCGGCCCACTCGATGAGGATCCACTCCGCCACTTCAGCTTCCTGGTGACGCAGTGGTCTGTGCCATCAACCCGCACGGCAAACCACTCTGGCAGAAGCCCCACCCTCGAACTGCGGTCTCTGAACCCTGCACTCCATGGCTGGTGCCTGGAGCTGCCATTGCTATGTTTGTTGGCAACCCGGGGAGTGCCATGCCCAGTCTTCCATCCCAGCGCCACCTGTTCGATGTACCCGAGGATATCGCCTACTTCAACTGCGCCTACAACTCGCCCCAGCTGAACGCGTCCCGGGACCGGCTGGTCGCTGGTGTCCACACCAAGATCCATCCCTGGGAGCGGACCCCGGCGAACTTCTTCGATGATGCCGAAACCCTCCGCAGCCTGGCTTCCAGCCTCTTCGGGGGCGATCCGGATGGCTATGCGATCATTCCCGCCGCCAGCTACGGCCTGAGCGCGGCGGCCCGGGCCATCGAGCCGCATCTGGCACCTGGGGATCGCATCCTGGTCATCGCTGATGAGTTTCCGAGCAACGTCCTGCCCTGGAAGAGGACCGCCCAGGTGAGGGGCGCCGTCCTGGAGACGGTTCCAAATCCCGAGGGCGGCAGCTGGACTCAAGCCATCCTGGCCAGGATCGACCGGGGCGTGAAGGTGGTGGCGGTATCCACCTGCCACTGGACCAACGGCGCCCACATCGATCTGCTGCCCATCGGGAAGGCCTGCCGCGAGTCGGGCAGCGTGCTCGTCGTCGATGCGACGCAGTCCCTGGGTGCCATGCCTTTCCCCCTGGAGGAGATTCAGCCGGATTTCCTGGTGGCGGCGGGCTACAAGTGGCTGCTGTGCCCCTATGGGTTTGGCCTGCTCTACGTCTCCGAGCCCTGGCGCGACGCCCGCCCCCTCGAAGAAACCTGGCTGGCCCGCCTCCATGCCGAGGACTTCACGTCGCTGGTCCAGTATTCGGATACCTACATGCCGGGAGCGCGCCGGTTCGAGGTGGGGGAGAAATGCACGGCCTCGATCCTCCCGGGGGCCATCGCTGCGCTGGAGCAGCTCCGCGCCTGGGGTGTCGAGAACATCGCGGCGTCCCTGGCCGCGGTCAACTCGACCCTTACCGTCCGGCTCGAACAGCTCGGGTTCCAGCTCCCGGAGCGCGCGCAGCGCTGCCCGCACATGGTTGGCGCCCAGCTGCCGAGCACGCAGCCAGGCAGCCTGGTCTCAGAGTTGAGGAAGCGGAACATCTACATCAGTCAGCGCGGGAATGCCGTGCGGTTCGCGCCGCACCTCCACATCACCGAGCAGGATGTGAAGCGCCTTCTCGGAGCTCTGGAGGACCTGGCAGGCTGACGGATCGGATCACCAAGGGGTAATCCTGGACGGACTTTCCGGGAGGTGCGGCCCCCAGGATCGGGATCCGTCAGCCCGGACTGGTCGCGCCCTCGGGCACGGGGCTCACGAGGATCTTGTCCTCGCGGATGGGCAGGTTCACCAGGGCCGCGAGGGCCGCCAGCAGCGCGTCCGCGTACCACATCCACGCGAGGTTCCCGGAGTGGGCCATGGCCAGGCCCCCCAGCCAGGCGCCCAGGAAGGCGCCGACCTGGTGCGTGAGCAGGGTGAGGCCAAAGAGGGTGGCCAGGTACTTCGTGCCGAAGAGCTTGCCCACCAGGCCGGCCGTGGGTGGCACCGTGGCCAGCCAGGTGAGGCCCAGCGCGGCGGCGAACACGTAGAAGGTGAGGGCGGTCTTGGGTGAGGCCAGGAAGACGAGGATCATCACCGTCCGGCTGCCGTACATCAGGGCCAGCAGATACTTCATGCGGTAGCGCATCCCCAGGAAGCCCGCCATGAGGCTCCCCGCGATGTTGAAGAGGCCGATGAGACCCAGGGACACGGCGGAGACGGTGGCCGGGTGGTTGCACAGGGCCACCTCCCCCGGCAGGTGGGTCACCAGGAAGGCCACATGGAAGCCGCAGGTGAAGAAGCCCGCGTGCAGGCACAGGTAGCTGCGGTCCACGGAGGCCCGCTTGATCTGCTCCCAGAGGCCGGTGTGCGCGGCGCCCGGCGGATGGGCCGCGGGTGCTCTGGTGCCCACCCAGGCCGCCAGGGGGATGGTGAAGAGGGCCGCCACGGCCAGGGCCAGCACCGCCGGAACCCAGCCGCGGGCCGAGATCATGTACTGGACTAGGGGGGCGAACACGAACTGTCCGAAGGAGCCGCCCGCGTTGATGAAGCCGCTGGCGAAGGCCCGGTGCTCCATGGGGAGCTGCTGGGCGGCGGCGCCGAAGAGCACCGAGAAGCTGCCCGCCGCGGCGCCGCAGGCGCTGAGGACCCCGAAGGAGACCACCATGCCCCAGCGCGAGGTCAGATAGGGGGCGGAGGCCAGGCCCGCCGCCAGCAGGAAGGCCCCCGCCACCAGGGCCCAGAAGGAGCCGTGCTTGTCCGCGATGGCGCCGAAGATGGGCTGGCCCAGGCCCCACACGAACTGGCCGATGGCGAAGGCCAGGCTGAGGGCGACGATGCCGAGGCCCGTGGAGGCGCTGATGGGGGCGATGAGCAGCCCCGTGGTCTGCCGGATGCCCATGGTGATCAGCAGGATGCCTGCGGCGCTGAAGATGACGGCTCGGCTGGATCTACCAGAGAAGGTTGGCATGGCCGTGGATCCTCCAAGTGGGGGTCGAACATCATGACATCCGCGGGAAGCCCCGTCCCGCCCTCAGGGCACCGTTGGCTGGAAGGCGGCGGCCGTCAGGCGCCGGGCGGTCCCGGGGTCTTTCAGCGTGCGCTTGAGGACGAAGTCGAAGAGCAGGGGGTTGCGCTTCCAGATCGCGTTCAGGGCCCGCCGTTCGGCGGGCGTGATCATGCGCAGCTCGACAAGGCGGCGGGTCCAGATGACGAGGTTGACGCCGGGCAGAGGGTAGTCGCTGCCATTGAGCAGGCGCTCATCGAAGTCCGGCCGGGCGAGCAAGGTCTGCAGGGCCGTGGGCAGCCGATTGATCTGGGTGATGGCCGAAAGGTCGCCATAAAGCTGCCCCCGGTATTTCGGCTCATCCATGAGGCGCAGGAACAGCTCGAAATTGGTGGAGGTCCGTCCCGGGTGATCCAGATCGGCATTCCTTCCCAGGCTGGCGCAGTGGGCCACGATGACCTTCACCCCCAGGTCCAGGGGGCGGCGAAGGCGCAGGGGGTTGCCCAGGGCCTGGGCGCCCTTCACCGCCACGGCCTTCTCCTCGCCTGCGTGGGTGAGCAGCGTGATGCCCAGCGACCTCATGCGAAGGTAGAAGGCGTCGTAGCGAGGATCCGCGGGGTCGATGCCCTGGGCGTTGGGCAGCCACTTCAGCAGGCGGGCGCCCTTGGCGGCGCAGGCCTCCAGCTCCTGGAGGGCGTCCTTCCGGGCCGGGTGGATGGAGATGACAGGCACGAAGAGGTCCGGATGCTTTGCGGTGGCGGCGAAGACGTAGTCGTTCGGCACGTAGAATTCGGTGCGTACTGGATCGGGGCTCCCATCGGCCCGGTAGGCCCGGTCCATGGCCAGCAGGTGGAGCTTCACGGGGTGAGGGAAGGCTCGAGCCCGGGCCACCAGCACCTCCAGGTATTCGCGATCGAAGCTGGCCATGTCCTGCACCCCGGTGGCCTTCAAATACAGGCCTGTTTCGAAGCGCTTGAAGGGATGCCGGCCGCTGAGCTTCGCCGGGTTCACGAAGGCGCCGTCGCCGTCCTGCCCCAGGCCGAGGGCGTGGACGTGGACATCGAGGACGGGCCTGTTCGGATCCAGACCTTCGAAGGCCCGGTCGATGAGGGTCTGGGTGGCCGGGGCGTAGGGATCAGCGGACCGGTCGCCCGCCAGCAGCGAAGGCAGCAGCGTGGCCAGGGCCAAAGTGAGGACGCGCAGGCAGGGTCGGGACATGCGACCGTGATAGCAGGATCGGTGGTCTGCTACAAAGGATCCCTGCTTCGGAGGAGCCATGGCCATCCGCATTGTCCGACTCGGAAGCCCGCGCGAACCCGGCGAGGGGCTGCGCCTCGGTACCGTGCGCAGGCCGCCGAGGGGGGTGCCCAAGGCCGAGTTCGCCACCCGGGACTACTACGATGTGTGGCTGCCGGAAGTGGCGCCGAGCGAGGACCTGCGGAAGCTGGGCCAGGGCGCCCTGACTGACCAGGAATGGCTGGTCTTCGCCCGCCGCTACCGGGCCGAGATGGCCCAGCCGGAGCACGCACGGCTGCTGGATCTGCTGGCGGCCCTGTCCCGGCAGACCGACCTGGCGGTGGGCTGCTACTGCGAGGACGAAGCCCGGTGCCACCGCTCGGTGCTGCGGGAGCTGCTGCGGGAGCGGGGTGCGGATCTACGGTAACTCTGGCGAGCCATCGAAGGGAGGGCGTTCCTAGGGTCCGGTGATCGTGACCTGGACCGTGCGGGTGGCGCTGCCGTAGGGCCCTTCTGCTTCCAGGGTGTAGGTCGTGGTCGCGGCGGGGTGGACGGTGGCGCTGGTGCCGGTCACCCAGCCGAGGTCCGGGGTGATGAACCAGCGGGTGGCGTTGGTGGTGCTCCAGCTGAGCTGCGCTCCCTCCGTCGTCGTGGTGCTGGCCCGGCTTGGGCTGAAGCTCGAGATGGCCGGGGCGGTGCCGGTGGGATCGCTGGTGAAGACGGTGCCCATCTGCACCACCTCCAGGTCCGAACCCTTGATGCGCGACAGCGAGGCCAGCTGGGTGTTGTCCCAGCGGTCGTCCGGGGCGCCGGAGATGTACCAGGCGCTGCCGTTGTCGGCCAGGATCAGGCCGTACCGCTTGAGGGCGGCCAGCACCACCTGGGCCTGCACCGGGTAGGTGCTGAGGTCGACGCCCGCCTTCAGGCGCACCCGCAGGCCCATGGGCGGGGCGCTGGTGTTCGTGTTGCTCGAGGCCCAGTGGGTGGCCGGCAGCACGTAGGCCTTGCGGGAGACTGGCACCGTGAACCGCAGGGCGTGCGTGATGACCCCGGCGGCCACTTCGTCGTAGCGGGCCAGGCCGGGGAAGATGGGCAGGCCCGCCGCGTCCGCGCTGGTCCAGCCGTAGGGGCGCAGGGCGTTGCTCTTCAGGTCCCAGGTGGCGGTGGAATCCGCGGTCCAGCTGCCGTCGGCCTTCGGGACGGCGTTGTAGAGCTCGTGGAGCAGGCAGGTGTCCCGGTCCATCACGAGGACATGGCGGTCGCCGGTGGAGGTAGTCCCGCCTTCGATGGGTGCGGTGGCGGGGATGGGCATGGGGCCGGGATCGCACTCGCTTGGGTAACCCGTGGATGCAATGGTCACGGGCACCTTCGCCTGCGCCGACGAGGCCACCACGCTGTAGGGGATGCCGATGGGGGCGCCCTGCCAGAGGCCCGCGCCGAAATCCGGGTGCAGACCCGTGCCCGCGCCGATGAAGGCGATGATGGCGGCGCTGTTGGGATCCACCGCGGCGCCCGAGATGTCCTGGTTCCAGGCGTTGTCGGCGGGGAAGGACAGGAAGCCCTGGAGGCTGGCGCCGGGGCCCAGAGCCGCGCCGTTGCAGGCGCCGGGGGGAGGCTGGACAGAGACCGAGACCGGGGCCAGGGCGGACTTGCTTGCGTCCGCCGCACTGACGGCCTTGACGGTGAAGCTTCCGGAAGTGGCGGGCGCCTTGTAGCGCCCGGTGCCATCGATGCTGCCACCCCCGCCCTCCACCACGCTCCAGGTGACGGTCTGGTCGGTACTGCCGCTCACTGCGGCCGTGAAGGTCTGGGTGCCGCCGGTCCACAGGCTGGCGCCGGGCGGAGTGATGGCGACGCTGACGACCGGCGGCGCCGAAGCGCCGTGGCCGCCTCCGCAGGCGATGGCGAGCCCCAGAACCGCTCCGATGACCCCGTCCACCCTGCGCATGAGTCCTCCCGCGGAAGCCCCTGGATTCCTGAGTGTTTCCGGCTCTGACGGATTGTCAACCTGACCGAAAGCACTAAGGGTGTCGTGGCACACTGGGCCCACCCAGAGGCCGACATGGATCAACCGCTCTCCTTTCGCGAGAAGTACCGCTTTCCGGACAGCTTCTGGAACGCGAACCTGACGGAGCTGTTCGAGCGGGCGGCCTACTACTCCATGGCCAGCTTCATCGTCATCTACCTGGGGCGCCTGGGACTGGGCGACTACTGGCCCAGCACCCTGAATGGCGTGCTCTGGTTCCTCGTCTACTTCCTGCCCATCCTCAGCGGCACTCTGGCGGATCAGATCGGCTTCCGCCGCAGCCTGCTCATGGCCTGCGTGCTGCTGGCGGGGGGCTATTTCCTGATGGGCTATCCGGTCTGGTTCGGCGGCCAGACGATGGCGCTGCAGGCCGGAAAGGAAGTCACCGCCGGTCCTGGCGTCATGGTGCCGGTGGCGGCGGCGATCCTGCTGATCGGCATCGGCGGCTCCATGGTGAAGCCCTGCATCGCGGGCACCGTGCAGCGCACCCACCTGGGCAAGGCCACCCTGGCCTTCGCCATCTTCTACATGGTGATCAACATCGGCAGCGTGTTCGGCCGCATCTCGGCCTTCATCGTGCGCACCCGGCTCGGCAAGCTCGACACCATCTTCCTCGTCTCCATGGCGGCCGCCGTGCTGGCCTTCCTCACGGTGCTGCTGCGGTACCGGGATCCCGAGTCCACGGTGGACCCGGACAAGCCCCGGCGCAGCCTTGGCGAGATCCTGCTGGGCATGTTCAAGGTGCTGGGCAGCGGCCGCTTCGCCCTGTTCCTGGTGGTGAGCAGCGGCTTCTACTTCATCTACAACCAGGTCTACAACGTGCTGCCGCTCTACGTGAAGAAGACCGTGGAGCTCACCCCGGCCATGGACCTCTACACCATGGCCAACCCCATCACCATCGTGCTGTTCCAGCTGCTCATCACGAAGCTGTTCGGCAAGCTGCCCCCCATCAAGTCCATCATCGTGGGCACGGTGATCATCGGCCTGGCCATGCTCATCAACGTGGCCCCGCTGTTCATGGCGGGTGGCGTGACCCTGAGGCTCTGGCTGCCCCTGGGGAGCCTCTTCGTGGTGATGACCGTCGCCCTCATCGCCTTCGGCGAGCTGTTCGCCTCGGCCCGTCTCTTCGAATACATCGGCTCCCTGGCTCCCAAGGGCCAGGAGGGTCTGTTCCTGGGCTACGCCAACCTGCCCATGGCCATTGGCAGCCTGGTGGGCGGTCCCGCCGGTGCCTGGCTCTTCAACAAGGTGATGTGCGCGGGTGCCGTAAAACAGTCGAATGGGCTGCTGAAGCTCGACCCCAGAGCCGCGGCCTCGGGCTGGATCATCCTCACGCTCTTCGGCCTGGGCAGTGCCTTCAGCCTGTGGCTCTACAACCGCTGGCTGCAGCGGCAGGCCTGATCAGGTCCTGAGAAGGACCTCTGCAAAGGTCGCCTGAAGTTCCCGGAAGCTGAAGGGCTTGGCGAGCAGGGTGACGTCGGCATGGGCACTGGCCAGGTCGATGGCCCGTTGGTCCGCCCGGCCGGTGGAGAGGAGGATGGGCACTCCGGGGAGGGCCCCCCGCAGGCGGGGCAGGGTGCCCGCGCCACCCCAGCCGGGCATGTTCATGTCGAGGATGATGAGATCGGGCTTGAGTCCCTTCAGCACCTGCTCCATGGCCTCCTCGCCGCTGGCCGCGATGGTCACCTGGTGCTCCATGACCTCCAGCTGGGCGGCGAGGGAGGACTGGATGAGTTCATCGTCGTCCACCAGCAGGACCCGCAGGGATTCTCCCGGCGAGTCCGTGCCGGAATCCGGGGCCTGGGCGGGTGCTTCAGGCTGCCGGGTGGCCTGGAAGCGCATCTCGATGGTGGTGCCCTGCCCGAGCCTGCTCTGGATGTCCAGCTCGCCCCGGTGGGCCTTCACCGTGCTGTAGGCCAGGGACAGGCCGAGGCCGGTCCCCTTCCCGTGGGGCTTGGTGGTGTAGAAGGGCTCCATGGCGTGTTCAAGGGTCGCCTGGGTCATGCCCGTGCCCGTGTCCTGCACGGCCACCGAAAGGCGGCCGTCGGCCAGGCAGCGGGTTCTCAGCGTGAGGTGCCCCCCTTCGGGCATGGCATCCACGGCGTTCACGCAGAGGTTCATGAGCACGAGGCTGAGGGCGTCCGGGTCCCCCTGGATGCTGCCCGCGTTCGCATCCAGGTCCAGGACGATGTCGATGTTGGCCGGAATCGTCCGCTCCAGCAGGCGGGCCTCGTCCTCCAGGAGGGCGTTGAGGGACAGGCTCCGCTCCCCGGCCATGTCCTTGCGGGCGAAGTCCAGCAGGCTCTTCACCATGTTCCGGCCCCGGATGCAGGCCTTCGTGATGGTCTCGAAAGCGCTGTGCAACCGGGAACCGTCGGCCTCCAGGCCCTGGTGCGTGGTCGACAGCCCCATGATCGCCCCGAGCACGTTGTTCATGTCATGGGCCAGACCTCCGGCCAGGTTGCCGAGGCTTTCCATCTTCTGGGCCAACCTGAGGGCCTCCTTGGTTTTGATCTCGTCGGTGATGTCCCGGCACACCGCGAGGCCCCCGATGAAGGTCCCGCCTGGGGCGAACCGGGGAGTCACGGTGATCTGCAGGGTCCGGTGCACGCCGTCCATGCGCCGGATGCTGATTTCATAGCTGTCGGATACGCCCTGCATCCTCTGGCTGGTGGCGGTTCTGACCTGCTCCCACTCCGGGTCCTCCAGGAAGGTCCGGAGGTTCAAGCCGACCAGCTCACCGGGGCCCACGCCGAAGATCCGCTCCGCTTCCGGATTGGCCATGGTGAAGGTCTCCGAGGCGTCCACCAGGGACACTCCCTCGCCGAGCATCTCCATCAGCTCCCGGTGCTGAGCCTCGCTGGCGCGGAGGGCGGTCTCGGCGGCCTCCTGCTCCGTGCGGTCCCGGATGAAGCCGATGACCACATCCTGGTTGGGGACGTAGGTGGTGGAGACCTCCACGGGGAAGGTGGCGCCATCCTTCCGCCGGTGGCGGGATATGAAGCGGTCCGAACCGAACGGCTTCATCTTCTCGGTGTGCTGGTCCGTCTCGGGCCTGGTCTCCAGGGCATCCAGGTCGGAGACATGGAGGCTCTTGATCTCGTCGAGCGAGTAGCCGGTCATCCGCAGGTAGGCTTCGTTGACGTCCAGGATCGCCCCTGCGCCACTGACCACGACAAAGCCGTCCAGGTTGGTGGCGAGGAGGGCCCGGTACTCTTCCGACTGGGCCAGGACCTTCTCTTCCTGGGCCGCGAAGTGGAAGGTGTTCCGGAGGATCAACGCAAACACCGGCGACAGGGTGCTCAGGAGGCGGGTGACATCATCCGATCGCTGCAGGTTCAGGTGGTCCAGGGCGAAGAGGGTGCCCACCCGCAGCTCGCCGACGCGAAGGGGCGTCATGCTGAGGGAAGCGAGGCACAGCCCGTCCATGATCTCGGCCATGGCGGGGGGGCAGGAGGCCCTGCGGAGCAGGGTGGCCTCCTGCAGCCTTGGCTGCAGGCTGGCCAGCTGCACGAGGGCCTGGACAAGGGAGGGCGTGTGGGCTCGCCGGGGTTCGATGGCCAGGATCCTTGGCGACCCGCTCTCGACTGCCTCGCCGTGCTGGAGCATGACCACGGCCCGCACGCCCATGAGCTCCCGCAGCTGCCGGGTGAGGTACTGCCCCATTTCCCCGGGGCTCTCCGAGAACTTCAGGATCTCCGCCAGGAAGTCCACGATCATGAACTGAATGGCGGCGCTGTCGGGCTGGCGGGTCGGCTCAGTCATGGGACTGGGTGGCGCGGGCGGCCTGCTGCAGGCTGGCGAGGAGGGGATCCAGGGACACGGGCAGGATCTCCACCGGCAGGCCCAGGAACTCGCTGGCCTCCTGCAGGGCCGCCTGGGGGATGGGCACCAGCCCGGTGTCGAGGTAGATCATGCGCGAGTGCATCTCCTGCATGAAGGTCCTGGCGCAGGGTCCCAGCAGGCCCAGCTGGCCCACGAAGATCTGCTTCCAGGCCAGCGCCCATTCTGGCATGAGGAAGAAGGCGCCCTCCTTGCGGAGTTTCCGGTAGGCTTCCCGGCCCAGAAGGATTTCGCAGCAGTTGATCCCTTCAGTGCGGGCCGTGCCCGGCTCGGACTCGAAGGTGTCCATGTGGCCGCAGCAGTCCCCATAGGCCAGCACGACCTTCCCGTCCGGTTGGCGGGCATGGGCCGAGCCCAGGGCCTCCTGGAGCCGGGTTTCCAGCTTGGCGGGCACCATGTGGAGCATGGAGTTGAGGAACTCGACGGGCAGGTCGAGCTGGCCGGAGGCCTGGAGTGCCTCGATCTCCTTCCGGAAGATCGAGCACGAGATGCAGAGCTGGCGCTTCGCCTGGGTCATGCCTCGGCGCCCCCGGCCCGGCACACGGCCTCCGTGATCGCCGCGATGGACTCGGCGGGCGTGTCGATCTGGATGTCGGCGCTGCAGGTGGCCAGGATGAACTGGCGGTCCTCGCCCCGCTGGTCGAAAGCCTGTTCGCAGAGGGCAGTGACTTCCTCGGGGCGGAGGTGGAGGAGGCCGGGGCCGCTGAGGTTGCCCATGACGATGGGGCCCGGGCCCAGGTTCCGGCGGGCCAGGCCCAGGTCCTCGCCCACATCGATGAAATAGGCCACGACGTTCGGCAGTCCCTTGAAGCGGGCCAGCTGGTCCACCAGGGGACAGCCGCCATGGTGGAAGATGACGGGGCCAGGGATTTCCGCCAGGGCCCGCTGCAGCGCCGGCAGCGTCAGGCTGTTCGCGATGGCCTCCGTGACGATGAAGGTGTTGGCCAGGTTCGAGGTCAGGGCGAGGCCCGTGGCACCGTCGCTGAGCATTGCCTTGCCCAGGTCCAGGAAAAAGGGGGTCAGCCGGTCCAGCAGGGCCTGGGCCACCTCCGGCTGGAAGAGGAGGGCGTCGATCCAGGCTTCGAGGCCGATGACCAGCGGAGGGATGTCCGAGGGGCTCACCAGCACGCCAAAGATGGGCACCTCGCCGGCGTACTTCCTGGTGAGGATCCGGATGGTTTCCCGCAGGTAGAGCAGCCGCGGGTGGCTGTCCACATCGGGCAGGGGGAGCTTCAGCATGTCCTCGGCGTTGCGGGCCACGAACTGCACGGTGTTGGGCGCCTGGCTCGGGCGGGCCCGCCAGGGGCTGCCGAAGGCCTCGCCAATGGCAGGCACGAAGAAGGGGCTGATGAGCAGGTCGGGCGAGAAGGTCTCCCGGATGGCCATCTGGCCTTCCGCGTAGACCTCGGCCTGGGTGTAGTGGTCATCCAGGTGGGCCCCGGTGAGCCGGGCGCCGTACAGGCTGGCGTTGATGAAGAAGGCTGGCCGGTCCGTCGGCTGGTTCTGGAGGGCGGCGAGGACCCGCTCGAGGCTGTTCATGGCGTCCTCCTCCCGCAGGCCGGCGCAAGGCCGAGGGACCGCTGGCGGAGGGTTTCGAACAGGGCATCGGCCTCCACGGCACTGGCCGCGGTGCCGTCGCCACCGAAGTCGGCCACCAGCTCGGGCCGCAGCTTGAAGACCGCGCCACCCAGGGCCAGTTGCAGCTTCCCTCGCAAGCCCCGGCGGTCGATCTCCTCGCGAATCTTCCTCACATTCTTGGCAGTGGTGTACATCATGGCCGAGGCGCCGATGACCCGGGCCCCGCAGGCCTCGGCCGTGTCCACGAACTGGGCGGCCGAGACATCCACCCCCAGGTCCCGCACATCCCAGCCGCTGGTGCGGAGAAAGGCCGCGACCATCTTGCGTCCCAGGGGATGGAAGTCATCCTCGACATTGCCCACCACCACCGGGCCCCTGGACGGGGCGACGCCGGACGCGGTATCGGATTCCAGGAGGACTCTCGAGAGGACATCCTCGGCGACCTTCGACGCCACGTAGCCCGTGGCCAGGGAAACGCCACCCTGGCCGGTGGACCAGATTTCGCCGAAAGCCTCCAGTGTCGGTGCGAGCAGTTCCGTGACCGCGAGGCTGAAGGACCGTCCCCTGGCCCAGTCCTCGATCACGGCGTTGGCGCCCGCCCGGTCGGCATGCTGGATGGCGCTGAGAAGTTCCTGGGTGTGGTTGCGTTCCATGTCACCTCCCTGGCTGGGACGAGGCGGGGGTGGGATTCAGAATGGGGTAGGACCCTGTCAGCAGTCGTCAGGATCTCCATCGGCTGATCCTCGGCCGCTGGTTAATTCCCAGGCGCAGCCCCACCGCATGACGCCCGACTGAACCTGCGCATATTGGCTCTTCGCCCTTCATAAGTACTGTCGCCCTGGGAATTGATGAAGCCTGTGGACACAGATTCCCGCGATAATGGGGGTCCATCCCGAGGTCGCCATGACCAAGAAGGACACGCCCCTGTTCCCCCTGCGCAAGGGTCTCCACAGTCGCCAGGCCCACGTGGACCTGCCCCCGGGTACCTTCGAGGAAGAACACGCCCGCCAGGGGTTCTTCGGCCGCACCACCCACCTCTACCGCCGGCATCCGGTGACGGACTGGACCCGCATCGAAGGTCCGCTGCGGCCCCATAACTACGACCTGAACGGCCTTCGACCCTCGGCGGAGGCCGCAGCCGGAGCGGAGGCCCACCGGGCAGGGCGCGGCCTGGAGGGTGGGGCACTGGTGGTGCACCCTGGAGAGGCGGTACGAGCCTCGATGTTCGGATCCACCGAAGCCTCCTTCGCGCCCATCTGCCTGCTCCACAACCCGGATGTGGCGCTGCACTGGGTGGCGCCCCAGGCCATGGACTTTTTCTACCGCAACGCTGACGGAGACGACGTCTACTTCATCCACGCGGGTGGCGGCAAGCTGGAGACCACCTTCGGTGCACTGACCTACGCCACCGGCGACTACATGGTGATCCCCCGGGGCACCACCTACCGTTTTCTGCCCGACTCAGGCGACCAGCGGTACCTCCTCATCGAGAGCTTCAGTGAGGTCACCATCCCGGACCGCCACCAGCTGGGGCCCAACGCCATCTTCGATCCGGCGATGATCGACACGCCGGAGCTGGAGCCCTACGACGCGACCCCGAAGGAGTGGGCCGTCCACATCAAGCGGGAGAACGAAATCACGAAGGTGTTCTACCCGTTCAACCCCTTGGACGCGGTGGGCTGGAAGGGCGACCTCTCCGTGTGGCGCATCAACGTGAAGGACATCCGGCCCGTGCTCAGCGCCCGCTACCACCTGCCGCCTTCGGCCCACAGCACTTTCCTCGGGACCAACTTCGTCATCTGCTCCTTCCTGCCGCGGCCCTTCGAGGAGGAGGAGGGCGCCATGCGAGTGCCCTTCTTCCACTTGAACATCGACTACGACGAGGTGCTGTTCTACTCGGCGGGCCACTTCTTCAGCCGCGACGGCATCGGCCCGGGCATGGTGACCTGGCATCCCCAGGGCATCCACCATGGGCCCCATCCCAAGGCCATCCCCCTCAGCCGCACCAAGGATCGGACCGATGAAGTGGCGGTCATGGTGGATACCCTTCGGCCCCTGAAGGCCACGGCGGCGGCGGGGGCGGTGGAAAACCCGAACTATTGGGCGTCGTGGAAGTAGGAGGTACAGGCTTGGTGGGCCTGATTCGCTGCTTGTGGGGCCCCGCTGCCGGCGCACCAGTGGAGCGCCTTTCGCGACCCACCGGGTCGCGACTCAGCCGATGTTGAGGTAGCGCCGCATGAAGCTCTTCAGGTCCATGTAGAGGATCCGGAAGGGACCTCGATGCTTGCGCCGGTCGATGCTGCTCATGAGCCCTCCCCGCAGATGGATAGATTCTTTGAAAACTAAGAATGCGGAGGTTGCTGGACGGATGCCAGTGCAAATCCTAAAAAAACGGCAAAAAAATTTAAATAAGTGTGAATCGAATCCAAGTCAAGCAGAACCATGGACCTGACCATGGCGTCATGGGCCCTGATAGGCTAGCGGTCCAGGCGCCCCATGACTGAAGCCACCGCGATGATCCAGGCCATCGGCGCCCACGGCGTCTGGGAAAGGGTGCAGAACCTCGGGCTGGTGTTCGTCATCTGCCTGGCGCTGCTGTGGGGGGTCTCCCTGGTGGTGCGGGCCGTCCGCCGGGTCGTGGCGAGCGACAAGGCGGCCGTCACCAGCGAGGCCGAGCGCCGGGCCAAGACCCTGGGCGCAGTGCTCAACAACGCGGCCCGGGTGCTGGTGGTGGCCTTCTTCCTGCTGATGCTGCTGCAGGAATTCGGTGTGAACATCGGCCCCCTGGTGGCGGGCGCCGGAGTGGCAGGGGTAGCCCTGGGCTTCGGCGCCCAGAGCCTCGTGAAGGATGTCATCAGCGGCTTCTTCCTGCTCCTGGAGAACCAGTTCGGCGTGGGCGACATCCTCAACGTGGACGACAAGCACATCGGCACCGTGGAGCGCATGACCCTGCGGATCACCCAGCTGCGGGATGCCGAAGGCCGGGCCCACTTCATCCCCAACGGTTCCATGGTTCGCGTGGTGGTGCTGTCCAAGGACTACGCCCGGGCCCTGGTGGATGTGGAAGTGGACCTCGCCACGGATCCGGACCGTGCGTTCCAGGTGCTGCGGGAGGTGGGCCAGAGCCTTCGGGTTGAACAGCCCGCGCAGGTGCTGGAGCCCCTTGACGTGAAGGGCATCGAAAGCCTTGGTCCCAACGGGTTCGTCATCCGCACCCTCACCAAGACTGCACCTGGCGCCCAGTGGGAAGTGGCGCGCGAGCTGCGCCGTCGCATCCTCCTGGCGTTCCGCGCGGCCGGCATCGAGATCCCCCACGCACAGCAGGTGGTGCACCACCGGGGGGAGCCGCAGACCGGAAGGCAGGACTCCGGGGCGTGACTCCTGCTCCGGTTCAGCGGATGCCCACGTGGCCCCGCACGGACTCGATGAGCCGGGCAGAGTCGTAGCCGAGGCCATCCTTGAACACCAGCACCACGTTCTCGATGTCCTGGATGCTCCTGGAGGGATCACCTTTCACCACCACCAGGTCGGCCTGCTTGCCCGGGGCCAGGGTGCCGATGCGGTCGAGGCGGCCCAGGAAGGCGGCGCCATTCGCCGTGTAGATGCGGATGGCCTCCACCGGCGTGAAGCCGGCTTCCACGAGCAGCTCCAGCTCCCGGTGGTCGCCGAAGCCCGGCAGCACACCGCCCATGCCGGTGGGGTCGGGCCCCGCCAGCAGCAGTCCGCCCGCCCGGACGAAGGCCAGCTCGAAGGCCATCTCCTTCCGGAGCAGCTGCTCGGCGCGGCCGTTGGGGGCCACTGCCACGCGGCCCCGGGCCGCGAGGTAGCTGGCCTTGGATTCGGAGGACAGGGCGGTCAGCATGCGCGCCTGAAGGGGGGGGCGCCCGGGCACGCCCAGCTCGAAGACGGGCAGGGTGGACGTCACGGCCACGCGCTTCGCTACCAGGTCGTGGATGAGTTTCCGCACCTCGGGTCCGGCCATGTCCACCTTCAGCCAAGAGCCCCAGGAGGCCGCCACCGGCGGTCCCACATCCGGCTTCTTGTCCGGCGTGAACTCGGTGTCAGTGAACACCGGGCCGTGCTCGAAGTCGTCGATGCCCAGCGCCAGGGCCTCGGGCCAGGTGACGGAGCCCAGGTGCCCGGTCACCTTGAGGCCCCGGGCGTGGGCCGCCTGGATGGCCGCGCTCAGGTCGGCCCGGGTAATGTTCATGTAGGCCTTGAAGGAGGTGACGCCTGCGTCGGCCCAGTAGTCCACGAAGCGGCGCGCCTCCTCGGGGCCACCCAGGGCGTGCATCTGGGGCGTCATGGGCTCGAAACCCTCGAGGTAGGGCCCCGTCACGTCCATCTTCGGGCCCGGCAGGAGGCCCGCGTCGATCTGGCGCTTGATGTTGAAGTCCGTGTAGGGTTCCAGGCTGCCCGTGGTGCGGATGGTGGTGACGCCGCAGGCCAGGTAGAGCCGGGGGGCCGAGTACGCGATCTCGGCGAACATCCGTCCGGGTGCGGGCACGGCGCCCTTCTCATCGAGGTGGATGGAGTGGGTGTAGAAGAGGTGGTTGTGCATGCCCACCAGGCCCGGGAGCACCGTGTGGCCCGCCAGGTCCAGGACCTGGGCCTCCTTGGGCGGCACCAGCCTGGCACTGTCCCCCATGGCCTCGATTCGGTCCCCGCGGAGAATGAGGGTCTGGTCTTCCTGCGCGGGGGCACCAGTACCATCCACCACCCGGGCATGCACGAGGGCCACCAGCGGGGCCTCGACTTTGAGGAACTGGCGCACCTCGGCGGACGGCGTCGAGGGAGCCTGGGCTCCGAGCCTGATGGCCAGGATCAAGATCAGGACAGGGGTGCTCCGGTGACGGGACATGCGGCCTCCCACGGGCGTCAGTGCCACGCTAGCGGTGGAGACCCCTGCGCACAAGGGGCGGGTCCGAAGCGCCAGGACCGCTTGACCCTTCCTCTCCTGGCAGTTCCGCTGCCCTGGGTGGGGTTGCTCAGGCTCGCCCCTGGGCTGGTGGCCAGGGTGGAGTACGTCCGAGTGCTGGGTGCCGGCCTGAAGCCCTTCCTCCGCCTCACGCCTTCTGGCTCTGGGTCCAGCTGCGGATCTTCATCCGCGGATCAGTCACCGGCCTCGCCCGAGGGCGTGCCGGCGTAGAGGTCCGGCAGGTTTCCGCCCACCAGGTGCGGGGGCATGTCGCTGAGGCGCTCGGGGACGTGGACCACGGTGTTCACCAGGCGGCCCAGACCCTCGACCTCCATGACCACCTCGTCCCCGGACTTGAGCCAGAGGTTGTCCGTGACCTTGGAGCCGTTCAGTTCCAGCAGGCAGCCGGTCCCCACGGTGCCGCTGCCGATGACTTCCCCGGACTTCATCTGGATGCCGTAGCTGGTGCGCTGGAGGAGCTGGGCGAAGGTCCAGTGCATGCTGTCGGCATTCCCTTCCGACAGCGGGTGTCCATTCACCCGGCAGGTCATGGCGGCGTGCAGGGTCGTTCCCTTCGGCGTCTGTTCGAGATCCAGCTCGTCTCTGGTGACGAGCCAGGGGCCCAGGCTGGTGGCGAAGTCCTTGCCTTTGCAAGGGCCGAGCGACAGCTTCATCTCCTCCATCTGGAGCCTGCGGGCACTCCAGTCGTTCATGATCATGTACCCGAAGATGGCCTCGTCGGCCTCCTCCAGGGTGGCGTTCTTGAGAGGCCGGCCGGTGACGATGGCCACCTCCAGTTCGAAGTCGAGGCGCTCCAGGTGGTGGTCCTGTACCTGCACTTCACCGGGACCGGTCACCGCCAGGTGGTTGCTGAAGTACGTGACGGGAAAGAGGTCGAACTCGGGAATCATGTCGAGGCCCCGGTTGCGCCGGGCTGTGGCCACGTGCTGGCGAAAGGCATAGCCGTCCCGCAGCGAGACCGGGCGTGGAACGGGGGCCAGGAGGCGCACTGATTCTTCTTTGACGAGGGCTGCTTCGGGCGGTTTCCTCTCCAGGTCCCGGGCCAGGGGCATCAATTCATCCTGCCGGCGGATCAACGTCAGCATGTCCACCGCAAGGCGGGCCTCAACGGCGGCAAAATCGAGGATGTGCCCGTCGGCCAGCACGGCGCCGATCTTCTCCGTGTCCGTCTGCAGGAAGGTGACCAGCTTCATCGCGCACTCCTAGCCAGATCGCCAGTGTAGTGCCGCAGGACACTGCCTTCGGGATCGTCATGCATCCAGCAGGTCCAGCAGCGTCTCCGCGGCCTCGGCGATGCGGTCGGGCGGCGTGCTGAGGGGCGGCATCAGGTAGAGGCAGTCGCCGATGGGCCGCACCAGGAGGCCGCGCTCCAGCGCGCGGCGGTGCAGGCGCCAGCCGAAGCGGGCTTCGGGCGCGTGGGCCTGTCCGGTGGCCGGATCCACCAGGCGGCAGGCGCCGATGGTGCCCAGGCTCCGGGCCTGGCGCACGGCCGGATGGGCGGCGAGGCGGGCGAAGGCATCCCGCATGGCCTTGCCGAGGGTCTGCGCGTTGGCCAGCACGGGTTCGTCATCGAAGAGGGCGAGGCTGGCGCAGGCGACCGCACAAGCCGTGGCATTGGCCGTGTAGCTGTGGCCGTGGAGGAAGGCGCGGCCCGAGGCGGGCGTGCCCCAGAAGTGGCCGTAGAGCTCATCCGTGGCCCAGGTCAGCGATAGCGGAAGGGTGCCTCCGGTAAGACCTTTGGACAGGCAGAGCAGATCCGGGGCCACGCCTGCTTGTTCACACGCCAGGAAGGTACCCGTGCGGCCGAAGCCCGTGGCCACCTCATCGAGGATGAGGTAGACGCCATGGGTATCGCACTGGGCCCGCAGCTCCTGCAGCAGCTCGGGGGGCCACATGCGCATGCCGCCCGCGCACTGGATGAGGGGCTCGGCGATGAAGGCGGCGAGGCGCGGGCCATGGGTGGCGAAGAAGGCGATCAGGGTCTGGCCCGCGGTCTCGATCCGCTCGGGCCAGCCCGTTAGGTCGGGCTCGATCTCGCGGCGGGGATCCTCTGGCACCTCCAGCCGCTCGCAGGCCAGCAGCAGGGGCCGGAAGAGCCCGGTCATGAAGTTCTCCAGTTCGCCCACACCCACGGCGCCGAGGGTGTCGCCGTGATAGCCGCCGCGCAGGGCGCCGAAGCGGTTCCGGCCCTGCTCGCCCCGCTGGAGCTGGGCCTGGAAGGCCATCTTCAGGGCCACCTCCACGGCGGTGCTGCCGTCGTCCGAGAAGAAGGCCCGGCGGAGGTTCGCGGGCAGCTTGGGGCGCAGCCGGGTCACCAGTTCCAGGGCAGGCTCATGGGTGAAGCCCGCGAACATGGCGTGGTCCAGCTTCGCGGCCTGCCGTTCGAGGGCACTCACCAGGCGGGGATGGCCGTGGCCGTGGAGGCAGGTCCACCAGCTCGAGATGCCGTCCAGCACTCGCTCGCCGTTGGCCAGGAGCAGGTCGCAGCCTTCGCCGCCGACGAGTGGCACGGGTGGATCGGCCTCGTGGACCTGCATCTGGGTGAAGGGATGCCAGACATGGGCGCGGTCGAGGGCCAGGCGGTCAATCCAGTCGGGGGGGAGGGGCGTGGGCATGGGGCCAGTGTACGACCCGTGGCACCATGACCCATGCCCTGGGATCCTGTCCAGTACCTCGCCTTCGGTTCGGAGCGCAGCCGCCCCGCCCTGGACCTCCTGAGCCGGGTGCCCCTCGAGGCACCCAGCCGGGTGGTGGACCTGGGCTGTGGTGCCGGCAACGTCACGCGGCTGTTGGGTGAGCGCTGGCCCGCAGCGTCCATTCTCGGCGTGGACGCCTCGCCCGAGATGCTGGCCGCGGCGGCTCGGGCCTGCGCGGGCGCGAGCTGGCGGTCGGCCGACCTGGCGAGGTGGGAACCCGAAGTCCCGGTGGACCTCATCTTTTCCAATGCCGCCCTGCACTGGGCCGATGACCACGGGCGCCTCCTGCCCCGGCTGCTGCGCTTCCTGGCACCGGGCGGCTGCCTGGCGGTGCAGATGCCCCGCAACCACGACCGCCCATCGCATCTGGCCGTGTTCACTGTCATCGATGGGAACCCCGACTGGTCGCGGCAGCTGGGGCCCCGGCTGCGACGGAACCCGGTGCTGGGCCTGGAGGCCTACGAGGCGCTGCTGGCGCCCATGGCGAAGCGCGTCGAGGCCTGGGAGACGGACTACCTCCACCTGCTGGAGGGCGAGGACGCGGTGCTGGCCTGGATCCTCGGCAGCTTCCTCACGCCGCTGCTGGAGGCTCTGGTGACAGCGGACCGGGAGCCCTTCCTGAGGGCCTGCCGCGCCGCCCTGCGGGCCGCCTATCCGCCAGACGCACGGGGCCGCACGCCCTTCCGCTTTCGGCGCCTCTTCCTCGTGGCGCAGAAGTAGCTCAGAGCACTTCGACCGGCATCGGCAGGAAGCCCCGGAGCAGCCCGGCATTCTCCTCGGCGACGGCAGGCGTGGTGCCATCGGCGCCCGGGTTCAGCAGCACGGCCTCGATGCGCCAGCCCCGCAGCATGAGGGCCTCCGCCGAGAGCAGGGTGTGGTTCAGGGTGCCGAGGCCGCCCAGGGCCACCAGCACGCAGGGGATCTTCAGCTCCGTGGCCCAGGCCAGGAAGTGCACCTGCGGCGCCAGAGGCACCATCAGTCCGCCCACGCCCTCCAGCAGCACCCGGCCCTCGGCGGGCCGCTGGCACCACCGTGCGGTCGCCGCCAGGTCCAGGACCCGGCCTTCGAGCTGGGCAGCGGCCAGGGGTGAGAGCGGTGCCCTCAGCAGGACATGGCTTTCGGCGACGATGCCGGAACCGCGCACCGCCCTGGCATCGGCTTCCGGGTGATCGGCCCGGTCCACGCCGGTCTGGAAGGGCTTGCGGTAGCTCACCGGACCTTGCCTGGCCCAGGCCTGGGCGATGCGGGCCGCGACGAAGGTCTTGCCCACGCCAGTGCCGGTGCCGAGCACCCACAGGGGGCTGGGAAGCACGTCGAGGTTCAGCATGGGCAGGCTGTCCGCCCGGTTAGGGCTTGGCCTGGCTCAGCATCTGACGGGCCTGGGCGGCCTGCTCGCTGCCGGGGGCGAGGGCGATGACCTTGTTCCAGGCCTTGGCGGCTTCATCGGGCTTCTTCAAATCGCTGGAATAGACAATGCCGATGTTGAAGAGGCTCTGGACATGGCTGGGCTGCTGCTTGTTGGCCTTCTGGAAGGTGGCGAGGGCCTTGTCGAACTGGCCGAGCTGGCGGTACATCACGCCCTGGTCGGTGAGGACGTTGGGATCCTCGGGCTTGAGGGCCAGGGCCTTCTCGTAGGCCGTGACGGCCTTCTGGGCCTGATGGGTGTCGAAATATTCATTGCCCAGGGCAACCCACGCGTCGTGGTTCTTGGGATCGGCCAGGACGGCGGCCTCGATCTGGGTGATGCGGGCCTGGGCCTCCGCGCTGGGAAGCATGGGACCGTTGGGCATGGCCCCCGGGGCGGCGCCCGGCATGCCTCCGCCCAGGGAGGGCGCCAGCATTACCGGAGCGGCGGGGGTGGCAGCCGCCGAAGGAGAGGCCTCCCTGGATTCGCCCCCGAAAACGAAGTACCCGGCGAGGAATCCCGCGGCGAGGCCTCCTGCCAGGGCGAACATTATGTTGCGGTTCAAGCGGCACCTCCTGAAGACCCATCGGTCCGCAGTCATTCTCCCACAGGTCAGCCCAGGGGCTTCTCGATCAATAAGGAGCGGGGGCTGTGAACGCCCGGGCTGGCCAGACTCCCTTCAGCGAATCAGCACCTGCCCGAGGATCTGGATGAGACCTTCGATCTGGCCATCCTCCAGGTGGGCGCCGGTGGTGATCCGCAGCCGGGCCGAACCTTCGGGCACGGTGGGGGGCCGCACGGCCCGGACGTCATAGCCCGCGCCCTGGAGGGCTTGCGCGAGCCGCACGGCTTCGGCATCCGCCCCCACGGGAACCGGCACGATGGCGGAGGGCTGGGCCGGCTGGCCAAGAGCTTCCCGGAGGCGGTCGGCCAAGGCCAGGGCCCGCTGCCGCCGCCAGGGCTCGGCGCGGGCAAGGCGGATGCCCTCCAGGGCGGCGCCGAGGACCGGCGGGGGGAGGGCGGTGGAAAAGATGAAGCCCCGGGCCGTGTTCAGCAGGTGCTCGCGCAGCAGGGGGTTGCAGCAGACGAAGGCTCCGAAGGCGCCGATGGCCTTGCCCAGGGTGCCCATGACGATGGGGATCCGGCCATGGACGCCCTGCCGCTGGGCCAGGCCCGCGCCGTCGGCGCCCAGCAGGCCCGTGGCGTGGGCTTCGTCGATGAGCAGCAGGGCCCCCTGCGCTTCGCACACTGTCACCAGGGTGGGCAGGTCGGCCGCGACGCCATCCATGCTGAACACCGCATCCGTGACCACCAGGGCCAGGGCCGCTGCCGGGGCGGAGGCCCGCCAGGTGGCGAGTTGTGTGGCCAGGTCCCCCGGCTCACCGTGCCGGTAGATGCCCACCTGGGCGCCCCCGGCCCGGGCCAGGCGGCAGCCGTCCACCAGGGAGGCGTGGTTGAGGGCGTCCGAGAACACCGCGTCCCCGGCGCCCACCAGGGCCGGGAGCAGCGTGGCGTTGGCCTGGTAGCCCGTGTTGAAGAGGAGGCAGGCTTCGGTGCCCTTCCACTGGGCCAGGGCGGCCTCCAGTTCCTCGTGGAGGGGAGACGTGCCCCGGAGCAGCCGGGCGGCCCCGGACCCGGCGCCATGGTCCCGGGCGGCGGCCGCGGCGGCCTCGGCCAGGCGGGGATCCCGGCGCAGGCCCAGGTAGTCGTTCGAGCAGAAGTCGACTCCGGCGGCCGGGTGGATGGCCCGGTCCCGGCCCAGGGCCCGGCGCTGCGCGGCTAGTTGCTGGAGGCGTTGTTGCCAGGAGGGGGGAATCACGGAACCTCGGGGGGGCTCACGGCAGGGATAGGTGGGGGGAATGTTAGGATCTAAGAAGGATCCGCGTCCGGATCCTCCTTGGAGCGTGGCATGGATCTTCAACAGTCTTGGCAGGGGGCTTCCGAAGGGACAAGGTCCCGCGTTGATTTTGTCCGAAGCGTCTACCTCTGGCTCATGGGCGGGTTCGCCGTGGCCGCCCTGGGGGCCCTCAGTGCGCCCTTCGTGGGCCGGGCCCTGATCTCGGTTGCCGGTGGGTTCTGGCACTGGATCCTGTTCGGGGTCCAGTTCGGTTCCCTCATGTTCGCCTCGGCCGTCAGCCGCAAGCGCCCCCTCAACCGCATCGCCTATGCACTGTTTACCTACATCTCGGGCACCATCGCCGGCATCATCGCCCTCATCGTGGCCCAGGGTGCCGGCTTCAAGCCGGTCTTCCTGGCCTTCGGCCTCACGGGCACGGTCTTCATGACCCTCACCGTGACCGCCTTCGTGTCGAAGAAGGACTTCAGCTTCCTCCGGAACTTCGTCATCGTCGGCATCGCGGTGATGTTCTTCGGCAGCCTGGCGGCGGCCATCTTCCACCTGGAGACGTTCAGCCTCGTCATCTCCGGGGTGGCGGTCATCGCCTGCTCGGCCAAGCTGCTCTGGGACACCTCGGCCATGCTGCGCACCGAGGACTTCGGCGATCCCGCCGGCTTCGCCCTGTCCCTCTTCGTGAGCCTCTACAACATCTTCATCGCCCTGATGAACCTGCTCGGTGGACGGCGCCGCTAGTGGCCGTTGGGAACCAAGCACGGGCAACCAGGTCTGTTCAACGTCGGCCCCTCATGCTGCCCCAGACATTTGAAACCCTGATCACTTTCCCTCAAGCGGCCTAGCGCCTTCTGGACCCAAGGACAACCATGCTCCGTGCTTCCCTGATCTCCCTGCTCGCCCTCGGTGTCGTCGCCCAGGAACCGGCCACCCCCAAGCCTGCCAAGCCTGCCGCCAAGGTCAAGGCCGCCAAGCCCCCGACTGAAGCGAAGCCCGCGGTCCTGGCCCGGGTGGGCGGCGAGACCCTCACCGAGGCCGATTTCCAGTCCGCCTTCGGGCTGCTGGGTCAGCAGGAACAGATGCAGGTCCTCATGGTCCAGGGGGGCAAGGAGGAGTTCATCAAGCGCATGGCGGAAAGCAAACTGCTGTCTGTGAAGGCCAGGCGCCTGGGTCTGGACAAGACCAAGAGCTTCCAGACCTCGCTCAAGCGCGCCCAGGACGATCTGCTCGCCCGGGAGTTCCTGGCCAAGGAAGGTGAGGCCCTCCAGAAGAAGCTGGCGGTGGACGAAGCCGGCGTGAAGGCCTACTTCAGCCAGCATCCCGAGCGGTTCAAGCAGCCGGATCTGGTCTCGGTGCGCCACATCCTGGTGTCGGTCAAGCGGGGCGAAGGCCAGCCTGGTCTCAGCGATGACGAGGCGAAGGCCCGCATTGCCAAGGTGCAGGAGGAGCTGAAGGGCGGCGCGAAATTCGAGGATCTCGCCAAGACCTACAGTGATGACCCCGGCAGCAAGGACAACGGCGGCCTCTACGCGGATGCCGATCCCTCCAGCTGGGTGCCCGAGTTCGGGGCCGCGGCCCGCACCCAGCCCCAGGGCGAAGTCGGTGCACCGGTGAAGACCCAGTATGGCTACCACCTGGTGAAGGTGGAGAGCCGCAAGCCGGCCCGACAGATCCCCTTCGAGGAAGCCAAGGAGCGGGCGGAGAAGATGGCCTACCAGGAGCGCCAGGCGAAGGTCTGGAACGAGCTGATGACCGACCTCCGCAAGGAGATCCCCTTCGAGATCGTCAAGCCTGCGGCTCTCCCCAAGGCCCCTGCGGCGCCACAGCCCGCCGAGCCCGCCAAAGAAGGTGCCAAGTGAGGCGTCTCCTCCTCCTTCCTCTGCTGGTCCTCCCCCTGGCCTGCAAGAAGCCCGCAGTCAAGCCCCTGCCCGGCAGCGCAGCCGCCGCGGCGGCCGGGAAGTCCGAGGCCGCCTCGCCTGAAAGCAAAGCCAAGACCGACGTCCGCGAAGAGATCCTGGTGGCCGTCAACAGGCACATCATCACGCGGCGGGGCCTCAACCAGGCTGTGGAGCAGCAGCACGCGGCCCTCTACCGCCAGTTCTCCGGAAAGGAGCTGGACGAGAAACTGAAGGATGCCCGCGAGAAGACCCTGCAGGGCCTCATCGATGCCTTCCTCCTGGAGGACAAGGGGGCCGAACTGGGCTCCCCGGTCACGGATGATTACGTGCGCGCCAGCATCGATGGCATCAAGAAGGAGAACAACTTCGCCACGGATGCGGACCTGGAGCGGGCCATCAAGGGGAGCCTGGGCATCGGCCTACCCGAGTTCATGAAGCGCCAGAAACTGCAGGCCACCCAGCAGTTCGTGCTTCAGCGGGAGGTGTTTTCCAAGGTCGCCGTGGAGGACAACGAGCTGAGGGCCTACTACGAAGACCACAAGGACGAGTACCGGCTGCCCAGCCGGTTCCGCATCCGCGAGCTGGTGCTGGCCAAGGGCGCCACGCCCGAGGATCTGGTGGAGGCGCACAGGAAGGTGGAATTGATCCAGGCCGACCTGAAGGCCGGCAAGTCCTTCGAGGAGCAGGCCCGGCTCTACTCCACGAGCCCCAGCAAGGCCACCGGTGGTGACCTGGGCTGGATGAACAAGGGCTTCCTCCGGGCCAGCATCGAAGAGGCCGCTGGTCAGCTCAAGCCCGACCAGGTGTCCCAGCCCATCGAGACCGACAAGGACATCTACCTCATCCAGCTGGTGGCCATGGAAGACGCACCGGTGAAATCCTTCGCCGATGTGAAGGCCAAGATCCTGGAAAAGCTCCAGGAACCCAAGGCCCAGAACGCCATCGAACAGTACCTGGCGAACCTGCGGGTGCGCGCCAACATCCGCTACCTGGTGTCCAAGGATCAGATCCTGAAGGGATGATTCCATGCGTCTGGATGCCTTCCTCAAGAAGAGCCTGCTCATCAAGCGCCGCGAGCTGGCCAACCAGCTCTGCGACGAGGGGATGGTGCGGGTGAACGGCGTTCCCCAGAAGGCCAGCCAGGATGTGAAGGCCCAGGACGAGCTGGAGTTTCCGCTCTACAACCGGGTGCTGAAGGTCCGCGTGCTGGCCCTGCCCGAAGGCAATGTGAAGAAGGGGGACCAGTGGTCGCTCTTCGAGGTGCTTGAGGACAAGCGGATTCCCGCGGAGTTCGGCTTCGGCGACGAGGATCCCTTCGCGCCGCCGCCCAAGGTGCCCCGCAACCACTGACCAGCCTTGTCGCAGCCCGGGAGTCATCCTGATGCGAGACCCGGAGTTCCCATGCCCGACCAGCCCCTCATCCGCAACCTCAAAGAGGGCGACGCCTTCCAGGGGTTCCTCCTGGCCCAGGAAGCGGCCTACAAGATCAGCGCCAAGGGCAGCGAGTACCTCGAGGTGAAGTTGTCCGACGCCTCCGGCGACCTGAAGGGCTTCCTCTGGGATGTACGGGCCATCGAGGGCGACATGGAGGCCATCCGGGCCGATGCCTTCCTGCGAGTGAAGGGGTCGGTGACCAGCTACAACGGGCGCCTCCAGATCAAGCTCGACAAGGTCCGCTATGCAGCGGACGCCGAAGTGGGTGACTTTTCGGCCTTCTTCCCGGTGAGTGCCCGGCCCGTACCGGAGATGCTGGCGGAGCTGGATGGGCTCCTCGCCTCCATCCGGGATCCCTGGATCCAGCGGCTGCTGATGGATCTTTTCGTGGAGGATGCGGACCTGCGGGCCGCCTTCGCCCTGGCCCCGGCGGCCAAGTCCATGCACCATGCGCACCTGGGGGGCCTGCTCGAGCACACCCTCTCGGTGACGGGCATGGCCGAGCGGGCTTGTGCCCACTACCAGGACCTCAACCGCGACCTTGTCATGGCCGGGGTGCTCCTCCACGATGTGGGCAAGACCGCCGAGCTGAGCTACCAGCGCAGCTTCGGTTACACCGATGCGGGGAATCTGCTGGGCCACATTGCCCTGGAGGCCGAGTGGATCAGCCGGGCGGTGGGCAAGATCCCCGGGTTCCCCGAAGAGCTGCGCCTGCAGATCCTGCACATCGTCCTGAGCCACCACGGCCGCCTGGAATTCGGCTCCCCGGTGCTGCCCAAGACGCCAGAAGCCCTGCTGGTCCACTACCTTGACGACCTGGATGGCAAACTCGAAGCCATGTTCAGGGCCCAGAAGGATGAGGCTGGGGGCGGTTCCTGGAGTCCCTACAGCCGGTCACTGGAACGCATGATCTACCGTACCCGCTGGCCTCGGGTGGGGCCGCCGGAGGGGCCCGTCCAGAATTGAACAGGATCATTCCTGCCTGGCCAGATCCGAACAGGGTCTGAGGGATTTGGAGGTCCCCTGGGCAGGAGCAGCAGGGCAAGCCTTGTCCGGAAGTGCAGGCAATTCAAAGGCTATGCCTAATTGTCTACGGTAGAAAATTCCTGGCACGGCTCTGGCTCTGGGAGGTGACTGACCCCCTGAGGTGTTTCATGAAGCTGTCCCGCAAAGCCAAACGCTACGACGACTCTGTGCTCCCTGGCGAGTTCCAGGGATTCGAGAGCTTCCACCAGACCGACCTGGAGTTGGACGGGACTCTGGACGGCTTTCTGCTCCGTGGCGGGGACGGCGTGCAGCTGGGCGAGATGGTGCTGGAGCGCCATGTCCCAAAGAAGCTCAGCTTCGCCAAGCTGAAGACGAAGGCGGAAAGGCTTTCGGAGCAGGTGAACTACCTGAAGGAACGGCTGGAGATCGTGGACCACGACCGGCGCGGGATGTACATCCAGCTGCGCAGCCTTCCGCCCTACAAGGACGACACGCAGATCCAGTTCAATGAAATCAGCATCGGGAAGAACAAGATCGTGGTGAAGCGAATCGCCTTCTACCGAAAGGACGAGGTGAAGCAGCAGGTGCCTCTCAACCTCTCTGAGCAGGAGCTCAAGCGGCTCCTGTTCGATATTCGACAGGCGATTGCTTAACCGTAGGATGGTGTGTCTATCGATTGATAGGCAGCAAGATAGTGGTAGGCCAGGGGGTGCCGGGGGGCACCCCCTGTGCTATGGGGTTCCAGGAGGATCGGCTCCAGCCTTGGTCGGAGGAAGGGCGTCCGGCTATTTGTTGAGGACGGCCTTCAGCTTCGTCATCTCTTCCGCGGCATAGTAGGCGCAGCAACCCTTTTTGGCCGTCGGAGCGAGTCCCAAGTCCTGGATGGCCTTCTTGACCTTGGCCTCGGAGGCGCCCAGGTGCTTGGCCATGGCGCTGGCGGTGTAGAGGGTCGGGGTTTCAGTCGGCATGGGATCTCCCAGGGGAAGGTGGTGGCGATGCCTAGAGGGTCTGGTCGATGGAACTTGGGGTGATCGCCAGGGTGGCCCTGGCCCAGGCGAACTTGGACTTGAGCACCTCGAAGTCCGGGCCGGAGGTGATGAAGGTGGCCGAGCCCTTGATCAGGAAGCCCGTTCCAGGCCCGTGCTGGCCTGCAACCTTGGCGCTTCCCAGGGTGACCAGCACCTGGTTGTTGAAGGCGACGTTGGCCTCTGTGTGCTGCATGTAGCCGGCCGGGATCAGGATGCGTCCATCCTCCGTGAGGCGGATGTAGCTATTCCAGGTGTTGACCATGTGCGGCCCATCCTGGCCCAGGGTCGCGATGGCGACTACGCCATCCTGTTTCAGGACTTCCAGTAGTTTTTCGGGGATGGTCAAGGCTGTCTCCTGGTGCGTGTGGTGGTGTGGGTGTGAGTGAGTGGGAGCTGGCCATCAAGTGCCGCGAGCCTTCAGGCTTGGAGCCAACGCACTCGGTGCGACCTTCCTCGTTCGGGTGTCTTTGCGCTGCTGGAACCAGGTTCCGGTCTCCTGGACAAATGTCCTCGGGGCTTTGTGTTCGAACTCGCAAACCAGGTCGGCCAGAGTTTTCGAGGCAAGGAAGTCCTGCAGGACCCGCTCGGCGTCGAGCATGAAGGCATGGATCCGGCAGGTCCCGGCGGTGGCCCAACCGGGCGCCGTTGTGCCAAAGAGGGCGCATTTGCTGCGGATCTCCGCACAGGCGAACAGGGTCCGGTCCGGGTCCACCGCCGCCAGCACCTCCATCACCCGGATCTCTGCAGCCGGGCGGGCCAAGGCAAAGCCGCCGGCAATGCCTTCGATGCCTTCCACCAGCCCGGCCTTTTTGAGGCGAGTGAAGATCTTCGCGAGGAACCGCTCAGGGATCTTCTGGAAGGTGGCCAGGTCCCGCACACTGACCGGCTCGGGACGAGTCGCCAGGGTGAGCAGTGAGTGCAGGGCATACTCGGCGCCAGCCCCGTACATGGACGAATTCAAACTAGCACCTCGTGGGGTGTAGTTTATGGGCATGCATTCCGGGGGGTCAAGCGCCAATTCCGGGGAGGGCGGATGGCCGCCCGGCGCGGGGTCGCCGGAGGGCGTCAGGGATTGAGGCCTACCTGGTCGTTAGGCTCCCGGACATACGGTGTTCCAGGGAGTTGGGCGACTCCGGTGGGAAGAGAGGCCGACCAGGTTGCGATGCTCAGCCCGCCGGGTGCCCGGCTCGGAACGCGGCACTGCCGCGTCCCTTGCCACCCGGCTGGGCTTCGCCAGCCCGCCGGGTGCTGGCATGTGGCACTGCCGCGTCCCTTGCCACCCGGCTGGGCTTCGCCAGCCCGCCGGGTGTCGGTAATTGGCACTGCCCGGGCAGAGGGTTCGGTCATGGCGGTGGCCAACCTGATCGTTATGCTCTGCTCGAGCGGTGCCGGCAAAGGGCGCTGCACTGCAGCACCCTTTGCCACCGCTCAGAGCATCGCCATCCAGGATCCCGACTCGGCGCGGAGGGGGCCTTCGGGGAGGTCGCTCTCCTTGAACATGAAGTGGCTGCTGTTCCAGCTGCCGCAGCTTTCGCAGCGGTCGCCGTAATCCTGGGTCCGGTGTCCGCAGACGGCGCACTCGTAGCGCTGCTTGAGGACGCCGAGATTGCGGAGCAGCTGCCGGTATTCGTTCAGGGCTGCGTCCAGACGGCCCCGGCGGCTGTGGATCTTGGCCATGAAGAAGAAGAGGATCGGGCTGTAGACCACCTGGCTGCGGACCTCCTGGAACAACTCCAGGGCCTCATCCAGGATCTCCAGGCGGTAGAGCATCTTGCCCAGGAAGAACTTGGCCGTGGTGGCGTGCTGGGAGGTGGCGGCCACTCGGCGCATGAGGGCGAGCCCATCCTCGGGCCGGCCCAGCTGGATGAAGTAGTCCTCCATCTCCTGCAGAAAGGTGCCCTCGCCCGTCTTCCGGAAGCCTTCGATCAGGATCTCCAGGCCCTGGGCTTCCTGATCCTGGAGGATCATGCAGCGACCCAGGCTGAGGTAGGCCGGCACGAAGTCGGGCTCGTCCTTGATGACCTGCTGGAAGATCTGGGCGGCATCCTTGAACTGGTCGGCGTCCACCTTGGCCATGCCCACCTGGTAGGCCAGGGCGGCCCCCTGGGCCTTCTCGCCCTGGGTGAGCTCACTGGCGAAGAGGGACAGGAGCTTCTTGTGGGCCTCGGTGGCCTCTTCCCAGCGCTGGGCTTCCATGTGCATGGCCCGCAGGCGCCGCCAGGCCCGGAGGGCCTTTTTGGGTTGATCCGAGGCCAGCTTCTTCAGGACCACGATGGAGGCATCGGGGTTCCGGACGGCCAGCAAGGCCTCCGCCAGCTGGTAGCGGGCCTCCACCAGGTCCGGTTCATCCTCGCACAGGGCCTGGAAGAGCTTCACCGCCTCGTCGGCGCTGCCGGTCTTGAGCAGGATGTCGCCCAGCAGGAGCCGGGCAGGGACGTGCTCTTTGCGCTGCTCGAGGATGCTTTCCAGGATCTCCTTCGCCGCCCGCGGGGTCCCGTGGGCCACCAGGTCCCGGGCGTCCTGCATGCGCTCCGAGATGCGCTTCACCAGCCGCGTATCCGCCGAGTCATTGAGCCCCCGCACCAGGCGGATGACCTCCATGATGCCGGTATAGAGGACGTTCAGCAGGAAGCCCAGCAGGAAGGTGATCAGGATGACGCTTTGCAGCTTGATGCTTTCGCCAAAGACGACCACTTCGCGCACCAGCAGGTCGTGGTTGGTGAGGTACAGGTTGCCCAGCACCATGAGAACCAGCAGCAGCAGGACGATGAAGAACACATTGACAAGACGCATGGGGGGTCCTCTAAAGCTGCACCTAGCATGACATGGGGGCCGGGCTCCAGGCTCCAGGCTTCATAAATGGCGCCTGCGCCGTCCGATGTCTATGGACGGGTTTCGGGTGGGACCGGGCGATCGGCCCATTCCTTCGCCGCCTTGAGGTCCTCCCAGACGGCTCGGCGGATGTCCTGGGTGTACTGGCGCAGCACATAGGCCGGGTGGAAGGTGGGCATGACGGGAATTTCGCGTCCGCCGACCTTGACTCGCTTCCACTGACCCCGGACCCGGGTGATGCCCTCGCCCACGCCCACCAGCTCGCGCAAGGGCGTGGCGCCGAGGGTGACGATCACGGCTGGGCAGACCAGCTCGATCTGGCGGTGCAGGTAGCCAAGGCAGGCCCGGGCTTCTTCGGGCGTCGGGGCCCGGTTGTCGGGGGGTCGGCATTTCACGATGTTCGCGATGTAGGTCTCCTCGCGCTTCAGTCCGATGGCCCCGACCATTTTGTCGAGCAGTTCCCCGGCCTTGCCCACGAAGGGACGACCCTGCAGGTCCTCGTCCCGGCCCGGACCCTCCCCGACGAACATGAGCCGGGCCCCGGGGTCGCCTTCGCCGAAGACGAACTTCATTCGGCCCGGCCCCAGCGGGCAGGCCAGACAGCCCTGGATGGCCTGCTGCAGTCCGGCCAGGTCGGTCGCAGCGGCCACGGATGCGGGCCGGGGACAGCCGATGGCGTCACTTGGGGGGACATAGGCTGGCGGAAGCGAGGCTGCGAGCCTTGGCGCGGGCCGGTCCTCGGCATGGCGGGGGGGCGGTACCACCGAAGGCGCCCGGAGGGAGGGTTCCTGGACGACAGGGGAGGGCTCGCGCACCAGTCCCATCACCCCCAGTTCCAGGAGGGTGTCGCGCCAGGCTTCCAGAGGGTTCTCCATACCCTTCCAGCCTAGCCGGAACCTTGACGGGGTTCCTGGCATCCTAGGGTGTCGGAGCCCATGCATGGCGCAGTCCCAACTCGAAACCCCGTTCGGCACTCAGGAGGCCTTCCATGCCGCCTTTGCCGAGCTTTATCCAAGGCTGGTGAGCTACGCCCGTCGTTACGGGGCCAATTTCCCGGAGGACATCGCCCAGGAGGCCTTTGTCATCCTCATGCAGCGGGAAGTGCGGGTGGAGCATCCCACCGCCTTCCTCTACGGCACTGTGCGAACCCTTTCCCTGACCGAGCGCCGACCCATGAAGAACCAGAACCTTAGTCTGGAATCCGTGTCCGAACCCGGCCTTGCCGGGGGGGCCGACGACCAGGTGCTCAACCAGGAGGTGCGGGAGCGCATGCGGATGCTCTCGCCCACCTTCCGCGAAGCCCTCTGGCTGTTCGTGGTGGAAGGCCTTTCCATTCGTGAGATCGCGGACATCCTCGATATCCCTGAGGCTACCGTGAAGACCCGAATCCACCGGGCCAAGGCCCAACTCAAAGATCAGCTCAACCCTTCTGGAGGCGTGCATGTCCTGGTCTGATCCCGCCCGGCGTTTCGAACCCGCCGAGGATGTTCAGCTTCGATCGGAACTCCGCGATCTCCTGGGCCTTGGGCCCCTGGCGGCACCCACCGAGACCCAACCCACACCCGAATTGAAAGCCCTGGCTGACGATCTCCGCCGGGAGGCCCAGCGCCGCAGCCGGACCGAGCGGAAGCGGCCCACCTGGGGCCTGCTGGCCGCCGCGGCCCTGCCCCTGCTGATGGCCCTGGCCGGACTGGGCTCCTGGGGTGTCCAGCAGAAACAGCGGGCGGACGAATTGGCTGTCCAGGCCCAGCGCCAGGAGCAGGAACTCACCCGCCTGGCCACCAGCCATGCCACTGAAGTGGCTCGGGAGCGGCAAGCCAAAGAAGAAGTCCAGCAACAGCTTCAGTTGGCATCACGCAAGAGCAATCGCAGGGCTGAACCCTATCTGGTGATCCCGGTGGAAAAACCGCTCAAAGTTGGGGCTGACGACTACCAACGGGTCAAGCAGAACCCACAATAGGGTGGCTGGGGCACGCTCCTTGTTCGGCACGGTCCTGGCAACTCCTGCGGTAAGGTGTGCCCATGGCCAGCAATCCCCTGCTTCTCCTCATCCTCCTGCTTTCAGCCCTCTCCACCGTGATGGCAGGCATGGGCGTGTTCAGCAACAGTCGCCCGCCGGATCCCCGGCTGAACTCCCTGCTCAATGACATCGATGACATGAAGGGCATGCTGTCCCAGCTGCAGAAATCCGTGCTCCAGACCGAGCGCAAGCTGGAGAAGGAAGTCCAGGTCTCCCGCACCGAAACCCGGGAAGTGGTCGAGAAATTGGCGGAAGTGCTGGACAAGAGGATGAAGGAACTGGTGGGGTAGGCCTCAGTCCTCAGGTAGGTTCGGTGGCGGCCTGAGGGCCGCGCCGATTTTTCACTTTGGGCCGCGCGTTTTGGAACGGCCGATCACATCTCCACGGCCCAGTCTTTCCTGAGGGCTGAGGACCAACCCTCACCCCGCCTGGCTGTGGTTCGCCGGGGTCCAGCCGCGCTCGTTCAGCAGCTTCACGCCCTGGATGCGGGTGAGGCGGAAGGCCATCTCCTCCTGGTGGAGGTGGCAGAAGGCCAGCAGGTGGTCCTCCTGGATGGTGCGCGGAGACACGCGCCGCAGCTGCGTCCGGTGGGCCGCAGGGGGCAGGTAGGTCAGCTCCACCATGAGGGTGTGGCCCGCGGCGTACTCGAGGATGCGCTGCACCTCCTCGGCCAGCTGGTCCTCGCCGCCCAGGTGCAGCATGGGAATGCGCCGCTGCACCTCCTGGTAGAGGGAGGGATCCTCGTCATGGAGCTTCTGGATGGCCGAGCGCACCATCTGCCGCACGGGCTCCAGGTGGTGGTTCATGCCCTTCTCATCCACGAAGGCCAGGGCCGCCAGGGCCCAGAGGTAGAGCTTCTCGTCGCCGTCCACGCTGAGCGCCAGGAAGCGGCCGGGTTTGGGCATGAAGCCCGCCAGCTTGAGCAGGGCGTGGGCGTTGCCGTCCCCGCGCACCTCCAGCACGGTGTCGGAGAGCGAGCCCAGCTTCAGGGGCGCCAGTTCGGGCCTCAGTTTCAGTTCATCCGCCAGATGGGCCGTGCGGGCCCGCACCAGGCGCACCCCTTGGTGGACCTCCACCTCGCCCACCCGGCGGGAGAGGTCCTCCAGCAGCTGGAGCAGGGGCTGGGGCAGTGTCTGAGTGGCGGCGCCCAGCCGCTGACCCAGTTCCTCGAGCGGCACACCGGCATCCAGGGCCCGGACGAGGGTGGCGTGGCTGACGCGGAAGCTGCCCATGGCATCAAGGGATTCCACCTCCGCCAGCTGGGCCAGCTGAAGCAGCCGGTGGGGGTTCTGCAGCAGGGGGGTCAGCAGCTCCAGGGTGGGCTGCATGATCATGGGCTGGTCCTGCTCCAGAGGCTGCCAGTGGGCCGCCGTGCCCTTCAGGTCACGGAGCAGGTACTCGTGGGCCAGGGCCTCGCCATGCTCGGACAGGCGGACGTGGGCCAGGCCCGCATCGCCCTGGATGATGCCCATGCGACCCAGGAAGGGCAGGAACACCGTGCGGGTGCGCTCCTCGTCGAGGGGATGCAGGGTCTTCAGGAAACCCAGGAAGGAGGCCACGGCCAGGGTCTGGCCCCGGCGCTCCAGCAGGTGCTGCATGAGGAAGTGGCGGTCCTCGGCCGGCGGCATGCCCCAGGCCTTGAGGTCGTGCTCCAGCAGGCTGGCGAAGGCGCGCTCGGCCACCCAGCGGGGCGGGTGGCTGGTGACGGCCGGCAGGAGGGTCTCCACGCGGCCATCGCGGTTCCAGAGCAGGCCCAGGCGGTGCAGCAGAGTGAAGAGCAGCGTCGCGTCCTGCTCCTCCTGGAGCATGGCATTGCGCTGCATGAGCTGGCCGAGTTCCTTCTTGGCGGGCAGACCACCTTTGAGCACGCGCAGGCCGGACACGCAGCGCAGCAGCACACTGGTCAGGGCCAGGGAGAACCGGAAGGGCTCCACGGATTTCAGCTTCACCTCGGTGGGGGCCTGGAAGCTCAGGGCGCCTTCGTCGAAATCCTCGAGGGCATCGGCCACCCGTTCCGCCACAGCCCAGCCGGCGCCGCAGGGAAGGAGCAATCCCAGCTCCCGCAGCACCTCGACCACCTGGGGCTCGGGCTCGCTTCCGTCATTCACGAACTGCTTCAAGGCCACCAGGGAGGCGCTGGCCAGGTCCGCCAGGGTGTCCGACAGCCGCTTGTGGTCCTCCAGGTGGAAGACCATGGTCTTCAATAGACGCAGGCGCCCCTCGCCTCCATCCTCCCAGCGGATGGGAATGGGCAGGCGCCGCCGTTCGCAGATGGTTCTGAGCTGCTCATCCGAGCAGTTCGAAAGAAGCTGGAAGTGCGTGTGCGGCATGAGCACCCGGGTACAGAGGATCTTTCAGTATCCCACGAAAACCCGATTTGCTCACGCGCAATAAGCGCCCGGCAGGCTGGATGCAGCGACCCTGGGGATGCGCTACTCGGTGATCGCCAGCCGATGTGCCTGGCCCACCACGCCGTCGCTGAGGACGAGGTCGATCTGTCGGGCGGGGGTCGCGAAGGTCTGCCGGCCTCCGCCGAGGATGGCGATGACTTCGCCCGTTTCCCCATCCCGGACCAGGGCGGCCGGATGGGCTGTCGCATCCCATTGGAGCTCCACCTGGCTGGGGTCAAGGCGGTGGGCTTCCGGAGCGGTGGTCACCCTGCGCTTGAGGGGGGCGGATCCGGTGGGCTGCAGGCTGGCCATGACCTGCCCGGCCTTCAGGACCCGCAACCCCGTGATCCCATCCAGCAGGTTCGCAGCCAGCGGAAGCGCCATGACGAAGTGGCGAGTCGGGGCATTTGCAGAGCAGCCGAGATCCATCAGCTCAAGGGTCGTGCTGAAGATGGGTTGACCTTTGGCATCAAGGCATTCAAGGACGTATTCGCTCTGGCCGGAGAGGGCGGAGGGATGCGCCTGGGTCCTGAAGGCTGGGCGCAGATCCACCTTCCCATCACCGTGAAGGATGCCCCGGACGATCAAACAATCCACGGTGGCGGACGCCGCCAGCGACGGCGCTTCCTCCAGGGCCCCCACCACCAGGAATCCGCCCGAAGCGGCGCGGAAATTGAGGATCCCCTTGTAGACGTAGTCACTCACCCAGACGGGACTGCAGTAGGCCATGATGTCCTTGCAGGTGGTCGGGTCCTTCAGCTGGTTCGCGGTGCTGTCGTAGCCCCACACACCGATGGAGGCACCTGCGTAGGGATAGGAGAGGTCGAGGCCCGAAGGCAGGGGCTGGCCACTGGGTGCACAGGGGCTGTGCCCCCGGCCCATGTTGTGGCCGGTTTCGTGGGCGAAGACCTCAGGGTAGTTGCCGCCGTCCTGGTAGCCCGTCTTGTCCCAGCCGATGGCCGTCCGTGAATAGAACGGGGACGAGGCGCTGGAGGGAACGTAGCCGAGTCCGGCCACGCCAGAGGTGTAGCTCACCTTGAGGGCGCCGAAATAGTAACGGTCAGTGGCTCCATCCGCCGAATGCTTGGTCGCCAGGTCCAGCAGCAGCGTCTCCCAGTGCTTGTCGCTGTCATTGCTGACCAGGGAACTGACGGATCCAGTGAAGGTCGAGCCCACCACGACATCCGTGCTGGCCACGGGGTACATCCTCGCCAGGCGGGCCACCCAGGCGTCCTTGTTGGCCGCCGTGATGTTCCCCGTGCCGCTGGCCAGGACGACCGGGAAGATGGTGGTCTTGAAGATGGGCACGGTGGTGGCCGTGAGCGGCACCGTGAGCGCATTGTCGGTCTTGTCGCTCTCTGCCACGTTGCCCGTGGGATCCACCACCGCCATGACGCTGTAGCCGCTGCCGGTGGGCGTGGTGAGGTCCGTGCCTGGGATGGCCAGATTCCAGCTTGAGGTGAGGACGCCTTCATTCAGGGTGGTGGGGACACTGCCGGCAGGGGCGGGAACGGTCTTGGGATAACCGAACACAGGCGCACCGTTGTTGAACAATGTGACCTCCACCGTGGGGGCCGCGCTGTTCGCCAGGTTGGCCAGGGCGAACACCCGGACGAGGCCGGCTTTCCCGGCCACGATCGGCACGGTGTTGTCCAGGGTCTGGGTGCTCTGGGTGAACTGCACCTTGTCCACGTGGAGGTCCAGGGCGACGCCAACATCCACCGGGAAGGTCTGGGAGATGGCACCTCCGGGTGTGCTGACCACCAGGCTTCCACTGGTGGCTCCGGCCGGCACGGTGAAGGCGAGCTGGGAGGCGGACTGCGAGGTGATCGCCGCAGGCGTGCCGTTCAGGGTGATGGTGGTATTCGGGTAGCCCAGGTTGCTGCCCCGGAGCACCACCGGCGTGCCCACTGGGCCCCGTGCGGGTCTCACGCTGGTGAGCGAGGGGGCGCCCCAGGCAACCTGGAACGGCGCGCTGACCGCCTTCCCCCCAGGGGTAGTGACCGAGATGGTTCCCGCCGCAAGGGGCGTGGGTGAGGTGGCCAGGATCTGCGTGTCGCTGGATACACCGAATGAGACTGCGTTGGCGCCATTGAACTGCACCTGGGTGGCACCGATGAGATGCGTGCCCGACAGGTTGACCAGGGTCCCACCGTAATCAATGGCAGAAGGTGTGAAGCCAGTGATGGTGGGAGTCTGGAAGGGATCAACGGTGAATGGGAGGGAGGTGGCCGATCCGCTGGGCTTGGTGACCTGGATGGCTCCGCTGGCGGCATTGGCGGGCACGACCGCATCGATTTCGGTGTCACCAACCACGACGAAGGAGAAGGCGCCCCCTCCGCCGAAGGCAACTGCAGTGGTGGCCGACAGGCCCGTGCCCGTGATGACCACCGTGGTCCCCGGGCTGCCATGGCTGGGATTGATCGAGCTGATGGCCGGGGACTGAGGCGGGACCGGCGCAGGACTGGACCCGCCACCGCCACAAGCGAGCAGAGTGACCAGGGCGGCAAGGGCGAGGCCTCGGGACGGCGACAGGCTCAAGGTGACTCCGGCGATTACACCCCTGGGAGTGCAGCGGATTCGTGGATAGTGATCCACTCACCATACCTCAAACCTGCTGCCCACACAGGTCAACCCGGCCCCGACTGGGTCCAGACACTCGCCTTGGGTGTGTTACTGGGCCGTCAGTGTACCGACGGTCACCGTGATATCCACCAGGTTGCCTGTGGCGTCAAGGAGCTGGCTCTGGTGGTTGGCCGAGGGCGCCGAAAAGGCCACGGCTCCAGTGGCTTGGGAAGCCTTGAGGTCGAGGGCGATGCGGAGCAGAGGGCCATTGAGCGACACCGGACTGCCGATGCCCTTCTGCGCGGCGGCCACCTGGAGGGTGCTGCCTACGACCTTGCCCTTCAGGATCTGGGGGGCGGAGCCGAGGTTGAAGGTGCCACCGCCCTGGACCAAAGTATTGGCCGGATCGAGGGCCGATACGTTGGTCCAGGTGACCTTGGCCGTGTCCGCGCTGAAGGTGGCGCTGATGCCGGACCCCGTGGTGGCGGCGGGGCCCACCAGATCCAGGACCAGGTGGGAGGTGGTCGACAGGGTGGTGTTCTTCTTCAGCAGGTAGGTGCCGGCGGTGGGGTCCACATAGGCAAGAGTGGTGGCGGTGGGCGTGGAAGGGTTCGACGAGGCCGAGGTGCTGCCGGTGTCCTTGCAGCCCAGGATGGCCACCAGCCCGAGGGCGGCCAATCCCAGGAATCGCGCAGAAGTGGTCATGGTCGTCTCCCTCACATGCCGGCCAGGAGGATGGCCAGATCCGCATCGCTCACGGTGCTGTCTCCGCTGAGGAGGCAGCTGGCATTGGTGGTGCCGTAGTACTTGGCGAACGTGAGCAGGTCCAGAGGGCTCACCGTGCCGTCACCATTGAGGTCCAGGGTGACCACATTGACGGTGGCGGTGCCCACGGCACCCGAAAAAGTGTTGGTGGCCGTGATGGTGAAGGGAGAGCCCACGGCCGTGGAGGCCGTGAACAGGCCCGCGGATGTGATGGTTCCGCCGCCACTCGTGGACCAGGCGACAGCCTTGTTGGCGGACAGCGAAGGACCGGTGACCGTGGCGGTGAACTGGTGGGAGCCGTTGGTGCCCAAAGTGACCGCGAGTGGGCTGACGGTCACGGTGACGGAAGCTGGGGCCAGCAGTGTCACGGTAGCGGTACCCGTTTGGCTGGAGGCCGCGGCGCTGGTGGCTGTGATGGTATAGGGGCCGGCCGCCAGACTGCCCGCACTGAAGAGGCCTGTGCCGCTGAGGCCGACGCCTCCGGTGACGCTCCAGGTGACGGCACTGTTGGTCAGGGGGGCGCCACCGGCGCTGACGGAGGCCAGGAACTGCTGGGACCCCGTGGTGGTCATGAGGTCCACCGAGGCCGGACTTACGGCCACGGTCACGGCCGCAGGCGCCACCAGCGTGATGGCCGCCGAAGCCTGGGCCTGGGGCGTGTCCACGGTGGTGGCGGTGACGGTGTCTGTGGTGCCGGCGGCGGGCGCGGTGTAGGTGTGGGCCACGCCTGAGCCGGTGGGCCCGGCGGCGATGGCCCCCGAGGTGGCTGACCAGGTCACGGTGTTGGTGGTGCCGCCTGCGACGGTGGGGGTGAAGGCCTGGGTGCCGTTGTAGACCAGGACCGCGGTTGTGGGCGCAAGGATCACAGTGGGGCCGGAGACAGGGCTGGCAAGTTCCCAGACCCCGCGACCCCAGGTCGCCACGCGTATGGTGGCACTGTTGGGGGCCACCCAGATATCGGTGACCCGTCCCTGGGGGAGGCCGGTGCCCCATGGGGACCAGGCGGTACCGCCGTTGGTGGTGCGGTAGACACCGATCCAGGTGGCGGCATACACGGTGTTGCCGGTGGCATCACCGGGATCCACGGCGAGCTTGGTGATGGGCACATCGGGGAGTCCCCCGTCAGCCCGGATCCAGGTGGCACCCCCGTTGGAGGACTTGGCCAGACGGATGGCCCCGGCCGTGACGACTTCCGAGCAGATGTAGAGAAGGTTGTTGTTGGCCCAGGCGACATTGGCGTTGAACCCGAGCCAGCCCGGGACCACGCCGTCGGTGCCGCTGGAGCCGAGGTAGACCTCGGTCCAGGAGCTGCCGCCATTGGTGGTGTAGAGCACGTTGCCACCATTTTCAGCGGCGGCGATGTGCTGCAGGTCCACGGGGCTGACGCCGATGCCATGACTCACCGCGCGGACAAAGCGGTTCGCGGTCATGCCGCTCGAGCCGGGCGTGGCAATGGTGGTCCACCCGGTTCCGGAACTCCTGAAGATCTTGCCGCTGTTCGGGCCCGCGCTGGGGGAGCCGCTCAGGCCATTGTTGGAATTCCCGTACGTGAAGAAGACCTGGCCGCTGGGATCGGCGGATCCCGGGGGCGCATTGACGGGTGTGACGAAGTAGTAGCTGGCGCCGTTGTCGACTGTGGAGCCCGTGCCTCCCCCGGTGTGTCCGAGACCAGAGGTGAAATCGTTGAACTTGGCCTGGTCATCCGGAGGATTGGCCGTGCAGGCCACGATGGCGTTGTAGACATAGCTGCCCAGGGACATGGCATTGCCGGTCTGGCTCCAGCCGATGCCGAAGCCATCGCCGCCCTGGACCTGGTTGAACACCGGCGTCGTGCCCTCCCTCAGCCGGATGCCGAGGTCCTGCATGCCGGTGAGCACGCTGCCGGAGGTGGCCGGGTTCGACACCAGGGTGTAGAGCAGGTGGTTCACGAGCCCCTTGTTCTTGGTGTCGTCCCAGCTGGCTCCGGCATTGGTGCTGGTGAAGATGCCACCATCTCCGCCGAAATAGAGCCGGGCGCTGCCCCCGAAATTCGAGTAGGCCGCACAGTGGAAATCCGCGTGGATGTAAGGCAAGGATCCGGTGCCGCTGGTGGGGTCGGGCAGCCAGTTGCTGATGAGGGTCCAGGTGGTGCCGCCATCCGTGCTCCTGGCCGAAGAAAGATCGCCACCCAGGTAGAGGGTGTTCTTGGAGGCATCGGAGGGATCCACCAGGATCATCTGATTGTACCAGGCCTGGCCATGCATGAGGTCCATGTTCGGCTGGTCGGCGTTGCCCGCAGCGTTGATCGCCACCTTGGCGTTGAGGCCCTTGGCGGTCCAGGTCTGTCCCCCGTCAATCGAACGGTAGAGGTCCTTCTGGTCCGACTCCTGGAAGGGGCCTGTTCCTGCCGTGGCGGCGAAGGCGTACACGATCGCGTCGCCCGGGGCGCCGACGGCCAGGGTGGTGCGACCGGCTCCGGAATAGACCGACCCCGAGTTGGAAATGGCGGACCAGGTGGCTCCATGGTTGGTGCTCAGCAGCAGGGTGCCTGCCCCGTTGTTGGCGACGGTGCTCAGCAGCCAGCCTGCCGAGGTATTCACGATGCTCCAGACCAGGCCCGGGGCGCTGGTCACGGCGGAGTAGGAGGTGCCGCCATCGATGGAACGGTAGAGGCCCACATCCGTGCCCACCAGCACGATGTCGCTGGTCTGGCCGCCGCCCTGGCTGATGTCCACTTTCACCTCGGTGACCAGGGTCGCCGCGCCGAGCGCCACGTGGTTGGTCCAGGTGGTCCCCCCGTTGACCGACTTGATCATGAAGCCGCCCACCCCGGCGTCGAAGGGGTCGCCCGCGCCCACGTAGAGGGTGCTGCTGGTCCGCCCGAACGCGGCCGAACCGGACATGTTGCTTCCGACGAAATCCGTCAGAGCGGTCCAGACTGGGTTGGCATTCAGGAAATCCGTGGTCTTCCATAGCCCGCCCCCGGCCGCCAGCAGCAGGACCGTATTGCCGGTGCCGTCCGATGGGTCGGGCAGGATGACCCGCAGCCGCCCGCTGTCCACCTTGGCGAGCTGGACGCCGTTCTGGGTGAAATTCGAGCTGGTCGGTCCCAGGGACACCCAGGTGGTGCCGCTGGCCGCCAGGGGTCGCAGGGGCCCGCCTGCCACGGGGAACTGGGAGGGATATTTGGCGCGCTCAAGCTCCGCCTGGCTGAGCAGGCGATCCGCGAAATCGGGGCCCAGGGCGCCCCCCATGCGCTCCCGGAACCACTCCAGCCGTCCTGCGGCCTCGTCCTGCACTTTGGCGTTCTTGCCCCGGGTGAAGCGCTTGTAGTTGATCTTGAAGCGGGCTGTGGGGGTCGTCTCCTGGCCCAGGAGTGGCAGGGAGAACAGCAGGGTGAATGCAGCCAGGAGTCGAGTGGCAAGCGTGCCCATGGCGGATCCCAATCGAGGAAGGCCGGATGTCTGAACAGGAAACTGGTCCCCTCCGGGGGGGACCACGATATTAGTGTCTCTCCGGACCCATTGTGTTGCGGAATATTTGAAGGTTCAGGCTTCCGGCTCCTGACCTCAGGCTCCAGACAAGGTTGGTGGCGGCCCGGGGCCGCCTCCTGGTTCTCCTTTGGTCCGTAGTGTTTCGGGCGGTCGATCAACAACCCACGGTCCATTCCTTCCTGGAGCCTGAAGCCTGGAGTCCCGCAAGCCTTCATTGACCCACCCCCTCCGCCCCCACTACGCTCAAAGGTTTAGGTCTCCCGCCACCGTGATCGCCGTCCGTCCCGACAATCCCCTGATCGTCCAGAGCGATCGCACGCTGCTGCTCGAGGTGGCGCACCCCCAATTCGAGCAGGTGCGGGACGAGCTGGCCCGCTTCGCCGAGCTGGTGAAGAGTCCCGAGCACATTCATACCTACCGCATCACACCGCTGAGCTTGTGGAACGCCTCGGCCTCGGGGGTGAGTTGCGAGGAGATGATCGACACCCTCAACAACTGGTCGAAATACCCCGTTCCCCAGAACCTGCTGCAGGAGATCGAGGACCACGGCACCCGCTATGGCAAACTGCGCCTGGTGGCCAAGGGCGACCGCCTGGCCCTGGAAATGGATGACCGGGGCCTCTTCTGGGAACTGGAGAACCAGAAATCCCTGCAGGGCCTGCTGGCGGAACCCTATCCGGACGACAAGGGCATCTACCTGAACACCGGCATGCGTGGCGAGGTGAAGCTGCAGCTCATCCGCCTGGGCCATCCCGTGCAGGACATGGCGGGCTACAAGCCCGGGGATCCGCTGCCCTTCGAGCTGGCGCCGACCCTCCTGCAGAACGGCAAGCCCTTCGGCCTGCGCCCCTACCAGCAGGCTGCCGTGGACGTGTTCCACGCCGGGGGTGGGCCCGATGGCGGCGCCGGTGTGCTGGTGCTGCCCTGCGGCGCGGGCAAGACCGTCATCGGCATCGGCTGCATGAAGAGCCTGCAGACTCACACCCTGGTGCTCACCACCAATGGCACCGCCGTGAAGCAGTGGAAACAGGAGCTGCTGGACAAGACCACGCTCACCGAGGACCAGGTGGGCCTCTACACCGGCGACACCAAGGAAATCAAGCCCGTCACCATCGCCACCTACCAGATCCTCACCTACCGCCGCAGCAAGACCGGCCCCTTCGAGCACTTCAAGCTTTTCGAGGCGGCCAACTGGGGGCTGGTGATCTACGACGAGGTGCACATGCTGCCGGCGCCGGTCTTCCGCGCCGTGGCTGAGCTGCAGGCCAAGCGGCGTCTGGGCCTCACGGCCACCCTGGTGCGGGAGGACGGCAAGGAGGAGGACGTCTTCAGCCTCATCGGCCCCAAGCGCGTGGACGTGCCCTGGAAGATGCTGGAGAAGGACGGCTTCATCGCCACGGCCCACTGCCTGGAAATCCGCGTGCCCCTGCCCATGGTGGAGCGCATGGAATACGCCGTGGCCGATCAGCGCCAGCGGTTCCGCATCGCCTCCGAGAACAGCCTGAAGATGGCGGTGATGGACGAGCTGCTGGCGGGGCACCCCAAGGACAACATCCTCATCATCGGCCAGTATCTCGAGCAGCTGCGCATCATCGGTGAGCGCCTGAACGCCCCTGTGCTCACGGGCCAGACGCCAGAGAAGGAGCGGGAAGTGCTCTTCCGGCAGTTCCGCGAGGGCCAGCTCCGTGTGCTCATCGTGAGCAAGGTGGCCAACTTCGCCATCGACCTGCCGGACGCCTCCGTGGCCATCCAGATGAGTGGCACGTTCGGGTCCCGGCAGGAGGAGGCCCAGCGCCTGGGGCGCATCCTGCGCCCCAAGGGCGACAAGAACCTGAGCTACTTCTATTCGCTCATCAGCAGCGAGACCACCGAGCAGGAGTTCGCCCGCAACCGCCAGCTCTTCCTCACGGAGCAGGGCTACCGCTACCTCATCGAGAGCCGCCGCTTCAACGAGCACCACCAGCTCAGCGAGCCCCTCGTCTGGAAGCAGCTGCTCACGGAGACGGCCCACCCGCTCCCGCAGGAAGGCTAGGCTCCGATGACCACTTCGCTCAGGACCCGGCTCAGGTCCGCCAGGCTGTAGGGCTTGGGGAGCACACCCTGGAAGCCGTAGTTGCCCGGCCGGGCCATCACTGGATCCACCGAGTAGCCACTGGAGACGATGAGGCGAGCCTGGGGTGCCAGGGCCAGGATGCGGGTGGCGGCCTCACGCCCGCCCATGCCGCCGGGAATGGTGAGGTCCATGAGCACCGCGGCAAAGGGGTGGCCGTCCTTCATGGACTGGGCATAAGCCTGGATCGCGCTCTCGCCATCCGCACAGGTGTGGGCGGTGAAGCCGAGGCGGCGTAGCATCTCCGCGGCGATCTCCTGCAGCACGGGGTCGTCCTCCATCACGAGGACCCGGCCCTGCCCCTGGGGCAGCGGGGCGGGCAGGGCTGCGGGCCTGGGATCCAGCTCCTTGTTCGTGGCCGGGACATAGACGAGGAACATGGCCCCACTGCCGGGCTCGGATTCGGCGATGATCTTGCCGCCATGAGCCTTCATGATGTTGTAGCAGCTGGCGAGGCCCAGCCCGTGGCCAGCGTCCTTGGTGGTGAAGTAGGGCTCGAAGATGCGGGGCAGGATGGCTTCGGGGATGCCGGGACCCGAATCCTTGAGGCTCACCCGCAGATATCGACCTGGCTGGAGGTTCATCACCTCGCCGGCCTCGACCAGGAGATTCTCGAGGCGGAAGTGGATCTGGCCATGGCCCTGCATGGCCTGCACCGAGTTGATGACGAGGTTGTGGATCACCTGGGAGAAGAGGCCCTCATCCACCTCCGCCTTCAGCAGACCTTCCTGGATGGTGCAGCTGAAGCGAACGGCCGTTCCATGGGTGGCGAACTGGACCGCCTCCTGCACCAGGGGCGCCAGGTCCACCACCTTCCTTGCCGGGTCGCCCCCCTTGGCGAAGGTCAGGAGTTTCAGAGACAGGGCGCGGGCCCGGTCCGTAGCCTTGATGGCTTCGGCGAGGCGGTCGGAGGCCCGGCCATCCTCGGGGAGATCCTGCCGCGCCATGGAGATGTTCCCCAGGATGGCTGAAAGGTAGTTGTTGAAGTCGTGGGCGATGCCACCCGCGAGTACGCCCAGGGATTCGATCTGGCGGCCGCGCAACAACTCGGCATCCGACTTCAGCTGGGTAGTGATGTCGCGGAACACGATGACCCGCCCGGCCCGGCCCAGGCCTTCTGGGGGCAGCGGCGAGAAGCGCTCCTCGAGGATGGCAAGGGGGCGACCAGGCCGCCGGAGTTCCGCCCGGTCACCCTGGAGGCCGCACCCGGGCTCCCCGGGCCGGAGCACCGGATAGACCTCCGTGAGGGCATGGCCAGCGGCGCGCTCGGTGGTCCAGCCCAGGAACACCTCCGCGGTGGGGTTCAGGAAGATCACTCGCCCTTCCCCATCCGCAGCAACGATGCCATCGGGGATGGCCCGCAGGGTGGCAGCGATGGTCCGGCGCTCGTTCGCGAGGTCCGCGAGGGCCTGGCCCAGGGAGCGGATCGGCAGGAGCCGGAACACGAGGTAGAGTCCCCAGCCCACGAGGGCGCTCACCAGAGTAATCAACCCGGTTCGCAGCAGGATGGGGCGGATGGATCGGGAAGCCTCCAGAGTGCCCACCACGCGGCCGGAATCATGGATGGACAGAGTCCACCGCAGGGTCGGCCAAGGGGCCCTGAAGTCCGTACGGGCCAGCTCCCTCCCCTGGAGCGCGAGGGCCCTCCGATCCTCGGGCTCACCGGTCAGGATGGGCTTGTCGATGAGCTCCTGGATGCGCAGGGTTTCGTAGTCCCAGAGCTCGGGCCGGTCCATCACGATCCGTTCGAGGGCGCGGGCCGTCTGGGCGGTTTCCAGGCCCAGAGACGTGTGGGTGGCGCGAATGGAGAGGGTGACATAAAGGGAAGGGATGAGCAGGGTCACCACGATGGCCGCCACCAGGGCCAGCCGGTTCAGCTGCCTCAGCACGGCCTTGCTGACGGGAGACCGGCTGCCGGGCATGGGCTAGCTCTTTCCGTCCAGGGGCGCCGCGGGGACGGGCCGGTACCCCGACCGCAGTGCCAGGTCCAGGCCCTCCTTCGAGCGAAGGAAGCCGAGGAAGCCCAGGGCTGCGGCAGAGGCATCGGGCCGGTGGATCAGGTTCACCATGAGGGCGAGGGGGTACCCTGGCTCCGTGGGCTTCTTCCCGTTCAAGGTGAGGATCTGCACCCGCCGGTCTTCGGTCAGAACCAGGCCCAGGACAGTGGTGCCGAAGGAACCTGGTGTGCGTTCCAGCTCCGCAAGCGCCTCCTGATCGGTGACGCCCACCGCCACGCCCTGGCGGGCCTGGGACTGGGCGAGGGCCGCCCGCATGCCTGGCGTGGTCTCCGCAAGGTAGGCGAAGCTGGTGTCGGACCTTGGCCGCAGCACCAGACGGATGGGGCGTCCGTCCCGCCAGGTGGTGCGCCGACCCGCGTAGATGGCTTCCACCTCGGCCAGCGTCAATGCTTCCAAGGCCGTCGTGGCGTGCGTGGCGAACACGAAGGCGGTGGTGACCCAGGGAATCTCGTTCAGCCCCTGGGCTCTTTCCTCTGGCTGGAGCGGGCGGGCGGAACAACCGAGGTCCAGTTTCCCGTCCTGCACGGCCCTGATCCCGCCGGTACTGCCGATGCTCGGGAGGACCAGAATCGAGAGGCCGGGATGGCGCCGTTCATAGGCCTTCGCCAGCACCCTCAGACCCCCGAGGGCCACCCCCGATCCGCCCACCCGCAGCGTGTCTCCTCCATGCATGGACACGCCAAGAAGCAGGGACAGGATCGCGGCGAGAAGCTGGCTTAGCTTGGAACGCATTGAACGGGTCCGAAGAGAACCTTCATTCTAGAGAACGCTGGGGAGGATCCGGACGGCGAAGTGCTGGGCATGAATTGCGTGCCGTCAGGACCGCCAGAGACTCGGATGGGCCAGGGCCTGGGCTCCCAGCCAGCGGTCCAGGGGTAGCGTGAACAACCCGGCCAGCAGGCCCGCCAACACATCGTCAAGGACCACACCCCAGCCGCCGGGCAGGCTCTGGGCCGCGTCCACAGGGCCCGGCTTCCAGATGTCGAAGAGGCGGAAGAGCAGGAAGGGCACCAGCAGTCGCAGGATCCAGAGCGTCAGGGGCTGGGGTGCCACCGTGAAGAGCATGGGTGTGAGGGCGAACCACATGCCCGCCCACTCGTCGATGACGATGCAGGAGGGGTCCTTCAGTCCTGTCTCCTTCACCACCAGGTCCGAGACCCACACGGCAATCAGGGTGAGCAGGAGTGGCGCCGCCAGCATGAGCCAGGGCGCTGCGCTGGCGTGCACCCGTCGCAGGCTGTGGGCGAGAAGCAGCCAGGCCAGCAGCCCCGCCAGGCTGCCCCAGGTGCCCGGCGCGGGGCGCAGGTAGCCGCTGCCGAAGCCGGTGGCCAGCCACCAGGCGAGCCGCGGCGCCTTGGCGTGGGTGGGCCGGTGAAGTGTGGGTGATTCCATGGGTACATGGTACGGCACCGGTCCGCTTCGACCCACTTGCTCGTTACTCTGAGCCTCCTCGGGGCCCGACTTCGCGGGCTGGAGGGTTGGCGAAGAGCGTCCTTGCTTGAGGTAATTCCGAGCCTCCTCGGGGCCCGACTTCGCGGGCTGGAGGGTTGGCGAAGGGCGCCCTTGCTTGAGGTTATTCTGAGCCTCCTCGGGGTCCGACTTCGCGGGGTGGAGGGTCGGCGAAGAGCGTCCTTGCTTGAGGTTATTCTGAGCCTCCTCGGGGCCCGACTTCGCGGGGTGGAGGGTCGGCGAAGAGCGTCCTTGCTTGAGGTTATTCTGAGCCTCCTCGGGGCCCGACTTCGCGGGCTGCCCCGCAGCCCGCTTCGTCACCCGAGGGGCTCAGACATGTCTCAACGCCTCCACGATCCTTAACCGCGCGGCCTTCAGACCTGGGAACAGGGCGCTCACCTGGATCGTGACCTGAAGACCGATGGCCACGACGAGGTAGACGAGGGGCACGAAGTGGATGTTCAACTCGTAGCCGTGGCTGGTGCCGGGCGGGGCGGGCATCTGGAGATGGAGAACGTTGAGGCCCGCCCGCAGCACCAGCGTGGCGGCGAGGCCCAGGGCGATGCCCATGAGTCCCAGGAAGGCGCCCTCCCACTGGAGCAGCGCCAGGAGCTGACCAGACTGGAGGCCCATGGCCCGCAGCACCCCGAACTCCCGCACCCGCTCCATGACGGACATGAGCAGGGTGTTGGCCGTGGCCAGCAGCACCACCAGGAAGAGCACCAGGCCCATGAAGCCGAAGATGGCGAAATAGAGCAGCTTCACCTGCCGGTAGAAGGAGGCCAGCTCGAACCAGGGCTTCACGGACGCACCTGGCAGCAGGGCCTGGATCCGGGCCTGTTCCAGGGCGGTGTCCTGGGGGCGCTTCAACACGACCGAGAGTCGCGACCTGGCCGGTCCCGCGTCCAGCAGTTGGCCTGCGGTGGCGAGGCTCACCGTAAGGAAGCGATCATTCAGCTCGCGGAGGCCCAGATCCTGGAGGCCTGCCACCTCCACGTCCACTGCGTTCAGGGCGCCGTCTCTGGTCGTGGACATGAGGGTGAGGGAAGTGCCCACGGTGGCGCCGAGCGCTCGGGCAAGGCCGACGCCCAGGATCACGTCCCGGGCCGACGGTTCTGCTGAGAGCCAGCGGGAACCTGCGCCACCCGGCGCCAGGGCCCCGCCCTTCAGGGCTTCCGCGCTGGCCATGTGCCTTGGCTCGAGGACTGGATCCACGGCCGTCCCGAGGAAGGCCACACTCTTCGCTCCGCTGGACAGCAGGCCCATGAACTGGATGCGGGGCAGCACTTCGGCCACGGCCGGATCCAGGCGGAGGCGGGCGGCCAGGGCCTCGCCGTCGGGGAGGGACTTCTCCAGACTCTGGGCCTCGTCCCCTTCCATGGCGCCCGGTGGCAGCACCTGGAGATGCCCGAGTCCGCCGCGGATGGCAGCGTCGGAGAGTCCCTGGAAAGTCTGGGCCATGAAGCCCCCCGCCAGGCTGAGGGCCAGGAACCCCGCCACCACCACCATCAGGGTCAGCGCCGTGCGCCGCCGCTGACGCAGCAGGTTCCGGAGGGCCAGCCGAGCCAGGATCATCCGTGCCCCTTTCGAACTTTGATCAGCGGGTCGCAGGAGGCGTCGAAGAGCGCAGAAAATCGGGGAAATAGGCCTGAAGTGCTTGTGCAGGGCACCTCAAGGTTGATTCCGTGGCTTCCGCGAAATTCCGCGCCTTCGGTGACCAGCTTCAGGCTCATGAAGCCTCCACGAGCTTCCCGTCGGCGAGGCGGAAGACGCGGTGGGCGCGAGCGATGACGGAGGGATCGTGGCTGGCGACGAGGAACGTGACGCCACGCTCCTGGGCCAGCTCGGCCATGAGGTCCATGAGGGGGCCACCGTGGGCGTGGTCGAGGCTGGCGGTGGGCTCGTCCGCCAGCACCAGCAGGGGCGCCGGTGCCAGGGCCCGGGCGATGGCCGCCCGCTGCTGCTGGCCACCACTGAGCTGGCCCGGGCGGTGATGGCTGCGGTCCGCGAGGCCCACCCGCTCCAGGGCAGCCAGGGCGCGGCCCCGGGCCTCCGCCTCGGCCACGCCCTGGAGCTGCAGGGGCAGCATCACGTTCTCCAGCGCGGACAGCACCGGCACCAGGTTGAAGGCCTGGAACACGAAGCCCAGACGCCTCAGGCGCAGGTCGCACCGGGCCTTCTCCGGCAGAGCCGAGACGGGCTGACCGTCCAGGAACACCTCGCCTTCGTCGGGCACGTCCAGCAGGCCCGCCAGCTGCAGCAGGGTGGTCTTGCCGCTGCCGCTGGGGCCCGCCAGCACCGCCAGGCATCCCTTGGGCACCACCAGCGATACGCCGAACACACCGGCGCGTTCGCCGCCGAGTTCGTAGGCGCGGGTGATGCGGTCCAGCTGCAGCATGCAGTCAGTGTAGCCCGGGGCCAGGCAGGGCGTGGGGAGCCGGAACCCGCTGATCGCAGGGACCGTCCGGATTGAACTCTGCCACTGCGGGCGAGGCGGCCATGGCAAGATTCTGGAGGAGATCTGATACGGGAGCCTTGGAGGTGCACCTTGATCCAGGGAACGACGCACCACCAGGGGCAGTTCCGGAGAACCGACCTTCTGACCCGCTGGACCGTGGGTGTCCTGCTGTTTGCGGGCGTGCTCTTGGTCGACATCATTTCGCCACCGGAGGTCGAATTCTCGGCCTTCTACCTGCTCCCCGTCATCTGGCTGGCCTGGTCCCGGGGTACCCGGGAAGGGCTGGCCATGGCCCTGATCGCAGGGGCCGGGTGGTACATCCACGACCTCTTGAGCGGACGGATTATCACTTCCGAGTACTTCAGGCTGTGGGATGCCTTGAACCAGCAGATCTCCTTCCTGCTCGCCGCCTGGGCGGTGGGGTCCTTGCGCCGGGAGCTCATCGCCCAGCTGACCCTCAACGAGCGGCTCACGGAGGCCATGGCCAAGGTCCGGGAACTCAAGGGCCTGCTGCCGGTCTGCGCGTGGTGCCACAACATCCGGGATGAGGCGGGCGAGTGGCACACCATGGAGCAGTTCCTCAATCTCAGGACTCGGGCCGCCGCCACCCATGGCATTTGTCCCAGCTGCGAGGCCCGCCTGCACCGGGAGGCGGCCAGCCTCGATGAGATGAACGCTGCCCCACCCGACTTCTCCTCCGGGCAGGAATCGACGCAGTAGTGACTGGGCCAGGGAGCCTTCAGAACTGCACCGCGTAGGCGAATTTGGCGAAGAGGCCCCGCTCGATCATCCGCTCCGTCGTGAGGATGGCGGCCGGGTCGCGCCGCCGTTGGCCGGACCAGCCCAGGTAGGCGTTGGTGAAGGCGTTGGGCTGCCAGCCGACGAAGGCCTTGAGGAACTTGTCCACGCCCTCTTCCTCGGTGCCGTCGTAGCGCACCACGAAGGCCTGGGTCTTCACGTAGAAGAAATGGGGGAACTGCCAGCTCCCGGAACAGACGAGCTCCCGGGCCCGGATGAGACGCAGGTCATCCCGTTCGCGATCAAGCTCGGACTGCTGGCCCGTGCAACTGTAGGAGATGGAACCCGCCGTGCCCTTCGCGGAAAGCGCCGCCACTCGCAGCCTGGCCGGATCGCCCGAGGGCAGGTCCACCGTGCGCGCCAGGGTGACGGACCATCCGGGCCGAAAGGCGGAGAGCTGGTCCAGGTTGCCGCCCAGGGTGAGGGAGCGGGTTGCCGCGGACCGGGCATGGTCATCGGCCCAGGTACGCCCGGCCGCGTCCCAGTTGAGGTAGAAGCTCAGCCTTCCGGCCGTCTCGATATAGGCGTCGAGCCCCACGGCGCGATCCATGGGATCGCCGTTCCACCAGGTGAGGTCTCTCCAGCGAAGGTTGGCATTGGCCTGGGACAGCTGGCCTGCGTTCCAGTTCTCGCGCCAGCCGAAGCCCAAGCTCTGGCGGTGGTAGCCCTGGAGATCGATGAAGCCTGATAACAGCACGAGATCCGGGCTGGTGGCCTGGGTGGTGATCCAGGCCCACCAGTTGCGTTTGTTCCAATCCAGTTCAGCCGAGGTGGCCGTGCCCCGCTGGGACAGTCTGGTGCCATCGGCCTGGGGGAGGCGTGAGTGCGAGGTCATGGCGCTGCCGATGAAGTGGAATTCAGGGCCCAGGTATTGATCCACGTAGAGGCCGCCACTCTGCCCGCCACTTTGCGGCGGGCCACCCAGCAGGGACTTGTCCGTGCCCACCAGGGAGAAGCCGGAGCCTCGGCTGTCCGTCTGGAACTTGACCGAGGCCGCGGTGTCACTGCTAGGGAAGGCCTCGACACCTGCGGCCCCACTGGCGCCGAGGAACTGGCCGCCATCCAGGTCCTTGGCATTCAGGATGGTCCAGCTGGCGAAGGAGGCCTGGCCCGAGGCCTTCACGCCAAAAAGGGGATTCTGGATGGAGCGGCTGAAAAACTGGCGCTGCGCTCCCTGGACGCCCAGGAGGTCCATGCCTTCCAGGAAGAAGGGGCGCCGTTCCGGATAGTAGACCTTGAAGCGGCTGTTGATCTGCAGGGGGTCCACGTCGGCGTCAGCCGTGGCGAAATCCGGCCGGTACGTGCCTTCCAGGGTGAGGGCCGAGGTGGCGTAGCGCAGATCCATTCCCAGGCGAGCCTGGCTTTTGGCCGGGGTGCCCGGGTCCGTCTCCAGGGACTGGGTGCGGTTGTAGGTGGTGAAGGGGATGAGGAGGAAGGGCGAGCCCGGCTTGTCCACGGGGGCGCCGGAGACCCGGGCCATCTGGCAGATGTCGCACTGCACGTCCTTGCTCATGCGGGGCCAGGTGATGCCGTAGCGCCGCTCCCGCGGGATGATGCGCAGGAACCGCATGGCCCACTCGCCGGGCCTGCGACGCAGGCTGCTGTAGGGGATGCGCATCTTCACCACATAGCCGGTGGGGGTCACCACGCCCGTCGAATCCCAGAGGAGGTCGTAGGAGGCATTCTCGCCCGTGCTGTCGGTCATGATCTCGTCGATCTGCCCCCCCAGCGGCGTCACAAAGAAGCGGATGACGCTCTGGCCCTTTCCGGAGGGATCGAGGTCCAGGCCCACGAAGTCGAAATCCCCGCTGTTGTTGTCCCGCATGTGGCGGGCCGCACGGATCCGGGAAGGTTCGGGATCGTCCGCCTTGATGGCGACATAGAGGGCATCCGCACCCCAGCCCACGTGGACGCTGGTGGGCCAGCGGTTCTGACCCTTGTCGTCCGGCATGATCATGCCGAATTCCGTGAGTTTCAGGGCTTCCCCCCAGGTGGAGAGGTCCGTGTCCCGGGCCATGGAGGGCGCCTGGGCCAGCCTGGGAATGGCCACGTGGGGCGGGTTGGGGGCCTGGGATGCCAGGAGGGACAGGCAGGCCAGGAGCAAAGCCAGCAGACGCATGAAATCCCCTGAAGGGACGACTGCCTCTACTTACGAGGGTGCCCCGGGAGCCGTTTAGCTTCCTGGGGGCCGCCGGATCCTAGGGCCGGTGCCTGGCCTTGAAGGCCGCCTCATAGGCCAGGGTGCTTGATTCGAGTCCACCCTCCTCCACTTCGCCGATGAGGTCGTAGGCGTGGGCCTCAATCCCTTGCCGGGTCACACCTGGGGCTGCGGGGCTGCCTCAGGTGAGGGGCAACCGGCAGGGCGTTGACGCCAGGAAGGCCCCGACTAGGACCGCCGCCGGGAGCGGAATGAGGCTTCATAGGCCGCGGTACTCGCGTCGAGGCCACCCGCCTCCACTTCGCCGATGAGGTCGTAGGCGTGGGCCTTCACGATGCGCACCCGCTGGATGCAGTTCGCCTGGGGGGCGCCGTCCACCAGCAGCACATTGCCATCGATCTCCGGGGCCTGGCCCTGGTGGCGACCCTTGATGATCAGATCCGTGTCCTCGTGGGCACCCTCCACCAGCACGTCGATGACCTGGCCCACCTTGGTCTGGTTCAGCTCCCGGGCGATCTTCTGCTGCAGCTCCAGGAGGCGGCGCTTTCGGGCCTCCTTGGTGCGCCTGGGGATGGGGTCGCCCAGGGCATGGGCGGAGGTGCCCTCCTCGGGGCTGTAGGTGAAGACGCCCACGTGTTCGAAGCGGGCCTCCTGCACGAAGGCCTTCAGCACTTCGAAGGCCGCTTCGTCCTCACCCGGGAAGCCCACGATGAAGTTGGAGCGGATGGCGATGCCCGGCACGATGCGGCGCACCTTCTGGATCAGCTTCAGGAACTGGGCCCGGCCGCCGCCCCGGGCCATGGCCTTCAGGATGGGGGCGTGGGCATGCTGCAGGGGCATGTCCAGGTACCGGGCGCAATTGGGGGTTTCCGCCATGGCGTGGAGGAGACCGTCCGTGAGGCGGTTGGGATAGGCGTAGTGGATGCGGAACCAGCGCAGGCCATCCACCTGGCCCAGGGCCCGCACCAGTTTTTCAAGTGCGTCTGGATCGCCAAAATCCCGGCCGTAGTCCGTGGTGTCCTGGCCCACCAGGCTGATCTCCAGGACGCCCTGGGCCACCAGGTTCCTGGCCTCGGCCACCACGCTGTCGATGCTGCGGCTCCGCTGGGCGCCGCGGAGCTGGGGGATGACGCAGAAGGCGCAGCTGTGGTCGCACCCTTCGCTGATTTTCAGGTAGGCGCTGGCCTTGGGGGTGGTCAGCATCCTGGGGCTGGCCTCGGTGTAGAGGTAGTCCGGGTCGGGATTCAATTCGAAGCTGGCCCCGGCGCCGATGATCTCGGCGATCTGCTCGATGTCCCGGGTGCCCAGGCAGGCGTCGATCTCGGGCATTTCGGCCATCAGCTCGTCCCGGTAGCGCTCCACCAGGCAGCCCGCCACGATGAGCTTCTCGCAGGCGCCCTCCTTCTTCATGGAGGCCGCCTGGAGGATGGCTTCCACGCTTTCCTTCTTGGCGGCGTCGATGAAGCCGCAGGTATTGACCACCAGCACCTGGGCCTCCTCCAGGATGGGGGTGATCTGATAGCCCTTGAGGCGCAAGTGCCCCAGCATGACCTCGGAATCCACGAGGTTCTTGGGGCAGCCCAGGGACATGAAACCGACTTTGGTCAACGCAGCTCCGCACCCTTCTGAGGTGAACCTCATAGGTTACAACGGGAGGCCGATAGAGTCAGCAGCCGCGTGTTAAACTCACCTCCCCCTCGGACCGCCCGTGAAACTTACTCTCCAGGTTGAAGGTGCCCTGCACCCCGTGACCCTCACTGAGGAGGGTGTGACCATCGGCCGGGGCGACCAGGCCACCATCCGAATCCAGGCGAATGCCGTGAGCCGGATCCATGCGCGGATCTTCCTCAAGGAGGGGCAGCCCTGGGTGATGGACATGAAGTCCCTCAACGGCACCTCGCTGAACGGGGTGACGCTCGCGGAACCCGCGCCCCTGAGGCCGGGCGAACCCATCCTCCTGGGCGAGGCCATGGTCATGTGGCTTCCTGAGGGAGAGACCATCCCCCCACCGGTGGCGGGCCTGAACCTCACGCTGGCGCCCAAGGCCGTGGCCTCCAGGATCTCCCTGGAAGATCGCGCCTTCGACGCCTCGGGCTCGATCCTGATGCCCCATGCCAGCCTGGAGGCCATGCTGGCCCAGGCCAGCGGCCAGCACCCGGCTGGGGATGCAGTCACCCTGTTCCAGCGCCTGGCGAGCATGGCCGGGACCCTGCTGCGGGCCGCAGGCCTGGCCGAACTCCTGGATTCCGTGATGGGCCTGGTGACCGCCCAGATCCCCTGCCAGCGGGGCTTCATCCTGCTCGTGGACCCCAGCGGCGAACTGGTGCCCGAACTCATCTGGGAGGAGCAGCCGGGCGTCCACACCAATCCCATCAGCCGCACCATCGCCCGCACGGCCATGGACAACCGCGTGGCCATCCTCACCACGGACGCCCGCATGGATCCACGGTTCAGTGCTGGGGAAAGCATCAAGCTCCACGGCATCACCTCGGCCCTCTGCGCGCCGCTCATCGTGGAGGAGAAGGCCTTCGGGGTGATCTACCTGGAGACCAGCCTCAGCAAGGGTGGGTTCAAGCGGGAGGATGAGCACCTGCTGAGTGCCATGGCCAACTTCGCCGCTGTGGGCATCCAGCGTGAGCGGGAGGCCAAGTTCCGTCAGCGCCTGGAGCGGTACCACAGCCCGGCGGTGGTGGACCAGATCCTGAAGTCCAGCCAGAACAAGGAGGCCCCGGCCCTCCAGGCCCAGCGCTGCCAGATCAGCGTGCTGTTCGCCGACATCTCCGGCTTCACCCGCATGAGCGAGGGCATGGAGCCCCTGGTGCTGGCGGGCATCCTGAACCGCACCTTCGAGGCCATGACGGACCAGATCTTCAGCCGGGGCGGCACGCTGGACAAGTACATCGGCGACGCCATCATGGCCTTCTTCGGCGCGCCGAATCCCGATCCCGACCACGCCAGGCACGCCATCGAGGCCGCCGTCGCCATGCAGGAGGCACTCTATGCCTTGAATTCCCTGCGGCCCGAGGGCTATCCGGAGCTCCGCATGCGCATTGGCATCAACAGCGGCGAGGCCTTCGCGGGGGACATCGGCTGCGAGAAGCGCATGGACTACACGGTCATGGGCAGCACAGTGAACCTGGCTTCGCGGCTGGAGAGCTCGGTGGCGAGGCCGGGCCAGATCGTGGTGGGGCCCCGTACCGCCGAAATGACGGGTCAGGAGGGCCTGCGGCAGCTGGGTGCCTTCTCCCTGAAGGGCATCGAGCAGGAAGTGCGGCCCTTCGAAGTGCTGTGGTCCCAGGACACGCCGACCGCAGTGCATGGACCGAAGTAGGGGCCTCTAGGCAGCCCTGGCGGGTAGCCCGTACACTGGCCTGATACGCCCATCGCCGACCACCCCCCGGCCGGTCCACTGCCGGAGCAGCCTTGAACGATGTCCCGCGAACCGCTACCACCAGGACCCCCCGGGGTCCGCTCCTCCTGGTCTTCGGCCTCCTGAGTCTCGTGCCCGCCCCCACGTTCATCCTGGGACTCATGGCCTGGATCATGGGCAGCAACGACCTGAAGGCCATGGCCGCCGGGAAGATGGACCGGGGTGGCGAGCGTGTCACCAGGACCGCCAGGGTCCTGGGAATCATTGGTTTCTTGGTGTACACCCTCTGGATCATGAAAATGATCTTCATCGACCATGTAGGAGCCGTGGGAAACCTGGGCGGCACAAACTGAGCCTACGAGCCAGCACGCATTCGAAGCAATGGGAACACGACCAAGACACCAAGAACTGCCTGGTAGGGCCTTTCTTTTCTTGGTGCCATGGCGTCTTGGTGGTGGGCTTTTTCTTGGATGCCTGACGAGGATGACGCGGGGTTTCAGCTCCTCTGTCCGCCTGGCCAGGTGCCGAAGGCGAGGATGCACAGCACCACGACGGGACCGATGACGGGGACCAGCCAGATCAGGGCCATGGCACCGTTGAAGCCCGCCTTGGTGAAGATGCGCCAGAAGCAGAATATGGGGAAGGCGACCGCGAGGAGGATCAGGAAGATCCAGAACACACAGCCGACCGCCATCAGGCCGGCCAGCGCCGCTTCGTCCGGCTTGGTCTGCAATGCGGCAAGGGGAAGGAAAGCGGCCAGGGACACGGGTTACCTCATGGGAAGTCTGCTGAATGGTAGGCGCTCCGGACGTCCGGGTCACTCATTCCTTCACGAAATCCTTCCACAACATTGAAGGCTGGAGGCCGGAGTTGCGCTGGTACTTGCCGGAGTCATAGGTGTCGTACTCGCCGCTGACCGTGTGGTAGAAGATCTGGCAGATGGCCACTCCGGCATAGATGCGCACGGGCTGGATGCAGCTGATCTCCAGCGTCCAGTAGCCGCAGAAGCCGATGTCGCCGAAGCCGGCGGTGACGTGGACGAAGAGGCCCAGGCGCCCCACGCTGCTGCGTCCCTCCAGCATGGGCACCATGCCCTGGGTCTCCGTGTACTCCAGGGTGCGGCCCAGGTAGAGGCGGCCCGGCTGCAGCAGCAGGCCCTCGGCAGGGATCTTCAGGAACTCGATGCCATTGGGCCGGGCCATGTCCAGCTCATGGTCGGTGTAGACCGCCAGGTCCTCCGCCAGACGCAGGTTGTAGCTGTTGGGATTGAGCTGGGCGTCCTGCCAGGGCTCGATGCGGATGCGGCCCTCGGCCCTGGCCGCGAGGATCTGCCTGCCGGTGAGGATCAAGTCGGCTCCGATGTGAAAGGCGCCCGCGGAGGCGGGCGCCGGTGCCAGGATCAGTGGGCCTTCAGCGGTCGACCTTGATGACCACGGTCTTGCTGATCATGTCGTGGAGACCCTTTCGCCCCGTCGTGAACAGGATCAGGAGGTAGGGCACCAGGTTGGCCGCCAGGCTGACGACCTTCATGAGCGGCATGGTGGTCCCGAAGCCACCCCCGCTCATGGCGCCGACCACGAAGAGGAGGGTGAAGGGCAGGGTGATGACCCACGCGATGATGCCATTGAGGAGGTAGCCAAGCATCCTCAGCACGGCCATGCCCAGGTCGACCCGCCCGGTGGGGTTCGCCTCCGGGACGACCCTCAGCTTCATGATCTTCTTCCCGGGGGTGGCGCCGAACCGGATCCAGCACCAGGGGACGAAGAAGAGGTAGCCCAGCCAGAGGAGGAAGGAGAGGCAGCCGAGTGCCGCCAGGGCTCCGAAGCCCGCGCCCATGCCGCCCATCGAGAGGGAGGCGGGCATGAGCAGCATCGACAAGAGCTGCAGGACCAGCATGGGGGAGTAGTCGATGAGGGCCGCCAGCAGGCGGGTGACGAAATCGCCCCGTTCCCCCGTGGGTACGGCCTCATCCGGGACAGACGGCAGGATGCCTGCGAGGAAGGCCGGCGCGGGGCTCCCGGGGACTGGCGCGGGTGGCGGTGGCATGAAGCCCTGGGGGGGAGGGGCCACGGGCGGCATGGGGGGCTTGACGGTGGGCACCGGGCCAGTGGCGACCTGGTCCTGGAGCTGGATGTTGGGTTCGGGCTCCGAGGGGGGCTTGCCGGTGTGGATGGCCGCCAGCTGGTCGGCGGACATCCGAACCGTTCCGCTGGGCGGCGCTGGGCTGTCCTGGATGTTGATGGCCACCGTGGCAGCCACCTCCTGACGAGGATCCTGGAACGTGAGCTGCACCTGACCCAGGGTGATGCGGTCTCCGTCCCTCAGGGGGGAGGACTGCACCCGGTTGCCGTTCACCAGCACACCGTTGCTGCTCTGGAGGTCCTGAATCTCGAAGCCCCCGCCCACCTTGCGGAGCACGCAGTGGTGCCGGCTGATGCTGGGATCGGGCAGGCGGAGCGTATTGTCCAGCTCCCGCCCCATGTGGACCTCGTTGTCGATGATCTCGAACTCTCGAACACCCGCGCTTTCGTGCACCAGCAGTTTGGCCATGGAGACCCTCGGGAAGATAGGATTGGCGGAAGTGTAGCGCATCCTAGATCCACCGGGATAGCCTGCGGATCTCGGTTCTTTCTTGACGGGTAGAAGCCGACCCGCCAATCTTCCCCCACGGACAGAGGGTGCAGGCATGGTGCTATTCAACGCGGCCACCAAGGAGTTGACGGCCAAGATCGTCTACTACGGCCCTGGCCTGTGTGGAAAGACCACGAACCTCCAGCACGTGTACGACACGCTGCCCGGCGATGGCCGCGGCAAGATGCTGTCCCTGGCCACCCAGACCGATCGCACGCTGTTCTTCGACTTCCTGCCCATCGATCTGGGCACCATTCGCGGCATGAAGACCCGGATCCAGCTCTACACGGTGCCCGGCCAGGTCTTCTATGACGCCACCCGCAAGCTCGTGCTCCGGGGCGCCGATGCCGTGGTGTTCGTGGCCGATTCCCAGGCCCCGGCCCTGGAAAGCAACAAGGAGAGTTTCCAGAACCTCATCGTGAACCTCCGGGACCAGGGCGGGGAGCTGGAAAAGATCCCCCACGTGATCCAGTGGAACAAGCGGGATACGCCCAATGCCCTGCCGGTGGAGGTGCTGGATCGGGAGATCAACCTGTTTGGCGCCCCCACGTTCGAGGCCTGTGCCATGCGCGGCGAGGGTGTGAAAGAGACCCTCACCGGGGTGGCCAAGCTGGTGCTCAAGAGCCTGGCGGAGAAGTACGGCGGCGGGGTTGTGGAAGAGCCTGCGGCCTTGATGAGCGGGCCCTTCGCGCCGCCACCCGTGGCCAAGGAGTCCTCCAAGCCGCTGGAAGTCGAGGAGCTGTCCGCCGGAGAGCTGCTGGAGGAGATCGACGAGATCCCCCTTGAATCCAGCCCAACCTCCTTGACTGTGGCCGAGGGCCACATGCCCCATAGCAGCGTGGTCGAAGTTCCCATCGTGCTGGACCGGAGCCTTTTCAGCGGCGAGTCACCCGTCGAGATCCGCCTGAAGCTGTATATCAGGTAGGGAATCAGGCTTCAGGTTCGATGGCTGGCGGCCTGGGGCCACGCCGATCTGTCTCCTTCAGGGCCGTGGTCCTCGGAGCGGTCATTTCCGATTCCACGGAGCTTGCTTTCCTGGAGCCTGGGGCCTGAAGCCTATTTGAGGCAGACTGGAGTATTCGTTCTCGAGGCCCCACCATGTCCCGCCAGGTCGTCACCCGTTTCGCCCCGTCCCCCACCGGCATGCTCCACATCGGCGGGGTGCGGACGGCGCTCTTCTGCTGGCTCTTCGCCCGCAAGCACGGCGGCCACTTCATCCTGCGCATCGAGGACACGGACCTCTCCCGCAGCACCGATGACAACATCCGCATCATCGAGGAGGGCATGGCCTGGTGCGGCCTGGACTGGGACGAGGGGCCGGTGCAGGGTGACCCCGGGGCCTGGGTGGGTCCCCACGGTCCCTACCGCCAGATGCAGCGCATGGACCTCTACCGGGCCAAGATCCAGGAGCTGCTGGACAAGGGCCTGGCCTACCGCTGCCGCTGTTCCAGGGAAGCCATCGAGGCGCGCCGGAAGACGGTGGAAGCCGCCGGCAAGGTCTTCCAGTACAACCGTGGAATGGACCGGGGGAAGGGCTGCGCCGACGCGGACCACGACGCCAGCCAGCCCGCCGCCATCCGCTTCCGCATGCCCACCGAGGGCGACATCCTGGTGGCCGACCTCATCAAGGGTGACACGCGGTTCCCGGCGGACAGTCTGGACGACTGGATCATCGCCCGCACCGGCGACGGCCCCGGCGAGATCGGCGTGCCCACCTACAACTTCTGCGTGGTGGTCGACGACACCCACATGGAAGTGACCCATGTGATCCGCGGGGACGATCACCTCAACAACACCCCCAAGCAGGTGCCCCTGTTCGAGGCCTTCGGCTACGACCTGCCCGCCTTCGCCCACGTGCCCATGATCCTGGGCGCGGACGGCGCCAAGCTCAGCAAGCGCCACGGCGCCACCAGCATCACTGAGTACCAGGCCATGGGCCTGCTGCCCTCCGCCGTGCGGCTGGCCCTGGCCCGGCTCTCCTGGACTCCCAAGATCGACGGCCGGGCCGTGGAGAGCGCGGAGGAGGAACTGCTCACGGATGAGCAGATGATCCAGCTCTTCGACCTGGCGGACTGCCAGAAGAGCGCCGCCCGCTTCGACATGGACAAGCTGCAGTGGATCAACCAGAAGCTCATCCAGCGGTCCTCCTGGCAGGAACTGGAGCCGCACCTGCGGCCCTTCCTGCCCGAGGCATGGTCTGCCAAGCCCGATGGCTGGAAGGCCCAGGCCATCCAGTGCACCCAGAAGGGCAAGTCCCTCGCCGAGATGGCCGAGGCCCTGCGCTTCGCCTTCGAGCCTTCCGAAGCCTTCGACGAGAAGGCAGTGGAGAAGTTCATGACGCCGGCGGTCAGACCTGCCCTGGCGGAGGTGGCGGCCCTGACCGACTATCGCCACGAGGCTCTGGAACCAGCCTTCACGGGCATCCTGGAGCGACATGGCCTGAAAACCAAAGACCTGGCCCAGGCCCTCCGGGTGGCCCTCTGCGGCAAGCCGGTCAGCCCTGGCATCTATGACACCCTCATGCTCGTGGGGCGCGAGGAAGTGGCCGCGCGACTGAGCAGGTGGTTGTGATGGACCTCCAGGAATTCACCCAGCTCACCCTCGCCGTGCTGGAAGACCAAGGCACGGCCACCTATGCGCCCACCATCATCGCGGATGACACCGTCCAGGTGATCCAGGGCATTCCCGAGGGACTGGATCACCGGGCGGCCCTGCAGGAAACGGTCCTCCGCCTCGGGCTGGAGCAGTCCGATTTTTTCTTTGGCGTAAGGTCCGGACCCGGTGAGATCACCACGGGCCACCACACGGCCGTGGACATGCAGGTCCAGTGCATCTCGGAGCTGCACCAGGGCTTCGTCATCTCGGACCTGAAGGAGTGCCCCTGGTGGACCCTGGGGCAGGGGCGGGACCAGTAGTCACCACAGGAGCCATCATGAGCCACCATCCCAAGCTCGCCATCATCGGTTTCGGCACCATGGGGCAGGCCATCTGCGCCGGACTGGTGGAGGCCTCGGGCTATCCCGCCAGTCTCATCCATGCGGTCGACGTCCACCCGGCGGCCATGAAGGCCAGGGCGGATGCGCTGGGCATCCGGCTTTCCAAGGATGTGGAGACCGCGGCCAGGGAGGCCGAGGTGGTGCTGCTCTGCGTGAAGCCGAAGGATCTCAAGGAGTTGCTGTCCGGGCTGACGGCCTCCGGGGTCCTGGACCACAAGCCGCTCATGGTGTCCATCGCCGCTGGCACCAATCTGGCCTTCCTCGACGCCCACACCCCAGCCGGCACGCCCCTGGTGCGGGCCATGCCCAACACGCCCTGCTCCATCCGCAAGGGGATGACGGTGCTGTCCCCGGGCAAGGGCGTCACCGAGGCCCAGCTGGATGCGGCCCGGGCCCTCTTCGAACCCCTGGGCCGGGTCATGGACCTGGAGGAGAAGCACATGGACGCGGTGACGGGCCTTAGCGCCAGCGGCCCCGCCTTCATCTTCGTGATCCTCGAGGCCCTGGCCGAGGGCGGCGTCCAGTGCGGCCTGCCGCGCGGCGTGGCCGTGGAGCTGGCGGCCCAGGCGACCCTAGGGGCGGCATCCATGGTGCTGGAGACCGGTCGGCATCCCGCGGCCCTCAAGGACGAGGTCACCACCCCTGCCGGCTGCACCATCGCCGGCCTGCTGGCCCTGGAGGACGGCCGCATCCGCTCCGTCGTCGCCCGCGGCATCGAGCGCGCCGCCCAGGTGGCGGGGGGGCTGGGGTGAGATAGCAGGCGATTCAGGGGAAGCCGCGGGTGCGACTCGAACCTCCACCGTGTCGCATCACTCCTTGAATTCGGTATAACCGACTTCTGGGGAGAGGTTCTTGAATAGGATGTGGACCTTGTTCGAGCTGTCGAAACCAACCCGATACGTCAAGTTGTAGGTGGAGGTCGGATTCAGGAGCAGGGTTGGATGCCAGCCGGTGCCATCCAGGTGGAGCGCCCTGAAGCCGGAGGCATCGGCCCAGATCATGGCGATCCTGGCGCGGTCCGGGGACTGGGTCACCTGGATGCTCGGGTTGGTCGAATCCGAACGCTCGATGACCGCGGGCAGTTGCCAGACCCCGGCGACCTTAGTGACGGCCATGAAGTCTGATCCGTAGCTTGGGTAGGACTCATAGACGGAGTACAGCACGATGGCATTGTCGCCATCCGACCAGAACCCATCCAGGAACCCGGTCGTGTTGTTGGAGGCAGTGGCCAGAACGGATGCGCTCCATTGTCCTTGGGAATTCCGCGTGCATTCATAAACCGAGTTGGAGGAGTTGATCAACACATGGGGAGCATCGGAACCATCCAGCCTCAATCGGTAGGCTGAAACGTAGAGGGTTGGGCTGATGTCCCCCATGGATTCCTGGACCCAGGATCCCTTGACCTTGTGGACATAGGTCATGGTGTTGGTATAGCCCCCATACGGCGCCTGATCCAGCAGCGCCTGGGGAACCCCGGAGCTGTCGAGCCTGAAGTCGTAGCCAACGCCGGAGTATGCGTAGAGGAGTTGCGTGTGCCCCATGTTCTCCGTCTGCCAAGTGGTTCCGTCGTACCAGGCATGGCGCAGCAGGGCCTCCTGGTTGTTCTGGGGATTGAGAACCAGATAGACGATGTGCGGGTGCCGAGGGCATCCATCTGCACCATGTTGCCGGCGCTCCGGAGGCTGTTGTTCGGGAAGTAAGGGGTCCAAGGATCGTTGTTGGAGAGCATCCCGAAGGGTGAGGTCGTCGCCAGGGCCCAGGTGCCCGTGGGCGTCAAGGCCGCATCCGCGGCGTCAGGAAAGGCCTTGGTCGAGTTGGTGAGGGTCAAGGCATCGGGTGGATTGGGGGTGGCGAAGATTGTGCTGGCGCTCACTGCCTCGCTGAATCCGGCCTTGGCCACGACCGTGTAGTGGTAGTACCCAAGGTGCGCGAGCGGGTCGACATAACTGGTGGTGGTCGACGAGAGGATGGCGACATCTGTGTACGTGTAGGTGTTGCTGGCAGGCCCCCTGCGCACCACGATCTGGGTGGCGGAAGTGCTATGGTTCTGCCAGGTCAGCTGGGCACCACCAGCCGCAGCGGTCGCCGTCAGGCCCGTGGGAGCGGCCATGGGGGTGTTCACCGTGTAGGAGGACACAGCCAGGCTGTTCGTCTGGCCTCGCACACCCGAGACCCGGTAGAGGTAGTAGGTGAGTTCCTGGGTGCTGAAGTCGATATAACTGGTGGTTGAACCGGAAGGGGTGGCCACAGTGCTCCAGGTGCCCTTGAGCTGACCCGAGGAGTCACAGGTGGCCCGCTCGATGCTGAAGGCGTCGTAGGTCCCATAGGCGGACCAGTAGAGGTAGACGCCACCTTTGTTCGAGTCCCAGTAGGCACTGACAAAGGAGGGGGCCGGCAGGCCGGCGAAGGCGGGATAGGAGGACCAACTGGTCGGGCTTGAAAAACCATTTCGCAGGTTCGAGACCCGGTAGGCATAGTAGGTGTTGGAAACGACGCCAGTGTCGAGGAAGGTATTCGCCGTCGGATCCGTCGGGGTGAGTTCGGTCCAGGCCCCCGTTTGGGTGCCGTAGCTGTTCGTTTCAATGCGCTCGATCTTGACCCCGTCATTGAAGGTGGTGTTCTTGGTCCACGTGACGCTCATGCCTGCCCGGGCGAAATCATAGGTGGCGGTGGGCTGGCTGGGGGCAGGAAGGCCTGTGAAGATGGCGCCTGATGCGGGGCTGGTCGAACTGGAGACTTTGCCCCTCGTGTTGGTCACCCGGTAGGTGTAGTAGGTGCCCATGGTGGTTGTCGTGTCGAGGTAGGACGAGGCCAGTGGGTCGGCCACCGTGAGCGAGGTCCAACTCCCGGTGGGGTTGCCATAGGCATCCGACTGGGCGCGTTCGAGGAGTAGTCCGGTGCTCAGGGTGGAATTGCGGGACCAGCTGATGGACACACCCGGCTGGTTCCAATCGTACTGGCCGGAAGGCTGGCCGGGTGTACCCAGACCGCTATTGGCTGTGGCCGTATTGGAATAGGGGCTTGTCTGGGTACCCTTCTCGGCGTTGAGCCGGAACGAGAAGGTCATATCTTCCGGGGCGGTATCCTGGAAGTTGAACGACATGGAAGTGTAGGAGGAGGGAATGAGGCCCGTGTTGATCTGCTGGAAACTGCCGCTGCCCTGCTGGGCCTCCAGGTTGTAGCCATCGATGGTCGTGGATGGAGGGTTCCAGGCGAGGGTGAAATCCCTGGGACCTGGCCCGAGGATGGTGTGCAGGTTGGCTGGTGCTGGAACCCCCGAGGGTTGCGGAGTGTTGCCGCCGCCTCCACCGCCCCCACAGGACAGAAGCAGGAGGATTGCCACAGGAAGCGCAAACAGGCGGAACAGGCGCATGGGATTCCCCGTGAAAAAGTCCGGTGGGAAGAACCTGCAGGGGAATACCCCCAAAAGGAGACCTTATCGTCATCTTTTGAATACAGGCCTTCAACCAGAAACCGGATGGTTCGTGATTCTGGGATCCAGGCGGGCGGTTCGTCCCTGGTGCAGGTCCGTCGATTCCTCAAAGCTGTCGATCATCGGGGAATCGAGGGTCGGAACCCGCTAGAATGCTCGATTAGCCCGGAAGGCGCGGTCCACCCGTAGTGGAGTTCGCGCTATTCCGGCTGGAACCCCCGGAAACGGAATGGAAGAACCCCATGGCGAATGAAGGCACCACGCAGGAACCCCGCAGCCTCCACTTCATTGAGGAGATCGTGGAGGCGGACCTCGCCTCGGGCAAGCACGGAGGCCGGGTGCTCACCCGCTTCCCACCGGAGCCCAACGGCTACCTGCACATCGGCCACGCCAAGAGCATCTGCCTGAACTTCGGCCTGGCGAAGGCCTACGGCGGGGCCACCAACCTCCGTTTCGACGACACCAATCCCGTCAAAGAGGATGTGGAGTACGTGGACTCCATCCGCGAGGACGTCCAGTGGCTGGGCTTCCAGTGGAAGGGGGAGTACTACGCCTCGGACTACTTCCAGTTCATGTACGACTATGCGGAGTACCTGATCCAGCAGGGCAAGGCCTACGTCTGCGACCTCTCCGAGGCGGAGATCCGCGAGTACCGCGGCAACTTCCACGTGCCGGGCAAGGCGAGCCCCACCCGGGACCGAGCCCCCGAAGAGAACCTGGACCTGTTCCGGCGCATGCGGGCCGGGGCGTTCCCCGACGGCTCCCGGGTGCTGCGGGCGAAGATCGATATGCAGAGCGGCAACATGAACCTCCGGGATCCGCTCATGTACCGCATCCGCCGGGCCCACCACCACCGCACCGGCGACACCTGGTGCATCTACCCCATGTACGACTACGCCCACGGCGTGTCGGACGCCATTGAGACCATCACCCACTCCATCTGCACCCTGGAATTCGAAGACCACCGGCCCCTCTACGAGTGGTTCCTGGAGCAGGACGTGGACGCGAAGTTCTTCCGGCGGCCGCTCCCGCGCCAGATCGAATTCGCCCGCCTGAACCTCACCTACACCGTCATGAGCAAGCGCCGGCTGTTGCAGCTGGTCCAGGACGGCGTCGTGCGGGGCTGGGATGACCCCCGCATGCCCACCATCTGCGGACTGCGCCGCCGGGGGTACACGCCCGAAGCCGTCCGGTCCTTCGCCGAGAAGGTGGGGGTCGCCAAGCGTGACATGGTGGCCGACGTGGGCCTGCTGGAGTACTGCATTCGCGAGGATCTGGAGCGGCGCGCTCCCCGGCGCATGGCGGTGCTGCACCCCCTGAAGGTGGTCATCACCAACATGGCCGAATCCGAGGCATTCGAGGTGGAGGTGGCCAACCATCCGGATGATCCGGCCATGGGGACCCGCAAGCTGCCCTTCACCCGGGAGCTCTTCATCGACCAGGACGACTTCCGGGAGGAGGCGCCCAAGAAGTGGTTCCGACTGGCCCCGGGGGCCGAGGTGCGTCTGCGGGGCGCCGCGCTCGTCACCTGCCGAGAGGTCGTAAAAGACGGCACCGGTCAGGTGGTGGAGCTGCGCTGCGAGTGGGATCCCGCCAGCCGGGGCGGCAATGTGCCGGACGGCCGCAAGGTGAAGGGGACCCTCCACTGGGTGAGCGCCCCCCACGCCATCAAGGCCGAAGTGCGGCTCTACGAGGCCCTCTTCACCCAGGAGGACCCCATGGACGTACCGGAGGGCCAGGACTGGAAGGCCCTCCTGAACCCCCGGAGCCTGGAGATCCTCGCCGAAGCCCGCCTGGAGCCCAGCCTGGCGGATGCCAAGCCGGGCGAGCGGTACCAGTTCGAGCGGACCGGCTACTTCGCGGTGGATGCTGACGGTCAGCCTGGGTTGCCGGTCTTCAACCGGACGGTGGGGTTGAAGGACAGCTGGGCCAAGATCGAGGCCAAGCAGTAGCAGAGCGCCTTCAGGGCGGGCTGGCGGGGGCCGGCTTGGGCTGTTGGGATTGGGGCTAACCTCGTTGTGATGCTCAGCACGACGGGTGCCCGGCTCGGGACGCGGCACTGCCGCGTTCCTCGCTACCCGTCTGGGCCTCGCCAGTTCGGCGGGTGCCCGGCTCAGAACGCGGAGATGGGGCTGACCTGGTCGTTATGCTCAGTTCGGCGGGTGCCCGGCTCAGAACGCGGCACTGCCGCGTCCTTCGCCACCCGCCTGAACTTCGCCCCGCCTGAACTTTGCGGTCGGACCAGGCGGGGCTTGAGCCTCAAGCTGTGACCCCGGTCTCATCGGCGGCTGGAAGGGTGTTTCCCGGCGTGTTCGCAGGCTCAGCGCTCTGCTAGTCTCGATGGGTTGGGCCTCCCCGGGGCGGCCCTGTCGGGAAGCTGCCCATGGACATGCTCGCGAGCCTGCTGCACATCACGCCTGCCGTCCTCTGGATGGTGCTCAAGGTGGTCATCGTCTTCGGCGGCGTCATGTCGCTGGCGGCGATCTTCACCTGGGTCGAGCGTCGGGGATCGGCCATGATCCAGGACCGCATCGGCCCCAACCGGGCCGCGCTCTTCGGCAAGATCCGCATCATCGGCCTCGCCCAGATCCTGGCGGACGGCATCAAGATGTTCTTCAAGGAGGATCTGGTCCCGACGGATTCCAATCGGAACCTGTTCTGGCTGGCGCCCTTCCTGGCCTTTGTTCCGGCCCTCCTCGGTTTTGCGGTCATCCCCTTCGGCAAGAGCTTCAGCAGCGGCGGCGCGACCTACCACCTGTCCGTGCTGGATCCTGGCAATGGGATGGGGATGCTCTACCCCCTGGCCATTGGCGGCATGGCGGTCTACGGGGTGCTGGTGGCCGCCTGGTCCAGCAACAACAAGTGGTCCATCCTCGGCGGCATGCGGGCCTCGGCGGCCATGGTGAGCTACGAGATCGGCATGAGCCTGGCCGTGGTCAGCATCTTCATGACCACCGGGGGCTACGACCCCTCCGAGATCATCAGCAGCCAGGGGGGGACCTTCCTCGGGGTGCTGCCCAACTGGAACATCTTCCACCAGCCCCTGGGGTTCATCGTCTTCTTCACCTGCATGTTCGCCGAGACCAACCGCCTCCCCTTCGATTTCGCCGAAGGCGAGAGCGAGATCGTGGCGGGCTTCAATACGGAATTCGGCAGCATGAAGTTCAGCCTGATGGCCCTCGCCGAATACTCGCACATGATGACGGCTTCGGCGCTCATCGCGACCCTCTACTTCGGCGGCTGGCAGGTGCCCTTCGTGCAGAACCCCCCGGTCCTGCTGTCGGTGGCCTGCTTCGTGCTGAAGCTGCTGTTCTTCGCCTGGGTCTTCGTCTGGATCCGCTGGACCCTGCCGCGTTTCCGCTATGACCAGCTCATGGCCCTTGGCTGGAAGCGGATGCTGCCGCTGGCCATGGTCAACCTTGTCTTCCACGCCTGGCGCATGAGCCAGGGTCACTGAGGGGGGGGCGATGGCTGTCGTCGTCAAAAGGGCCGAACTCACCTGGCTGGACCGTACCTACGTCTGGCCGGTGCTGCAGGGGATGTCCATCACCTTCGGGCACTTCATCAGGAACCTCTTCACGCCTACCGCGAAGCGCTACACGGTCCAGTACCCCGAGATGAAGTCCGTGATTCCGGATGGCTACCGGGGCCTCCACGAGCTGAAACGCTTCGAGGACGGGGCCATCAAGTGCGTGGCCTGCTTCATGTGCCAGGAGGCCTGCCCCGCCCGCTGCATCAGCATCGAAGCCGAGGAGTTCAGCGACCTGAACATCACCCAGGGCTTCGAGGAAAAGCGGCCGGCGACGTTCAAGATCGACATGTTGCGCTGCATCTACTGCGGCATGTGCGAGGAGGCCTGCCCAAAGGATGCCATCTGGCTGCGCAAGGACTACGAGCTGGCCGCCTATGACCGCCTGTCCATGCAGTATGGCAAGTGGGACTTGATGAACACCTATGACGAGGTTGATGGCAAGGAACGCATCAGCCAGGACCCCACCCCCTCCGTGCCGCGCCGCACGATCGCGTTGTAAGGAGCGGCCATGTTCATCACCTTTGCCCTCATCACGCTCCTGGGCGCCATCGGGATGCTGCTGCAGAAGAACGTCATCGTGGCGGGCCTCTGCATGGTGGTTGCCTTCTTCGGTGTGGCGGGCCTCTTCGTGTTGCTGGCCAACCCCGTGGCCGCCGCCCTGCAGATCATCGTCTACACCGGCGCCATCATGGTGCTGGTCCTGTTCGTGATCATGATGCTGAACAGCCATGAGGAAGAGAAGGCCCAGGCCTCCCATCCTGTGCAGAAGTGGGTGTCCCTCGCGCTGGTCGTTGCGGCGGCTATTGGTGCGGTCAATCTGGTGGTGGCTTCGCCGGGGCTGAAGGCCCTGGGCATCAAGGGTGCGGAGATGCCGCAGGCCATGACCCTCCAGAAGGTGGGAACTCTGCTGTTCGCCGACCATGTGCTGGGCTTCGAAGTGGCGGGCCTGCTCCTGCTGGCGGCCATGATCGGTGCCGTGGCCCTGACAAAAAGGAACCTGTGATGACCGGCATGGAATCGATCCTCCAGGGCGGCCTCCAGGGGTATCTGGTGGTGGCCCTATTCCTGTTCATCCTGGGCCTGGCCACGGTGCTGCTGCGGCGCACGCTGCTCCTGCAGTTCATGGGCGTGGAGCTGATGCTCAACGCCGCCAACGTGGCTCTGTTGGCCTTCGCCCGCTTCCACGGTGGCGATGCCCAGGCGACGGTGTTCTATCTCTTCATCATCGCCGTGGCCGCCTGCGAGGCGGCGGTCGGCCTGGCGCTGGTCATCGGTCTTTTCCGGCACCGGGACACCACTGACTCGGACCGGGCCGCGAGCCTGAAGCAGTGAGGGTGCGATGAACAAGTACTACTGGCTCATTCCGATCCTCCCCCTGCTGGGCTGCCTCTTTAATGGCCTCCTGGGCAAGCGCGCGGGCAAGGGCGCCGTCACCGTGGTGGGTCTGGGCGTGGTGCTCGGCTCCTTCCTGCTGGCCCTGTCGGCCTTCCTGGCCATGAAGGGCATGGTGGACCACCGGCTGGTGCTGAACTATGGCGAGTGGATGGCCACCGGCTCACTGAGCGTGCCCTTCGGCCTGGCCATCGATCCCCTCAGCGGCACCATGATGCTCGTCATCACCGGCATCGGCTTCCTCATCCACCTCTATTCCGTGGGCTACATGCACGAGGACGAGGGCTACGCACGGTTCTTCTGCTACCTGAACCTGTTCGTGTTCTTCATGCTCACCCTGGTGCTGGGTTCCAGCCTTGTGCTGATGTTCGTGGGCTGGGAGGGCGTGGGCCTCTGCTCCTACCTGCTCATCGGCTACTTCTACGAAACGGACTTCGCCCCGGACGCCGGCCTCAAGGCCTTCCTCACCAACCGCGTGGGCGACCTGGGTGTGGCCATCGGCATGATGGTGCTCTTCGCCGCCTTCGGCACCCTGACCGTGTCCGACATCCTCACCCAGGCGGGCCACCTGGCCCCCGAAGTGGGCTTCGGCGTGCTCACCTTCGCCACGCTCATGTTGTTCTTCGGCGCCACGGGCAAGAGCGCCCAGCTGCCCCTCTACCTCTGGCTGCCGGATGCCATGGCGGGTCCGACGCCCGTCAGCGCCCTCATCCACGCGGCCACCATGGTCACCAGCGGCATCTACATGATCTGCCGCCTGGCGCCCGTGTTCTCCCTGGCCCCCATCAGCATGAACGTGGTGGCCTGGGTGGGCGGGGCCACGGCCCTCTTCGCCGCCACCATCGGCCTGGTGCAGCGGGACATCAAGAAGGTGCTGGCCTACTCCACGGTCTCCCAGCTGGGCTACATGTTCCTGGGCCTGGGCGCCTCGGGGTTCGCAGCGGGCTTCTTCCACGTGTTCACCCATGCCTGGTTCAAGGCCCTCCTCTTCCTCGGCGCGGGCAGCGTGATCCACGCCATGCACCACGAACAGGACCTCTTCAAGATGGGTGGTCTGAGGAACAAGACCAAGATCACCTTCATCACCATGTTCGCGGGCACCATCGCCATCATGGGCTTTCCCGGCACTTCGGGCTTCTTCAGCAAGGACGAGATCCTCTACCTGGCCTACCTGAAGAGCCCGGCCCTCTGGGTGATCGGTGTGCTGGGCGCCTGCTGCACCAGTTTCTACATGTGGCGCCTCATGGCCCTCACCTTCTGGGGTGAGCCCCGGGACCACCACGCCTACGACCAGGCCCACGAAAGCCCGATTTCCATGACCCTGCCCCTCATGGTGCTGGCCGCGGGATCCCTGCTGTGGGGCTTCTGGGGCGTGCCCGAGGCCTTCGGCGGCCACTTCGCCGTGGGTGAATTCCTGAAGCCCGCCCTCACGTTCGGCCAGACCCATGCGGCCCATGGCCACCACGAGGGCCCGGCCATCCTGCTGGCGGTGATCTCGACCACCCTGGGCCTGGGGTTCGGCTTCTTCGGCTGGACAACCTTCAAGAATGGGCCCGCCGCCGAAGTGGCCTTCGCCGCGAAGCACCCCTTCGTGCACAACCTCCTGCTGAACAAGTACTACGTGGACGAGGGCGTGGAGCTCTATCTGCTGCGGCCCATCCGCTGGTTCGGCAACCTGCTGTGGAAGCTCTTCGACGTGATCCTCATCGATGGCGTGGGCGTGAACCTGCCCGGGGCCCTGACCCGGGTCTTCGGAGACTTTACCGCCCTCTTCCAGACCGGCCGGGTGCGGAACTACGCCCTCAGCATGGCCCTGGGCGCGGCCCTCCTTCTCTATGTCTACCTGAAGTAGGTGGGGCGATGACCTGGCTGACCTCCCATCCCCTCACCTTCCTGGTCTTCGCGCCCACGCTCCTGGGCCTGCTGATCCTGGTCCTGCCCCATGCCCTGGGGCGCCTTTCCCGAATGCTGGGCTTCATGGGGGCCCTGGCAGTCTTCGCCCTCAGCCTTTCCTGGCTGCTGGGCCGTCACGAGGGCGCCGTCCTTCTCACGGAGCGCGCGCCCTGGTTCACCCTGGTGGGCCTGCCGGTCGACTACGCGCTGACGGTGGATGGCCTGAACCTGTGGCTGGTGATCCTCACGACGTTCCTGGTGCCGCTCACCATGCTCGGGACCTGGAACAGCATCAAGGACCGCATCGGCACGTTCGCAGCGCTCTTCCTCCTGCTGGAGACCGGGATGCTGGGCGCCCTCATGGCCCAGGACCTGTTCTTCTTCTACCTGTTCTGGGAGGCCATGCTGATCCCGATGTACTTCATGATCGGGGTCTGGGGCGGAGACGAGCGGCGTTACGCCGCCAACAAGTTCTTCCTCTACACCCTGGGCGGCTCCCTGCTCTGGCTGGTGGCCCTCCTCTACCTGGCCAACAAGGCCGGCGGCTTCAATCCCGTGCTCATGGGCCAGGCCGCATCCCTGATGCCCTTCAGCGTCCAGTGCTGGCTCTTCATCGCCTTCGCCGTGGCCTTCGCCATCAAGGTGCCCCTCTTCCCGCTCCACACCTGGCTGCCGGATGCCCACGTGCAGGCACCCACGGCCGGTTCCGTCATCCTGGCCGGCGTGCTGCTGAAGCTGGGCGGATACGGCTTCATTCGCTTCGCCATCCCCATGTTCCCGGCGGCGGCCATGCACTACGCCAAGCCCATCGCCATCCTCAGCGTCATCGCCATCGTCTACGGCGCGCTGGTGGCCATGGTGCAGCGCGACATCAAGAAGCTGGTGGCCTACTCGTCCGTGAGCCACATGGGCTTCGTGATGCTGGGGCTGGCTTCCTTCACCGTCATCGGCACCCAGGGCGCCATGCTCCAGATGCTCAACCACGGCATCAGCACCGGCGCGCTCTTCCTCCTGGTGGGCATGCTCTACGATCGGGCCCATACGCGCATGATCGCCGACTTCGGCGGCGTGGCCGTGAAGATGCCCGTGTTCACCACCTTCTTCCTCATCGTCACCCTCAGCTCCATCGGGCTGCCCCTGACCAATGGGTTCGTGGGCGAGTTCTGGATCCTGAATGGCACTTTCCTGTCCGGCTTCAGCTGGGGCCGGCTCTACGCCTGCCTGGCCACCTCCGGTGTACTGCTGGGCGCGGTCTACATGTTGTGGATGTTCAAGCGGGTCTTCTGGGGCCCGGAGAACAAGGACGAGGACAGTGGCACCCACCACCTGCACAGCGACCTGAATGCCCGCGAGATCGCCGTCATGCTGCCCCTGGTTGTGCTGATCCTCTGGATGGGCGTGCATCCCAGGACCTTCGTGGCCGTCAGCGAAGCCCCGGTGGCGGCCCTGCTGCAGGATGCCAAGGCTCCTGAACCCCGCACCTTCGTGCTCAAGCCCGCCGTTCACGAGGCGGCCCCTGCCCATGAGGGGGCCCACGCGACCGAGGGCCATGCCGCCGAACCCGCCGCCCCCGAGGTGCACCGATGAACCTCAGTCCCAGCCAATGGGCGGCCCTGCTGCCCCTGATCATTCCGGCCCTGGGCGCCTGCCTGATCCCCCTCATGGCCCTCGACAAGGACCAGGTCACCGAAAAGTGGATCCGTGCCGTCATGTACGGCACGGCCCTGCTGGCGGTGGGCGCCAGCTTCTGGTACCTCACCGATCTGTGGCTGTCGGGTTCCCAGCCCAGCTTCTACCAGTTGCGCATGGACCGCCTGGCCCAGTTCACGGGCATCTTCGTGCTGGTGGCCGCGGCCATGACCATCCTCCAGAGCTGGGACCACTTCCACCAGGAAGGCTGGGTGAAGGGTGAGACCCTGGCCCTGCTGCTCTTTTCCGTGGTGGGCATGATGCTCTTCGCCGCCACCTCGCACTTCGTGGTCCTGTTCCTGGGGCTCGAGCTCTTCAGCATCCCCCTCTACGCCCTGGTGGGCACCGTCCGGGCCCGGACCGAAAGCGCCGAGGGCGGCATGAAGTACTTCCTGACCGGCGCCGTCGCCTCCAGCTGCTTCCTCATGGGCGGCGTGCTGATCTATGGGCTGAGCGGCACCCTCGACCTGACGGCCGCGGCCTTCACCCTCAAGGCCCAGGGGCTGGCCCTGGATCCCCTGGTTCTGGCGGGCGCGGCCCTCATGCTGGTGGGCTTTCTCTTCAAGGTGTCGGCAGTCCCCTTCCACCAGTGGACGCCGGACGCCTACGAGGCCTCGCCCCATCCCATCGCCGGCTTCATGTCCGTGGCCACCAAGGGCGTGGCCATCATCGCCCTCCTCCGCATCTTCCCCGGCAGCCTGGCACCCCTGGGGGCGGTGGGGGTGAAGATGCAGTCCGTGGTGGCGGTGCTGGCGGTGGCGACCCTGGTGGTCGGCAACCTCACGGCCCTGGTGCAGACCAACGTGAAGCGCATGCTGGCCTACTCCAGCATCAGCCACGCGGGCTACCTGCTGCTGGGCTTCGTGGCGGGGACCCCCGCCGCCTACGCCGGCATGCTGTACTACCTGGTGATCTACCTATCCATGAACATGGGCGCCTTCGGCCTGCTGACGGCCTTCGGGCTGGTGGGCGAACAGACCACCTTCGATGACCTGCGCGGCCTGGGCTGGAAACGCCCGGCCATGGGGGTGGCCGCGGCCATCATCATGCTCAGCCTCGCCGGGATCCCGCCCATGGGCGGCTTCTACGGCAAGTACATGATCTTCCGGGAACTGGTGTCCACGGGTCATGTGGGCATGGCCATCCTGGGTGTCCTGGCGAGCCTGGTGTCGGCCTACTACTACCTGCGCTTCCTGGTCGCCCTCTTCCTCCAGGCGCCCAGCGCCGAAGCGGAGCGCCTGGCCTCGGACCGTCCCGCCATCCACGCCCCCCTGGCCGGTGCGACCGTGCTGGTGGCCGCCGCCATCGTCCTGGCCGGAGGCTTCCTCCAGACCTTCCTGGCCGACGGCTTCGCCCGGCGTGCCCTGGCCGAGGGACTCGGACTGATCCGCTGATCCCCGGGATTCACGAAATTCGCCTTCAACCTGGATCTTGAGGTGGTGGTCTATACATCGCTATGCGAAGGTCTATATGGTTGGGAACCCATAGGTCCCTTGACACACGGAGCGCGGCGTCATGAAGCGGAATACCTGGATTGGTCTTGGAATCGGCGCCGCCGTCCTGGTGGGCGGGACGGCCTATGTCTGGACCCGGCCCAAGGATGAAGTGAAGTGGCGGACCGCCAAGCTGGACCGGGGCAACGTCACCCAGAAGGTCGTGGCCACGGGTGTGGTGAACCCCGTGGTGCAGGTGGCCGTCGGCACCCAGGTGTCCGGCGTGATCACGGCCCTCTACGTGGACTACAACAGCATCGTGAAGAAGGGACAGCTGGTTGCCGAGATCGATCCCACGGTCTGGGTTTCCCAGCTTCAGGATGCCCAGGCCAGCCTGGACCGGGCCAAGGCCTCCTACGATTTCGCCAAGGTGGACTTCGACCGCAGCAAGCGACTCTACGATGAAAAGCTCCTGGCCCCCCAGGACCTGGACACCAAGAGCACCGCGCTCAAGACCGCCGCTGGGAATCTCGCGTCCGCCAAGGCTTCCCTCGATCATGCCAAGACCAACCTCGACTACACCCGGATCACCGCCCCGGTGAATGGTGTGGTCATCTCCCGTCTGGCGGATGTGGGCCAGACGGTGGCCGCCAGCTTCAGCACCCCGAGCCTGTACATGATCGCCCAGGACCTGTCGAAGATGAAAATCCTGGTGTCCATCGCCGAGTCGGATATCGATGACGTGCAGGTGGGGCAGAAGGCCTACTTCACAGTGGACAGCCTGCCGGAGAAGCAGTTCACGGCCCGGGTGAGCCTCGTGCGGCAGGAACCGGTGACCAACAACAACGTGGTCACCTACGTGGTGGAGATGATCACCCCCAACGAGCCGCTGGACGATTCGGGCGATGATGCGCAGGCCCCCGCCGCCAAGCCCCAGGCTGGCCGGGAGCAGGGCGGCCGCGACCGTGAAGCCGCACCCGACCCCGAGAAGGCCTGGGAGCGCATGAAGGACCGCCTGCCGGCCGGCACCACGAAGGAGGCCTTCCTCAAGCGCTTCAAGGAGCGGCAGGAGTCCCGTGAAACCAAGTCCGTTCTCAAGGCGGTCCCGGCCAGCAACCTGGATGCCCTGGCCCTGGCCCACATTCCGGGTGGAGCCAGCGCCATCCCGGGGCCCAGATTCAACGGCAACCTGGCCCTCCGGTCCGGCATGACCGCCAATGTCACCATCGAGACCTCGAAAAAATATGACGTGCTTCGGGTCCCCAATGCGGCCCTGCGGTTCAAGCCTTCCGCCTTCATCAAGGATGACAAGAAGGCCGATGGCCCGAAGCTCGGCCAGCCCATGATGTTCGGCGGCGGGCGTCCCGCCGGCGGTGCCCAGTCCGGGACTGGCACCAAGGGTGGGGTCGTGGCCAGGCGGGAAGACCGGGTGTGGATTCTGGAGAACGGCAAGCCGAAGGCCATCGTGGTGAAGGTCGGGATTTCCGACGGCCAGGTCACGGAGGTGACCGGGGAGGGCCTCGCCGAGGGGATGCAGGTCCTGGTCGGCGTGGAGAGCGCCAAGCAGGCCAACGGGTCGCCGGCGCCCCTGTCTGGTGCCCCGGGCGGGAAGCGTTAGCGGGGGTGCATCGTGGCCTTTGCGGAGTTCCTGAAGCTTGCCCTTCTCTCGGTATCGCCTTTCGGCGATACGCGAGACGCCGTTGCAATCTCGTGGGCCCGGTAGGGGGTGGACTGTGGCTTTTGCGGAGTTCCTGAAACTTGCCCTTTTTGCGATCACCCGCAACAAGATGCGCGCCTTCCTCACCATGCTGGGGATCATCGTGGGCGTGGGCGCGGTCATCGCCATGATCGGCATCGGCGAAGGGTCGAAGCGGGCCTCCATCGCCCTGATCCAGAACATGGGCTCCAACATGCTGACGATCTTCCCCGGTTCCGGCGGAAACCGGTTCGGTCCCATGGCCATCGGCAGCGCGGACATCCTCCTGGAAAGTGATGTGCCCCTGATCAAGCAGGAACTCACCGAGAGCAGTGTGGTCACAGCCACCCAGCAGGTGCAGACCACCCGGCCGATCATCTGCCAGAGCAACAACTACGTCACCCAGGTCCAGGGGACGGGCCCCGAGTTCCTCCAGATCCGGGGCTGGGACGTGCAGTCCGGCAGGTTCTTCACGGATTCGGAAGTCCGCGGCATGACCAAGGTCTGTGTGCTGGGTAACACGGTGAAGACCAACCTCTTCCCCAACGGAGACGACCCGGTGGGCCAGACGGTGCGCGTCGGCGCCCTGCCGTTCCTGGTGGTGGGTGTGCTGGAAGTGAAGGGCGCCGGCATGTTCGGGGACCAGGACGACCTCATCGTGGCGCCCTATACGACGGTCATGCGGAAGATCATGGGTCGGGACAAGATCCAGCGGATCATCGTGAGCGCCCAGGAAGGCAAGGCCGACCAGGCCCAGGCCGAGGTCACGGCGCTGCTCCGCCAGCGCATGAAGACCGCCCCGAAGGACGACGATCCCTTCCAGATCCGCAAGCAGGACGACATCGTGCAGATGCAGGCCCAGCAGGCGGGCATCCTCACGGCCCTCCTGGCCGTGGCGGCCAGCATCTCCCTGGTGGTGGGCGGCATCGGCATCTCCAACATCATGCTGGTGAGCGTCACGGAACGGACCCGCGAGATCGGCGTGCGGCGGGCCCTGGGCGCCACCCAGCGGAACATCCTCTGGCAGTTCCTCATCGAGGCCATTGTGCTGTCCACCCTCGGGGGACTCATCGGTGTCGCCTTCGCCTTCACGGCCGTCACCATCCTCCAGAAGTTCCAGGTGCCCGCGGTCACTGAATCCTGGGCCGTGGTGCTGGGCCTGGGCTTCAGCGGCGTGGTTGGGGTGGTGGCCGGCTTCCTGCCCGCCCTGAAGGCCGCGAACCTGGACGTCATCGACGCGCTCAGGTACGAGTGATCCGATCCCCACCGTCAGGGAGGGGCACTTCATCCGGAATTCTCGGAGCGAAAACAAAAAGCTCAACACCGATGAACACCGAGAACTGAATGATGAACACCGAAAAAAGCAGGCTCATCGCAGGTTCGTTCAAGAACGATGGTGGTCGCAGGACGGTAGATCTTGATGACGGGCTGCGTGGATGACCCATGCTTGATCGGTGTTCATCAGCTTTTCTCAGTGTTCATCGGTGTTCCCGCTTTTTCATTCGGATCGTCTTCCTTGGGCAATGGGCTCTTCGAGCCATCAACGTGGGAACGCATTTCTTTATGCCATGATGGCCGTTTGGAATCCCGATGAATGAACCGGCCGCTGCCGTGCACGATCCCTACGCCGCGCTGCGGAGCCCGGACTACCGGCGCTTCATCGCGACCATGGTACTCATCACCCTCGGTCTCCAGGTGCAGGGCGTCGTGGTGGGCTGGCAGGTCTTCGCCCGCACCGGGGACCCCCTGGCCCTGGGCCTGGTGGGCCTGTCCGAGGCACTCCCCTTCATCGGTGTCGCACTCTTCGGCGGCCATGTGGCGGACCGGCTGAACCGGCTCCGGCTGTGCGTGGCCGCGACCTTGGCCCTGACTTTCTGCTCGGCCCTCCTCGTGGCCTTCACCTGGCGTTCCACCACTGGGCCCCTGGCCAGGGTGGTTCTGCCCATCTACGGCATCATCTTCCTCACGGGACTCGTGCGGGCCTTCTACCGCCCGGCCAATTCCGCCCTCGGCACGGACCTGCTGCCCAAGGAACTCTACGCCAACGGCTCCACCTGGCGTGCCTCCACGTTCCAGGCCGGCATGGTCCTCGGCCCGGCCCTCGGCGGGCTCGTCTACGCCTGGTGGGGCCCGGTCGCGGCCCACGGCCTGGCCATGGCCTTGCTGCTGGCGGGGACCCTCGGCCTCTTCCGCATCCGCTATGCGCCCAAGCCCGTGGCGCCGAAGGAAGGGTCGGTCTTCGCGAGCCTGGCGGAGGGACTGCGCTTCGTGTTCTCCCGGCGGCTGCTGCTGGGCGCCATCAGCCTGGACCTGTTCGCCGTGCTGTTCGGCGGGGCCGTGGCGGTACTGCCGGTCTTCGCCAAGGAGGTCCTGCAGACCGGTCCCCAGGGACTGGGGCTGCTGCGCGCCGCCCCGGCTGTGGGGTCGGTCATCATGGGCCTGGCCCTGGCCCACCAGCCTCCCCTGCGCCGGGCGGGCCGCACCCTGCTGGTCTGCGTGGCCGGTTTCGGGCTGGCCATGATCGCCTTCGCCCTCAGCCGGAGCTTTCCCCTGAGCCTGTTCCTGCTGGCCGTGAGCGGCGCCGTGGACAATGTCAGCATGGTGCTGCGGGCCACCCTGCTGCAGACCCTCACGCCCGCCCACATGCTGGGCCGGGTGTCCTCGGTCAATCAGGTGTTCATCGGCTCCAGCAACGAGATCGGCGCTTTCGAAAGCGGCCTGGCCGCCCGGCTGCTGGGCCTGGTGCCTTCGGTTGTCTTCGGCGGCTGCATGACCCTGCTGGTCGTGGCGACTACGGCCTGGCGTGTGCCCGAGCTGCGGAAGATGGACCGCATCCAGGACTAGCTGGCAAGCGGCCGCGGAGGGCCGCTCGCCGAGGCAGGAGTCGGCAGCGCCTAGAGAACGGCCAGCGCCGCGTTGTAGTCGGGCTCCTGGGCGATCTCGGGGACCAGCTCGGTGTGCACCACCTTGCCCCCTTCGTCCACGACCACGACGGCGCGGGCCAGGAGCCCCTTCAGGGGTCCGTCCACCAGGGCGATACCGTAGGCCTGGCCGAAGTCCGCGCTGCGGAAGGTGGAGGCGGGCACCACGTTGTCCAGACCCTCGGCGCCGCAGAAGCGCTTCTGGGCGAAAGGCAGGTCCGCACTGATGCAGAGGATGGTGGTGTTGGGCTTCTCGTTGGCGCGGGCGTTGAACTTGCGGACGCTGGCGGCGCAGGTGGGCGTGTCCAGGCTGGGGAAGATGTTCAGCACCACCCGCTGGCCGGCCAGGTCCTTGCCGGAGACTTCGGAAAGGTCCGTGCGCACCAGGGTGTAGGCCGGCGCGGCGGCGCCCACTTTCGGCAGCTCGCCGGAGGTGTGGATGGGGTTGCCTTTGAGGGTGATCTGGGCCATGGCGCGCTCCTGAACAGGGACCCTCAGCTTAGGGCCCATCTCAAAACCCGACAATGCCACGTTGAAAGCAACCGGAACGCCCTGCAAGAACGGTAGTCTATTCTCCGACTGGAGACCGGCGATCGTCCGGAACGCGGCGGAACTCTGAAGGCAGGGGCTCTGTGGACGCGGAGAGCCATGCACGGAGCTGCGGATGCCGGGGATTGGAACGATCGTGAACGCGGCGGCCATCGTCCTGGGGGCGGCCCTGGGAACGGGATTCGGGGGACTGATCCCCGAGCGCATCCGCACCACCACCATGAGTGCCCTCGGCCTGGCGGTGTTCTGCCTGGGCATGCAGATGGCCCTGGACCCGCGCATCGAGACCAACAGCCTGCCCTATTCGGGCCCGCTGCCGTACCACCCCAACCTGCTCATCGTGATCGGGGGTCTGGTGTGCGGCAGCATCGCCGGCGAACTCCTCCACCTGGAGCGCCGCCTGGAGTCGCTGGGCCAGAGCCTGCAGCAAGCCACCCAAAGGTTGCCCTTCCTGGCTCCGGGGAAGGGAGGCGAGAGTCACAACCTGGTGGAGGGATTCGTGACGGCCTCGCTGATCTACTGCGTGGGCGCCATGGCCGTCATCGGCCCCATCCAGGACGCCACCGGGCAGCCTCACGTGCTCTATGTAAAGGCCATGCTGGACGGGATCGGTTCCATCGTCCTCGCCAGCACCCTAGGCTCGGGCGTGGCGCTCTCGGCGCTACCCCTCCTCCTGTATCAGGGCGGCATCACCCTCGCCGCCGCGAAGGTGGCTCCCTACCTTACCCTCCCGGTCCTTTCCACCTTGACGGCCACGGGGGGCCTCCTCATCGCGGCCATCGGCATCGACCTCATGGGGATCCGGCGCCTGCCCGTGGGCAACATGGTCCCGGGCGTGTTTGTGGCCGCTGTGCTGGCCTACTTCCTGGGCTGAACCGCTCCTTTCACTGGCTCTCGGCCAGCAGTGCTGTTCACAATAGGGCCTTCACATGCTTCCCCCGGGGATCCCATGAAAAAGGGCTATCGAGCGCTGGTCGATGAAGCGATGGCCGAGGTGAAGACCTACACCGGCGCCGAGGCCCAGCAGAAGTACGGCGATCCCAAGGTGCTGTTCGTCGATGTGCGCGATGGGCGCGAACTGGAACGGGAGGGGATCATCCCCGGCGCGTTTTCTGCGCCGCGGGGGATGATCGAATTCTGGGTCGATCCCGATTCGCCCTACTTCAAACCGGTGTTCGGCGAAGCACGGGAATTCATCTTCTTCTGCGCCGCCGGCTGGCGCAGCGCCCTGACCGCCAAGACCGTGCAGGACATGGGGCTGGCCCCCGTGGCGCATATCGAGGGCGGCTTCAGCGCCTGGAAGGCGGCGGGTGCCCCGACCGGCGTGAAGGAACCCAAGCCCAAGGCCTGAGGCTCCTGGAGCCGGATGGAACCGCTCTCCCGGCGCCCCGGGGAGGCTGATTTCAGATCACCTCCGCGGCAGGTGAGTTCCGCCGGAGGGTGTCAGTGAATGGGCTAGAGTGGAGCATGAACGGGCCCTGAAGGAGTGAGCGTGATCCCGGCCAGTGCCATTGTCGAGGGGATCGAAGCCCTCCCCACGCTGCCGGAAGCCATCACCCGCCTTTCGGCCCTGCTCAGGGACGACCGGGCCACAACCACCCAGTTCGAGCAGGCAGTCCGCTCGGATCCGGCCGTGACGGCGAACCTCCTCAGGGCCGCCAACAGTGCGTTTTACGGAGGGAGCGAACCCACCACCCATGTCCGCCAGGCCGTGGCGCGCCTTGGTCTGCAGCGGGTCTATGAGGTCGCCATCGGCACCTCCTTCCGCCGTTCGATTCCCTTGCGTCTTCCCGGTTATGGGCTGGATGGTCCGACGTTCTGGCTGCACTGCGCCGCCACCGCGGTCTATGCGGAGGCGCTGGGACGGAGCGTGGGCCTGCCGGACCCGGACCTCGCCTTCACCGCGGGACTGCTCCACGACGTGGGCAAGCTGATCATCGGTGGGTTCCTGGCGGAGCTCATGCCCGAATCGAACTGGTGGACGTTCGGCACCGCCGTGATGGAGCGGGAGCTCCTCGGCAGCAACCATGGCGACGTGGGCGAGGCCATCGCCCGCCGGTGGAACCTGCCCCTGCCGGTGGCCCACGCCTGCCGCTGGCATCACGAAGTGGAGCGGGCCGGGCCGGAGGTGGACCGGGACCTGGTGGCCGCAGTCCTCGCTGCGGACCACCTGGCCTACCTGGCGGGATTTTCCGGCGGCAGCGGCGGGGGGAATGGCCTCGATCCCTCGGTCCAGCAGCGGCTCGGCCTCACCCCGGAGCGGCTGGAGCCGCTGGCCGAAGCCTCCCGGGAGCAGGTGCTCCAGCTGGGCAAGCTCACCTTGGGTCGGGAGGGCTGATCCGGAGTCGCTGCCTAGGACAGCCTGGATTGGCATTTCTTTGGTCGAATTTTTGCCTTTTCCGCTCGTCTGCCGATGCGGAGTGAAAGGCCTTCCGAGATGACCTCCCGATTTCTGCGCCGTTGGACAAGTGCCCACTGGATCGCCTGGATGCTCCTGCTGGCAGCCGGGCCCGGCCAGGGGGGTACAGGTGCGGCGCCTGGAGCCCTGGATGAGACCCTCCCCAAAGGACGCGTCGCCTTCCGGAGCTATGGCACCCAGCAGGGCCTGAACAACCTGGCGCCGAGCCAGCTGCTCCAGGACCGCCTGGGCCACGTCTGGGTGGGCACCGAGGATGGTCTCTACCGCTACGACGGCCAGCGCTTCCAGGGCTTTGATCGCCGGTCGGGTCTGCCCTCCACCTACATCACCGTCCTGCACGAGGATGCTCGTGGGGGTCTATGGGCTGGGACCTATCAGGGCCTGGCCAGGCAGACGGGTCGCCAGTTCACAGCCGTCAAGGCGGAGGCCGGGCTGCCCGCGGTACCGATCGAGGGCATCACTTCGGATCTCTCGAACCAGATCTGGGTGGCCACCCCCAAGGGCCTCTTCCTCAGCCGGGATGGGCAGGCCTGGAGCCTGGCTCCGGGCTGGCCAGGCGGCGCGGCCACGGCGGTGCTCGCCCGCCCGGGTGCCATGAAGGTCTGGGCCGCCGGGTGGAGCGAGTCGAAGGGCCAGAAGGTGGCCGTGGTCCAGCAGTGGGACGGCGGGAAGTGGCAGGACTTCGGCCGGGCCAATGGCCGCTGGAACGACCGGGTGGATGATTTCGCGGAGGACGCCACTGGCCGGGTCTGGGCGAGAACCCGTCGAGAGCTCCTGGTGCTCCCTCCGGGGGAATCTGAATTCAAGCCCGTGAAAGTGCCCTTCCCCCTGGCCATCAGCGCCCGGGCTGGCCTTCGTCTGGACCAGGATGGCCACTTGCATCTGCCGACCGACAGCGGCCTGGTGTCCTTCCAGGAGGGGCAGTGGCAGCGGCTGAGCGCGAAGGATGGTCTTCCCGTGGAATGGTCCCGGGATGTGCTCGAGGACCGGGAACACAGCCTCTGGGTGGCGAGCCTGGGTGTGCATCGGCTGCTCGGCCGCGGAGCCTGGCAGTCCTATACCACCAGCGATGGCCTCCCCAGCGAGGTGGTGTGGACCCTCTTCCGGGACCGGGAGAAACGGCTCTGGGCGGGTACCGACAAGGGCCTGGCCCAGGCCACCCCCAGGGGCTGGCGGTCCTTCCCGGGGACCGCCGGCACCGTGGTGCGGAGCATCCAGCAGGGTCCGGACGGCAGGTTGTTCCTCGCGGGCTCACCGGTGGAAGTCCTCCGAGTGGATCCACGTTCCGGCCGGGTCGAGCACTTCGGACAGGCCCAGGGCCTCGATGGCAAGCGCATTTTCCGTCTGGTCATCGATGGTCAGGGCGTCCTCTGGGTGGCGACGGACAGCGGCGGACTGTACCGTGCGGAAGCTGGCTCCCCCAGGCTGCGCTTCGAATCCGTCCTCCTCCCCGGAGGCAGCGCCGGAGAGTACATCAGCGGCCTCACCCTGGATTCAGCGGGCCGCCTCTGGGCTTCCGGTGAAGGCGGCCTGGCGGTCCTCGACCAGGGCCGCTGGATCCGCTTCACCCAGAAGGACGGCCTGACCCAGACCCACACGGCCTATACGCTCGCCACCCGGGCCGGGGATCTCTACATCGCCTATTTCGAGGCCACGGGGCTCACCAAGGCCCGGTATGCGGAGGGGAACCTGCGGATCAAGTCCCAGTTCGGCAGTGGCGCCCTGGGGACAGAGAAAATCTACATGCTGGGCGAAGACGCCCGCGACCAGATCTGGATCGGCACCGGCGTCGGCGTGCATGTCCTGAAGGAAGGCAGAGCCGATCACTTCGGATCGGCGGACGGGCTGGTGGGCGAGGACATCAACAACATGGCCTTCTTCGGCGAGGCCAATGGAGATGTGTGGGTGGGCACCAGCTCCGGTCTGGGCCGGTTCAACGCCCAGGCCTGGACAGGGTCCCCGGCGCCTCCCGTCACCGTCATCCTCAACATGGCGCTGGGGGACTCGGCCTGGGAGGAAACCCCGCTGGACCGGCAGGAGGTCCCCCACACCCAGAACACCTTTGAAGCGCGGTTCGCCAGTCTGAGCTTCATCCGGGAAACGGCCATCGAGTACCAGACGCGTCTGGTCGGCGTGGAGCCGGACTGGCACGGCACCACCACCCGGGAAGTCCGGTTCCCGGCCTTGAGACCGGGCGACTATCACTTCGAAGTCCGTTCCCGGATCGGGCAGGGCGAATGGGGCCGCCCGGCCATGGCGGCCTTCCGGATCCGTCCGGCCTGGTGGCAGACCTGGTGGTTCTTGACCCTGTCCCTCCTCGGCCTTGCGGGCGGCATCGTGCTCCTGATCCGGTGGCGCCTCGGCGCCCTCCGCAGGCACAACCGCCAGCTGGAGGACATGGTCGACGCCCGCACCCGCGAGCTGAACGAAGTCAACGAAGCTTTACGGAACCAGAGCCTCACGGATCCGCTCACCGGGTTGCGCAACCGCCGCTACCTGGGCATCTGCCTGCCGGAGGACCTGGCCCAGGTCGCCCGCACCTATCGGAACAAGACCTCGGGCCGGCACGAGCGGCTCGGCGTGAACATCGACTTGGTGTTCCTGCTGGCCGACATGGACCATTTCAAGGCGGTGAACGACCTCCATGGCCACCACGCCGGCGATCTGGTGCTGCAGCAGCTGGCGGACATCCTCCGGGCCGCGACCCGGGATACTGACACCATCGTCCGCTGGGGTGGAGAGGAGTTTCTCATCGTGGCGAGGAATGCCAGCCGCGCCGAGGCGCTGGTGCTGGCGGAGCGCATCAGGTCCGGCGTGGAGAACCATGCGTTCGACATCGGTACCGAGGTGCCCCTCAAGCGAACCTGTTCAGTGGGCTTTTCCTTCTACCCCTTCCTGGCCGATCCTCCGGAGGCCTGCAGCTGGGAGCAGGTGGTGGATCTGGCGGACCACTGCCTGTACGCCGCCAAGCGGGGTGGACGGAACGCCTGGGTGGGCATCAACCCGGCTGCGGATTTCCAGGAGAGCGAGATTCCCGGGCACCTGGCTTCCGAAGTGCCCCGCCTCCTGGCCGAAGGGCGGCTCTCCGTCCAGACGTCGCTTCCCGCCTCCCAGAAACTGGAGTGGGACCTCCAGCCCTGAGAACGTTCGCACGGGCTACTTGGGCGGGAACTTCGCGAGGATGTCGCGAACGGCCTTGGGCACGACTTCGTTGGCGTCCTCGGGGCTCTCCAGGCCGGTGAGGGCTCCATCGGCGGCACCCTGCCAGATCATCTGGTTGGACTTGAAGTCCACGATCTCGATGACAATGCTGCCTTCCTTATGGTTCCGCACCTGGCTGCTGCTCACCCCCACACCGCCGTAGAAGGGCCGGTAGCCCCAGCCCCAGCCCGAGCGCACCGTGGTGCGCACCTTCCGGTTCTGGACAATGGGGTAGTAGGTCACCAGGAAATCCGGATCCGCCTTGGTCTCCATGGTGAAGCCCTTGGCCTTCAGTTCGTTCTCCACGGCGGCCCGCACCCGCTTGTCCATGAGGCTGGTGGTGCCCCCGGTGCCCTTCTTCGAGGTGTAGTAGTCGAAGGTCCTGTAGCGGCCGTAGGAAGCCGTCACGTCGTAGTCGTAGGTGACGTTGTAGCTGCGGCAGGCCCCCAGCAGGGCCAGGGACAGCAGGGCGGCGGACAGGGGCAGGGCGCGCATGGATCCTCCAGGACACCAGTATGGACATCCGGAATGGCGACGGGTTGAGCCGGATAAGCAGTCTAGGGTGGTCTGAGAAATCATGAAATGAACTTCGCGCTGGATGTCGGTCTGTCCTGGACTGTGATTTTCATCGCCTTTCCTGGCATTGCCGGGAATTCCGGACCATCCTGTTGGGCATGACGCTCGATCCCTCCCTCGACCCTGGGGCATCCAGCCCCCTCTACCTGCAGCTGCAGCGGCGGCTCCGCGGCCTCATCCAGGAGGGCCAGTGGCGCCCCGGTTCGAGGCTGCCGGCGGTGCCGGAACTGGCTCAGTCCTGGGGCGTCCATCGCCTCACGGTATTGAAGGCCTTGGCGGGCCTGAAGCGCACGGGTTGGATCCAGACGGTGCAGGGGCGGGGCAGCTTCGTGGCGCCCCGCTTGCCCGAGGCCCCGGGTCTGCGGGCCACCGGGGAGTTCCCTTTCGAGGGCTCGCCCCTGCTGGTGCATGACGGTGAGCTGGGCTCCTGGCTGGGGGAGACCCTGGAGCGGGCCCAGGATCGCCACCTGGTGAGCTTCTCGGCGGGCTTCATCCCATCCGACCTGGTGCCCGGCGAGCAGCTGCGACGTCTCACGGCCCAGGTGCTCAAGGACCTGGGCTCCGAGGCCTGGGTCTATTCCCCGCCTGCGGGTTTCGCCCCGTACCTGGAGGCCGTGGGCCGCTGGCTGGCCTCCGAAGGCGAGCCCATCGACGAGGGCTGGGGCATCCGGGCCATCCCCGGCGCCCAGTCGGGACTGGCCCTGGCCCTGGAATCCTTCACGGTGCCCGGCGACCGGGTGCTGGTGGAAAGCCCCTGTTATGTGGGCATCCTGGCCCTCATCCGCGCCCTGGGCCGCGAGGCGGTGCCCGTGCCTGTGGACCGCCAGGGCCTGGACCCGGACCGACTGGCCTCGGCCCTCCAGCGCAGCGAGGCCAAGATGGTCTTCACGGTGCCCAGCTTCCACAACCCCACCGGCATGACGCAATCCAAGGCCCGGCGTGAGCGGCTGCTGGCGGCCACCCGGGCCCACGGTGCCATCCTGGTGACCGATTCGGCCTATGGCGACCTGCGCTTCTCCGGCAATTCCCTGCCGCCCTTCCGGCGCCTGGAGGGCGCCGACCACGTCATCCACCTGGGCAGCTTCTCCAAGTCCCTGGCCGCGGGCCTGCGGCTGGGCTACCTCATCGCCCGGCATGACCTGCTGCGCCGCATGGCGCCCATCCAGGAGGTGCAGACCATCGCCCAGCCGCCGCTCATGCAGGCGGTGGTGGCCCGCTTCCTGGACAACGGCGGCTTCCGCCGCCACCTGGCCCGCCTGCGCCGGTCCCTCAAGGAGCGCCGGGACGCCATGGTGGAAGCGGTGGTCGAGCATTTCCCCCCGGGCACCCAATTGTCCGAGCCCAAGGGCGGCATGCACCTCTGGGTGGTACTGCCCGAGGATTTCTCCGCCCTGGACCTGCACCGGGACGCCCTGCAGCATGGCCTAGGCTTCGCGCCGGGCCCCCTCTTCTTCGCCGACGGCCGGGGCACCAACTGCCTCCGCCTGAACTTCTCCACCCACGACCCCGAGACCACCCGGGAAGCCATCGCGCGGCTCGGCCATCTGGTCCACCGGGTCGGATCCAGTCATTCTGAAACCACAAGGAGCTGACGTGAGCCTCACTGCCAACGACACCAGCATCGAGATCCGCCCTTCCAACCATGCCGCCACCCCCGAGGCGCGGGCCAAGCTCATGACGAACCCCGGCTTCGGCCGCATCTTCACCGATCACATGGTCGTGGTGCCCTACAAGGAAGGCGAAGGCTGGGGCAAGGGCGTGCTGCAGGCCTACGGCCCCATCGCCATGGATCCCGCAGCCTCCGTGCTGCACTACGGCCAGGGCATCTTCGAAGGCTTCAAGGCCTTCAAGCAGCCCGACGGCAGCATCGCCTGTTTCCGGCCGGAAGCCAATGCGCGGCGCTTCAACACCTCCGCAGCGCGCATGGCAATGCCTGAGCTGCCCGAGGAGATCTTCCTCGCCGCCGCCAAGGCCCTGATCACGCAGGACCAGGCCTGGGTGCCCGGTGCGGTGGGCGAGAGCCTCTACCTGAGGCCCCTCATGATCGCCACGGAAGCCGCCCTGGGTGTGCGCCCCAGCAACGAGTACCTCTTCATCCTGCTGGCCAGCCCCGCGGGCGCCTACTTCCCCGCCGGCGTGAAGCCCGTGACCGTGTGGATCTCCGATGACTACGTGCGCGCCGCGCCCGGTGGCACCGGCTTCGCCAAGTGCGCGGGCAACTACGCCGCCAGCCTCGTGGCCCAGAAGCAGGCCCAGGGCGAAGGCTGCGACCAGGTGGTCTGGCTGGACGCGGTGCACCGCAAGTACATCGAAGAAATGGGCGGCATGAACATCTTCTTCGTCTACCAGGAGCAGGGCGAGACCACCGTCGTCACGCCCGAGCTCACCGGCACCCTCCTGCCCGGCATCACCCGCAACAGCCTGCTGCAGCTGGCCCGGGAGCTGGGCTTCAAGGCCGAGGAGCGCAAGATCACCGTGGACGAGTGGCGCGCCGACATCGCGTCGGGCCGCATGACCGAGGCCTTCGCCTGCGGCACCGCCGCCGTCATCACGCCCGTGGGCCACGTGAAGTCCCGCCACGGCAACTGGTCCATGAACAAAGGCGAGACCGGCCCGGTGGCCGCCAAGCTCCGGGAAACCTTGCTGAACATGCAGCATGGCCTCAGCAAGGAAAACCACGGCTGGATGACGAAGATCGTCGGCTAGCCCGACCTGTTTCCCAGAGAAGAGCCCGCCGGTTGGCGGGCTCTTCTTTGGGTTGGCGCAGGCCCCCGGGCGCTCGTCAGGGCTGGACGACCAGCAGCCCAGGGAAGGGGTGGATTGATTGGATCTCCTGGGGTTGAACCGGGCCTAGATCCTAAGTTGTATGTAAATATTTGATTGATGTTAAATAATTTATTTCTCGGCACCATTCCGGTCGTCCAGGCACCTCACTGTCACCGGAGGCCATTCCCCAGGTCAGCCTGCAGGGCGAATCGGAACTGATTTCGCCTCGCATCCCCAACCGTTCCTGACCTTGGCGTGGCCTTCCTGTCTGGGGGTCCGGCATGAGATTGATCGACACCATCATGGACCTGACAGCTCGAACCCCAAGCGGAGGCGGTTTCTGGCTCGGCAGCAGCTATTTCATCGTCCGGTATGGCCCGGACTGGTGGGAGTGGAAGTACCGGGGCAACGTCTTCTACGACCTGCAGGACCTCGCGGATGAAATCCTGAGGCGGAGTGGGGTGGGCTTCCGGCTGGTGGGCCACCAGATGCAGAGGATTCCGGCCCTCCCCAGAAAGCTCAGGGGTTAGGCGGGCACGAACAGACGGCACGAAACACCGGTGGACCACCCTGAGACCGCTTCGGAGTGGCGGCTGGCTTGCAGGTCCTGGATGGACTTCGGCGCTCAGGGCGGAGCGTCGATCCGAAGGCCTTCCTTCCTCCGTTCCACCGAGATCTCGACCGCGATGGCAGCGGCCTGCTCGGCGGCCACACCTTCGGTCCGGCGCTCGTACTCTTCCTCTTCCAGGCCGTCCCTGGCGCGGAGCAGCGTATCGGCTTCCTGTTCCTGCTCGCCGGGCAGGTCCACCCGCAACTCTTCGATGAGCATCATGATCGTCGCCGCCACGGGGAGCGCGAGCAGGGCCCCCAGCAGTCCCATCAGCGTGCCCCCGACCATGAGCGCGAAGAACACCACCGAGGAAGGCAGGCGCAGGGCCCGGCCGTAGATCTGGGGGATGAGGACCCGGCTTTCGAATTCCTCGTAGACCAGCATCGCGACCAGGACGATGACGGCTGTGGTCGTCCCATGGCCGAGGGCGGCGATGACCGCAGGCACGATGGACAGGATGGCGCCCACGTAGGGCAGCACATCCGCGATGGCCGCGAAGACCGCCAGCGCCATGGCGTTCTCCACGCCGCAGGCCGTCAGCAGAATGAAGGTGAAGGCTCCGATGAGCAGGCAGGTGACCAGCTGACCCCGGATGTAGGCACCGATGATGGTCTCCAGGTTCAGCATGATGCGAGAGAGACGGATGTGCTGCGTGCGGGGGACCAGGGCGTAGAGCCCTCCGCGCAGGCGGTCCCGGTCGATCATCATGTAGAGCGCAAGGAACATGGCGCTCAGCCCGTAGGCGGCAATCTCGAAGAGGCGCTTGGAATAGGCGAAAGCCGTGGCCCCCACGGTGTTGCCCGGGGCGCCGGATGGGGCTGCGGCCCCAAGGCATCGGTGTAGACCTCCCCGGCGGCGGCCTCTGCCATGGGGCCCAGCAGCTCGGCCCCTTTTGGCAGGTTGGCCGGATGGCCGATGCGCCCGGCATGCATGAGCTGCACGAAGATCTTGCCATCGCGGTCATGGACGGCGGCGGTCACCTTCTGCCAGCCTGCGACCTGGGCTTCACTGTAGAGGCCCGGGACGCGCGGATAACCGAACCCGTTGGGCGAAGGGGAGGTTCCTTCGGTCACGATCAGGCCCGCGCCCGCTCGCTGGCCATAGTAGGTGGCCACCAGGCGATGGGGCACGTTCTCCAGGGACCGGTTGCGGGTCATCGGAGCCATGACGATCCGGCTCTTGAGCGGGAGACCGCCCAGGGTGGTGGACAGGAAGAGGTCGTGGTTCATGGGTCGCTCCTTGGTGCGGGTGGATCACGCTGGGACAAAAGACGGGATTCCTTCGGGGGGACCGTGGACGGCAGGGTGGGCCGCGGGGCGGGGACGCCCGTGCCAGGCGGGGCCAGAAAACCTGGCAGGATCGCGTGGGAGAGCCCGTTCCCGATGAGCTTGCGAATCACTTCCCATTCGTTGGTCTTGGGGCCGCCCGTGGAGCCGGAGATGCGGGCCACCGTGGCCACCGCATGGGACCGGTGGTTCCTGAAGAGGTTGGCGAGGAATTGCAGCACGTGCATTTCCACGCGCTTCCGGAAGGGCTTCGCCTGGTCCTTCTGGCGGTCGTAGATCTTCAGGTTCTTGATGAGGGGCTTGACGTAGCCCTCGACCTGGCCGTTCTTCACCGTGATCTCGCTGTAGACCGAGAACAGGCCCTCGGCCACATCCACGCCCGCATGGGCTTGCAGCAGGCCGTTGAGCTCCTTCAGCCTGGCGCCCTCCACTTCGAGGTGCACTTCCACGTCCGCCGGCCTGGACGCAGAACGGACCCGGCCTTTGAGCAGGGTGGCGCCACTGCCCATGAACGCCCCCTGGGCCTGGAAGGTAGAGGGTTCGTGGCCGGACTGGTTGCTCAGATGTTCCAGGTCCAGGTTCAGGCGCGAGATGAACACCCGGTACGGAGGCGTGGTGCCCTTGTTCTCGAAGCCGAGCTGGCTGTTCCTCACCTTCAAGGCGTCCACTTCCAGCCACACCTTGGGCGCGTTGCGCACGTCCTTGGCCAGCTTGATCGCCTGCTGGGCATGCTTGAGTTCCAAGGCCTTGGTAGCCTTGCTGGTGACGTAATCTGCCCGCAGATCCTCGAGATCGACTTCCACGAGGTGGGCCATCTGTGCTTCCGGGGTGTATTCCACCGAGCCATTCAGGGACAGGAATCCGCCCGTGGTGTTCAGCTGGTAGTCCTGGGCAAGGGGGCTGAGGCGGTCCAGGGGCACACGCTCCAGCCGGACCTCACCCTGGGCCGCCGCATAGGGCTCGCGCAGGAAGTCCGCCGCTCCCTTGAACCGGATCTTGCCCTCGTCGAACAGGGTGCCTTCCAGGGTCACCGGGGAGGGATAGGTGCGCGTCGATACGGCCTTGTTGCGCACATTCTGGGCGACCATGAACACCCGGGTGAGCTGGATCGGCTTGGCGGCGGTGCCGCCGGAAAGGTAGAGCAGGGAACCATCCTGGACTTCCACCCGATCCAGTTTGAACGGGAAGATGGCCTCCACGGCCCGCTGCCAACCCCGCGCCTTGAGGCTCACGTGGCTGGTCACCTCCTCCTGGATCTGGCTGAGATCGATGTGCAAGGCGGGACGCACGATGGTCAGGTCACCGGCGATCTTGAGCCGCAGCAGTTGCCGCAGCTGCAGGGAGAACCGCAGGGCGCCGAAGTCTGCCACGGGAGGCGCCGGGTGCGTGTTCTGCAGAAGGACCAGATCGTTCAGGTCGAAGGCCAGCCGCCACAAGTGGGGAAGGGCCCGGCCGATGCGGATCTGGTAGCCGTTCAAGTTCGCGTTCATCGTCCGCTCCGCCCAGGACCGCATGGGCTCCTCGAGCAGGTTGTCCACGAAGAACAGACCGACCAGCGCGCACAAGCCCAGGGCGGCCAGGAGGCTCTTGCCCCGGTGAACGCGGCCGTACTTCCAAAACCGTCCCAGGATCCCTGGGGGCCTGGGAGGAACCGGACGGTGCTCTGTCCCTCCCGAGGGAAGGTCAGCCTGGAGATCGATCGGAGTCTGTGTAGGCACGGTGGCTGGCCAGTGCTTCACCAGGCCTTGCGGAGGGTATCGACGACGTACGCCAGCACGCTCTGGGTGCGGAGCCCGAAGGAGCCCCGGGCCGGCCTTAGCAACGAAGGATTGGTCGGCCTGTACGCCGTCTGCACCAGCGCACGCGCCGCCGCCGCAACGCCCATGGGCTTGAAGATCGATGGTGGTGGCTTCATGTGGTCCCCCTTCGTGTGAAGCGGGAAAGTGCATGATTTGAACCAAACATGAAATTAAATAAATTCAACTATTTACGAAAAATTCCATGCGGCTTCACCCCGCACTCCCTTCAAGATGAGCCGCTGCGTCGATCAATTCGAATGACCTGTGAGGGTCCATGCGAGGAGGAAAGGTCAGCCCCCGGACTCGGAGTGCAGCCCTCAACGGGTGGGTGTAGGTAAGCCCAGCCTCATCGTGTTCCAACGGCAGTGAGATACAAGCAGGCTTCACGGCTGGGTTCCAGGCCGAGGATCTTGGCAATGGCTCCGTCCTCGAAGGCACCGACACCACACACACCAAGACCCAGCGCTGTCCCTTGCAGATAAAGGCCTTCTCCCATGAGACCCGCCCGCAGACATGCATAGCGATAGCCGCGGTCTCCATCGGGGTAGGAGAGGTCGTCCCAGGCGATCACCTTCATGAAGACGATGTTGGCCGACCCGCAGAACTCCTGCTGCAGGGCGGCCTTCATGCAGTCCTTGGAAAAATCACCGGCCTTGGTCAGTTCCAGGGAGTGGTCGCTGGGGTGGTAGCGGTAGATGCCCGGCTGGAGTCCCTCGACATCTCGCACCAGCAGGTACAGATCCAGCGGCGCAGACGAGGCCATGAACGGATCTACAAAGCCCGGGGTTGTCCCATAGCCGGTAGAGGCGGCGCACAGGGCCGAAAGCTGGTCCAGCGGCATCCGGGTGCCCGCGTAAGAACGCACCGAACGACGATGGCGGATGGTCCGGAACAGTTCTCTTCCTCGTGCAGGCACAGGCAGACTGATGCGTCCCTTGCCTGGCTGATCCGTTGGCTGGAAGGCCAGGCGGGGGCCAGTGGTCTTCCCCTTCCGGAGCGAACTCCCCCCATGAATCAGGTCAAGAAAGGTCCCCTTCGAGTCCTTGTTGGGCATCGGCAGGAAACGGGGCTCCGAATCCTTGGGTTCTGCCTGGGCCCCCAGCGGCTGGATCAGGAGGGTTCCCTCCTCTTCCGAGTGGAGGCCAAGCATCTCCTGGACGCGTGCATCATCGAACCGGGCCGTGAAGGGGGCCCGAAGACCCATGGTGGCGGCGCAGATGGCCAGGTTGTACGCAGCGTGACCCGTGTCCATGTTCACGTAGCGGTAGCTGCGATCGCCGTACTTGAACGCGGTTCGGCCGTAGGTGGCGCTGTAGAGGATGGTGGCCGGCGCACTGCGGATGGCATCGGGACTGCCGGAGGCCTCGGCCAGAGTGGCTGACCGCAGGGTCCCAGGCAGACGAATCAAGGCAGCCTGCTTCAGGTGGTAGTAGTAGAGCCCGGAGTCCAGTCCTTCGACCCGCTCCGCCAGGACATAGAGGTTCACGGGATAGAGGGCCCCCGCGGAGGCGGCCGTCCTGAGCTCGAAGGTGAAGTTCGGCCGCTGGATGGTGTCGCTGACACCCTGGCTGAAATAGAGGAGTCTGGACAAGTCGGTCAGGGTGAGGCTGGTGGTGTCCTTGCCTTGCCCGGATATCCAGGTTCGATAGGCTTCCAGCACACTCATCGGGGATTCTGTCTTGGGATCCGGGAGTGGCACCACAGGTTGATTCAGGTATTCCTTGTAGACCGGTGGCCGGCCCTGGATCGTAATGCCAGGCAGGTTGAATCGGTTCGGGTAGGAACAACCCTCGTGGTAGAGCCTTGCCAGGGTCATCGTGACCGGGTTGGCCTTGAGGAACTTGGAAGGAATGGGTTCCCCCTCCTTCACCGCAGCCATGCCGACTGCTGCAATCTGGTCACCCTGTTCGGCAAAGGTGAACTTCTTGGAGCCGAACTTCGTCCCGATGAAGAGGAAGACGCCCGCGCCGAGGAGCCCGGCCAGACCGTAGCCGGTCCAGCGGAGGAGGCCTTTGAACCGCTGACCATCAGGCTCGACCAACCTGGCAGGGGACCGGCGCCGGATGAAGGTGGCCACGCTGTTCCAGTGCAGCACCACATGGGCGAGGGCCGTGAGCAGGAGCAGGTAGCCGGGGAGGTAGTGCCAATCGAAAACCGGCAGTTCCTGGGCGGCCACCCAGAATATTCCAGTGCCAACCACGGCCAGAAAGTACACCAGCAGAAGGATGCTCAACCCGACACTCGCCTCGAATCGGGTGGGCTTCCTGCGGAACAGCAGCTTGATCAGAAGCCACAGCAGGTAGACCAGGAGCGGAGTCAGGAAGATGGCAAAACGTGTTTTTAGCATAGAAGACTATGCCATCAGAACCGGCCCTGGGTCATCAGAGTGAGAACCCAATCCATGCCGAACATGGAGCGGGCAACTTGCTAGCAGGGGGCGAAGTTCTCCCTCCGAGTCCGGTAGTGAGGACGAGGATCTGGCCTCAGGCTGTTCAGCACGCGCAGGACCCTGGACAGGTGATCCAAATCCTTGGGGGGAGCGAAATGGATGCAGGCACCCTCCTCATGAGCTGTCAGTCCCTCAGCTGCTGCCAGGGCCAGGACCCTGGCCCTCACCGCTGAACTCGGAAAACACTGCATGAGCTTCATGGGGGTCCCCACATAAACCACCTATAGGTATTACAGCTCCTCGACTACCCGCCTTCATTGCATGATTTGTGTACCACTGGCAAAAGCCCCCTGATGGAGGATCCACGGCCATTCAACTCGGCAAGACCCTTGCCGAGCACGGTGACCCGAGCCCCTTCATCAACGGCACCTTGGGCACCTTGTGCTGCCTTCGGCTTAGCAGTGGCCCTCCAGTCGCTGCTGCCCGACCTTGGAAGGGAGCTGCTGGCTACTGCTGTGCCTTGAGCAGACTGTGTTCAGGCAGGGACGCAGCGGGGGGCAACTACCTGTAGATGCCGCAGCCGATCACGATGCCTTCTGCGCCTAGGACAAATGAGGTTTTCTGCTCGATCTTCCTGTCCTCGGGGTTCATGCGCTTGTAGTCAACCCAACCGCTGCCCTTGCCCTGTCCCAGGGCGATGAACTCCTTCACATACTGCTTGCCATCGGGGTCCTTCACCTGGAGTCGGTTGGCTCCCAGCAAGTTGACTTCAGCACCATGGGCCAAGACCACACCATTCATGTCATAGACGAACAAGTAGAGGGGATGCTCAGGCTTCGTGTGGAACTTGCCGCTAGCCTTCTGGACTTCGGCCACAAAGGCAGCTTTCCCATTGGCCTTCATGAAGGCGAAGCCTTCCTTCACCAAGGCTTCGGCCTTGGTGCGCTCCGAGACTTGGGAAGCAAGCGGAAGGGCCACCGCGATTGCGAGGATGGGAAACAGAAATGCTCGGCGCATGGGGCTCCAGGGGTGTCCACAACTTCGTCATCGGGAAACCTGTTGGATCCTTGAGCAGCGGTGGCCTCGGTTCTCCGCTGGGGCAGTCGCCAGGTCCCTGTTCTTCAGGTGTTGATTCCTGGCCAAGGTGGGGCGGAAAAGCCTCATGAAGTCGATCCTCCCGGGGCCTCTGCCCTCAAGTTGGGCGCTTGAGATGGACAGAGAATGGCTTGAAGGGAGTGGGGAAGACTGGCTGTCACCGGCCCCTGCTGAAAGCTGTTTGGATTCCCTTTTGGACCCCGGCTGGACTGGTGCTGCGTGTGAGAAAGTGCATGGGAATCCGAGGACACAATAAAAAGCCCCTGGTTTCAGGGGCTTGCCAGTGCAACTGGCGGAGAGAGGGGGATTCGAACCCCCGGTACTGGTTGACCCAATACACTCGCTTAGCAGGCGAGCCCGATCGGCCACTCCGGCATCTCTCCAAGGCCTACCAGATTACCGTTTGGCGGCGGCTGGCACAAGGCTTCTTGCTTGAACCTCCACCCGGCCTTCAAGATAGAGGCAGGGAGGGTTGGCCGAGTGGTTGATGGCGCCAGTCTTGAAAACTGGAGACGTGCAAGCGTTCGGGGGTTCGAATCCCTCACCCTCCGCCAGCAAAGCCGCCGTCAGGCGGCTTTGCTTTTGGGCGGAGGGTGAGGGATTCGAAGTCACGGAATCACCGGCTTTCGTATTGGCCCGGGGAGACAGCCCAGTGGGCTGGCGGACCCGGGACAGAAAGCCGAGTGATTCGTGCGGCCGGAAGGGACACCGCGAAGCAGTGGCCCTGAAGGGAATCCCTCACTGGCCGTCAGGCGGCTTTGCTTTTGGGCGGAGGGTGAGGGATTCGAAGTCGCGAAACCCAGGCGGGTGGCATGGCAGGCGACTGAATGTCGCCTGGCGTGCCGGGCCCCGCCGGGTTGAGCATCTCCTGGGCATGGGTCGGCGCATGGCCCCGCACCAGCCCGGGACAGAAAGCCGAAGGATTCGAGGTCCCTGGAACCCTGGCTGTGAACTGACCTCCGAGTCAGTCATGCCAGGAGCGCCCGAAGAAGTCGGGCCAGCAGGGGGACAGGGCATGCCGCAGGACGCTGGCTGTGCAGGATTCTCCGAACATCGGCTGTAGCACCTCTGAGAACTTCGTCAAGGTGGTGCCCTTGGCCACATCCTCGTCGAAGATCAGGACGGGGCCGGCCCGGTAGGGTTGCAGCACGGCCAGGTCGCTGGGGGCGATGATGGGGGCCGTGTCGAAGCGCTTGAACATGGAGAAGCGGATGAAGTAGATGGGCAGCTCCAGCAGGTTCGCCAGCACGAGCCCGGACACGATGGAGCCGTGGGCCGCCCCGATGATGAGCTCCGGCCGGACCTTCTTGGTGATCGCGTCGGCCAGATCCGTGATCTTCCGGGGATCCGAAGCGCGCCAAGTGTACTTGTCCTTGGTACTCGTGTAGATGAACCCGGAGACGATCTCGGGCACGTCTCCCGTCAGACCTGCCAGCCGCGCGGGAGCGTCCGGAGCCAGGCCGTAGAGCGCCTTGGCCGTGGCGATGGAGGCGCGGAAGAAGTCGTTGGCGTGCTCGACCAGGTGGTCGGGGTATTTGGCCTGGTAGCGCTCGGCTTCGCTGACCTGGAAGTAGTACGTGGGATGGAGCGGCAGGCCCTGCTCGATGCAGACCTTGTAGTTCAGGGCGATGTTCACGAGGGCGGGGGTGAGCAGGTAGAGATCGAGGCAGTCGCCCCAGAACGCGGCCGGCATGGCGGCTGGCTCGGCCAGTGCCTTCTCCTGCTCTGCCTGGATGCGGGGCAGGACCTTCTGGAGCTTCGACAGGATCTCCTCGTAGGGAGCCTCGAAGGCCATGCGGTCCGGGGGGTCGTCCCAGTCGGCGTAGAGCAGTCTGTGCAGCATGGGGAAGATCCTAGTGCACCTCGCCTGAAATAACTGGATCAACCTGGGTGATGGCCAGATGCACGTCCCCCGGACAATACAGGCGTTGCCCGGGAACTATGGTCATCGGGGTATGGCCCCTGGCGCCCCAGTGCGCCTGCGTGCACCGGGGTTGTCACCCCGCCGGGGGCATCTGGTCAGGACAGCTCGAACCGGTCGAAGGCCAGTGCGAGGGTCTCGATCACCACCTCGTTCTCCTGGGCGCGGAGCGGGGAGTAGGACAGCGAGACCGGCTGCACCTGGTGGAAGGTCCAGGTGAGCACGGCCGTCCGCCGGTCCGCGCCCAGGAGCTGGACCGTGACCTTGGGCCTGGGCGGAGCGAGGCCGTGCCGGGCCTGGTCCCACCAGGTGTAGAGGTCGAGGGAACCCCGGACGCCGCGCTTCAGGATGAGGTGGCTGACCGGATCGGCAGGTGGGGGGAGGGCACCTGCGCCCTGGCGGAACTCCGGCAGGAGGACCTCGGAGAAGCCATGGCTTTCCTGGCGTGCCTTCCCGTCGCCCAAATCGACCAGGAAGTTGGAGTTCAGGACGGGCCGGAGCGTGGTCATGGCTGAGCCGCAGGGGAGGCCTCGACCGGCATCACTCCATCTCCAGCCGTTCGTAGGCCAGCACGATCTCCTCCATGGCCACCTGGTTGCCCCGGGCATCAAAGGGTCCGTTGGAGTACCGGACGATGCGGGCGTTCAGCAGTTTCCAGGTCTGCACCACCGAGGCGCGATCCTCGCTCTGCAGCAGGATGGTGACCGTCCGCAGGGCGTTCTGGTCCCCGTTGCGGATGTCGTTCAGCCAGTCGTACAGAGCCAGGGAGCCGATGATGCCCCGGCTCAACCGCACGTCCTGGGCCTGATTGAGCCCCGTGAGCTTGATGACGCTGTTCACCTTGCTATTGCCATTGCGGTATTCGATGACCGGCACCTTCATGCCGATCTCGCTGACCTCCTGGAAGCCAGCGTCCGGGCCGTCCGTGTTGCCCGTTCCCAGGTCCACCAGGAAGTTGAAATCCGTGTAGGGACGGTCGCGCCACAGGTTCATGCCAGCCTCCAGCCAGAATCAGATGGACTTCGGATGGAGCTTAGCAAATTCCCAATCAGAAACGAATCTGAATGCGTTTTTTCATGAGGGGCAACGTGTTGGCGGTCAAGTAGTGGTTGGGATTCCCGACCTGGCCCAGCCTGCGTTGTTGCAAGGGCCCTGCGGACACGACGCCTGCCGCCCACGGGCGCGATGGAGGCTGGGCCAGCTTCCTTCACGCCCGCGGGGCGATGTTCCGAATTCGAGGTCAGACCTTCAGGGAGTGGACGGCCCAGGACGGATCCATGGAGACGCACGCAAGGGTGTGTCGTCCGGCTCCGAGGAGGGCGGCTACCAGCGGAAGGTCCCAGCGACCTGCAGGAAGTTCCCGTCCCGGTTCACGTCCGTTCGGGCCGTGGAAGTCGGGTTGTTCAGGTCGAAAGCTTTATAGGGAGAGTGGACGAACCGTGCTTCGAGGCCGATGACGCGGGTGAACTGCCAGCCCGCACCAGCGGCCAGACCGAGGCTGGTGGTGTTCTTGTTGCTGTCGTAGCTTGAAGAGTAGGTGTTGCCCACCTTGTCGCTGGTGGTGTAGGAGAGATCCCAGCGGGTGACTCCCGCCCCGGCTGTGAGGTACAGCCCCTTCGGAGTGCCACCCAGGTAATAGAGGTAGTCCACGCCGAGGCCCACGGCGCTCAGGTTGCGGGACTCCCGGTAGTTGCTGTGGCTGGGCTCGTACTGGGACACGTTGAACACATTCAGGTCCAGGCGGGGGCGAAGGGCGTGGCCGCCCCCCAGGTTCCACTGGACCAGGGCGCTGACACCGGCGCCAACCTGTTTGTCCGTGTCGTCTCTGAGGTCGCCCAGGGGAGCGTTGAGTTGCACCGAAAGCCCGTAGGTCGGCCGACCAGACTCTTGGGCGAATAGTGGAAGGGCCAGGGCTAGGGGAAGAATGGCGAGGTACTTCATTTGGACTCCGATGACCACCGCTGCGGTGGCGTAAGGCGGCGGCGGATTGCCAGCCGGCATGCGTACCTGCAGGTATGCAATATCGAGTCCGATTGATAATAATAATTATAACAATAATTAAACAAACACAGTGAGCGCCTGGTCCAGGGGGTTCCATCAAAACGAGGGAGGTCACGCTCACATCGGTTGGGGCCAACCTCAGGGGGCTGGGACTTCGATGATCCAAGGTCGCCATCGGCTCCTGGTCTGATGCTCCAATCCATTCAGCCTCTGCTGTCCCACCCTTCCGCCGCCCGGAAGCTGTGGTAGCGCTCCTGGCCCAGAATCAGGTGGTCCGCCAGGGGCACGCCCAGGGATTCCCCGGCGGCCTGGAGGCGCCGGGTCAGCTGGGTGTCCTCGCGGCTGGGAGTGGGATCGCCGCTGGGGTGGTTGTGGTAGGCCAGTGCCGTGGTGGCCCCGTACCGCAGGGCCTCGCGGAAGAACTCCCGGGGGCTGACGAGTGTGGCCGTGGTGGTGCCCTGGCTGAGCACGCGCTCCGCCAGCAGGTCGCCCTTGGCATTCAGCGCCAGCAACCCGAAGCGCTCCTCCGTCCAACCCCGGCAGCGGGGCAGCAGGTAGTCGCCTGCCGCCCGAGGGCTGGTGATGCGGGGGCGCTCAGTGCCTCGCTGGGCCCGGCGGGCCAGCTCCAGGGCCGCCCACAACTGGCCGGCCTTGGCGGGGCCCAGGCCCGGCTGTTCCAGCCAGTCACTCAAGCCCAGGCTCAGCAGTCCCGCCACGCCGCCGGTGCGGCCGAGCACCGCCTGGGCCAGCTCCACCGCGCTCTGGCCCTGGCGCCCGGTGCCCCAGAGCAGGGCCAGCAGCTCGGCGTCCGCCAGCCCTTCGCCCTGCCCGGCGAGCAGCCGTTCCCGGGGGCGCTGATCTGGGGAGAGATCCAAGATTTTCATGTGGGCTCCGACTTCAATCCACTAGCAGTTGACCCAGGCCCGCAGCCTCGGCCGGTAGCGGAGCACCTCGATGGAGCCGCGCAGGCCCAGTTGGAGGCAGAGGGCCTCCTGGCCGTGGTGGAGGAACCAGACGTTCGCCGAGGCCCGCCGTTGGGGCATGACCGTGATGGGGCGCGGGCGCCCGCCCCGCCAGCCGCTGTCCGCGAGGCTCGGTGGCAGGGGGACCGCTGCCGGCCGCCCCCAGCACACGCCTTCGGGCAGCTTCACGGCAAGAACCCCGTCCCCCGCTGGCCGTGTGGGTTCCAGGACGATGGCCCGACGCTGGGCGGAAGCCAGGCGGAAGGCGAGCTGCAGGCTCCGGCACAGCTCGGCCTGGGCGGCCCGCAACGGAGGACAAAGGGGCGTGGGCCAGAGCGCTGCCGCGATCCGGCCGGCCCGCTGGAAGAGGAGCGAACCCAGGTCCGCCATCACACCCGCTTCCAGGCTTTGAGGTCCTTCCGCCAGCGGAGCACGTAGAGGTGCCCCTTCCCGGAGAGGCGCATACAGAGGGCCTCCTGGCCATCGTTCAGGAACCAGACGCTGGCCAGCGTGGTGCGGCGGGGCGTCACCGTGATGATGGGGTGGGCCTCGCCGGTTTTCGCCGCCACCGTGGGTGCGTCCATATCCGGGGGAAGGGGGATGTGGTCGGGCTTGCCCCACTTCACCCTGCGCGTGAGCAGCACGGGCAGATGCTCCCCCGCGCCGCTGGCCTGGCCCAGGGCCACGGTGACGTTGGTGCCCCGGGCGCGGGCCAGAGTGAAGGCCTGGTCGAGGCTGCCCACGATCTCCTGGTGGGCCGCCGTCAGCTCGGTGCCGCCGCCGTCGAAGCCAAGGGTGGCGGCGGTTCCAAGAATGGCGGCCACGGCCATGGCCACGGTGAGTTCCAGCAGCGAGGAGCCCCGCTGGGCCCCCGATCGGCAGTCCAGGCCCATGACCGCCCCCTACGGCTTCGGGGCTGCGGGCCGCTGGGCCGGGCCGAGGGCCAGGAATGGCTTGAGTTTCGCGAAGGCCTTCTCGCCGATGCCCCGGACGTTCATGAGCTCTTCGGTGCGCTGGAAGCCACCGTGCTGCTTCCTGAAGGCGACAATGCGCTCGGCGGTCTTCTGCCCCACCCGGGGCAACTGCATGAGCTCGGTGACCGTGGCGGTGTTGAGGTTCACGGGCCGCTGGGGGGCCCGGGTGGGCGCCGCCGCGAGGGGAAGGGAGAGGGCCAGGGCCAAAGCCAGGCTGGTCAAGGATCGGGACATGGGAGCCTCCTTTCAGGCAGCCAGGTCTGATCGAGGATTGTGCCAGGCTGTAAGTTATGTAATTGCTTGACTAAAAATTATCCTAAAAAAAATTTAGTCATGACAAAATGACAATTAATTTGAAAATTTATTTAACTTCTTTATATTTATTACTTAAACATCATCAAAAAATCTTGAATGAAGACACTGAGATGACACAAATCGAGCCCCCGTCGACCCAGATAACGGGTGGTCTGAGGATTCAAAGGCCTAACCAAGGCCCGGCGGCTGGGCGTATCCGGTCGGCTGCTTTCCGCTTGAGGGCTGGTCCTGACTGGGGCGTGCTGAACCGCCTTGGCGCTGTGGCCGTCGCAGGTTCCGTTGGAGGTGAAAATCATGGAAACGCCACAAGGGGGAATGACCCGCAGGGATATGCTGGGCACGAGCGGGATGCTGCTCGGCGCCATCACCTTGCCTGGCCTCGGGCTGGATCTGGCGGGAGGAGCGGGCATGCAGGCAGGCACGAAATCCGGTATCGGGTACTTCGCGCAGTTCGGGGTGACGGAGGACCTGATCCGCCAGACCCTTTCCGAGGCTCTTTCCAGAGGCGGGGACTACGCGGACGTCTACTTCCAGCACCAGGTCTCCAACTCCCTCGGCCTCGAAGACGGCATCGTGAACCGGGCCCATACCAACATGGCACTGGGTGTGGGCGTCCGTGTCATCAAGGGCGATCAGACCGGCTACGGCTACACGGAAGAGCTCACCCTGGAGACCCTGAAGCGCACCGCCCGTACCGCCGCCGCCATCGCCGACGGACCCGCGAAGCCGGGTCCCAAGGGCTTCCGGGTACAGCCCATCAAGGCCACCCGCTACCCCGTGGCCCGTCCCTGGGAGGAGATCCGTCCCTCGGAAAAGCTGCCCTACCTGATCAGCCTCAATGAGCGCATGTTCGCCGCCGATCCCCGCGTCAAGAAGGTGACCGTCTCCTTCTCCGATTCCTCCAGCGTGGTGCTCATCGCGGATTCCCTGGGACGCCTGGTGGAGGACGTCCAGCCCATGACCTCCCTGGGCCTGAGCTGTGTGGCCGAGCAGGGTGGCAAGCGCGAATCCGGCGGCTACAACGTGGCGGGGCGCTGCGACATCGGGTTCTACTCCGCCGACCGCCTCGAGCGCATGGTGCGGGAGGCCGTGGCCCGGACGACCATCCTCTTCGAAGCGGTGCAGGCCCCGGTGGGCGAAATGCCCGTGGTGCTGGCCGCCGGTGCTTCGGGCATCCTGCTGCACGAGGCCATCGGCCACGGCATGGAGGCCGACTTCAACCGCAAGAACATCTCGATCTACTCCGACAAGATCGGCAAGCCCATCGCGCAGAAGTTCGTGCACATCGTGGACGACGGCACCCAGCCCGGGGCCCGCGGCGCCATCAACGTCGATGACGAGGGCAACCCCGCCGAGAAGACCATGCTCGTCGAGGATGGCATCCTGAAGACCTATCTCCACGACAGCATCTCCGCCCGGTACTACGGCGTGGCGCCCACGGGCAACGGCCGCCGGGAGGGCTACCAGTGCGCCCCCATGCCCCGCATGCGGTCCACCTACATGCTGCCCGGGCCTCACCACAAGGACGAGATCATCGCCTCGGTGAAGAAGGGGATCTACTGCACCAACTTCACCAACGGTGAGGTGAACATCGGCGCCGGGGACTTCACCTTCTACGTGAAGAACGGCTACCTCATCGAGGACGGCAAGCTCACGCGCCCCATCAAGGACGTGAACATCATCGGCAACGGGCCGAAGGTGCTCGAGAAGGTGGACATGGTGGCCGACGACCTCCTCATCGACGAAGGCGGCTGGACCTGCGGCAAGAACGGCCAGAGCATGCCCGTATCCCAGGGCATTCCCACCGTGCGCGTGGCCTCCATCACCGTGGGCGGCCGCGGAACGAAAGGCTAGCCATGACCATGGACACCCTGCTCGACATCGCCCAGTCCGCCGTGAAGACCGCCCTGGCCAAGGGGGCCCAGGAGGTCGCCGCGAACCTCAGCCGCTCCCGCGACGTGGAAACCGTATGGCGGGACGGCCAGCTCGAAAAGACCCAGGAGGCCACGTCCCGGGCCATCCGGCTCACGCTCTACGTGGACGGCCGGTATGCGACCGTGTCCTCCAGCGACCTCCGGCCCCAGGCCCTGGAACAGTTCATCGCCGATTCCGTGGTGCTCACCCGGGCCCTGGGCAAGGATCCCCACCGCTCGCTGCCCGATCCCAAGCTGTATGCCGGGCAGGCCAAGGTCGACCTCCAGCTGGCGGACCCCCGGCACGAGGCCTTCACCGCGGAGGATCGCCGGCGCCTGGCCCGGGAGCTGGAGGCCGCCGCCCGGGCCGTGCCCGGCAGCGACAAGATTCTTTCGGTCACCGGCAGCGTGAACGACCGCAGTGCCGAATCCTACAAGGTCCACTCCAACGGGTTTGTGGGCCATCGCAAGGACACCAGCACCTTCCTGGGTGCCGAGGTGAGCGTGAAGGATCCCGATGGCCGCCGCCCCGAGGACACGTCCTACGCAGGTTCGCGGTTTGGGTCCGAGCTGCCCACCGCCGCCTCCCTGGGCCAGGACGCGGCCCGGCGAACCCTGGCGCGGGTGGGCTCGAAGAAGGGCGACTCCGCCGTGCTCACCATGGCCATCGACAACCGGGCGGCGGGCCGGATGCTGGCCTTCCTGCTGGGGCCCCTCTCCGGCGCAGCCTTCCAGCAGAAGCGCTCCTTCCTGGAGGGGAAGCAGGGCACCGCCATCGGCAGCCCGCTCCTGCACCTGACCGATGATCCGCTCATCCCCAAGGGCTTCGGCTCAAGGCTCTACGATTCGGAAGGACTCGCCGCCAGGGCCCTGCCGCTCTTTGAAAACGGCGTGCTGCGGAACGGCTACGTGGACACCTACTACGCCAAGAAGCTGGGCACCGCCCCGACCACCGGCGGCGTCTCCAACCTGGTCTGGAAGCTGGGGTCCAAAGACCAGGCGGCCCTGCTGGCTGACTTCAAGGAGGGCATCCTGGTCACCAGCTTCCTGGGGGGCAACTCCAACGGCACCACCGGGGACTTCTCCCTGGGCGTGCAGGGCTTCCGGATCCGGAACGGCCACCGGGCCGAACCCGTGGGCGAGATGAACATCTCAGGCAACCACCTCGAGTTCTGGAAGCAGCTGACGGCCCTGGGCAACGACCCCTATCCCTACTCCGCCTTGAGGACTCCGACTCTGGTGTTCGAGGGCGTGCAGTTCGCGGGGAACTGAGCAGGCCGTACATTTTCATCAGTTGCGGCGGAAATCATAGATCTAAACAATCGACCCAATTCATCCGATAATGGAGGGGTCCGAGGAGCGCTGCGAGACGACGGTCCCAGGCTCGGATCCGGCCACCCGGCCAATGAACAACCGCGCTCACCTTCCTAACCTCCGGGGATTGGAATGGTGGGTCCCACCTCCGTTCCGCTCCGGCCAAAGCACAGGTGAATGCCATGAACCCCGTCGCCACCGCCGACTTCATCGTCGCCGACCTCACCCTCGCCTCCTGGGGCCGCAAGGAGATCGCCATCGCCGAGGGCGAGATGCCCGCCCTCATGGCCATCCGCCAGCAGTACGCCGCCGCGCAGCCGCTCAAGGGCGCCCGCATTGCCGGCTCCCTGCACATGACCATCCAGACCGCCGTGCTCATCGAGACGCTCAAGGCGCTGGGCGCGGACGTGCGCTGGGCCAGCTGCAACATCTTCAGCACCCAGGACCACGCCGCCGCCGCCATCGCCGCGGGGGGCACGCCGGTCTTCGCCATCAAGGGCGAGACCCTGCCGGACTACTGGGACTACACCCACCGCATCTTCGACTTCGCCGACGGCGCCAACATGATCCTCGACGACGGCGGTGACGCCACCCTGCTGCTGCACCTGGGCGCCCGGGCCGAGCAGGATCTCAGCGTCCTCGACCATCCCGACAGCGAAGAGGCCACCGTGCTCTTCGCCGCCATCCGCAAGCGCGTGGCCGAGAAGCCGGGCTGGTATTCCGCCCAGCTGGCCAAGATCCTGGGTGTGACGGAAGAGACCACCACCGGCGTCCACCGCCTCTACGAGATGGCCAAGAAGGGCGAGCTGAAGTTCCCCGCCATCAACGTCAACGACAGCGTCACCAAGAGCAAGTTCGACAACCTCTACGGCTGCCGGGAATCCCTGGTGGACGCCATCAAGCGGGCCACGGATGTGATGGTGGCGGGCAAGATCGCCGTGGTCTGCGGCTACGGCGATGTGGGCAAGGGCAGCGCCCAGGCCCTGCGTGCCCTCAGCGCCCAGGTGTGGGTCACCGAGATCGATCCCATCTGCGCCCTGCAGGCGGCCATGGAAGGCTACCGCGTGGTGACCATGGACGAGGCCTGCAGCCAGGCGGACATCTTCGTCACCTGCACCGGCAACCTGAGGGTCATCGGCCATGACCACATGGCCCGCATGAAGCACAACGCCATCGTATGCAACATCGGCCACTTCGACAGCGAGATCGATGTCGCAAGCCTCGAGAAGTACGCATGGGAGGAGATCAAGCCCCAGGTGGACCATGTGATCTTCCCTGACAACCACCGCATCATCCTGCTGGCCAAGGGTCGCCTGGTGAACCTGGGCTGCGGCACGGGCCACCCCAGCTACGTGATGTCCTCCTCCTTCGCCAACCAGACCCTGGCCCAGATCGAGCTGTGGACCAAGCAGAGCGACTACCCGATCGGTGTCTACACCCTGCCCAAGCACCTGGACGAGCAGGTGGCCCGGCTTCAGCTGCAGACCCTGAACGCCAGGCTCACGGCCCTGCGCCCCGAGCAGGCCCAGTACATCGGCGTGCCGGTGGAAGGGCCCTACAAGACGGATCACTATCGGTACTAGTTCCTTCACTGGAACATCCCTGCTGAATCGCGGGGCGATGCTGAGAGCGGCGCCAACGGGCGCCGTTCTTGTTCAAGGTCGGAGGATGAGGTCACGATAAGGCCCTCAGCTCCCGGAGTACTCATGCGCTCGTGGACCCAGGGTCTTATCCTCCTGCTGGCGGTCCTTCTCGCGGGTGCGGGCGGCGCGGGTCTGGTGCTGTGGGTGCAGGGGCGCAGGCCCGCGCCGCCGCAACAGGTCCAGGCGCCCCCTCTGGCGCCGGTGGCGCAAGCGCCCCTTGCCCAGCCCGTCCCCGCTGCGGTGCCGGCACCGGCACCCTCCGCGGAAGACATCGTCGCCAAGGCCATGCCCGCCGTGGTGGTGGTGGAGTCCTCCACCACCCGGGGCAGCGCCTTCTTCGTGGACCGCGACCGGCTCCTCACCAACCACCACGTCATCGTGGGCCAGAGCTACGTGAAGCTACGCCTCTCCGACAACAGCGCCCTGGACGCCAGGATCATCGCCACGGCTCCGGACTTCGACCTGGCGGTGCTGAAGCTCATGCAGCCGGGCCCGGACCGGGCCTTCCTGACCATGGGCAGCATCCAGGAGGTGCGCCAGGGCCAGGAGGTATTCGCCATCGGCACACCCCTGGGCGTCTTCCAGAACACCGTGACCCGGGGCATCGTCAGCAGCCTCCGGCAGATGGACCGGGTGATGGTGCTGCAGACCGACACGGCCCTCAACCCCGGTAACAGCGGCGGTCCCCTCATCGACCATGCGGGCCGGGTCATCGGCATCAACACCCTGAGTTTCCGCGGCAGCCAGGGACTGAACTTCGCCATCGCCATCGACCACGGCATCGCCCTGCTGGAAAACCGGACGCCAAACCTGGCCTTCGCGACCCCGCCTTCCACCGAGGGGATGAAGAGCTACATGCCTGGCGGCAGTGCCAGCGAGGCCGACCGCATCCGTCAGGAGGGCACCAAGCGCTACCTCGCCCAGCTCGAGGCGGTGGCCCACGCCTCGGAGCAGATGGAGGCCGCCTTCGCGAGCTTCCTCACCCACCACTGGGACGGGAAGGTGGTGGGCACCTTCGAGCGGAACTTCTACGCCCTGTGGGAGCGGGATGCCCTCCAGGGCCAGCCGGTGAAGGGCCACGAGGCCAAAGTGGCCGCCCTGCGCCTAGCGGTGGAGCAGCTGCGCGGCCAGTTCCGGGAGGCGGAGGCGCGAGCACGGCGGGCCGACGTGTTCCCCGGCGCCCGGCGGAAGATCCGCGAGCACTACCGGCTGGAGTACGGCGGCTGGGACTAGGCTCCCGGGCCATTCCCTTGGGGAATCGCCGCGCGATTCCGATAACTGGGTGCCTGCAGCGCCCAGCCCTTTTGTATGATCAAGGCAGACACGGAGACCCGACATGGCCGATGACAAGAAGGACCCCTGGCTGAATCTGCTGGCGCTGACGACGGTGATCTTCGCCGTGTGCGCGACGCTGGCCACCTTCAAGGGCGGCGGCTTCTCGACCAAGACCGTGCTGAACCAGGCCATGGCCTCGGACCAGTGGGCCTATTACCAGGCCAAGGGCATCAAGGGGAACCTCTACGAAGTGGAGGCCATGCGCCTGAAGCGGGAGCTCGAACTGGCTCCGAAGACTTCAGTGCCACTGCTGGAGAAGAGCCTGGCCGACGTGGAAAAGAAAGTCGCCAAGTACGATGGCGAGAAGGCCGAGATCTCCAAGAAGGCCACGGCTTTTGAAGAGGCCAAGGCCGATGCCCAGAAGCACGGTGCCCCCTTCGGCCTGGCCGTGATCTTCCTGCAGATCGCCATCCTGCTCTCCTCCATCGCGGCCCTCCTCAAGAAACAGCCGGTCTACTGGGCGGGCCTCGTGGTGGGCGTGGTGGGTCTCGTCTACTTCGCCAACGGCTTCTACCTCTTCTTCCCCGTCTGATGTGGGCGCTGACCGTCGCCGCGATCATCGAGCGCCAGGGCCGTTTCCTCGTCGTCGAAGAGCCTGACAAGGTCACGGGCCGGTCCGTCATCAACCAGCCCGCGGGCCACGTGGATCCCGGTGAATCCGCCTTCGACGCCGTGGTGCGTGAGGTGCGCGAGGAGACCGGGTTGGCCTTCGCCCCCGAAGCCATCGTGGGCCTCTATCCCCTCAAGGCCGCCAACGGGAAGGACTACTTCCGGATCTGCTTCAGCGGCACCGTGCCCGAGGGGGCCGTGGCCGTGCCCGAGGATCCGGAGATCCTCCGCTGCCACTGGCTCACCCGCGCCGAGCTGGCCGCCGCCTCCCTGCGCTCCGGCTGGGTGCTGCGCTGCCTGGAGGACGCCCTGGCCGGGCGCAGGTTCCCCCTCGACCTCGTGGCCGACATCCGCGTCGAGCGGTGACTCCCTAGGGCTCCAGCAGGTTCGGCAGTTCCTCGAAGCCCTTGCGCAGGGCCTTGGCCCAGCTGTCGGAAATGGCGCCGAAGCGGGGATCGTCCTTCTCGATGCGCCGCCGGATGCGGAAGGCCAGGGCGTCCTTCTCGATGACCGCCAGGTCCAGGGGCATGCCCACGGACAGGTTGCTGCGGATGGTGGAGTCCATGGACACGCAGACGGCCTTCAGGGACTCCTCGATGGAGCTGTCGGGGGTGATCATGCGATCGAGGATCGGCTTGCCGTACTTGTGCTCGCCCAGCTGGAAGTAGGGGGTCTCGTCTGTGGCCTGGATGAAGTTGCCCGCCGAGTAGATGTGGAAGAGCCGGTGCTTGCCGCCTTTCCGCTGCCCGGCCAGCAGGATGGAGGCGTCCGCGGAGACGCCCTGCTGGGTGATCGCCTCGCGGTGCTCGTTCTGCATGCGCCGCATCTGCGCCCCCACCAGCTCCGCCACCTCGAACATGCTCTCGACGCTCATGATGGTGCGGAGCCCGGGGTCCTTGGCCCCCTTCTGGATGCTGTGGCGCAGGCGGGCGATGATGCCCTGGGTGATGGACAGGTTGCCGGCGGTGAGCAGGGTCATGACCCGTTCCCCCGGCTTCTCGAAGCTGAACAGCTTGGTGAACCGGGAGACATTGTCCAGCCCGGCATTGGTCTGGGTGTCCGCCAGCAGCACCAGCCCCCCGGAGACCCGCAGGCCCACGCAATACGTCATCGAACCGCCCCTTTGCCTACTGTTGCTGTTGCGTCTGCTGGTCCGCGCTGGGGCCCGCCACCCCAATCATGACATCGGCCTGGATGGCGATGGCCGTGGCTCCGAAGACCGAGCCCCGGACCGGGGCGGCGTCCTGGGCGTCCAGGCCGCAGCAGAGGCGCACGTAGTGGTCCGTGACGCAGAGGCCGTTGGTGGCGTCGAAGCCGATCCAGCCCAGGCCAGGCACCCAGGCTTCGGCCCAGGCGTGGGTCTCCCGCAGGGCCTGGTCACCTTCCGGAGCCAGGAGGTAGCCCACCACGTAGCGGGCCGGGATGCCCAGGCAGCGGGCGACGCTCACGAAGACGTGGGCCTGATCCTGGCACACCCCCTGGCCCTGGGCGAGGGCCTCGGCGGCGGTGGAGGCCGTGGAGGTGGTGCCGGAGCGGTAGCCGATGCGGTCCCGCACCTGGGCCGACAGGGCGTGGAGGCAGGCCAGGCGGTCCGGGTCAGCGACGGACCGGGCGAGGTCGCCCAGGGCCCCGTCCGGCCTGGTGAGGGGCGTCTGGCGCAGGAAGACGGGCAGGGGCGCCTCCTGCCGGAAGCCCGAGACGATGCCCGCCCGGTCGCGGGTCGCGACGAGGCCCGCGGCCACGATGACCACCTCCTCGACGCCGGTCCGGCGGTGGAAGAAGCCCTCACCATCGCCGAAGGCATTGGGCCGGAAGGACTGCACCAGGGCGCCGTTCACCGTGACCGTCCAGTCGCGGGGGGTCTGGTTGTCCAGGAGGGCCGGCTGCAGCCGCAGCCGCAGGGCGACCTCGCTCACGGGGGTCTCGTAGCGGTACGTGGTCTGGTGCCGGACGCTGAGCTCCATGGGGCTTCCTAGAAGTAGTACGAATCGGCGATCTCGTCCGCCAGCCGGTTGGTGAGCTTGAGGCAGAGCTGCACGGACTCGTGCAGCCCCCGCTGGAAGATCGCGCCGTCCTGGCCGTTCAGCAGCAGCTCGAAGATCTCGTCGACGGTCTTGTGGCAGGTGGCCAGGGTGCCGTGCTCCATGGCCAGGCGCTCCAGGTGCGAGCGCATCTGGTCCACGCAGTAGGCCACCGAGCGGGGGAAGGTGCGGTTGATCATGAGGAAGTCGGAGATGTTGGCCGGGGTGTGGACGCCGCCGTAGACGTGGTGGTAGGCCCGGCTTCCGGACAGGGCGTGGAGCACGGAGGTCCACTGGTAGTGGTCCCGGCCGCCGCCCACCACATCGGTTTCGGGCAGCAGTACGTAGTACTTCACGTCCAGCAGGCGCAGGGTCATCTGCGCCCGCTCGATGGCGCCGCCGATGCGCATGAAGTCATGGCCCGCGTGGCGCATCATGCCGGTCTCCGCCGCGCCCCGGAAGACGCAGGCGCGGGTCTTCACCCAGTCGATGAGGGTGGGCAGCTCCGCCCGGGCCTGGCCCACGTCGTAGCCCTCGAAGCGGCGCCAGCTCAGGTTGAGCGCCTCCCACATCTCCTGGGTGAGCTTGGTGCGCACGGAGCGGCCGTTGGCCCGGGCCCGCACCAGGCAGGACTGGATGGAGGCTGGGTTATCGGGATCCAGCAGCAGGATCCGCACCACGTCCTCCTCCGTCACCGGCCCCCCGCCGGTGTGGAAGGATTCGCAGCCGGTCACCCGCAGCACCGAGCGCCACTCGTCCCGGTAGGCCGAGCCCGGCAGCACCGCCATGCGCTGGCCCATGGTGATGAGGCGGGCCGTGCTTTCGGCCCGCTCCAGGTAGCGGGCCATCCAGAAGAGGTTCGCGGCGGTCCGGCTCAGCATCGGCTCAGCTCCTCAAGACCCAAGTGTCCTTGACGCCGCCGCCCTGACTGGAGTTCACCACCAGGGAGCCTTCCGTGAGCGCCACCCGGGTGAGCCCCCCGGGCACCAGCCGCATCTGCTCGCCGACCAGGCAGAAGGGCCGGAAATCCGCGTGGCGCTGCACCACGGCCGTTTCGCCCAGGGTGGGCACCGTGGAGAGCTCCAGCGTGGGCTGCGCGATGAAGCCGCCGGGATTGGCGCGGATCCGGTCCGCGTAGGCGGCGATCTCGGCCTTCGTGGCGTGGGGGCCGATGAGCATGCCGTAGCCGCCGGAGCCGTGCACCTCCTTGGCCACCAGTTCACCCAGATGCGCCAGCACGTAGGCCAGGCCCTCCGCGTCGCCGCACTGCCAGGTGGGGATGTTGGCGAGGATCGGCTCCTCGCCCAGGTAGAAGCGGATCATCTCCGGCACGTAGACGTAGATGGCCTTGTCATCGGCGATGCCCGCGCCCGGCGCCGAGCAGAGCGTCACGCCCCCGGCCCGGTACGCATGGAAGAGGCCAGGCACACCCAGCAGGCTGTCGGGCCGGAAGGCCAGCGGATCGAGGTAGTCGTCGTCGATGCGGCGGTAGATGACATCCACCAGCCGCGGACCCGCGGTGGTCTTCTTCCAGACCCGGTCGTTCTCCACGAAGAGGTCCATGGGCTCCACCAGCTCGATGCCCATGAGGTCCGCCAGGAAGCTGTGCTCGTAGTAGGCCGAGTTGAGCGACCCGGGCGTCAGCAGCACCACCACGGGATCGCCCTTGCAGGCGGGCGGCGCCACCTCCTTGAGAGTCTTCAGCAGCAGCGCCGGGTAGTTGTCCACGGGCGTTACCAGCCCCTTGGCGAAGAGGCCGGGGAACATCCGCGTCATGATCTCCCGGTTCTCCAGCATGTAGGACACGCCCGAGGGCGTCCGGCAGTTGTCCTCCAACACTTCGAAGGCTTCCGGTCCCGTGCGGACGATGTCGATGCCCACGATGTGGCTGTAGACCCGGCCCGGGGGGTCGAAGCCCAGCATCTCCGGGCGGAAGGCCGGGTTCAGGTAGACCAGCTCCTGCGGAATATGCCCCGCCCGGAGGATCTCGCCCCGGTGGTAGACATCGTAGAGGAAGGCGTTGAGCGCCTGGGCCCGCTGCCGGATGCCCTGTTCCAGCCGCTGCCACTCCAGGCGGCTGAACACCCGGGGCAGCAGGTCAAAAGGGATGAGCCGCTCGGGGTCGCCGCCTTCGCCGTAAACCGCGAAGGTGATGCCGATGCGCCGGAAGATGGCCTCGGCCTCGTCCATCCGGCGATGCAGCCCCTCGATCCCGGTCTCGTCGATCCAGCGCTTCACCTCCGCGTAGCATGCGCGGATGGCACCGTCCGGAGCCTGCATCTCGAAAAAGGACATGTCGCCTCACCCGATCATTCTGCCCAGTGTGCGCCCAGGAAGTGGAATTGCAAGTCTAGACAGCGACTCTGTTTACGACAGATTCGTGCGAATTCCTCCGGGGTGACGTCCCACACCACCCGGGTGGTTCGGGGAAGGTAGAGTGGTACCGCTACTTCTTTCGCAGCCAGATGGCGGCGACCACGGACGTGATGAAGCCCGTCACCACGGTGCCGATGGCCCCTGCGAAGGCGCTGGCCCGGGGCGTCTGGAGGGGCGCCTGGGCCCGCACCACCGCTTCGATCTGATCGGGGCTCAGGCCCTTGGCGGCCATGAGCTGGCGGCCCAGAACCTCCAGATCCTGGAAGTAGTGGGGAAACTGCACGGCGGTGAGGTAGTAGCTGTTGGCGAAGATGAGCATGGAGCCCAGCAGGGAGATGCTGACGCCGGTCCACACCTGGCGCCCGTAGCCCGTGGTGGGCGCTGACAGCCGCAGGAAGTGGATCAGGATCCCGATCTGGATCGGAATGACCATCCAGAAAAGGTAGAGCAGGGTCGGATGCTTGTAGAACCCCGAGGTGGCCATGAGGAGGGTCCAGGCGGCCACGGAGGCACCCAGGAGGAAACCGGCGCGGATGGTTGGGTGCATGGCGACCTCATGGAAGAGCCTCAGTGTGGTGCCCCGGGGGGCCCGGAGGCAATCATCCCGGCGGATTTCCCCTATCCTGGGGGTACGACCTGGAGCGACCCGTGCGAATGAAGGAATGGATGCTGCCCATGCTGCTGCTGGCCCTGGCGCCAGGGGTCCTTCGCGCCGAAGCCGAGGGCCAGACCCGCTGGAACCTGGCCATGTTCACCTGGGTGCACCGCGTGCCCGCCGAGGCCGGGGCCGAACCCAACGACCATCCCGCCACGCTCGGCGACGAGGCCATCCGGGCCGCGCTGGCGCCCGTGAAGGCCCGGGTCGAAGGGAAGGACGTCCCCCTCCTCGGCAAGGATGAACTGAAGGAGATCGCCCCTGCCCTGAGGCAGGCTTTCGCGCTGGCGGGTCCCGGCGAGGACCTGATCCTGCTCGCCACCAGCCGCCATGGTGGCGGCATCCTGCAGCGCCCGGAGGGCGTGACGGCGCGGCTCTTCGTGCGGGGCGGGGCCCTGAACCTCATCGTCCACGACACCCGGCGGGAATTCCTGGACCAGTACCAGGCGGACAACCTGCAGCCGAAATTCACCTACGGCTCCCGGAAGGCGGCCTCCCGGGAAACGGTCCAGGCCGAGTCCGCCCAGCGCCTCCGCGGCGACTGGCTGGCCTTCCCGCTGGCCCCCGTCGCGGTCATCGCGGCCCCGGTTGCCCCCGTCGCGCCCGCTGTTCCCGTGACCCCGACGATTCCCGTGGTGGCCGCGCCGGTTCCCCCCGCGCTGCCGCCGCCCGCGCCCACCGCACCGGCCAAGGCCGCCCCAGCGGCCCAGGCCACCGCCCCGAAGGCGGCCTCAGAACCCGCTCCGGCGGCCAAGGACGACGCCGCCTACGAAGCCCAGGCCCAGCGACTCCGGACCCTCAAGCGCCTCCGCGACGAGAACCTCATCAGCGAAGCCGAGTACCAGGAGCGGCGCCAGGCCATCCTGAAGGCGCTGTAGGGTGATCGAAACAGCTGGTCGCGGAAAGCTCGGAAGACCCCAGAAAGGCGTGGAAAAAACATCAATCAGCCTCTGCCAAATAGAGCCTTGGGCCGGGCTCTGAAGGCTTCGATTGAAGTGTTTGTTCTGTGTCTTCCGCGAGATTTCGCGCCTTCCGTGGCCAGCCAAGCAAAGGCCAGAAGGAACCACTATCCCCAGCCCAGCTCCTCCAGCCGCGCTTCGCTGATGCCGAAGTGGTGGGCGATTTCGTGGATGACGGTGGTGGCGATCTCGTCCCGCAGGTCGTCCTCGTCCAGGCAGTCCTCCAGGAGCGGGCCCCGGTAGAGTGTGATGCGGGGCGGCAGGTCACCGGATTCGCGGGCGCCCTCGGTCAGGGCGTGGCCCGAGTAGAGCCCATAGAGCGTCTCGTCCTCGGGCACTCCCAGGTCGTCCAGCACCTCTTCCGGCGGCCAGTCCTCGATGACCATGGCCACCCCCGCCAGGTGCGGCCGGAACTCCTCCGGCACCAGGCCCAGCGCTTCGGCGACCAGCTTGCGGAACGCATGATGGGACATGTGCATGGCACGAGGTTACCCGCTCCTGGCGCCCGGCGGTCAGGGCTTCGGCGGCTCCGGGGCCGCGGCGGCCGGGGCGAACAGCCGCTGGTTCTCGGCCTTCCACTGCATGGCCCGGAGGATGCGGTTTCGGCCGCTGGGGTGGTCGTAGAAGAGGGTCTCCTCCAGGGGCGTCGGGCTCATCTTGCGGTACTCCGCCAGGTGGATGGCCGCCTGGGCGAAGCCGTCCGGCTGCCGGCTGGCGTTGAGGCCGTACAGGTCCGCCTCCGCCTCCTGGCCGCGCACGTAGGTGTTCATGACCGGCGTGAGGGCGAAGAAGAACAGGGAGACCACCAGGGCCACCAGCGGCAGGATGGCCGGGTCGCCCACGCCGCCGATCTGCCAGGCCTCGCCCCAGCGGACGAGCACCCTGGCCAGGGCCCACCGCAGGAGCGCGAAGGTCGCCACGATGAGGATGAGGAGGAACTCGATCATCTTGGGGATGTGGTTCAGCACGTAGTGGCCCATCTCATGCCCCATCACCGCCTGGATCTCCTCGGGCGAGCCGCGTCGCACCAGGTTGTCGTTCAGGGTGATCCGCATGGTGCCCGCGAAGCCGCTCACGTTGGCGCTCATGCGGGTGGTCTGCTTCGAGGCGTCGATCTCGTAGAGGTCGCGCACCGGGATGCCATTGGCCCGGGCCAGGCTCAGGATGGGGGTGGTGATGCGGGGATTGTCCAGCTTCTTGGGGGTGTTGAAGAGAGGCTGGAGGAAGACGGGACCGATCAGGATGCTGAAGACCAGGATGCCCAGCGAGGCCACCGCCCCCCAGATCCACCACGTGTCCTTCATGCGGCGCACGATGGCGAAGAGCAGGGCGACTGCGGGTCCGCCCAGCAGCAGGCTGACCAGCAGGCCCTTGCTCTCGTCACCCATCCAGGCGCCGAAGGTCTGGGTGGCCAGGCCGTACTGGTGCTCGCGGATGAAGCCTTCGTAGACGGCGAGGGGAAAGGCCAGCAGGTAGGTGAGCACCAGGTACTGGGCCCAGTAGAGCACCGTCTGCAGGAACCGGAAGCGCGTGATCCGCTCGGCCCGCTGCCTCAGCTTCGCGGACCAGCGGAGGTTCAGCAGCAGCAAGGAGATCCCGGCGCCCAGCAGGAGGTTCCACAGCAGCAGCCAGTAGCCCCCCTCGAAGTAGGCGTCCGAACGGGCCTTGGCCGCCGGGGGAACCTGTGCCAGGTAGGCGCGGGTGGCCGCCTCGGCCTCGAAAGCTGGTCCCGGCTGGGCCTCCGGTGGGATCGTCAGGGTGGCCGGAGGCGGGTTCTGGGCCAGGGTGGGCGCGGCGCCCGCCAGCACCGCCGACCCGAGCAGCAGCGCACAGAACAGGATGCGAACCAGAGGCTTCATCGGCAGAGTCTCCCGGTAAGGACGGCAGGGCTTGGCGAGGCAGGGGCCGAGGAGGCCTACGGGGGACAGGACCTGCGGTTTACCATCGGCTCGCCCGGTGCCAGGGAAGCGGGGGTTGCGCGCGGCGTCCAGGGCCCGGGCACACCGGTTTCCGGGGGCCCTCACAGCCCGGCCAGTGGGTTCGGCGCGCCCCGGCCGCCCTGGTTGGCGCGTGGGCGAGTTTGGGGCAGGCGTGGAGTCTCCAGGTCCGCGAGCGCCTGCGAGCGGGAGGACAGCGCCGTACGCTGTCCGATCCGTGGAGGGCCACTCTGCCGGCGGCGGCGCCCGAAGCCCACGACCCCGGGAGCGGCTGCGTGTGGATCCTCGTCCCAGGTCATAACCCGTCCAGCGGGCTCGGCACGCCGCGTCCGCCGCGGTTGAGCACGTGCGTGTAGATCATGGTCGTTGCCACGTCCTTGTGCCCCAGCAGCTCCTGCACCGTGCGGATGTCATGGCCCGCCCCCAGCAGGTGGGTGGCGAAGCTGTGGCGCAGCACATGGGGCGAGACGGGCTTCACCAGCTCCGCGGATCGGGCGGCCACCCGCACGGCCTTCTGCACGCTTTCGGGGTGCAGGTGGTGGCGGAGGGTGATGCCGCTGCGGGGATCCACGGCGTGGAGGGCGGAGGGGAAGACCCACTGCCAGCCCCAGGCCCGGGCCGTGGCGGGAGCCTTCGTCGCCAGGGCGTCCGGCAGCTGCACCTCGCCGCGTCCAGCGGCTAGGTCCTTCTCGTGCAGGGCCCGCACCCGCGCCAGGTGCGCACGCAGGGGCGCCGCCAGCCGTTCCGGCAGCATGGTCACTCGGTCGCGGCCACCCTTGCCGTTCCGCACCACGATCTCATGGCGCTCGAACTCCAGGTCCTTCACCCGCAGGTGCAGCACCTCCATCAGGCGCATGCCGGTGCCGTAGAGCACCTGGGCCACCAGGCCCATGACGCCCTCCATCTGGTCGAAAAGGGCGCGCACTTCGCCCGGCGTGAGCACCACCGGCAGCCGCGCCTGGCGCTTGGCCTGGACGATCTCACTGAGCCAGGGCAGGTCCACTGCCAACACTTCGCGGTAGAGGAAGAGGAGGGCCGCCTTGGCCTGGTTCTGGGTGGAAGGCGACACGCGGCGGGCCACGGCGAGGTGGCTGAGGAAGGCCTGCACCTCCGGAGCGCCCAGTTCCTGTGGGTGCCGCTTGCCGTGGAAGAGGATGAACCGTCGCGTCCAGTCCACATAGGCATCCTCGGTGCGCAGGCTGTAGTGCCGGGCCCGCAGCTGCTCCTTCAGCCGGTCAAGCAGACGGGGTGGTGGGGCCTGTTCCGGCTCTGCCATCCGCGTCCCAACGGTCTGCCTAATCGCTCCGAACATGGCTCCGTCCAGTTCGTCTATTCCGATAGACTGTCCACGATCCACTCATCTACATGTGCAGGCTTTTCACAAGTCTATCGTCTTTTTTTCGCCCGTCAAGGCCTTCCCCTGTACGCCCAACCACCCCCATCTCCGTACCACCCCGCAACGCCCTCCCCCGAACTAGGCGAACCATCCACCCCGCCTACCCACCCGTCCAAGTCTAGTTAGGCGTTCCCGGATCTCCAATGCCCAACCGTTCACTCACCAACCCAGAACGAGTCCTCGCACAGTGGATGCTCGAGAACGGACTTCCAGAAGCCAAGGGGTTTATCAGCCAACTCGATATGGCTGAAATTACTGACTGGCGATGCCCGTGTGGCTGCGCAAGCATCAACTTCCAGATTAAGGGCCATCAATGTGCGCCGCCTGGGGTTCATATTCTTGGTGATTTTCTTTCCGGTGAGCCCGACGCACCGTTCGGAATCTTCATTTTCGAAATGGCTGGGCTTCTCAGCGGAATTGAGGTCTATTCACTCGCTGTCGATCCCCCGCATGTCTTACCCGAACCAAATGAACTTCGACCGTTCGATTCAAATTCCACACCACCTATAATCGGTACAAACGCCTAACCCTCCGCTCAAGTCGGACCCCGCCTGCATTGCCTTCCGTTCTCTCTCAACATTTCGCTATCTCGGCTCCGCTCGTCGTCTCGGTGCAGGCGGGGCCGCTTAGCTTCATTCGTTAGGCGCCAACAACCACGCGATTCTATGGAGGTAACAATGGATCAAAGCGAATTTGCTACGAAGTATCCAAACCACTGCCACGAATGTAAGGGCTGGGGCATGTTCGGTGCGTTCCGTGAAACAAAAGTTGTTGTGGATTGCGGCTGCATCAAAGCTGGTCGGTGTCCGAGATGTGGGGCAGAAAATTTGGACGAGCATGATGTCTGCGCGCAATGCAACTGGAATCGGGATGATTCAAATCGTGGAATGCCAAATTGTGAACTCATCTGATTTTCACCGCTTAACCCTCCGCTCAATGCATCGGTGCAGGCGGGGCCGGTAAGCTTCATTCGTTAGGCGCCTGAGTCGCAGCCATTAAGTTTTAGCAATTGGAGTACCGTAAAGCGATCCAATTACGAAAGGAGAATGACATGGCTGACTCCGATTCCGACGGGTGCTCGTGTCTTTTCACATTTCTCGCATGCATTGCCTGGCCTATTTATATGTGTTGGGTAGCGCCAAGAATAAAAGAGGATAAATTTGATTTGCCCTCCTCCATGGTTGTTGAAATGGCCGTCGCATTCCCAAACGATGGAACGGTCACCTACGAACGTCGTACGTTCGGTAATTTATGTGTCTACATGCAAAAGAAAGAATTCGAATCGGTTCCTTATCCTGAAAGAGAAAAGGTGGTTGAACGAATATTCAAGACATGGGGGGAACCACAGCCATGGTATTGGTTCTCCGGCGTTACGATAAAAGACATTCAGAGTGGAAACACCTTGGCAACCTACAGCTGCAACTATAAATCTGCGTCCTTGGCCAAGCACTGGTTTCAAAGCGACTAATGTTGATTTCACAATCTATGCTGGTTTGCGTTATCTTGCCGCATTCCACCCTGTGAAGGAACAAACTTCTATTTGCATCGTTCACGCGCCTAACCCTCCGCTCAACTCGGACCCCGCCTGCATTGTCTTCCGCTCTTTCTCTTCATTCCGCTTCCTCGGCTTCGTTCATCGCCTCGGTGCAGGCGGGGCCGGTTAGCTTCCTTCGTTAGGCGCCAATGATGGAGAATTCATATGCTCATCGAAAAAAAGAAAAGCTACTGGTTTTGGCCATCCATCACAGATTTACCAAGTGCGATTTCTGCGTCTAACCAAGGCTTTGTAGCCGCGGTCTTTGTCGCTGCTCTCACAGGAATCTTTGCGGCCATTGCATTCGTATCCAAAACCTCGATTGCATCAGTCCATGCAACTGCTTTCTTTGACTCAGTCCTATTTGGGATCATCGCCTGGCGAATCAAGCGACGTTCAAAAGGCTTCGCTATTGCTGGCTTAGTTCTTTTCATTGCCGAAAAGATTGTCCAGCTCGTCGATGGAAATTCAGCCCCCACTTGGATTTTCATGGCGGTTTTCATTACTGCTGCCTTCATTAGTGGTGTTCGAGGCAATTTTGCCATTCCAAAATTTTCGTCGGTACAACCAGATGCTGAGCAACAGACGGATGCCTAATGTCTCGCTCAATCTGTGTCCTGACTTGGGTGATTAGCGGGGAAAAGTGGTGAAAGGTGGTGAAAAGCGGTCGTTGTCGATCTTGCGGTGGGGGTGCGAAGAAAGGAAGATTGGGGCATCCAGGAGGGTGTGATGATAAGCAAGACAAAGAGAATGGTGGAATTAAATCTGAACGAGGTGCAGCACTTGATCGTTTACCACCAAGCCCAGTTAGGGGCCGCCACGCGCGAAGAAGTGCCTGAAACAGCCTCTTGGAGCACATCCAGGCTCAAGGAGTTGTGTCAGATTGAGGCCGAGATGAAAGCCCGCTAACCACTCCTTTTCCTACTCCATTCAGGCGTTCTGCCTGGCGCCGGTAGTACTCGAAGATCCCCTGACTCTGCGTACCGGTGTCGCCTAACCCTCCGCTCAACTCGGACCCCGCCCGCACTGCCTTCCGCTCTTTCTCTTCATTCCGCTACCTCGGCTTCGCTCATCGCCTCGGTGCAGGCGGGGCCGGTTAGCTTCATTCGTTAGGTCGCTCTACGAGATTCCGTATTTCTGCCTTCTGGCAGGTTTCTTTGAACTCCAGCGTCTCTCTCGGGCAGTTCGTCAGGCAGGGCGGTTCGTCGTGGCCCACCAGTTCCCGGCTCGTCTGAACTGGGCGTGCTGGTACCCTGGGTTGGTCCGTCTGCTGCTCTCAAAATCCAGTCCCGCAAGCTCAAGCAACCAAGTTCGCGGCCTAACCGCTCGCTCAAGTCGGACCCCGCCTGCATTGCCTTTCGTTCTCTCTCAACATCTAGCTATCTCGGCTCCGTTCATCGCCTCGGTGCAGGCGTGGCCGCTTAGCTGCTTTCGTTAGGCCGCGTTCGCCAGAATCCTGTCATTCGGCTGTCTGGTCACGCTCTCAGCTCGCCGCCTGTCTTTGAAATCCGGCTTTGAATGAATGGCGTTGCTGGCCATCCACATTGATCAGTCCAGCTCCTGGGTTGGCTAATGAATGGTCAACATCAACCGTCGGTGCGGCTCCTGGCTCAGCAACTCATGCCTTTGCCTTTGGGCTCGGCGGCTCAGGTGCCCGCTCTCACACGGTCGCGCCCGTAACAACGCCGCGGCCGGATTCAGCCCTTCAAGAATGGCGTTACTGCCTCACACCGTTCCGGCTCGGCTCCTGGCATCATTAGAGAATCATCACCATCACCCGGCGGTCCGTCTCCCGGCACGGCGCAGTAACCCACTCGGTTTCACTTTGGGGTTGGCAACTTGTTTCTCCGCTCTCAAACTTTCGCCCCCGAATCCAAGCGCGCCGCGTGCTCGGGTGGTCAAGGCTTGGGGCTCGGCCTAACCACTGGCTCAACTCGGACCCCGCCTGCATTGCCTTTCGCCCTCTCTCGTCTTCCTGCTTACTCGTCTCCGCTCAGCGCCTCGGTGCAGGCGGGGCCGGTTAGCCTTGTCCGTTAGGCCGCGTTCGCCTGAACCCTGTCATTCGGCTGTCTGGTCACGCTCTCAGCTCGCCGCCTGTCTTTGAAATCCGGCTTTGAATGAATGGCGTTGCTGGCCGTGCATGACCTGCATTCCGACTCCGCCGACCATCAATGAATGGTCATCATCATCCATCGGTGTGGCTCCTGGCGCAGCAACTCAAGCCTTTGCCTTTGGTCTTGGCAGCTTGGCCTCCCGCTCTCACACGGTCGCGCCCGTAAGGGCGCCGCAGCCTGGTTTAGCTCTTCAAGAATGGCGTTACTGCCTCACACCGCTCCGGCTCGGCTCCTGTCATCATTAAAGGACCGTCAACATCATCCATCGGTTCGTCTCCCGGCTTGGCGCAGTAACCCACTCGTTTTTACTTTGGGGTTGGCACCGTGGTTTTCCGCTCTCACACATTCGCCCCCGAATCCAAGCGCGCCGTGTGCTCGGGTGGTCAAAGCTTGGGGCTCGGCCTAACCACTGGCTCAACTCGGACCCCGCCTGCATTGCCTTTCGCCCTCTATCGTCTTCCTGCTTACTCGTCTCCGCTCAGCGCCTCGGTGCAGGCGGGGCCGGTTAGCCTTGTCCGTTAGGCCTCGTTCGCCAGAACCCTGTCACTCAGCGGTCTGGTCACGTTCTGAGTTCGCCACCTATCTTTGAAATTCGGCTTTTCATGAATGGCGTTGCTGGCCATCCACATTGATCAGTCCAGCTCCTGGGTTGGCTAATGAATGGTCAACATCATCCGTCGGTGCGGCTCCTGGCTCAGCAATTCAAGCCTTTGCCTTTGGGCTCGGCGGCATGAGTTCCCGCTCTCACACGGTCGCGCACGTAACAGCGCCGCGAACAGGTTCGGCTCTTCAAGAATGGCGTTACTGCCTCGCACCGTTCCGGCTCGGCTCCTGGCATCATTAAAGAACCATCACCATCACCCAGCGGCACATCTCCCGGCTTGGCGCAGTAACCCACTCGTTTTCACTTTGGGGTTGGCACCGTGGTTCTTCGTTCTCAAACCTTCGCCCCCGAATCCAAGCGCGCCGTGTGCTCGTGTGGTCAAAGCTTGGGGCTCGGCCTAACCCTTGGCTCAACTCGGACCCCGCCTGCATTGCCTTTCGTTCCTTCTCTTGTCCCTGCTTTCTCGTCTCCGCTCAGCGCCTCGGTGCAGGCGGGGCCGGTTAGCCTTGTTCGTTAGGCCGCATCTCATGGACATTCCTCAGCCAGGGTTACAAAGTGAACAGTCGTGGAAGAATAAGCCCTGATGAGTAGCCGCCCACACCATGAACGGAAGGGTCGATGACTACCAAATCCGTCTACTTCAATTTGATTGGATGGTTCGTTTTCCATCTTGTCAGGGTTTTCATTCTTGATAGGTTTCGATTCCCGAGGCGTACTTATACTTCTCCATTCTTGTTTTTTTGGGCACTCACCACCGCATTCGTGAGCTGGATATTTCTTGTCCCGGCGCTCAAGGGTATATCAGGCCTTCCCTCTGATGCTGCTGAAGTGGTTTTGATTGGTTTCTGGCTCCTCAGCTCTTTGATGAAATACCCTCCCAAAATCAATCAGGGTTCCTTCCGAGGTGGCCTGCTATACCCGGCCCTTCTCCCCCTTATTTCTAAAACTCGAACACCCGATGTCCTTTGCGGTCGAGTTGCACTCTTTCTAGTCGAAAGGTTTTCTAGCAATCCAATTCGCGACACACCCACGCCAGGTGTCCTTACGACCGTCGGTCTTGAAGGGATTGCCACCTCATGGGTCCGTGAAGAACATACACCAAGGATGGTGTCCACGGTTTGGCACCCGGATGGGTGCTATCAGTCTGCTGTCCTGGACCCTGAAGCCAATTCGGCAATTCTTGGATATGTGTTAACTTCCAACGCCGAGGAAGCGGTCGAATGTCATGTGCTCATGGTTAAGGAGATTCTTGCGGAAGATCCTACATGGGAGAACTGGAGCACACCTGGGGCAATGAGCCAGAATGTCATAAAGAGGGCCAAACGATCTACGGTCATATGGGACCTCGGCTTGCTAGACAAGAAGCTGCGCGAATATGACCTCCCGCCTTCTATAGATCGGGCGCTCGACTTAATGAATCACGCGCCGATTATGAGTGGGTAGGGGTCCAACAACCTGTCAAAGCACTCAACCATGAGCCCATGCGGCCTAACCTCTCGCTCAACTCGGACCCCGCCTGCATTGCCTTCCGTTCTCTCTCAACTTCTCGCTTCCTCGGCTTCGCTCATCGTCTCGGTGCAGGCGGGGCCGGTTAGCTTCAATCGTTAGGCCTCGTATGATCACCCGTAGTCAAATCATCTGGGCGTTGTGGTGGTTGGTCTTTGTTGGTTCCCTATTCGCGCCCAGCCATATTTACGTCTGGAAGGGGTCCACCAGACTTGGCCCAATACCGATGTATATGGGCTATCTTACTTTGTTCGATTCATGGGCCTTCACTCGTGCAATTCAAATTGTTGGCCTACATCTTTTAGTCAACCTTCCCACTTTTCTACTGGCTTGGCGTATCACTAGAAAATGCAAAGTCTCGGCCTAACCCTTAGCTCAACTCGGACCCCGCCTGCATTGTCTTTCGCTCTTTCTCTTCGTTCCGCTTCCTCGGCTTCGCTCAGCGCCTCGGTGCAGGCGGGGCCGGTTAGCTTCCTTCGTTAGGCGTGCTACCCATCATGAGAATTCACCTGGGTTCAATTCTCCTTGCTGGAGCCATGCTCCTAGCCTCGGGCTTGATCGCAGGGTCTTCCTCTTCGCGACTACCATCTGGCACGAAAGCCGATTTGCTCGTCGTTGAGAAAGCCAACAGGGTTCTCACCGCCTATTCCAATGGGAAAGTCCTTCGCGCATACAAGGTCGCGCTAGGCCGCTCCCCCATTGGGCCAAAAGAACGCGAAGGTGACAATCGCACTCCTGAAGGCGAATTCATCATTGATGGCCGTCTTGAGAAGAGTGGCTACCACCGGGCTCTTCATGTTTCCTACCCAAGGCCCTCAGACATCGCTAGAGCCAAAGCTGGCGGTTACCAACCTGGCGGGGCCATCATGATTCACGGAATCAAGAACGGGTTTGGCTGGCTCGGTAGCCTGCACACCAAGTCCGATTGGACTCGCGGGTGCATTGCGGTCACCAACCCGGAAATCGAAGAACTCTGGCGGATCGCTCCAAACGGAACACCGGTTCACATCAAGCCATGAGCCCAGCACGCCTAACCCCCCGCTCAACTCGGACCCCGCCTGCATTGCCTTCCGCTCTCTCTCAGCTTCCCGCTTCCTCGGCTCCGCTCAGCGCCTCGGTGCAGGCGTGGCCGGTTAGCTTCATTCGTTAGCCAACTTGACAGGCGCCCATTGGTGCGCATACTTAATGCGTATCATCGAGGTGCATCATGCAGGCTCACTACAACACTGACGCCCCCAAGAAACCAGTCAATCTATCGCTAAACGGTGATTTGCTAAAGGTAAGCAAAGACCTCGGCCTCAACTTATCTGGCCTCGCCGAAGAAGCCATTGCCAAGGCCGTTCGCACGCGCCTTGCCGAGACTTGGCTCTCAGAGAATGCTGATGCCATTCAGGCCTACAACAAGCGTGTTGAATCCCAAGGGGTTTTCAGTGATGGCCTGAGGAATTTTTAATGGCCTCTTTCACCGTCTACGCCAACCCAGATCCGAAATCCCAGAAGGCTATTCCCTTCCTCCTTGATGTCCAAAGCGAACTCCTATCGCCCCTTGATACTCGGGTGGTCGTCCCTCTGTACCTAAAACCGACCGCGAAGACTCACCCGATTTCTCGACTCACACCGGTCATCACCTTCCAAAGTAAGTCGTTGGTTGCCATGGTCCCTGAGTTGGCTGGTGTCAGCAAACGCCACCTTGGCACCGTCGTGGGTCAACTTCCTGAGGTTCGCCCTGAAATGCTAGCTGCAATTGATTTGCTGATTACAGGCTTCTAATTCATCGTCTCGGTACGTTGGCTAACCCTCCGCTCAACTCGGACCCCGCCTGCATTGCCTTCCATTCTCTCTCATCATTTCGCTATCTCGGCTCCGCTCGTCGCCTCGGTGCAGGCGGGGCCGGTTAGCTTCATTCGTTAGGTGCCTCCATTGGCCAAGGTCTACATCCATCTGGTTCTGTCACTGGCTCTGCTTGGCGTCATTTGCGGCTGCAGACATTCCAAAGAAGGGCAACCAGCACCAGAACAAGTGAACATGGATCAAATTTTTGAACAGAAGGCTAAGATTGATCAATTTGTTTGGGATGGGACCGCCATCCTAGATCACAAAACTCTTTCGCAGGTTCGTAAACTCGGCGCCTTGCGTAAGGAGAAGCTCTCAGTCGAAGAAAACCCTAACAATGATGGGCATAAAATCGCATTCAGAAGCTTTGAATTCGATGGCTTGTCCATGACTGGAACTTTCGACAAGGGTGAATTCGATCCCATCTCAGTGACTGTCACAAGCCCCAAATGGCCAATTCTTCACGGTCTAAACGTTGGGTCTGCCGCTTCAATTGTTCCAAACGCACTGGGGCAGCCTTCAAGGCCAATGAATGGCCCAGTTGAAGAGTTAACTGGTGAAACAGAAACGGTTAGGTTTACAGTCGAGCAAGGTAAAATCGTTAAAATCGAATTCCTATACTATTTCGACTAGGCGCCTAACCCTCCGCTCAACTCGGACCCCGCCTGCATTGCCTTCCGTTCTCTCTCAGCATTTCGCTATCTCGGCTCCGCTCCGCGCCTCGGTGCAGGCGGGGCCGGTTAGCTTCATCGTTAGGCATGCCTCCATCGGAGTTCACCATGCTTGCAGTCAACGCACTCAGCATCCTGCTTCTATCGGCAGCGCTCTCCCCAGCATCCCCCGTTCCAAAGGTCATCAAGCTAGATGCCCAAGGTAAAGGTCATCTGGCTATCCTCTCTGGCGCTCCTGAAACCGTCACCATGCGGTCTGGCCTGGTTGTGCTGGGGCCTGGCAAATATGTCGGTAAGCACAGCACTGGTTCCAACGAGGAATTGCTGGTTGTCCTGGAAGGGGTCGGCGAATTCCAAATGGATGGTGAGAATCTACCTCTAGTGGCAGGTTCTGCACTTTACTGCGCGACGACAATTACACCTGTGCATCGGTGACAACTACACCAGGGCGTCTGGAGTAGCGCCGAACGGGTAATTTCATGCCCTGCTGGTCCTACGGTCCAATGGACGTAGGAAGGCGGTGCCATGGCCCCGGTCACAG
>CAISFO010000059.1 GCA_903884655.1 uncultured Holophagaceae bacterium | reverse complement strand
GGCCTTCACAGGACATCCCAACCTGAGAATGCCGCAAGCCAGTCTGGTCCGCACCTTGGTGATGCCACATGGGTGGGCCGCGCCGCTGCCGTTTTCATCCCGCGTGGTGCCCCAGCGGGGCATGAAGTCTGATTATCGGCGTCCCTCAGCCTGAAAGCCAGGCATTGGCGCCCCGAAAAGCGTAGGCGTTGCCTCAGGTTTTTTCGGATATGACAGAAAGTGTCCACCCCATGAACCGATGATTTCGGTGGGGAACGCAACATGCCGAGGTATGACATCCAATTCCAAAAGGGCCTCTCTCTCCGAGAGTTCATGGCCCGGTATGGCACCGAGGAGCAGTGTGTCGAGGCCATCTGCAACGCTCGTTGGCCCCAGGGCTTCGAGTGCCCCGAGTGCGGGTCCACCCGGCACTGCGCCCTGTCCCGTGGCCTGTTCCAGTGCCAGGACTGCCGGAAACAGACCAGCCCGACTGCTGGGACCATCTTCCAGAGCACGAAGCTCCCTCTCACGGTCTGGTTCCAGGCCATGCACCTGCTGACCCAGGGCAAGCACTCTGTCTCTGCATTGGAATTGAAGCGCCAGCTTGGGGTGTGCTACGAAACGGCCTGGAACATGAAGCAGAAGATCCTCCAGGTGATGCTGGAGCGGGAGGCCCAGACGGTCCTCTCGGGTCGGATCGAGGTTGACGACGCCTATGTCGGTGGGGAGCGCCACCTGGGGAAGCGTGGCCGTGGCGCCGCCGGAAAGACTCCCTTTGTCGTGGCCGTCCAGACCGACCCAGACAATCCCGCCTCCGTCCTGCATCTGCGGATGAAGGCGCTGAGGCATGTGGCGGCCAGGGATCTGAAGCCCTGGTTCGGGCATGGGTTCGCCAAGGGATCCAGGATCCTGACGGATGGCTGGCAGGCTTACAACTTCCTGGAGGAAGCCGGGTTCAAGCACGAACCCCACAAGATGCCTGGTGGGTGGCGTTCCGCCAAGCACCCAGCTTTCCCCTGGGTAAATACGGTCCTGGGGAACCTGAAGGGTAATCTCGTGGGCGTGACCCGCTGGGTCGGCAGGGTCCACCTGGACCGCTATCTGGCCGAGTTTCAATACCGCTTCAACAGGCGTTTCGACCTGAAATCCATGCTGTCCCGACTGCTGACCGTAGCTGTTCGGACCCCGGCTATGCCACAGCCGCTATTAAAAATGGCCAGGATTAGCTAGTCAGCGACAGGGCTTTGTCTCAATAAATCCAGGCCAATGTAATCTACGCCACGTCCATAACATTGGAGGAAACCACAACTCCCCGTCGCCGGAAGGGCTCTGGCGTTTCCTGCAAGAGGAGATCGTTGAGGCGCTTGCTACGGCTAGGGAAATGGAAATGGCCAAGGAACCTGGCCGGACCTTCGGTCCAAGCCGGTGGCTGGAGGCCCTGCCGCAGGGCAAGTGTCTCGGCCACAGCCGCGAGGTAAGCGTCCATAAGGTCGCCGTTAGGGCGCTGCCCAGCGAGGATGGCAGGAATCTCTCTGATGGCTTCCGGAGTAGCCTCTGGCTTCAGGAAGGCCAGGAAGTTGCCCAGGGCGAGGCTAGAGGCCTCCCCAGCCGCCACAACTTTGGCGACCTCATGCAGGGACTCACAAATGCCCGCCTTCATCGGTATCCTCCTTTCCTAGTATCTCATCAAGCACATACCAGAATCGAGCCGGGATTCGACTCAATGGATAGAAGGCGCTAATGATACGTCCGGCATCCTCCGAATCATGGACCCCGAGAAACTGGGCCAAAGTTTTGGTTCATCGCGTTATAGCGTGAGGTAAAGGGACACCGGCAGTCCTCTGAGACCCTTGTGTTTGCTGAGAACGCATGGGGAGGTGCCGGTGTCTTGGGAGAAGTGTATCCGTCTGCTCGGTGGATGGGGATCCTACGAGC
>CAISFO010000058.1 GCA_903884655.1 uncultured Holophagaceae bacterium | reverse complement strand
TGTCAACCGTCAAAACTATTGACCCCCCTTTGCGACAAAACTCCTGACCCCCTAGATGTGAGGCAGGCGGGCGTAGGGAGGGCGTAGCCCGACCGCAGCCCGCCTGCCTCACAGCGTGGTTTCGAGGGGTTCAGTCCACCGACTTGGTGGGACGGAGCAGGCCAGCCTTGCGCTTCTCTCGGAGGCGGTAGCTCTCGCCTTTGATGGTGATGACATGGCTGTGGTGCAGGAGGCGGTCCAGGATCGCCGTGGCCAGGACGGCATCGCCAAACACCTCCCCCCAGTTGCCCACGGGCTGGTTGCTGGTGAGGATCAGGCTGCCCCGCTCATAGCGGCGGTTCACCAGTTGGAACAGCAGGTGCGCCGCCCGGCGTTCGAAGGGGAGATACCCCAGTTCATCGATGATCAGCAGCTTGGGCTTGGTCAGGTGGGTCAGTCGTTCCTCCAGGCGACCTTCGCTCTCTGCCCGCATCATCTGGGCCACCAGTCCGAGGGCCGGGACGAACAGGGCACTGGCGCCGTGCTCGACCACCTTCCGGCCCAGGCCGATGGCCAGGTGCGTTTTCCCCACGCCCGGCGGCCCCAGCAGGAGCACGTTCTCGCCATTGGCGATGAACCGGCCCGTCTCCAGTTCCCGGATGAGCTTTTGATCAATGGAGGGCTGGAGGCTGAAGTCGAAGTCCTCCAGCCTGCGCACCACCGGGAAGTGGGCGATCTGGATGCCCATGCGGGTGCGTTTCAGATCCTTGGACTGGGCCTCCTCCGAGAGCACCAGGTCCAGGAAATCCATGAAGCCGAGTTCCTTCCGGGCGGCCTCCTGGAGCAGAGCATCCAGGCGCTCCCGCGTGGCCACCAGCTTCAGCCGGGTCAGGTGGCGCGTCACCCGCTCCAATTGGGGATCTACCATCGCTCACCCCCGACCACGGCCTCGTAGTCCGAGAGGGGGCGCTGGAGCTCGCAGGGCTTCAGTGCCTTATAGGTCCTCCGCACCAACCCCTCCACATGGCCTGGATCCTGGGTGTCCCGGTGGCGGCCATCGGTGATCCGATGCTCAGCCACAACCTGCCCAGCCCAGCGCACGATCAACTCGCCGCCCTCCACCTCCACATCCACCGTGCGGCCCACGAGGTGGTAGGGCACCGAATAGCGGTTGGTCTCGAACTCCACCCGGCAGTCCCCGGTCACCTTCCGGGTGAATCGCCGGGCGCGCAGGTAACTCGGGTGGTGGCCGATGGCCAGGAGGGCTTTCCGCTCCCGCTCGAACCGGTCCACGGGCCGCTCCCCCGTTGTGCCGTGGATCCGCACATCTGCGGTCGAACGCATCCACCAGATCAGATGGCCATGCAGAGCCTCCCAGCTTGGCCAGGAGATCCGACCGAGGGCATTGCCTTTGACATAGCCCACGCCCCGTTCCACCTTGCCTTTCGTCCTGGGTCGGTAGGGCCGACAGGCCCTCGGTTTCATGCCCCAGTGGCGGCAGAAGGCTTCGAACTCGGGATGAAAGACCGGGCGGTCGCCCTGCCACCGGAGGACGAGGGCTTTGGCGTTATCCACCACGCAGGACTCGGGCACACCGCCGAAGTGGTGCAGGGCCCCCTCCAGGCCCTCCAGCCAGTGGCGTTGCCGCAGGGTGGGATAGACGTGGGCGAAGGTGCTCCGACTGTAGCCCAGCGTTGCCACGAACACGAACGCCTTCACCCGTTCCCCGGCCACCTCGATCCACTTCTCCCCGAAGTCGATCTGCATCTGCTGACCGGGTTCCGTCTCGAACCGCAGCGTGGCCCGCTCCTCGTTGATGGCCTCCGCCCGGAGCGGCGACACGAACCGTTCCACCGTCCGGATGCTCACCACCAGCCCACGGTCCGCCAGTTCCTGCCTCAGCACGTCGGCATTCCGCACACCGGCCAGGAACCGGGCTTTCAACCAGTCCTCGTGCCCCACCAGGGCCAGAGGCCGACCCGTGCGAGGCCGCTTAGCGTCTGGTCCACGCCGCACCCAGGCCCGTACCGTGTTCCGCGCCATCCCCAGTTCCCGTGCGATGGCCTTCACCCGCCAACCACGCCCCAACAGCCCAAAGATCCCCTGAACCTCGCGTGCATCCAACACCTCGGCCCCCAGTTGTCTGGGACCCAGCGTCCTCCACTCCCTCTCCACATCGCCTCCTCGGCGACTCAGGGGGTCAATAGTTCTGTCGCCAGGGGGTCAGTTTTGGCTGTCGCCCGATA
>CAISFO010000057.1 GCA_903884655.1 uncultured Holophagaceae bacterium | reverse complement strand
GCATGTCGCCGCCGGCCAGAACCTGAACGACTTCCTGGTCACCCAGGCCGACGACACCAATGGTCAGAACATCGAGGCGATCCGCACCGCCGTGCGCGAGCGGCTGCTCAACGCGATCCACAACGAGGATACCGTGGCCAGCTACCACAACGAGGGGCGCAAGCTCGGCCGGCTGCTCTACGAGGGACGCTGGCTGGACCCGCAGTCCCTGATGATCCGCGAATCGATCCAGCGCTGGGTGGGTTCGGCCATCTCCGGCGAGGTGACCCTGCGGCTGCGCCGGGGCGAGGACTACTCGATCCTGGACACCGCCGGCCCGGCCCTGTCCTACCACCCCGAGAAGCTGTCCATGGAGCGGGTCGAGGACGCCGCCTTCGGCCCCACCGACCGCATCGGCCAGCTGACCATGCGCAACCTGGACATCGCCGATTCCCGCACCCGGCTGGAGCAGTATGCGCAGATCGGCCTGGTGGGCGGCGCGGTCGCCAAGCTGATCGGCGTGCTCGACGCCGGCAAGGCCCAGGCCATCACCGCCGGGGAACTGCCCGCGCCCAGGGGCCTGGAAGCCGCCCAGCAGCGTTCGGGCATGGAGTCCGGCACCGACTAGGGTGTGTTCGGAAACCATGGGTGAAAGCATGAGCTAATTGCTGAAACAGCAATTAGTTCATGCTTGTTCAGGTGTATAGCAAACTGACGCTGAAGGCGGAACGAGCTTGGCAAAGAGGTCGAGCGTTTCCGGGTCGGTTTCCTCAAGCTGCCAGGTGCAGCGAGGGCGACCTTTGGTGGGCTGGAGGACCATTGCCAGGCGGATGCCCGCCAGGCGGTCCAGGAGTCCAGAGAGGCTTCCTGTCCAGCCGCTGTGGCGAGCCTGATGCTCGACGGTTCGAGCCAGGAGGAGGGCTGCCAGGCAGATGAAGGCGTGGACGCGAATTTTCTGGTCGGTCCAATGGAACTGGGGCCGGATGGCCAGATGCTCATCGTCCTTGAGTTGCCGGAACGAGGCTTCCGCCTGGGACTGGCCGCGGTAGGCGGAAAGGATTTCCTCGTCCGTCCAGCCATGGCGGTCGGTGATGAGCACCCGCTTGCCGAAATGGATTTCGATTTCGGCCCTGGCCTGCTCGTCGATGGTCCAGGAGAGGCGGTCGGAGCCCGTCTTGGCTGGGTCGAAGGTGACCTGGAGGAAGTCCTTCAGGTATTGGCCCCCCTGGAACTTGGCCAGGGCCTTGGCCGCGTCCTTGGGGCCGGACTTGGGCTTTGCGAGTTGTTCACGCCAAGCCTCCAGGTCCTGGATCCGTTTGGCGAGCTGCTGCCTCAGGCCGCGCCTCTGGGCCTCAAGCAGTTCCTCACTGATGAACAGCAGGACCGTGCGTTCCGCGCCCCATACGACGCGCCGGGTCCGGTAGACGGGGAGCCCGGCCAACTCGCCCTCGGCCAGGATTCGGTAATCGGAAGTCGGCAGGTCTCTCAAATCGGCCACGCTGGCCGGCGAGAGCGCAGCGACGTAGCCATTCGGACCCTCATCCACCAACTTGAAGTTGTCGTGGGAGTTGTTGCCCCGGTCGAAGACGATGGTCAGTTGCTCCAGGGGCAGGCCCAGCGCCAGGAGCCGCTCCCGCAGGCGTCCGAGGGCTTTGGGGAAGCTGGTGACATCATTTTCATTCCCAGGATAGACCATGCTGAGCAGCGGCAACTGGCCCTCCCGGCTGACCAGGAGTCCCAGGCCGACCTGGCGCAGGTCGGTGCGGTGCTGCTTGGAATGGCCCCGGCGGGGCAGCTGGGTCCGGTCATTGGTCGAATCGATGTGGGTGAAGAAATTGGTCGTGTCGAAAAAGAGGGTGTCCAGGGTGATGCCCAAGGCCGTCAGGGTGGCTCGGACCAATTCCGTCTCGATCCGCGCCAGGGCCTCCTCGGTGAGGGTGTCCATCTGGTCCCAGAAGACCTGGCTGGAAAGGGTGTCGAGGCTCGCCTCGGGAAAGAGTCGAGCGAGAGAGGTGCTGTTGGCCCATTCCCGGAAGGCGCGTTTGGAGCAGGGATGGCAGGCCCGGTTGAGCGCTGCAAGGACGAGGGTCTGGCCCACGGAAAGGCCGACCCGGGACTGGCCGGGAACCTGCTGGTCGATGAGGTCGGCCAGGCCCAGGCGATCGGCGGCGGCCTTGAGCGCGGCGACGGAGCCATGTTCAAAGGACTGGATGCGCAGAGGACCTGAAGTTCCGCCCTCGAGCAGCTTTTCCAGAAGGGTATCGGCAGTACCGATGTAGAGGATCGGAACTGGGCGTGGTTTGCCATCGATGCGCCGGCTTTCGACGATGCGCCAGTAGGTTCGACCTTTGGTTCGGATCGGCTGTAGGCTTGCCATGGACTAATGTATACGCCAATAAGTTAATGAGTCAATGTCGACATTCAAAATTATATTCAGTGCGGATTATACCCAAACCATGGTGGATGGAAAGCTTTTAAAACTTTTGTATATACGTGTTGAAATGACGATAGATAAAGCTTAGGCCGCTGATCGCAACACTTGCGACCAGCGGCCGGGATGCTACTCCATGCGATTTAGTAAACTCCCGCTAGAACCACTCGCTGCCCCTGGTGCTCTTCCAGGAAGGCCTCAACATCCTCCAAGGCCCTGCGCACCCTGGGCAGTTCGCAATCAAAGTAGACCGTGTCCGGAAGACCGCGGCAGAGGGTGGTCTTCCCACTTCTGCGCACGCCGGCGAGCCAGACAACCGATTGCGCAGCCCACGCTGCCTCCAATTGAGTTGTCCAGAACCTGCGCCGCAGCATGTTTACAAGATAGGCCGGAAATGACCAAACGCAACTGGTTTTTCGTATAGTACGACTTTATGCAAAGGTTGTTGCGTTTGGTAATTCCATGAATATCCAGTTACGACCGGCAGCCAGCCCTGGGGCCGGGCCGCCTACCGACCTAGCCCTTGGCCGCCAGCCGTTGGGCCATGGCCCGGCCCATGTCGGCCGGGCTGGCCACCACGGTGATCCCGGCCTGGCGCAGGGTCTCCATCTTGGCCGCGGCCGTCCCCTGGCCGCCGCTGATGATGGCCCCGGCGTGGCCCATCCGCCGGCCGGCGGGGGCGGACTGGCCGGCGATGAAGGCCACCACCGGCTTGGTCACGTGGGCCTGGATGAAGGCCGCGGCGGCCTCCTCGGCGCTGCCGCCGATCTCGCCCACCAGGACGATGGCGTGGGTGTCCGGGTCCGCCTGGAACAGGGCGAGGACATCGATGAAGCTGGTGCCGTTGATGGGGTCGCCGCCGATGCCGACGCTGCTGCTCTGGCCGATGCCCAGGGCCGTGAGCTGGCCCACCGCCTCGTAGGCCAGGGTCCCGGACCGGGAGATGATCCCCACATGGCCGGGCAGGTGGATGCGCCCGGGCATGATGCCGACCTTGGCCTGGCCCGGGGAGATCACCCCCGGACAGTTGGGTCCCACCAGCCGGGTGGCCGGGCGGCTGGAGAGGAACTGCTTGACCTTGACCATGTCCAGGATCGGGATCCCCTCGGTGATGCAGACCACCAGCTCG
>CAISFO010000056.1 GCA_903884655.1 uncultured Holophagaceae bacterium | reverse complement strand
GCTCCCGTATCGGGCCATGAACTCCCGCAGGGAAAGGCCCTTCTGGAACTGGATGTCATATCTCGGCATGGCACACCTCCACGCCAAAACATCGCGTCATGGATGCGACACATCCTGTCCACTTGTGCCTAAAGGGTTAAAGACCTCGGAGTTGCCCGAGCAGAGGCATCTGTTCTTTAGACTGAGGGTGGCCGATAATCAGATACGTTTTTTCATCCAGCCAAACCCTGAACTCCCGGATTCTCAGTACCCCAGCCCCGCAACGGACTCCAGCTCGGCCAGCCAGGGGGCGCGCTCAGCCTGGGTCACGAAGGCGGCTTCGAGGCTGTTGCGGGCCAGGGTGGTCAGGTCGGCGCGGCTGAGGTCCAGGGCCTCTGCACTCGCCAGGAAGTTCTGACCGAGGTAGCCACCGAAGTAGGCGGGGTCGTCGGAATTGAGGGTGATGCAGAGCCCCTTGTCCAGCAGCGCCTTGAGGTTGTGCTGGGCCAGCTCCGGGAAGACCCGCAGCTTGACGTTGGAGAGGGGACACACCGTGAGGGGCACTCGCTCCCGCACCAAGCGCTCCAACAAGAGCGGATCTTCCGCCGAGCGCACGCCATGGTCCACTCGCTCGATGCGCAGGAGGTCCAGGGCCTCCCAGACATACTCCGGGGGGCCCTCCTCGCCCGCATGGGCCACCAGACGCAGGCCCAGGTCATGGCAGCAGGCGAAGACCCGCTCGAACTTGGAAGGCGGATGCCCCAGCTCCGAGGAGTCCAAGCCCACCCCATGGAAGCGGTGGTGGTGGGGCTGGGCCTGCTCCAGAGTCTCAAAGGCCTCCGCTTCCGATAGGTGGCGCAGGAAACAGAGGATGAGGCGCGAGGTGATGCCCAGGCGCTCCCGGGCCTCGGTGGCGGCCCGCTCCAGGCCATCCAGCACCGTCTCGAAGGCGACGCCCCGGGCCATGTGGGTCTGGGGATCGAAGAACAGCTCCGCGTGCACCACCCCATCCGCTGCGGCCCGCTGGAAGTAGGCCATGGCCAGGTCGAAGAAGTCCTGTTCGTGGAGGAGGGCCGCCGCCCCGGCGTAGTAGATGTCCAGGAAGGACTGCAGGTCCGTGAAAGCGTAGGCCGCCCGCAGCTCCTCCACGCTGCCGTAGGGCAGTACCACGCCGTTGCGCCGGGCCAGCTCGAACATCAGCTCCGGCTCCAGCGAGCCCTCGATGTGCAGGTGCAGCTCCGCCTTGGGCAGGCGCCGGATGAACGTCTCCAGGTCCATGATGTCCCTTTTCTGATCTACTTCCCCGGTAGCTTCGACGCCACGCCCTGGACGAAGTAGTCCATCTTCTCCAGGTCGTGATCGGAGATGGTCTGGCCTGCGGGCACGCGCACCTTGCCATCCTGATCCACCACGGGGCCCGTGAAGGGATGCAGCTTGCCAGCCACGATCTGGGCCTCCAGGTGCTTGACCATGGCCTGGACGTCCTTGGGCACCGCGGCGCTCATGGGGCCCATTTTGATGAAGCCGTCCTTGAGGCCGCCCCAGACACTGCCGCTCTTCCACTGCCCCGCCAGCACGTCGCCCACCACCTTGGTGTAGTAGTCACCCCAGGTCAGGATGGTGCCGCCCACCTGGGCCTTGGGGCCGTACTTGGACTCGTCGGAGTTGTAGGCGAAGACCTTCACGCCCTTCTCCTCGGCGGCCTGGTTGGCAGCGGCGGAGTCGGTCTCATGGGTGAGTATGTCCGCGCCCTGTGCGATGAGGGTCAGGGCCGCCTCGCGCTCCTTGCCCGGGTCGAACCAGGAGTTCACCCACACCACGCGCATCTCGGCCTTGGGGTTGACGCTGCGCATGCCCCGCAGGAAGGCGTTGATGCCCATGACCACTTCGGGGATGGGATACGAGGCCACGTAGCCGGCGATGTTCGTCTTCGTGAGCTTGCCCGCCAGAACGCCGTTGAGGTAGCGGCCCTCATAGAAGCGGCCGTTGTAGATGCCCATGTTGGGGGCGGTCTTGTAGCCGGTCGCGTGCATGAATACCGTGTTGGGGAACTGCTTGGCCACGTTGAGGCAGGGGTTCATGTAGCCGAACGAGGTGGCGAAGATGACCTTCGCTCCGCCCTGGGCCATCTCACGGATCACACGCTCGGAGTCGGCACCCTCGGGTACGTTCTCCACGAAGCGGGTCACCACCTTGCCCTTGAGATTCGCCTCCATCTGCCGGCGCCCCAGGTCGTGCTGGAAGGTCCAGCCCGAGTCCCCCACGGGTCCCACATAGACGAAGCCCACCTTCACGGGTTCCGGGGGCGGTGCGGCCCCGAGGGCGGTGGTTGCCAGCAGCGCAGCAGCCAAAGTGGTGCGGACGAGATCACGGGTGCTCATGCGAGTCCTCCTGGGTTGAAGATCGATTTCGGAGCTATTGACGACCAGCTTGTTCTCTTCCTGGCGAAACATCCAGGGACCTTGTGATCAATGGAACTTCAGTCCCCCTGGCGGTCCGAAGTCTTGAACATCCGGTAGAGCAGCAAGTCATAGAGGATCTTCAGGCCCCCGGCCAGAAAGAAGGGTGCCCCGGCCAGGGCCGGTAGGGCGAGTAGCGGGGCGGCCAGCACGGGGGAGATGGCGGCCCCCGTGGTGCGGGCGATGCCGGTGACCCCCGCAGCGGCGGAGCGCTCGTCCGGCGCCACCACGGCCATGGTGTAGGCCTGGCGCACGGGCACGTCCATCTGAGAAATACTGAAGCGCAGCAGTAGCATGGCCACGGCCAGGGGCAGGTTCGGCATGAGGGGCACCAGAATCAGCAGCACATTTGACGGGATGTGCGTGTAGACCATGGTGCGGATGAGGCCAATGCGCTTCGACAGCTTCACGGCATAGAGGGCCGAGAGCCCCGCCAGCAGGTTGGCCGCGAAGAAGATGGTCCCCAGCTGGCCTGGCGAGGTGCCGAACCGCTTGTGGAACCAGTAGGCCACCAGGCTCTGGATGACGAAGCCGCCAGCGAAGGCGTCCAGTGAGAATAGGGCCGAGAGGCGCAGCACCACCCCCTTGGAGGCATGCAGGCCCCAGCGCCCGGCCTGGGCATCGGCAGAGGGCGCCTCAATGCGAGGCGAGAGCCAGGCAAAGAGCAGGGCCAGCAGCAGGCCCACGGTGGCGTAGGCCAGCACCAGCACCCGGTAGCTGGCCACGGGAGCCAGGCCCTGGGCCTGGAGCCCCTGGGCGGACCAGCCCCCGGCCAGGGCCCCCAGGGCCGTGGCGAAGGCGCCGGTGAGGTGGTACCAGGCGAAGACGCCCGTACGGCGCTCCTCCAGCAGCACCTGGGACAGGGCGGCCTGCTCGATGGCCAGGAATGGACCCACCTCGTTGCCCGAGGGGCTGATGACACCCAGGGTGGCCGCCACCACCAGCACCCAGAAACTGCCGCTGAGGGCGAAGGGCAGGCCTGCCAGGATCATGAGCAGGGCGCCCAGGATCAGCATCCGCTTCCGTCCCAGGCGATCCGCCCGCAGGGTGATGGCCAGGGAGATGAGGGCATCCCCCACCAAGGTGAGGGTGAGGAGCAGGCCGATGCGCCCCTCCCCGAAGCCCAGACCCGCCAGGTAGAGCACCAGTACCACGGAGAGGAAACCGTAGGCGAACATTCGCGCCGCCCGCGCCAGGAAGAGCAGGCGGCCGTCAGGACCGAGCAAGGCGGAAGGGGACATGGGAGCTCATTCTAGGCCCATCCCAACAGGTGCGACCTCAGTCCCCCAGGAAGGGCTCCAGGTTGGCGCGCAGCTCCTTCATGCCGAAGGGCTTGGGGAGCAGGTGGACGAAGGGGTGGGCCCGGACCAGATCCTGGGCAGTCTGGTCCGCCCGACCCGTGGCCAGGAGCACCGGCACCGTGGGCAGCAACTGGCGCAGGATGGGCAGGGTACCGGCCCCACCCAGGCCCGGCATGTTCATGTCGAGGATCACCAGGTCGGGCCGGGCCCCGGCCCGGATCGCCGCCAGGGCCTCCTCCCCGCAGAGGGCAGAGGTGGTCTGGTGCCCCAGGAAGCCCAGCATGCTGTTGATGGAACTCTGGATGAGGTCGTCATCGTCCACCAGCAGCACCTGCAGTCGTCCCCGAGAGGCCGCCGCGGCCTGAGCGCCGGAACTCTCCCGGGTGCCTGCAGGCAGGTCCTGGGCGGGGAAGCGCAGGGTCACGCACGTGCCCAGGCCGGGCTCACTGTGGAGCTGCATCTCGCCCTGGTGGTTCTTCACAGTGCGGTACACGATGGAAAGACCCAGCCCCGTGCCCTTGCCCACTTCCTTGGTGGTGAAAAAGGGATCCAGGGCCTTGTCCAGGATGTCCGTGGCCATGCCCATGCCTGTGTCCTGCACCTGGACCTCCACCCAGTCCGGGTTGAGGTTCCGGGTGCGGAGGGTGAGGGTGCCCCCCTCGGGCATGGCGTCCACGGCATTGACGCAGAGGTTCATGAAGGCGTGGGTGAGGGCCCCCGCATCTCCCAGGACGCCGCGCAGGTCCGGGCTGAAATCCAGAATGAGGCGGACCTGGGCCAGGGTGGTGTGCTCCAGCAGGAGGACTTCCTCCTGGAGGAGGATGTTCAGGTCCAGGGCCCGCTCCTCCGCCACGTTCTGCCGGGCGAAACTGAGCAGGCTCTTGAGCAGATTCCCGCCCCGCTCTGCGGCCTGGATGATGGTGCCGAAGGCGCCCCGGGCGGGGCTCTCCAGCGGCAGGTCCTCCTGGTGGGCCGAGGCCAGGCCCAGGATGGCCCCCAGCACGTTGTTCATGTCATGGGCCAGGCCCCCGGCCAGGCTGCCCAGGCTTTCCATCTTCTGGGCCTGGTGCAGCTGGGCCTCGAGGATGCGCTGCTGCTCCTCGGCCTCGCGGCGTTTGGTGACATCCGTGATGATGCCCACCAGGGCCCGTAGGCTGCCGTCGGGGTTCTCCATGCGCCGCCCCGAGAGGTGGCCCCAGAAGGTGGTGCCGTCCCCCCGCAGGAACCTCCGCTCCACGGACACGAAGCTGATCTCCCCGGTGATTATCATGCGCATGCGCTGGTCGCCCGTGACCTTCTCGGAGGGGTCCAGGTGATCCGGGTAGGTGGTCCCAATGACGGCTTCCAGGGGCAGGCCGAAGAGGTCCGCCATGCACTGGTTGGCGAAGGTGATGACGCCCTGTTCCGACACCAGGATGATGCCTGCCTTGGAGGCCTCGAAGATGACCCGCAGCTTCTCCTCGTTCTCCCGGAAGGCCTCTTCGGCCCGCCGGGTCTCGGTGATGTCGTGGGCCACTCCCATGAACTGTGGGCTTCCATCCGGGGCGCAGACCCGGGTCCCGTTGGCCAGGAACCAGCGCCAGCTGCCATCTGCATGACGGACCCGGTAGGGCGGGCTGGTCTCCGCTTGTCCACGGCTCAAGATCCGGCCCAGGTAGGCGGCACAGGGCGCCACGTCCTCCGGGTGGACGAAGGGGGCGAAGGGCTGTCCAAGAATGGCGCTGACTGGATAGCCGAAATGCCGCTCCCAGGCTGGGGAGGCGAAGACGAAGGTGCCGTTCGCAGCCAGCACGAAAATCACATCGATGGACTGCTCCACGTAGGACTGAAAGGTGGCCTCGCTGCCCAGGAGCTGCTCCTGGATGTGCCGCTGCTCCGTGAGGTCCGTGATGAAGGCCAGAGTGCCGAGCCCACCTTCCAGGGGCACCGTGGTGGGATGGACCTTCATGGGGAAGGTGCTCCCGTCCAGGCGGCGGCCCAGCGTCTCGTATTCCAGGAGACCCTGCCCGCCCTGTTCCCGCTCCCGGTTGCGGGCCCGGACCAGGTCCCGTTGGCTTTCGGCAATGTTCTCCATCAGGGAATGGCCCAGGAGATCCTCGGGGCTGTCCGCCCCAAAGAGGCGCACATAGGCTGCATTGACCTGAAGGTACCGGCCCCCCTGGCTGAGGGCGATGCCGATGGGCGCCGACTCCAGGGGCAAAGTGCCCCAGCCTGGCGAAGTGAGCTGGGCAGTCTGAGGATCTGGAGGTTCGGGAGGAGCCATGGCGGAAGCCAGTTGGAAGGGGTTGTCTTCAATGTCGACCGGGCGGGCCCAGTCCTGGAATTTGGTCTGCGGTGAAGGACTCCCAGGATATTCGCAGTGGCCCGGCTCCGGGGGGAATCGGCGATACTTCAGTCATGCCTGCACTTTCCCGCCCCGCCCTGCGCTGGACCGCCCTCACCTTCCTCTGGGGGCTGGTGGGCGCAGTGCTGTGGCTCACGGCGGTGCAGCTCTTCCTGGTGGCCCTGAACCCCTTCTGCCACCTCCAGAAGCCACGGGTGGCGCACCTGAGCGTGGTGAGCGTGGACCGCAATCAGGACAGCGCCATCACGGACTATGTCAGCGCCAAGCAGGGCGATCGGAACCGGGTGCTGGTCATGTCCAAGGCCGAGGCCGCCAGCCTGGAGCCGGAGGAGGAGGTCTGGATCCTGGACGCCTGGTACGAAGACAACCTGCGCCCCACCCAGTTCCGCCTGAACCCCCAGCGCATTCTGCTGGAATACCCTTGGCTGCTGCTACTGCCCGCGGCCTTCGGGCTCTGGCGCGTGCGCAAAGCGCGGGTGCTGGCCGAGGCCGAGCCCCCGCCGCCGGTGCGCCGCACCTTCACGGACGACTTCCACCTGCGGGCCCAGCGCTTCGCCAACCCGACCGCCGCACCGCCCGCCACGCCCCCTGCCGACGATCCACCGGAGACCCCTTGATGGACATCCAGCTCTCCCCCGCCACCGAAAAGCGCCTGCAGCCCGCCATCCAGCGCTTTGTCTCCGAGGAATACGGCGAAAGCATCGGCGAGCTGGGAGCCAGCACCTTCCTCCGGTTCTGCCTGAAGGAGATCGGCCCCAGCATCTACAACCAGGCCATCAGTGACGCCCAGGGCTGCCTCCAGGAGCGGGTCACGGACCTGGAGAACATCTGCTTCGCCGAGGAGACCAGCTACTGGGACAAGAAGAAGGGCATTGCCCGCAAGCCGGACCTTCGGCGTTAGGATCCCTGAACAGGTGCCCCATGCCCCACTGCCTCCTTGAAGCCTCTGCCAACCTCCCGGACCAGCCCGACTGGGTGGAGGTGCTGGGCTCCGTGAACCAGGCCCTGGTGGCCACAGGACTCTTCGTGGAGGCGGACATCAAGAGCCGCCTGCTGCGACATGACACCTTCGTGGTAGGGGACGGAGATCCCCAGCGGGCCTTCGTGACCCTCAACGTCCAGATTCTGGGCGGCCGCATTGATGAAGTGAAGGCCCAGCTCACGGAGTCCCTGCTGCCCGTGCTGGCCCGGCACTTCCCCCTCGCTTTTGCGGAGCGGATCTTCAGCCTCACGGTCCAGATCACGGACATCCACCGTCCCAGCTACCGCCGCCAGCTCAGCTAGTCCCGTTTAGGAGTCCCCGTGGCCGATGCCATCACCCCCCGCCAACTGACCCTGCTGCAGGTGGTGGCCAAGCATCCGGACGTGCCCCGGGACCACCTGGTGAAAGCCGGGGCCACGGACGCGGACTTGATGTACCTCGAGAGAAACGACCTCATCCGCGAGCGGGCCATCGGCTGCTACCGCGTGTCCCACCTGGGCACGATCGTCCTGAAGCGGAGCCTTTGAGGCCCCAAGGAGTTCCCATGAGCCTGCTCACCCGCGCCGAAGCCACCCGCTACGAAGAGACCAGCCGCCACGCGGACGTCATGACCTTCATCGCCGGGCTGGCGGCCAAGGGCGACCGTCGCCTGCACATCAGCAGCTTTGGCGAGAGCCCCCAGGGCCGGGAGCTGCCGCTGCTGGTGCTCTCCGCCCATGGGGCCACCACACCCGAGGGGGCCCGGGCCCTGGGCCTGCCCGTGGTACTGGTCATCAGCGGCATCCACGCTGGCGAGGTGGAGGGCAAGGAGGGCTGCCTCATGCTGGTGCGGGACCTCCTGGAGAACAAGCCGGGCCTGGACGCGGATCAGCTCCTGGCCAGCCTCACCTTGGTGGTGGTGCCCCTCTTCAACCCCGATGGCAATGACGCCATCGATCCAGGGAATCGACGCCTGCACCTGCCCAAGCTGGAGGGCCAGCTGGGTCCGGACAGCGGCGTGGGCACCCGCGTGAACGCCGCCAAGATCAACCTGAACCGCGACTACATGCGGCAGGAAGGCGAAGAGATGCGCCTCCTCCAGAGCCGCGTCTGCCAGCCCTGGGCCGCGGACCTCACCATCGACAACCACGCCACCAACGGCTCCATCCACCGCTTCTCCATGACCTACGATGTGCCGCACGCCGTTGAAACGGGCCGCCGAGAACCCATCGAGTTCATGCGGGAGCGCCTGCTGCCGCCGGTCACCGCCGCCCTCAAGGCCAACCACGGCCTGGACTCGGGCTGGTACGGCAACTTCGTGGAGGACGAGCGCGCCATCGATACTGAGCGCGATGCGGAACCCGGTGCCCCGGTGCGCGAAGGCTGGATGACCTACCCCCACCACCCCCGCTTCGGTGGCAACTACCGGGGCCTCACCAGCCGCCTGGACCTGCTGCTGGAGTGTTACTCCTACATCCCGTTTTCCGAGCGGGTCCGCACCGCCTACGCCTTCATGCTGGAGACCTTCCGCTTCGTGGCCGCCCACCGGGACGAGGTGCTGCAGACCGTGGCCCTGAGCCAGGTGCCCCGGGACCGCATGGCCATCCGCTACGGCCTGGAGACCTTTGCCCGGCCCATCGAAATCCTCACCCGCCTGCCCCGCACACTGGAAGGTGCGCCCACCCGCGTGACCATCCCCCACTTCGCCCGCTTCGTGGGCACCCGCATCATTGACCGTCCCGAGGCCTACCTGGTGCCCGCCACCATGGCCGCCCACCTGCGCAAGCACGGGCTGAGTGCCCAGGAGGCCATCGGCACCTTCGAGGTGGAAGTGCCCCGGGTGGAGAGCCTGGGCTCAGAGGGCGGCCGCGCCATCCTAGAGGCCGCCAAGGTGGGCGAACTGGAGGTCTCCTGGCACACCGAGCCCCGCCCCGCCCCGGCAGGCTGGGCCCTGGTCCCCACGGACCAACCCCTGGCCGCCATCGCCGCCTACCTCTGCGAACCCGAGAGCGACGACGGCGCCTTCGAAAACGGCCTCCTGCCCGCACCCAAGGTCGGAGATGAACTGCCCCTCTGGCGCGTGCGCAGCCTGGGCTGAATTAAAACAACTGATCACCACCAGTTTTCAGTTTTCAGCAGGTAGCCCCAACGGCTTCACCGGTGCGGGGGCACTGTTCGCCGATTGACGCTCACCTGCTGAGCCGATGCTCCGTAGCTTGGGGACACCTGGAGTCGCCATGTCCCTGCTCGCCCCCACCCACCCTGGTTTCTTCGAGGTTCTGGCCACGCGCCGGGCCTACACCACCCTGGCCTACCTGCTGCTCAGCCTGGGCACGGGCATCCTGGCCTTCACCTACGCGGTGACGGGCCTCTCCCTGAGCCTAGGCCTGGCCATCCTCGTCATCGGCATTCCCGTGGCCCTGACCTTCCTGGCGGGCACGCGCCTGCTGGCCGTGGGTGAGGTGCACCTCTTGAGGATCCTTGTGGCTGACGAGGATGAGCGGGATGCATCGGAGGCGCCAGCCCTCCTGCCCGCAGGGGAGGGCTTCCTGGCCCGCTGGACCACCCTCCTCAAGGACCGCCGCACCTGGACCAGCCTGCTCTACTTTGTGCTGCTCCTGCCCCTGGGCATCGCCTACTTCACCAGCCTGATCACGCTGCTCGCCGTGGGCCTGGGCCTGCTAGCCGTGCCCATCGCCAGCCTCTTCCATGCCACAGGCGGGATCAGCCTCGACGTTGGCCCCCAGGCCTGGAGCACTGCACACCCCACCCTCACCGCCCTGCTCTGCGGCTTGGCGGGCCTGGGCCTCCTGCCTATGAGCCTCCACCTGGCCCTGCTCCTGGGCCGCTTCCAGGTCTGGCTCGCCAAGCAGCTGTTGGTGCGGAGCTGAGCCCCGCCTCTTTCAAGGGAGATCCCATGAACACGCTCGGCAATCAGCGCCCCACCCGGACTGAGGAATTCAAGCTGGAGGGGGGCAAGGTCCTGGACAAGATCAAGGAGCTCATCCACCAGGGCAATATCCGGCGCATCACGATCAAGAACGAAGAGGGCAAGACCCTCATCGAGATCCCGCTCACCATCGGCCTGGTGGGGGCGGCCCTGCTCCCGGTCTTCGCCGCCGTGGGCGCCCTGGCCGCCGTGGCCTCGCGGATGGTGGTCAGTGTGGAGAAGCTTGAAGAGGACTGAGCGGCGCTTCGGTTTTTTGGGCCATCGGTGACCGCCGTCCCTTGCGGGTGGGCCTGCTGACGCGGGACCATGGCCCATGCTCGAAGCCTGGCTCAACCATCCCCACGCGGCCCCCTGGCTGGTGGTCATGTGGATCGCGGGGCTGCTGGGCTCCCTGGGCCACTGCGCGGGCATGTGCGGTCCCATCGTGGCGGCCTTCGGGCTGAGCCAGGCCAAGCAGGGCGGCCGCATGTGGACGCGGCACCTGCGCTTCCAGCTGGGCCGCATCAGCACCTACACGATCCTGGGCGCCCTTATCGGCTTCCTCGGGGGCTTCGCCCGCCTACAGACGGTTCAGGACATGCACGCCTGCTGCCGCCCGGATGGCGCGGCCCTCATCGCCGCCCAGGCCTGGCCCTGGCAGGTGTGGGTGAAGCTGGGCATCGGCGCCCTCATGCTGCTCATGGGACTGGTCATGGCCCTGGGGGGCCGGGCGGACGCCCTCATGGAGTTCAAGCTGCCCAAGGTGCTCCAGCGCCTATTGGGCAAGGGCCTCGCCCTGGGCACCCTGCCCTACGCCCTGGGCATGCTCTGGGGCCTCATTCCCTGCGGCCTCGTCTACATGATGCTGCTGCGCACCCTGGATGCTGGGGACTGGAAAATGGGCGCCGCGGGTATGGCCGCCTTCGGCCTAGGCAACGCCCCCCTCCTGCTGGGCCTGGGCCTCGCCAGCACCCGCCTCAGCCAGGCCTGGAAGGCCATCCTCCTGCGCCTGGGGGGCCTCCTGGTGGCGGGCATGGGTGCCTACATTCTCTGGCAGGCCGTGACCCTGCTGCGCTTTCAGGCGGCGGGCTGAGGGCAGTGCGGCTCAACCCTGTTGTCGTCCCAACCGCATGGAGTTGCCGATGACGGAGAGGCTGGACAGCACCATGGCGCCGGCTGCGAGGATGGGATTGAGGATGCCGGTCATGGCCAGGGCGATGCCGAGGGTGTTGTAGAAGAAGGCCCAGAAGAGGTTCTGCTTCAGCACCCGTACCGTGAGCGTGGCCAGGCGGAAGATGCTGGTGATGCGGCTGAGAGAGTCCCGCATGAGCACCACCGGGGCGGCGTGGGTGGCCAGGTCGGCGCCGGAGCCCATGGCGATGCCCAGGTCCGCGGCGGCCAGGGCCGGGGCGTCGTTCACTCCGTCACCAACCATGGCCACGACCTTGCCCTCAGCCTGGAAGCGCCGCACGGCCTCGGCCTTTTCGGCGGGGGCCACGCCGCCCACCCAGGCGTCCACACCCACGGAGCGGGCCACACGCTCGGTGGTAGCAGGAGAATCGCCGGACAGGAGCACGGTACGAATGCCCCGGGCGCGCAGCTCCGCGATGACCTCAACCGCCTCGGCACGGGGGCGGTCGCCAAATGCCAGGGCACCCACGCAGGTGCCATCCACCGCCGCGAAGGCCACCGTGAGGCCTTCCGCTTCCCAGGTCGCGGCCTGGGCGTCGAGTTCCAGTCCCAGGGCAATGCATTCCGCAGCCAACAGCTTCCGGTTGCCCACGGCGACGCAACGATCCGCCACCCGACCTGACAGCCCAAGGCCTGCCCGCACTTCGATATCCGAGGCGTCAAGCCGTGCAACTCCCTGGTCGGCGGCATAGCGGCCTATCGCATGGGCCAGGGGGTGCTCGGAATAGGATTCCAGACCAGCTACCAAGTCCAGGTGGTCCAATGCCGCGTGACGCACGCGGAAGTCGCCTTCGGTGAGAGTGCCGGTCTTGTCCAGCACCAGCAGGTCCACCTTGCGAAAGGTCTCCAGCACACGCACATCGCGGATGATGATGCCCTGCCGGGAGGCGCTGCCGATGGCAGCCGTGGTGGCCAGTGGGGTGGCGATGCCCAGAGCGCAGGGGCAGGCGATGACCAGCACCGCAATGCCCCGCAACAGGGCCTCGGTGGGGTGGAGTCCCCGGCCCAGGCAGACGACCACCGTCGCCAGAGCCAAGCCCAGCACCACGGGGATGAAGATGCGGGAGACCTGGTCCACGGTGCGTTCCAGGGGGCTCTTGCTGGCCAGGGCCCCCTGCACGGACTTCACGATCTGGGCCAGGGTGGAGTCCTCGCCGGCCCGGGTGACACGGACCTCCAGAACCCCGGAGGTGTTGAGGCTGCCGCAGACCACGGCGCTGCCCACGGTCTTGGCCCGGGGGTCGGCCTCGCCGGTGACCACGGCCTCGTCCACGGCGGAGCTGCCCGCGACCACTACGCCATCGGCGGGAATGCGCTCACCGGGCTTCACGAGGAAGACCAGGCCTGGCTCCAGGGCCTCGATGGCCACGAACCGCTCCTGGCCCTCGATGCGCAGCCGGGCCTTGCGGGGCAGTAGGCGGTGGAGCATGGCGATGGCGCGGGCACTGCGGTCCTTGGCTCCCCGCTCCAGGGCCTTGCCCGCCAGGACCAGGGTGACGATAGCGCAGGCCGTGTCGAAGTAGTAATGTCGCCCGCCCTGGAAGGCCTGCACAGAGCTGTACAGGAAGGCCGCCAGAACGCCGGTGGAGATGAGGGCCTCCATGCGCAGAGTGCCGCGCTTCAGCCCAAACCAGGCAATGCGGTGGATGGGCCAGGCGGAGTAGAGCACCGCTGGCAGGGCCAGGCCCATGAGGATGAAGGGGATGAAGCGCTGGGCCCAGCCGGCGATGTGCTCCCAGTAGCTGGCGTAGATGACCAGGCTGAAGAGCATCACGTTCATCCACATGGCTCCGGCGATGCCCAGACGCAGCACCATGTCCTGCCACTCGCGGCGCGCCCCCTCCTGCTCAGTGCCGAACTCCGCGGCCCGATAGCCCAGGGCTTTCACGCGCTCGGGGATCACATCCGGGGGCAGCAACTGGGGACAGTAGGTGACCTTCAGCAAGTCCGAGGTGAACAACACCTCCGCGGTCACGATGCCGGGCTCCTGGCGCAGGCCATGCTCCACCACCCAACCGCAGGCGGCGCACCACATGCCAGACAGCTGGTAGAGCGCCTCCCGAGTCTCGGCCCCTTCGGGCAGAGCCGCAGGCAGGGGCTCGGCCACGCCCAGGAGGCCCAGCCGCTGGCTCTCCTGGAAGAGGTCTGTCTGACGCAGGTCAACGCCCGCCTCGATGGCCCCGCTCTCCAGCAGGATGGCGTAGACATTCAGGCAGCCGGTGCAGCAGAAGCGCAGCTCCTGGTCACGAAAAACTTGCACCTGCGGGTGCTTCGTGGCGCCGGCGCCACAGAGCTCGCAGACCATCACCGAAGTCATGAATGCTGGGTCTGCTGGGGACGGCCCTGCTCGTCGAGCATGATGGGATTGGCCTTCTTCGTGATCACGTAGACCACACCGAGGATGACCACAAACAGGGTGCCGATGAGCCAGAACATGGTGAGGAAGGCGCCCCCGCCCTTCTTCGGTTCACTCATGGGTCACTTCCTCTTGATGGGGGTGATGAAGGTCATCTCTTCGGCGTCGGATTTCCGGGCGGCATCGGACTGGGCCAGGATCCGGATGTGGTGCACATCCTCACCATCCTGCACGAAGGGGGCCCGGAGTTCCACCGTCTGTTCGAAGGATTCACCGGGCTTGAGGGCCACGGGATTGGCGGGCAGGGCCAGGTCGGCACCGGGAAGACCTTCAACCCAGAGGCGCACCTTGACGTCGCGGCCGGTGCGGTTGGCCAGCTTGAGGCGGATCATGTTGGCCACGCGGCCGTCGTCCAGCAGCTTGTACATCGTGGCGCGGTCAGGGTTGATCTCCACCAGCACAGGGCGGCGGAGTGAGAGGGCCAGGGCTAGGCCACCCAGGTAGCAGGCCATGATGCCGAAGATGACCACCCGCTTGGCGTCGCGGAAGCCCCAGCGCAGGTACCAGGCCTCCTTCTGTCCGGTGGCCACCTTGGGATTCTCGCCCCAAGCGTAGTGGATGAGGCCCGGCTTGCCAACCTTGCGAAGAATGTCCTCGCAGGCATCGATGCAGTCACCGCAGTGGACGCACTCGATCTGGTAGGGCGAGTTCCGGATATCGATTTCCATTTCGCAGACCCGGACGCACTTCTTGCAGTCGATGCAGTCCTTGGCCTCGTCCTCGCCATCCTGGTAGGCCACCAGGAGGGTGTGCTTGTCCTGGAGCATGCCCTGGATGTAGCCGTAGGGGCAGATGGTGGTGCAGAACTTCTGTCGCACCAGGGTGAAGTCCAGGAAGGTGAAAAGGGTCACCACGGCGCCGGTGATGCCGCCCACGGTGACGAGGTCGAAGTGCAGCAGGCGCCCCAGCAGATCCTTCGGGTGCAGGAAATACGAGGTGAACACGAAAGCCAGGAACACCGAAGCCAGGGCCAGGATGGTGTAGAACAGGCCTTTGGCTACGGCGTCCTTCAATCCGGCCGAAGCCGCCTTGAGCCGCTGCTGGGCCTGGCGCTTGGCCCAGCGCTCCACGGACTGGCTCCACTCGCTGAAGATCATCTGGGGACAGGCGTAGCTGCAGTAGACCCGGCCATGGATGATGGCCGAAGCCGCGATGACGAACATGAGAAACATCAGCGCGAAGAAGATGATGGAAAATTCGCTGATCCACAGTTCCACACCAGCGAAGTAGAAGCGCTGGCGCGGGATGTCGAAACGCATGAGGTTCGAGAAGGGTGCCGCCACGAAGGCCAGGAAGAAGGCCAGGTGGAAGCGCTTGCGGATGCGCTTGTAGACCGTCTCCGGGGGCGGGAGAGGCGGCAGGCGCTCGACCTTGGGTTTGGCGGCGGCTTCTGACTGAATGCTCATTCAGTTATTATACAGAATCTTCGGGTTCGGCGACGGAATCGATACGCATTCCGTGTAGTGTTCGAAACGCTTCATGAGAATGGCGTGAGTGGGGCAGCGCGAGGCGCACATGGCGCAGCGGATGCAGGTGCTCTCGTCCTTCAGCATGATGCCGCCCAGTTCGTCCTTCTCCTGGTGGTCCATGGCCTGGTACTCGGCCAGGCTGAACTCCGCCCCCGCCTGGACCAGGCGCTCGTGGGCGTCGTAGTCCGAGAGGGTGCTGATGCCCACCAGCTTGATGAGGTCCTCGGGGCACACATCCACGCAGCCATTGCAGGCGATGCAGTGCTCCGTCTCGAAGACGGTGTTGATGTTGCAACGGAGGCAGCGGGAGCCCTGCTGCCGGGCCGTGGCCTCGGGGAAGCTAAGTTCCACGTTCTCCACGGAGGTGGCGCGGATCTCGCTCTCGAGCACGGGGGCGTTCTCGCGGGGGGCCCGGTGCCAGCCTTCGGCCATGGTGTAGGCTGCGGGCAGCCAGCGCTTGCGGACTACCACATCGGTACGGGTGCCGCGCAGGAAGTCGTGCATGGAACGCGCGGCCGTGTGCGCCGAGGCAATGGCGTCGATGAAGAGGCGGGCGCCGTGGGCCACATCGCCGCAGGCGAAGACATCCGGCGCCGTGGTCTGGTAGGTGACAGGATCGACCTTGATGAGGCCGCGATTGACCTCGACCCCATCCTCGGGCTTGAGGAAGGTCAGATCCGAGGTCTGGCCGATGGCGAAGATGACCGTGTCGGCGTGGATGTCTGTGAGGTCATTCTCGTCGAACTTGGGGTCGAAGCGGCGCTCCTCGTTGAAGACAGAGAGGCACTTGACGACCCGCAGGCCCTTGAGCTTCCCGTTCTCGACGATGATCTCCTTGGGGCCCACGCGGTTGTGCAGGTGGATGCCTTCTTCGGCGCCCTCTTCAACTTCCACATCGTCCGCGGGCATTTCGTCCCGGGATTCGAGGCAGACCACGTGGATCTCCTTGTCGCCGCTCATGCGCAGGGCCGAGCGAGCCACGTCGTAGGCGACCTTTTCGCTATGTCCCATTTCCAGCAGGGCGTCGTCCTGGTTCAGGGCCTCGAAGGGACGCAGCGCAGAGCGCGCCACGTCGTAGGCCACGTTGCCGCCGCCCACCACCACCACGCGGCGGCCCATGGGCAGGGGTTTGCCTTCGTTGAAGGCCTTGAGGAATTCCATGCCGTCGAAGACGCCCTCGGTCTCGCCGCCAGGCAGGGAGAGCTTGCGCCCATTGGGCAGGCCCACGCCCAGGAAGATGCCCTTGTAGCCCTGGGCCCGCAGTTCCGCAATGCTGAAGTCGCGGCCCAGCTTCATGTTGCACTTGAGCTCGACGCCCATGGAGAGGATGGCGTTGATCTCGTGGCGCACCAGGTCCCGCGGGAGGCGGAACACGGGGACACCGGCGATGAGCATGCCACCGGGCTCGGCGTTGGCTTCGAAGACCGTGACCTTGTAGCCCATCTGGACCAGGTCATGGGCCACAGTCATTCCGCTCACGCCCCCGCCCACCACAGCCACACGCTCGTAGTCGCCGTGGTTGGGAGGAAGCATGCGCTGGTTGCTGCCGGCACGGTAGGCGGCGTAGTCGCCGGTCTCCGGGCCGAACTTGTCCGTGACGAAGCGCTTGAGGGCGCGGATCGCCACGGGTTCATCCAGGGAACCACGTCGGCAGTTGGCCTCGCAGGGTGCCCCGCAGACCCGTCCGCAGATGGAGGCGAACGGATTGGTGGAACGTGCAATGCGATAGGCTTCCTCGTATCGCCCTTCGGCGATGGCCGTCACGTACCCGCAGGCATCCGTATGCACCGGACAGGCGTGCTGGCACTTGACCATCTCGACCCAGTACTGTGAGTCGTCGGGAACCCTGAACTGCCAAGTGGCGGTATCCACAGCGTCAATCCTTATGGGGTTTCTGGAAGGCGAATACAGAAACGATCACGGCATAGATGAAAACCATCCCTGCTACGACATACATGAAGACGGGGCTGGTCTGGGAGACCTTGTTGAACTGCTCAACGAAGGGTCCCCGGGTGGCGTGGTGCACATCGCCGTACATCTGGAACACCAGGTAGCTGGCGCCCCCAAGGCTGATGATGGGAGTCACGAATTTCAGGAAGCCGGGGGCATCAGTGCCCTTGCGCTCCTGGATCCAGCCGCCGGCAAAGTCCTTGAGTTCCTCCTTACCGTTCTTGATCGGGTCGCTCATGGGGTCCTCCTCTTGGGGTCGTCATCTTGGAAAACCTGGAACTTCGCGTCCTCGCCCTCGTCGCCCCAGTAACCGTCCCGGCGCGACCTGAAGCAGAAGTACACCGCCAAGGCGAAGCAGAGGAAGAAGAAGAGGTAGGCGAAGTAGACGCTGGGGTAGGTGTAGTCGGTGGCCGGCATGGAACTACTTCTCGTAGTCGTTGGCTGGACGCCAGTCTTTGGCGCGACCGAGGGTCTGGAGGTAGGCCACCAGGGCGTTGAACTCCTCGGGGTTGTTCACGATCCAGGTGTAGGGCGGCATGATGGAGCCCTTCACAAGATCGCGGGGGTTCCGGAAGTGGGTACGGTGCCACTGGGTGTCGTACTTGCCGCCGATGCGGGCGAGGTCAGGGCCCGTACGCTTGGTGCCGAACATGTGGGGATCGTCATAGACGAACTCGTCCGGGGTGGAGATCGGCGCGTCGACGCCCTTCCAGCCGTAGCGCTTGGTGTCGGCCAGGAGGGTGCGGATCTGCTGGGTGTGGCAGTACCAGCAGCCTTCCCGGACGTAGATGGCGCGGCCTTTGAGCTGCTGCTCGTTTAGTTTGACGAGCTTGCCTGTGACGCCCTGGGCGGGGTCATGGTTCTCGAAGGGCTTCGACCAGGACTTGTCGATGAGAGGCGGCGCCACCGTCGTGAGCAGGCCCCCGATGAAGAACAGGACGAGTGAGATTCCGATGGCCCAAAGGGCGTTGTTGTCAGCTTTTTTGAACATGGTCGCTCTCCTTTCTGCGGCCTAAACGGCCGCCTCCTCGTGGGTGCCCAGGGCGGTCGCCAGAATGTTGTAGGCGAAGAACACGATGCCCGTGAACATCATGATTCCCGACAAGAAGCGGACGATCCAAATGGGCTTCAGGGCGATGACCGTGTCGATGAAGGGGATGCTGACATTGTTCCACTGCCAGCCCTGCCAGAAGCCGCCCAGCCAGAGGGTGGTGAAGAAGCCCAGGCCGCCGATCATCAGCATCCAGTAGCTCCAGTTAGCGAGCGACTGGGAGTGCAGCGCCTTGCCCATGATCTTGGGCATGGCGAAGTAGGTTCCGGCGATGGCGAAGAAGCTGAAGCAGCCCAGCACGGCCATGTGGGCGTGGCCGGGGATCCAGTCGGTCTTGGAGACGATGGCGTTCACCGTGCGCAGGCTGTGCATGGGGCCCTGGAAGCAGGTGAGCAGGTAGAAGACCACGCCGGACATGAGGAACTTGAGGGGCACGCTCTCGCGGAGCTGGTGCCACTGGCCCTTCATGGTGGCGAAGAGGTTGTAGACCACAGCCCACACGGGGATGAGCAGCATGAGCGAGAAGGCGATGGCGATGGTCTGCAGCCACTGGGAGATGGGCCCGTGGAGCATGTGGTGGGCGCCGGTCCAGACGTAGACAAAGGCCAGGGACCAGAACCCGATCATGGACAGCTTGTGGCTGTGCAGGGGGGTGTTCGAGGCCCGGGGGATGAAGTAGTAAGCGATGCCGAGGCCGATAGGCGTGAAGATCAGGCCCACGGCGTTATGCACGTACATCCAGTTCAGGTTGGCCTGGTTGGTGCCCGTGGCGAAGAGGGTGGCGAAGTTGCCCGTGAGGTAGACGAAGGCCGTCCAGAGGATGCAGCCCATGGTGTACCAGATGGTCACGTACATGGCCTGGTGCTTGCGGCTGGCCACGGTCATGAAGACATTGATGCCGAACATGATCCAGGCGACCACCACGAGGATGTCGAGGTACCAGGGCAGCTCGGCGTACTCCCAGCCCTGGTTCAGGCCGGCCATGAGCGTGACGACGGCGCCCAGGATGATGACGTTCCAGAGGGCTGCTGTGGCGAGCCCCAGCTTCTCGCTCCAGAGCGGCACGCCGCAGAGGCGGGGGATCACGTAGTAGGCCAGGCCCATGTCCGCAGCCAAGAGCCAGCCGAAGAGCATGCCATTCACGTGCAGGGGGCGCAGGCGGCCATAGGTGAGCCACGACATGGAGCCCATGAGGTCGGGCCACACGAACTTCGCGGCGATGATCAGGGCGATGATGCCAACGATGAAGAAATAGGCCACCGAACTGATGAGGAACCACTTGGCCGTGGCGTCCTCGTGAACCAGGGCACCTTCTGGCACCTTGGTCACCTCGGCCTTACTGAATTGCGGCTGCATGCTGGCCCCCCTTCGGTTTCTGGTTGATGCTGCGAATGAAGTTCACGAGGTCGCCCACATCGTTGTGGGTCAGCCCGTAGTCGATCCAGGAAGGCATGGCCGTGCCCTGGACGCCGTATTCGATGGAATCGAAGAGGCGCTTGTCGTCCACGCTGTTCACAAAGAAGCTGTTCCGGAGGTTCCGAGGCTTGGGCAGGATGTCCAGGGAATTGGGCCCCTTGCCATCGCCCTTCTTGCCGTGACAGCCGGCGCAGCGGTTCACGAAAAGGGCCTCGCCTCGGTTCGCGGATTCCTTGCTGGTGGCGACCGGGTTCTTTTCGGGAATGGCGTGGGGTTTGACCTCGCGCCGAGGCTCCTTGGTGAAGGAGCTCTGCACGTAGCTCAGCACGGCCTTGGCCTGCTCCTCATTCAGGAGCTTGCCCCAGGCGGGCATGGAGGTGCCGGCCACGCCGTTGCGGACGGAGTTGACGAGCCGCGCCTCGGGCTTGGAGTTCATGAAGCCGGCCTTGGTGAGGTCCCGGGGGTAGGGATCCAGGTGCTCAGCGATGGGACCGTGACCGTCGCCCTTCTCGCCATGGCAGCGCAGGCAGTAATTCTTGTAGATGGCTTCGCCCGCCGGGGGTGCGGTGACGCCCTTGAGAGTGACCAGGTAGGCGGTCATGGCCTTGAACTCGTCGTCCGTGAAGCGGAAGGCGGGCATGATCGAGTCGGGCATGGTGGACTTGGGGTTCTTGAAGTGGTCGTAGATCCACTCCGAGTCCTTGATGAGGCCTTCCTGGCTGAGGTCCGGGGCGATGCCGCCATCCCGCTCGCCGAGTTTGTGGCAGGCGGTGCAGGCCCGGTCGAGGACCAGCTTCTCGCCCTGCTTGACCATCTCCTTGGGGTTGATCTGCACCGGCTTGATGGTGGCCTGGACCAGCTCGGCGCCGCCCGTGAGCTTCACCTTGAAGCGCTGGATCTCAGTCTCGGCGAAGTTTCGGCCCTTCCGGCTCTTGAGGAAGACCACCAGGGCCTTGATGTCCTCATCCTTGAGGTTGAACTTTGGCATGATCGAGGTGGCCAGGATGGACTTGGGATCGGCAATGCGGCCCCAGAGGTAGTCCAGCTTCCACTTGCGGCCCACGTCCGAGAGGTCGGGACCGATGGTGCCGTCCGAAAGGCCTTCAATGCGGTGGCAGCCATAGCAGTTGGTGGCGAAGAAGAGCGCACGTCCGCGGGTCACCAGCGCCGTACCAGCGAAGGCTGTGTCGGTGTGGCACTGGGCGCAGTTGGCCTCCATGTATTCCTTGCCCTTGAGCTTGGGGGCGAAGTCCTTGCGCCAGTTCTCCTGGGTGGTGAAGCCCAGCAGGGGATCCGGCCAGTATTCGTCCCTGCCGTGGCTGTATTCGGCATCGAGGCCGCGGCCCTGACCGTCATGGCACACCGTGCAGCCGAATTCAGCGAACTTGTGGCGACGCTCCCACTTGCCGTCCTTCTGGTAGTCGCCCAGGGTCGCGGAGTAGGGGTGAGTCTTCACGGGCTCAGCATGGGAGGAGAAGCGCGGATCGTCGGCAGCGATGTGGCAGGTGGTGCAGCGATCCACGCGGGTCTCGCCGAAGTTGCTCACCACGATCTGCTCGATGCGGGGTCGACGGGCAGCCAGCGCGGCCTTTTCTGTGTCGGTCTTGGCCAGCACCTTGGCCTGGTCGAAGTAGGTGTTCTGGTTCCGCTCCCACGGATGCCCGAACTGGTTATAGAAGACGATCCCGTGGATGACGAGGATGAAGAAAGTACCAATGGCGAGTGCCAGTCTCATGTCGCGCTCCTCACCAGGGGGTCACGAAGGACCAGTTGGCCCCGCGGAAGAAGGTGCCGATGATCACGAAGATGATGTTCGCCACCACGAAGGTGATGAAGATCGTGTTCGCCAGCAGCCGGTCCCGGGAGAACCACTTGCCCACACCCTTGGGGCCCCGGTCGAGGTAGGGGGTGCCCAGCAGCAGCAGGACGAAGATCGTGGGCACGCCGATGCCGCCCCAGAAGGCCGAGTAGCTGACCATTTCCTGGAGACCCAGGAAGTACCATGGCGCCTTGGCAGGGTTGGGCGGATGCAGGGCGTTGACCGGCTCCTCCAGCGGTGCGTTGAAGAGCAGCGAGACGATGAGAATGGCCGAGAGGGTCACCACGAAGGTGAACAGCTCTGCCAGGAAGAGGTTGGGCCAAGAGAACACAGTGTTGTCCGGGATCTGGCCCACCTTGGTGAGGGGACCGCGCACCAGACCCTGGAGACCATAGGTCTTCTTGGGCTCCAGCACCGAGGCCTTCACGGTGGGGATGGCTTCCAGGCTGATGACAGGGTCCGCGTCTTCAGAACGGGAAAGGCCGCCGTCCTTGCGGATGCGCCAGAAGTGGATGGCAATGGCCAGCACCAGCACCGAAGGCAGGACCGCCACGTGAAGCACATAGAAGCGCAGCAGCGCTTCCTGGCCCACGCTGGTGCCGCCCATGAGCAGGAACTGCATGTCCTTGCCCACGATGGGGGCGTAGCCCGCGATGGCCGTGCCCACAGTGATGGCCCAGAAGGCCAGCTGATCCCACGGCAGCAGGTAGCCCGTGAAGCTCATGAACAGGGTCAGCAGGAAGAGGATGACGCCCACCACCCAGTTGAACTCGCGGGGCTTCTTGTAGGAGCCCGTGAGGAAGACCCGGCAGAGGTGCAGGAAGACCACGGCGACCATGGCGTGGGCGGACCAGCGGTGCATATTGCGCAGCAGGGTGCCGAAGGCCACGGTGCCTCGCAGATCCAGCATCTGGTCGTAGGCCTGGGTCGTGGAGGGCACGTAGTAGAACATCAGCAGGATGCCCGTCACGATCAGGATCACGAACAGGAAGAACGAGATCAGGCCAAGGCCGAACGTGTAGGCGGGCCGCAGCGAGTTCTTGTGCACCTTCACGGGATGGATGTGCAGGAAGAAGTTCGTGAAGCTGGTGGCCGAGCGCTCCAGGTCATTGGACGGGAGCGGGTTCCGGAAGATGGATTTCCAGACGTTGCCGGGGAGTTCCAGCAGCGCGGCGAAGGGGGAGGGTTTGGGGGGCGTCACAGGGCTCATAGGGTCAGGTAGCTCCCAGGCGTAATTTCAATGTCCTTGTCCACTTCGATCTCGCCGTTAGGGGCGAGGGTGACCTGGAACCAGGGCAGCGGCCGGGGTGCGGGCCCCCCGGTGACGTTGCCGTCGGGATCGAAACGCGAACCGTGGCAGGGGCAGGCGAAGCCGGTTTCGGCCGAGGCCACGGTGCAACCCAGGTGGGTGCAGGTGGTCGAGATGGCCGCCAGCTTGGTGCCCTCGCGCACGATGCAGATGCCCCGGGCGCCCAGGACCGAGCGCGTGCCTTCGGGGAAATCCTCGGGCTTGCCCACGCTGAAGCGCTGCGGCTGGCCATAGGTCGCCCGCGGCTTGATGAAGACGAAGTTGGATACGGCGCTGAGGCCCGCGGACCCGAAGAGGCCCACGCCAGTCAGCCAACCGAGCATCCGTCGACGGGAGGTCTTGCCCCCGTCGGAATCCTCCCCGCTACTTCGCTTTAGATTGACTGCCATCGGCCGTCTCCTGAGTGGGTTTCACCCGTTTCATGTCCTGCGCGTCGGACCAGAAAACCTGGTACTTCGATTCTTCGAGATCCTGCATCCAGTTCCGCTTGACCGCGTAGATGAAGAAGAAGGCCGCCGCGGAACCCATCGCCAGGCTGGCGGCGATCGTGATCCAGGTGAGTTCCATGGGGCGCATCCTTTGGGTCGAAACCCGGGCGGAGGAATCCGAGGCAAGATTGGAGGCTGGTGCTGAAAACACCATCTTGATGATCTGTCTGTCGCTTTTCAACGATCTCGATTTACCAGCAGACATAGTGTGACCTGGAGCACAATGTTTAAATATTAATATAATTTATCTTATCAATATTACCGATGATCAAATTTTGACAAAAAACATCAAAATTTGATTCATAAAAATGCAGTATCTTTTTTATTTTCAATAATTAATGAATATTTAATAAACATTTTAGTCACAGTGCTGAATTCAAACTCTCAAAAAAGTAATATTGAATTTATGGTGTGTGGACATTCTTTTTAAATTAAGAAATATTTATTTTTATAAATCATTCTAATAACAACATGTAATTCTATTGCTGCCGCTGCCCCCCTCAAAGTCGCCCTGTTTCCAGGTAGGTACCGCTCAGCCCTACACTGGTCGGACCCTCCCGGAGCCCCCGTGCCCTACCCCAGCCTGCTGGCCCCCCTCGACCTGGGGTTCACCACCCTGCGCAACCGCGTCCTCATGGGCTCTATGCACACGAACCTCGAGGAGGCCCGGGGCGGCTTCCCCAAGCTGGCGGCCTTCTATGCCGAGCGGGCCAAGGGGGGCGTGGGGCTCATCGTCACCGGGGGCATCGCCCCCAACCTGCAGGGGCGCCTGAGCCCCTTCGGCTGCCAGCTCTCCTGGCCCTGGCAGGTGCCCAAGCACCGCCTGTTGACCGAAGCGGTCCACGCCGAGGGCGGGAAGATCGCCCTGCAGATCCTCCACGGCGGGAGATACAGCTACCACCCCTTCAGCGTGGGCCCCTCTGCGGTGAAGAGTCCCATCACCCCCTTCAGGCCCCGGGCCCTCAGCGAACGGGGCGTGCGGAGCACCATCCGCGACTACGCCCGCTGCGCCGTCCTCGCCCGCCGGGCCGGCTATGACGGCGTGGAAATCATGGGCAGCGAGGGGTACCTCATCAACCAGTTCATCGCCGCCCGCACCAACCGGCGCACAGATGCCTGGGGCGGCTCCTTTGAGCAGCGAATGCGCTTCCCGGTGGAGATCGTGAAGGCCGTGCGGGCCGCCGTAGGCCCTGACTTCATCATCATCTTCCGGCTCTCCATGCTGGACCTGGTGCCGGATGGCAGCAGCTGGGAGGAAGTGGTGCAGCTGGCCAAGGCCATCGAAGCCGCCGGCGCCACGCTCATCAATACGGGCATTGGCTGGCACGAGGCCAGGGTCCCCACCATCGGCGCCATGGTGCCCAGGGGCGTGTTCGCCTGGGTCACCCAGCGCCTCAAGGCCGAGGTGAAGATTCCCCTCATCACCACCAACCGAATCAACACACCCGAGGTGGCCGAGGAGATCCTGGCCACGGGCTGCGCGGACATGGTGAGCATGGCCCGGCCCCTGCTGGCGGACGCGGACTTCGTCCTCAAGGCCTCCGAAGACCGGGCCCTGGATATCAACACCTGCATCGCCTGCAACCAGGCCTGCCTGGACCACGTCTTCAAGCGGCTGCGGGCCACCTGCCTGGTGAACCCCAGGGCCTGCTTCGAAACGGAACTGGTCTTCCAGCAGGTCCTCGTGCCCAAGCGCCTGGCCGTGGTGGGCGGCGGAGCCGCGGGCCTCAGCTTCGCCTGCCACGCGGCGGAGCGGGGTCACCTGGTCACCCTTTTCGAGGCGGCCCCCGAATTGGGCGGCCAGCTCAACCTGGCCAAACAGGTGCCCGGCAAGGAGGAATTCCACGAGTTGCTGCGCTATTTCGGACGCCGCCTGGCCCAGTCCGGCGCCACTCTGCACCTGGGCGAGCGGGCCACCGTGGAGACCCTGGCGACCTACGACGAGGTCATCCTGGCCACCGGGGTGCGGCCCCGCACCCCGGACATCCCCGGTGTGGACCACGCCAAGGTCATCAGCTATGCGGATCTGCTTTCGGGGCGGGTGGTGGCTGGGGCCACGGTGGCCGTCATCGGCGCCGGGGGCATCGGCTTTGATGTGGCGGAGTTCCTGGTCCATCCCCAGGCCGCGCCGGATGCCGACCACTTCCTGAAGACCTGGGGCGTGGACCGGCTGCTGAGCCAGCGCGGCGGCCTACTGCCCAGCCCCGAGCCCCCGGCCCCAACCCGCACCGTCTACCTGTTCCAACGGCGGACCGAGCGCATGGGCGCCGACCTGGGCAAGACCACGGGCTGGATCCACCGGGCGGACCTCAAGGCCATGAAGGTGAAAATGAAGGGGGGCATCGCCTACGAGCGCATCGACGATGCGGGCCTCTGGATCCGGGACGGCAAGGATGCCGGCTCCAAATGCCTCCCCGTGGACCACATCATCCTGTGCGCCGGGCAGGTCTCCGAGCGCAGCCTTTTGGAGCCCCTGCAAGCCCTGGGCAAGCCCGTCCACCTCATCGGCGGCGCCGAGTTGGCTGCGGAACTGGACGCCCAGCGCGCCATCCGACAAGGGGCCGAACTGGCGGCCAAAATCTAGACAAACTTTCACACCATCCTTCTCCAGAATGGCGGCAGGGCTGTCAGGAGGATTGAAAATAACGATCCATGTCCCAAGTGCCGAGGTAGGCTTTGACCACCCCGTTTCTTCGGAGACTCTGTGCCCAAGCGCAGCCTCGCCCTCAAGTTTTTCGTCCCCCTCGGCACAGCCCTGGCGCTGCTCTTCCTGGGCGTCACCCTCCTGGTGGGAGGGCTTCAGTCCACACGGCTGCGGCTGGCCTTCGAGGACAACCTCCGGGCCATGGGCATCAATTCCCGCTTCATGCTGCACTGGGAGGCAGAGGCCTACTGCAAGAAGGTGGGCATGGTCTTCCACCGGGTGGCGCTCACGGCCATTCCCCAGAGCCCAGCCGGGCAGCGGGCGGTCGAACAGGCCGCTGTGGAAGCCTTCCGGGCCCAGCCGGACCTGACGGACTTCAAGGGCAGCTACGCCGGTCCCGACGGGGCCGCCTGGACCTACGTGCTTTCCCCGGGCCGCCTCCAGGACGGCTGCATCGCCTGCCACCAGGCCCTGGGCATGACGTCCTTCGACGGCCGCAAGTCCGGGGATTTCGTGGCTGTCTTCGGCATGTCCCAGTCCACGGCGGAACTGGAGCGGCAGAAACGCGACTTCCAACTCGGCTCTGGGCTGCTGGGCCTGGTGACGCTCCTGTTCATGGGCGGGCTCACGGCCTACTTCATGCGCCGAGTCATCCTCCGGCCCATGGAGGCCCTGGGTCGCTCCATCGCCGCCGTGGCCGAAGGGGACTTCACGGTGCACGCCGAGGCCAGCTCCGGCGATGAGATCGCCACTCAGGCTGCCCTCTTCAATGGCATGGTGGGCCGCCTCAACCAGGCCCTGCGCGAGGTGGAGGCTGCCTCCGACGAGGTGGCTTCGGGAGCCACAGAACTGGCCGCCAGCGCGACCCAGATCTCACGCACCGTGGAGGACACGGCCAAGGTGGGCGAGGACCTGAACCGGGCCGGTGCCAGCGTGCAGGACTCCATCCGCCGTCTGGGCGTCAACGTCAGCCACTTGGACGAGAACGCTCTGGCCACCGCTGCCCGTACCCAGGCCGCCGCCCAGGACACCGAGGACGGCGCCCGGGCCGGCAAGGATGCGGAGGGGGGCATTGCCGCCATCCGGGAGGCCACAGGCCAGATCATCGGGGCCGTCCAGGTCATCCAGGATATCGCCCGCCAGACCAACCTCCTGAGCCTCAACGCTGCCATCGAGGCCGCCAAGGCCGGGGCCCAGGGCAAAGGCTTCACGGTGGTAGCCGAGGAAGTCCGCAAGCTGGCGGAGCGCTGCGCCACCGCCGCCACCAGGATTCGCGGCCTCACAGACCAGACCGAGGAGGCGGTGACCAAGGGCACCGAAAGCGTGGCCAACACCCTGGGCCACCTGGGCTCCATCCGGGAGCGCATCCAGGAAGTCACGAGCCAAGTGGCGGATGTGGCCGCGCTCAGCCGTGGCCAGGGCGAGGCCAGCCGCGAGGTGAACAGCCTCATGGAGGAGACCTCGGACCGGCTCCAGCAGAATGCCGCCGCCACCCATCAACTCGCCGCCACCGTCACCGAGATCAGCCACACCGCCGAGGAGCTGTCCCAGATCTCGGAGCGGCTGCGGGGGCTCGTGCAGAGGTTCAAGCTGTAGGTTAGTGTTGGACCGTGTCCAACCCTCTGCCCACCATCCCCGCCGCCGCCGCCCGGCGTATGCTCCTGGGGGCCCAGGGGCTGCTGGCGGATCCCACCAGGCGGGCCACCACGGCATCCGTTCAGTCCCTGGTGGAGCGCCTGGGCTTTGTGCAGGTGGACACCATCAATGTCCTGGCCCGGGCCCACGACCTCACGCTCTTCAGCCGCCTGGACGGCTACCGGCCCGAGCAGCTGAAGCAGTTGCTGGAGGGAAAGCGCAGCCTCTTCGAAGCCTTCACGCATGATGCCTCAGCCATTCCCACGACCCACTTCCCCCACTGGAAGCCCCGCTTCCAGCGGGACCGGAAGCGCCTCCTGGCCCACGCCTGGTGGCAGCATCACTTCCGGGGCACGGACGGGGCCCAGGTGGTGGCAGGTGTGAAGCAGCGCATCGAAGAGGAAGGCCCCCTGCGCTCCTCGGACTTCGAACACTCGGAGAAGCGCGGCCCCTGGTGGGGTTGGAAGCCGCAAAAGGCCGCCCTGGACTTCCTCTGGCGCACGGGCGAGCTGGTGGTGCCCCGCCGCGAGGGCTTCCAGAAGCTCTACGACCTCACGGAACGGGTCTTCCCGGAACTCCACGCCCTGCCCTGCCCTGCCCCGACCGAGCACCAGGACTGGGCCTGCACCAGCGCTGCCGAGCGGCTATGGGTCTTCACGCCCAAGGAGCTGGCCGACTTCTGGGCCAGCCTCGAGGTCGCGGAGGCCAAGCAGTGGTGCACCGCCGCCCTGAAGGCGGGACGCATCGTACCGGTCCAGGTCGAAAGTGCTGATGGGGAGTTGCGCCCCGCCTTCGCCCTGGCGGACTGGGAGGCTCGGCTGGCCAAGCTGCCAGAGGCCCCAGCGCGCACCCGTCTGCTCTGCCCCTTTGATCCCATCCTCCGGGACCGCGCGCGGGCCTTGCGCCGCTTCGGCTTTGACTACCGCTTCGAAGCCTTCGTGCCCGAACCCAAGCGCCAGTACGGCTATTTCGTGCTGCCCATCCTCGAGGGGGAGCGACTCGTGGGTCGCCTGGATCCCAAGCTCCACCGGGACCGAGCCCTCCTGGAGATCAAGGGCCTCTGGTGGGAGTCGGGCATCAAGGCCACCAAGGCCAGGCGACGGGCGCTGGATGAAGCTCTGGAGCGACTCGCGGGCTTCGTGGAGGCCCGCGAGATCCAGCCGCCTTCCTGACCTTGCTACCCTTAGTCCCATGGCATCGTCGAAGAGTCCCCTCCTGAACCGCCTCCACAGTGCCAAGGGCTTGTCCCCCAGCCAGCGGCAGATCGCGGACTGCCTCATCGCCAACATGAACGAGGCGCCCCTCTGGGGCGTTGAGGAACTGGCCGAGAAATCCAAGACCTGCGTGGCCACCGTGGTGCGCTTCGCCAAAAAGCTGGACTACTCCGGTTACCTGGAGATGCGGAAGGCCCTGGTGAGCGCGGCCAAGAAGCACTATGGTCGCGACGAGCAGTTCCTGCAGGCCCCCGTGCAGGCTTCGGCCACCCTGCTGGAAGTGGCCCGGCGGGACGTCAAGAACCTCGAGATCCTGCTCCAGGCCATCGATGAAGACCTTCTCCAGAAAGTCGTGAAGCTGCTGAAGATCAGCCGCATCCGGCTGGCCATCGGCGATGGCGTCTCTGCGCTCATGACCCGCCAGTTCGCCTACCTGCTCATCAACATCGACCTGCCGGTCATGGAGGGCAACCCTGCGGATTTCGCCACCCAGGTGGGCCTGCTGGGGCCCAAGGATCTCCTCATCGCCATCAGCATCACGCCCTATTCTCAGGAGACCCTGGACGCCGCCGCCTATGCCCGCAAGCGGGGCATCCCTGTCCTGGTGTTCACCGACAGCATCACGTCCCCTCTGGCCAAGGTGGCCACCCTGCTTCTGCCCATTCCCGGCGAGAACCTGCTCTATACCCACAGCCTCACCACCTTCAACATCCTGGCCCACGCCATCGCCACCTCCATCGCCAGCCAGGCCCCCCAGCGAGCCCTGAACAAGCTGCGCGAGGTGGAGCAGGTGACGCCCTGGAAGGCTCCTCGCACCTGAGTCCAGGTTTCATCACAACCCGTCGACCACGCCCAGGGCCTTGCCTTGGTCCAGGAGAAGGTTCCGGGTTGTGCCGAAATTGATGAAAAAAAACTTGACTCGCATAGATCCAGAGCATTACTTTTTGCTCATCAATCTTTTCACCTTTGGGGGGGGGCGTCATGAATAGCAGTTCTGGCAACCGTAGGTTCAGCGCGATCATCTTGGCGCTCATAGCGTGTCCTGTGGCCTTGATAGCCCAGAGCAACACCACGGCCGCCCTCACCGGCGTCGTCAAGAGCCCGAAGGGCGTGCCCATGGCCAATGCCACGGTGCGCTTGAGTTCGGCCTCCCTCATCGGTGGCGAGCGGGTCGTCCGCACAGCCGAGAATGGCACCTACCGCGTGCCAATGCTGGCCCCCGGCAAGTACCGAATCGTCGTCGAGGCCCCCGGCCTCACGACCCTTGTCAGCAACGAGACCCTCGAACTGGGAAAGACGTCCACTCTGAACTGGAAGTTTGCCGCTGCCGCTTCCGCTACCGTCGAGGTGATCGCAGGTGCTTCGGAGGATGTCGCCACCACCAGCCTGACCCAGAACTACAGCACCGAGGACTTGGCCACGCTTCCCGTCGACCGATCCATGTCAGGCATCATGAACCTCACACCTGGCGTGAACGGCAAGGCGGCCTGGGGCGGCGACACCGGCGAGAATGCCTGGCTCATGGACGGCATGAACATCGGCGATGTCTCCGGCAACAGCCAGTGGCTCTACGCCAACCCTGACTGGTTCAGCGAAGTACAGGTGGGCGGTATTGGCGCCGCGGCGGAATATGGCAATTTCAATGGTGGCTATACCAACGCCCTGGTCAAGCGTGGCGGCAATGACTTGTCAGGCACCTTCAACGTCTACTACGCCGACTCGAACTGGGAAGCCAAGTCCTCCAACCGCTATCCAGGTCTGAACCGCGATGTCCTGCCCGGTAAATCCTACGACGCCGCCATCAACGTCGGGGGCCCCATCATCAAGGATAAGCTCTGGTACTTTGTCTCGGCCTGGGCAAGCCAGAACCAGGAGACCCCCATCGGCGCCTTGGCCGGCGTATCCCGCAGCTACAGGAATCTCCTGGCCAAGTTCACCTGGCAGGCCACCCCGGACGCCACCCTGGAGACGCTCCTGGAATACGATGCCTTGCCAGAGACGAACAAGGGAATCGACAACACCGTTCAACCCATCGCCTCCCACAACCAGATCGCGCCGGACCGCCTCTTCAACGTCATTTGGACCCAGACCCTGAACACCAGCACCGTCCTGACGGCCAAGGTGTCTGGCTATTCGGGTAACTACGAGGAGCGCCCCAACAATGGCAGCCAGCCCAGCCTGAACGCCGAGGGCAGTCTGACGACCACTACCCTGGACTATTTCGGTAACAACCAGTGGTATCGGAACAACTACCGGGCCCGCATCGAAGGGGCCGTCACCCTCGACTTCTTCCGGACCAGCCTCATCGTACCAGGCGACTCTCACGCCTTCCGCTTCGGCCTCGAGCAGGCCCAGGCTTCCAACGAAGATGTCAAGCTCCCCACGGGCGGCATGCAGTTCTACGCCTACGAGGGCAATACGCCCGGGCTCGTCACCCCTGATTACTTCGACACGGGCGGCGGCTACAACATCAAGATGCACAGCAATCGCTCGGCCCTCTACCTCCAGGACAACTGGACCGTGAGCGACCGCCTGACGTTGCAACCGGGCATCCGATTTGAGAAATACACAGCCCGCGGCTACGGACAGTCCAGCAACATCTGGGACAAGCAGGTCGCCGCCCCCCGCTTCGGTGGCTCCCTCGCCCTTACCGCGGACCAGAAGAATCTCCTCAAATTCCACTGGGGCAAATACTACGCGGCCTTCTCCTCCTGGTTTGTGGACCGCACTTACCAGGCATGGATCCCCAAGATGACGGAGTACTACTGGCAGGGGAACGACTTCAATCCTCTGACGACCCCTGCAAACCGCTACACAGACCCAACCCAGGGCCGCACTCCCGATTTGAGCTCCGGCAACATCTCCTATTCCTCCAACAATATCTCGCCAGTGGATCCCAACGCCAAGCAGCCCTACACCGAAGAAACGACCCTGTCCTTCGACCACAAATTCGAGGGCCCCTGGAGGGTGTCCGCGACCTGGGTCTTCCGCCAGCAGAAGGACATCCTGGTTCGGAAGGACATGGCCGACATCACCTCGGGGCCCAATGCCACCGGCATCTGGGCCGTCGCGGCTGGTCAGTATACGAACCATGGCGTCGATCAGGATCTGACCTGGTGGAAGTCAAATGTGGATCCCAATAATCCGAACGGCAACAACTGGCTGGTCACCACGGAGCCGACGGCCAAGCGGAACTATGGGGCCGCGACCCTGGTCATCGAGCGCAAGTGGATGGACGACTGGAGCATGAACGCCAGCTTCACCCGCGCACGGCGCTACGGAAACGTGGGCGAGTCGGATGGCTACGACGGCTGGGCCCCCTATGAAAGTCCCAATTTCCTCATCAATTCCTATGGCCTGTTGCCGGGCTACAACGATTACGAAGGCAAGATCAGAGGCATGGTCAAGCTGCCCTGGGACATGAAACTGGCCATGAACTTCACCTACCTCAGCGGTCAGCGCTACACGCCCTACGCCCGCACGCCGAAGAACTATCAGGGTGTTCGGTCATATGTGTTCGTGGAACCCCGGGGCAGCGAAAAGTACCCCAGCGAACACCTCCTGGACATGCGGATAAGCAAGGACATCAAGCTCTCCGCCAAGGCCAAACTCGAGCTTTTCGGGCAGATGTTCAACGTCACGAACACCGGCACGACCCTCGCCTACTCTTCTGAGCGCATCAACAGCAGCAGCTACGGCATCCCTGGCTCCGTCGAGCAAGGGCGCCGCATCCAGCTGGGCGCGCGTCTCGGCTTCTAACTTTACGAAAGGGCCGCTTGCAGCGGGTCTTGCGACCTGCTGCAGGCGGTTTGCTTGAGAGAAGACCATGCTCCGACGCATCGCCCTCCTATGTCTCGCCTGCTTCATCCTCAGCGCCACCCCCAAGGGCACCCTGGTCATCGTGGGCGGCGGCGGCATGCCACAGGAGATCATGGATGCCTTCCTTCTCGCCTCCGGCGGAAAGGGCGGCACCGTGGGCATCATCCCCACCTCCACCAGCGATCCCGATGGGGCTCTTAAGGAGTGGAAGGAGGACCTGGAGAAGGCTGGACTCCAGGTCGTGGCCCTGGATGTGCGGAAGCGCGAGGATGCCGAGAGCCCCCAGCTACTGGCCGCCGCCGCTACTTGCACGGGTTTCTGGTTCTCCGGCGGGGACCAGAACCGCGTGGGCGACAAAATCGTGGGTACGCCCATGCAGGCCCTGATTCTGAACCGCTACCGGGCTGGCGCCTGCATCGGCGGCACCAGTGCCGGGGCCGCCATCATGTCGAAGCTGATGCTCACGGGTGACGACCGCAACGGCAAGGAGGCCCTCTCGGAATTCGGTGTGGGCGCCTACCAGACCCGCGAGGGCATGGGCTTCCTGCCCGCGAACGTGGTCGTGGATCAGCACTTCCTACGGCGGGGCCGGGAGAACCGCCTCTTCAGCGTGCTCATGGAACACCCCACCTTCCTGGGCCTGGGCATCGACGAAGCCACGGCTCTGGTGGTGAAGGACGGCAAGGCTACGGTACTGGGCCAGCGCTCCGTCATGGTCTTCGATCCTGCTGGGATCTCACAACAGGGCGGCGGCTTCCAGAACCTCAGGATCCACCTGCTCAAGCCTGGGCAGAGCATCGATCTGGAGAGCCGCAAGGTATACCAGCCCTGAGGGTTGCACCGCATAGGGCAGGGAAAAGCCACAAAGAACTGAACAGGCTTCCTGGGATCGTGAAAATGAAAAAGAAATGGGCCACAAAGAACACAAAGGGGGCTGTGTGAGCTTGCTGGTTCGACTGCTTTCCTTGTGTTCTTTGTGTTCTTTGTGGCAAAAACGCTTTTCCTTTCGCGGTAGCCATGGCCTTCGGGCCCTCAGCCTACTGTCCTGTGCGGTAGTTGTTCAGGCTCAGGTACAGGCGCCCTTCCCTGCGGACCATCGGGCGATGCAGAAGACTGTTTCCTATGCGGAGATGGTCCGCTTCCTGGACACGGTGGCCAAACCGGGTTTCATCACGGTCACAGAGGAGGGCCGCAGTGCCCAGGGGCGTAAGGTGCTCCTGGTGCACCTGAATCGCGGCGGGGCCAAGGCCCGCTTCAAGGTGCTCTACTACGCCCAGCAGCACGGCAACGAGGTGGCGGGCAAGGACGCCCAGCTCACGCTCATCCGGGATATCGCTGCGCATCCCAAGCAGCTGCCCGAGGACGTGGATCTCTACCTCATGCCCATGTTGAACCCCGACGGAGCCGAGGCCCATCGCCGCTTCAACGGCGCTGGTGGGGACCTGAACCGCGACCACCTGCTGCTGGCCCAGCCCGAAACGCAGGCCCTGTACCGCGTGGCCCGCCGCATCCGGCCCCACGTGGCCGTGGACAGTCACGAGTTCGGCCGCGACAGCGAGGACTACGCCGCCAAGGGCTGGGAGGCCTGGCCCATCATCACCATGGATGCCGCCAACCATCCCCTCATCCCCGACTACCTCAAGGCCCTGGGCCTCCAGGCCGTAGCCGCCGCCTTGCCACTCCAGGAGAAGGCTGGCCACGCCTATCGCCGCTACAACGTGGGCGGGCCCCCGCCGGACGAGGAGATCCGACCCTCCACAGCAGAGGTTGACGATGGCCGCAATGGCATGGGCACCCTGGGCGCCCTCTCCTTCATCATCGAGTCCGGCGTGCGCCACCGAGCCGCCAATCCCAGCGCGGACCTGGGCGAGCGGGTGGACGGCTACCGCATCCTCTACCGCCACCTGCTGGGGGATCGCGCCTGGCGGGACAAGGTGCGCGCCCTGGCCGAGCGGGCCCGCCGCGAGCCCCTGCCCTCCTTCATCGCCACCAACACCTTCTGGGCCAACCTGGGGGGCAAGACCAGCTTCGTGAAGGTCCGTGAGCTGGCCACGGGGAAGACCCTGGAGATTCCCACGGCCATGGCCATGACGGATCTGGTGGTGAAGGGCAGCGTCCCCACGCCCCGGGCCTACGCCATCGCGCCCGCCGCTGCGGCGCGCTTCCTCTCCGTTCTGGAGGCCCAGGGCCTCCGCTTCGAGACTCTGGCGGCCCCTCGCCGGGTCCAGAACGAAGCGGTTCGGCTGCTGCGCGTCGAGGCGCCCTACGACGAGCTCTACCAGCGTTACGAGGATCGCCAGATCGTCCAGCGCCTACCCAGGGCCGAGGCAGAACTGCCCGTGGGCACCCTCATCGTGCCCCTGGACCAGGACCTGGCCCGCCGCGCCATCCAGGTGCTGGAGCCCTGCCTGCTCTACGGCCTCTACGGCTATCCTGGCTTTCGGGAGCTGGCCATACCTGGTGCTGTCCTGCCTGTTTCCCGACTGTTCTGAATCCCGGGCCCCGGCCCGGATGGAGTGCCCATGCTGCTCATCAAGAATGCCGACCTCTATAGTCCTGAAGCTGGCGGGCGCTGCGACCTCCTCCTGGGCGGGGGGAAGATCCTCCGCATGGAGCCGGACATCCGCATTTCGCGGAAGTACGCCGAAGTCATCGACGCCCGCAACCTCAAGGTCGTGCCCGGCTTCATCGACGCCCACGTGCACATCATGGGCGGTGGCGGCGAGGGCGGTTTCGCGACCCGCACGCCGGGCCTGCCCCTCACAGACGCCATTCTGGGCGGCGTCACAACCGTGGTGGGCTGCCTGGGCACGGACGGCTACACGCGCACCATGGCGGGCCTCCTGGCCAAGGCCAAGGGCCTGGAAGAAGAGGGCCTCAGCACCTACGTCTACTCCGGTTCCTATGGCCTACCCCTGCGCACCCTCTTGCCCACCCTCGAGGAGGATCTGCTCTTCATCGACAAGGTCATCGGGGCCGGCGAGGTGGCCCTTTCAGACCACCGCTCCAGCCAGCCCGGCTTCGAGGCCTTTGCCCAAGTGGTGGCCATGGCCCGACGCGGTGGAATGTTGTCCGGCAAGGCCGGCATCGTGAATGTGCACCTGGGCGATGGAGAGCGGGGTCTGGACTTCCTGCGCCGCGTCGTGGCCGAGACGGAACTGCCCCCCACTCAGATGCTGCCCACCCACATCAACCGCAATCCCCGCCTCTTCGAGGAGGGCATCGCCTACGCCAAGGCTGGCGGCTTTGTGGACTTCACCACCTCCACCCTGGCCTCGTACCTGGCGGAAGGCGAGATCCCCTGCGGCCGGGCCCTGCGGCTCATGCTGGAAGCAGGTGTGGACCCCGGGCAGATCACCTTCACCTCCGACGGCCAGGGCAGCCTGCCCGACTGGGACCACTCGGGGCGCCTCCAGGCCATCTCCGTGGGTCGCGTCACGTCGCTCTTTGCCGCCGTGCGCCAGGCCGTGCAGGAGGAGGGCCTCAGCCTGGAGACGGCGCTGCGTGTCATCACCAGCAACCCCGCCCGCATCCTGAAGCTCAAAGCCAAGGGCCGCCTGGCCCCGGGCCTCGACGCGGATCTGGTCCTGCTGGAGCCGAAGAACCTGGAGGTGCGCACGGTCATCGCCAAGGGGCGGCTGTTGATGAAAGCAGGTAAGGTCCTGGCCAAGGGCATGTTCGAGTAGCAACCAAGGAGTTCGACATGTTCGGAAAATCCCTCTGCCTGGCCATCCTGGTGGGCACCCTCCCGGTCGGTTTACTTGCCCAGGGTGCGGAACAATGCACCACGGCCCTGCTGAGCCCCGCCGCCAGCGCCAGCGAGCGGCCCATGCTCTGGAAGAACCGGGACACGGACGCTCTGTCCAACAAGGTGGTCCTCGTGCGGGAGCAGCCCTACGCGTATTTGGCCCTCGTGGACGCCGACGACGCCAGCGGACGGCGCGCCTACGCAGGCCTCAACGCCGCAGGCTTCGCCATTATGAACACGGTGGCCTACAACCTCCCGGGCCCCCAGAGCGGGGACCTGAAGGATCTTGAGGGCAGCGTCATGGCGGATGCTCTGCGAACCTGCCGCACCGTGGCTGACTTCGAGGCCTATCTCAGGGCCAACGAGGGCCCGGGACTGGGCTGCCAGACCAACTTCGGCGTCTTCGATGCCACGGGCAGGACCGTTCTCTTCGAGGTCTACAATCGCGGCTACAACCTGCTGGAAGTTGCGGCTGCGCCTGGGCAATACCTCCTCAATTCCAACTGGTCCCGCTCTGGCCGAAAGGGCAAGGGCGCGGGGTACCTGCGCTTCGAGCGGGCCACGGAGCTGCTGGCCGGGCTCTCGCCGGAACAGCGAAATCCCAGGGAGATCTTCCGCCGCCTCGCCCGGGACACTGGCCATGTGCTGTTGCAGACGCCCACCCTCGCCGAGCTGAAGGCGCTTCCAGCCCAGCCCCGCTGGATCCTCACCAAGGACTGCATCAACAAGTCCTACACCTCCTGTGCCCTTGTGATCGTGGGCAAGGATCCAAAGGATCCCACCTCCCGGGCCACCTTCTGGGTGCTGCCAGGGGAACCCGTCACGGCCGTAGCCCTGCCCCTATGGGTGGAAGCGGGTTCGGTGCCGGAGCCCCTCTGGAAGGGCAAGGAGGCGGCGCTCTGGACGGAATCCATGCGAATCAAGCTGCGGGTCCGCCCCTTCCAGGAAGCCGAGAAGCAGGAGTACCTGAATCTGGCGGGTCTCGACAACCACGAGGGCACGGGATTCCTGCCCCGGCTTCTGGACACTGAGGACAGGATCTTCCGCAGGGTCGAGTCGATCGGCTCGGGGCCGAAGTCCGCCGCCGAACTGTCCGCACTTCAGGAGGAACTGGCTGGGGCAGCCCTCACGGCCATGCAGGCCGTCCGGCCCTGAGCCTCCTTCCAAAACCTGCTTCCCGCTACCATGCAGCCACCGCCTGAAAGCCGCTCATGAACCCTGCCTCTGCCCCAGCCCCAGCCGGCCCCCGTTTTCGCATGCCCCACACCCTGGTCATCGTGGGTGCCCTGATCGTCCTGGTGCTCATCCTGTCCTGGCTGGTGCCCTCGGGCGAGTTCCAGCGCATCGAAAAGCTATTGCCGGACGGCAGCCACCTGAAGGTGCCCGTGGACGGCACCTTCCACCGCCTGCCCAAGACCTACCTGGGCCTCCAGACCCTCTTCCTGGCGCCCATCAAGGGCTTCCTGGACGGCGCGGGCCTCATCTCCTTCCTGCTCATCATCGGGGGCAGCTTCGGCATCTTCCAGGAGACCGGGGCCGTGGAGCAGGGCATCAAGCGACTCACGGTGCATGTGCGCCGCCATCCCCTGCTCGAAACCCTCTTCATCCCCGTGCTCATGACCGTCTTCTCCCTGGCGGGCGCCGTCTTCGGCATGGCCGAGGAGCTGATCCCCCTGGTGCTGATCTTCATCGCCCTTTCCCGAGCCCTGGGCTACGACTCCATCGTGGGCATGGCCATCCCCTTCCTGGGAGCTGCGGCGGGCTTCGCCTGCGCCTTCTTCAACCCCTTCACCGTGGGCGTGGCCCAGGGCATCGCGGGTGTGCCGATCTACTCGGGTCTGGCGTACCGCATGGTGGCCTGGGTGGTGGCCACCAGCGTGGTCATCGCCTATGTGATGATCTACGCCGCGAAGATCAAGAAGAACCCGGAACTGAGCCCGGTGCGGGACCTGGACTTGGCCCGGGAAGCCACCACCGTTGGCACGGACGGTGACTGGAACACCTCCCACATTCTGGCCCTCACGACCTTCCTGGGCGCAATCGTTCTGCTGGTCTACGGCGTACTGAGGCACCACTGGTACCTGGAGCCCATCGCAGCCCTCTTCCTGGGCATGGGCATTCTCATCGGGCTCATTTCCCGCATGAGCCCCAGTGACATTGCCCGGCATTTCATTTCAGGCGCCAAGGACATGGTGGGCGTGGTCTTCATCGTGGCCTGCGCCCGCGCATTGCTGGTCATCGCCAACGATGCCCACATCATGGACACCCTCCTGCTCTACGGCTCCGCCGCCATCCGCGTTCTGCCCAAGGCCATGACCGCCCAGGTGATGTTCCTGGTGCAATGCGTCATCAACTTCTTCATCCACTCGGGTACCTCGCAGGCGGCCCTCACCATGCCCGTCATGGCGCCCCTGGCGGACCTGGTGGGCATCACCCGCCAGACCTGCGTGTACAGCTTCGCGTTGTCCGAGCTCATCAACCCCATCCTCCCCACCAGCGCCGTCACCATGGGCATCCTGGGCGCCGCGAAGATCCCCTGGGAACGCTGGGCCCGCTGGTTCCTGCCCCTCATGCTCATCCTGGTGGTGCTGGCCTTCCTGCTGCTGATCCCGCCGACGCTGTTCTTCCACTGGGGACCGGTGTAAATCTTTCCAAGGCCGTTTCCCGAGAAGGAACCAAGGCACCGCCAGGGCCTTGTGCCAGTCCCCCCAGCTCCGCCAATTGCAGGAAACTGACCAGGAAACCGGTGATAGACAGTGATGCACGGTGATCAAGACAGGTCCGTTGTGGACATCACGGTTCATCACCGCTCATCACCGGCTCAAATGCTTTTTCATCCGCCTGGAATCACGATGACTCCACTGGTATTTGAAGGAAATTGGCTATGACGCCACGAGCCCTGATCCTTCTCTGCACCTTGGCTCTCTTCGCCAGGGCCCAGGAAACGGACTTTCTCCGTGCCAAGGGCGCCGAAGCCCTGCCCGCCCCCTTGAATAAAGCTGCGGCAAGCATCGACTCGGTGAGGCTCCGCGCCCACCTGGCCTACCTCTCGGACCCCAAGCGGGAGGGCCGTGGCCTGGGCACCAGGGGGCTCGATGCCACGGTGGCCTACCTCGAACATCAGCTCAAAACCTTGGGCCTCAAGCCCCTGGGGAAGACCTACCGGCAGGCCGTGCCCCTGCGCGAAGTGCGCCCAGGCGGAGGCTCCGTTCGACTGAAGACCGCTGCGGGTGACCGGATTTTCCTGGCGGGCCGCGATGCGATCCTGCCGCCCCTGGAACCGGGCCTGCTCAGCGGCCCCCTGGTCTACGTGGGCTATGGCATCCAGGAGCCCAGCCTTCAGCACGACGATTTCCGCGATGTGGATGTGCGCGGCAAGGTGGTGATATTCCGGGATGGCACCCCCGGCGAAGCCATCTGGCGCCGCCCGGACCTGGCGGAGAAGTACGCCTCGCCTCGCCCTGCGGACCGCTATGACAGCCGCCTGGCCCTGCTGGAGAAGCTGGGCGCGAAAGCCGCCATCGCCCTGGAGCCGGGCCTGGAGCAGCGCCTGCGCGAAGGCAAGGAGCCCGCCGTGCCCTACTTTCTGGCGGCGAAAGGCCTGCCCGGTTCCGGGGAGCCCCCCTTGGCCCGCCTGAGCTACCGGCCCGAACTGCCGGAGCAGCTGACCGCCGGTGGCACCGCGAACCTGGAGATCGGCGGCCGGATTCGCTCCCTGCAAGGCGTCAACCTGCTGGCCCAGTTGGAGGGCTCGGATCCCACCCTGCGCCGCTCGGCCATCCTCGTGGGGGCCCACATGGATCACCTCGGGATGCCCGGCGGTGTGTTGCACCCGGGCGCCGATGACAATGCCTCGGGCGTGGCGGCCCTGCTGGAGATCCTTCGCGTCGCCAAAAAAGTTCCGCATCGCCCGCGCCGCACCCTGCTCTTCGCGTTCTGGACTGGCGAGGAGGAAGGCAAATTCGGCTCAGGTCATTACACCCGTCAGCCCCGCTGGCCCCTGGCCCGCACGGAGGCCTACCTCAACCTGGATATGGTGGGCCATCCCTGGACAGCCGCTGATTTGCGTGCCCTCGTGGAAGGCGCAGGCCTCAAGGATCCCGCGGGCTTCCTGGCGGGCCTGGATCCGGCGGACTTCGTGGAACCCGGCCTTCCCCCGGGCCACCCGGAGCTGGCCGCGGCCCTGACCCAGGCGGGTCGTGGCGCGGGCCTCTCCCTGCACCTGGACTGGACCGATGGCCACAGTGGGGGCAGTGACTACCGCGACTTCGCGAGGTTGAACGTCCCTTTCATCCGGTTTTTCGGCAGCTACTTCCCCGAGTACCACAAGCCTGGCGACACCCTGGACAAGCTGGATCCCGACCAGGTGCGCCGCATGGCGCGACTGGCGCTGGGCACTGCGTGGTTATTGGCGGATCGCTAGGCCCTCTTAACGCCCCTAAAGCACCACTTCCCCGTACCACCCCTTGATCACAATCTTGGTGCCGTAGGGGGCGGACAGCTTCTGCATGAGGGCGAGGATCTCAGCGCCGCGCTGAGAGTTAGCCAGGCGGGGCACACCGTAGAGGGAGCCCTCATCGTCGATGGTGATGGGCAGCAACTGGATGCGCTTGAGCTTGCCCTGGTTCGTGACCATACGGACCATGACGGTCTGCAGGACCTCCTGGGACTCCCGACGATCCCACACGGAGACGTTCGTGGGCCGAGGCATTTCGATGTCGCGCTGATGCAGGATGTCGGCGGGGATCCGCTCCGGCGTGCGGTACTGGTAGATGAAATCGCCCAGGCTGTAGAAGATGGGCCGGCCCCTGTAGATTTCGATGCCCCGCAGCACGTGGGGCCCAGTGCCCAGCACGAAGTCCGCCCCGGCTTCGACGGCGCGGCGGAACATGATCTCCTCGTTGGGGGGCGTGGTGTCCTGGATGCCGTAGGCCCGGTGGTGGGTCACATCGTGGTTGTGGAGGGAGACCAGCAGCAGATCCGCATGGCGGCGGGCCAGGACAATGTCGTCTTCCATGGTCTTCACATCGGCTTCCTGCGGACCCTCCACGGCCTCCACCTTGCCATCCTTCGCCACGAGGATCACGGCGGGGTCGATGGTCGCCAGGGAGGGTGCGCTGGCGTCCTTGCTGCGGTATTTGGCGGTCCAGTAGCGCATGTAGGAAAGCAGGGCCACGCGGGTCTTGTGGCCCGCCAACTCCAGGGTGCCGGGCGCATGGGCCTCGGCCAAGGTCGTGCCTGCGCCTGCGTGGGTGATGTTGGCCTGATCCAGGGCCTGCAGGCACTCCTTGAGGCCTTCAGGACCAAAGTCCAGGGCGTGATTGTTGGCCTGGCTCACGAGGTTGATGCCCGTGCGGGCCAACTCCCAGCGAAAGTCCCGGGGGGCTCGGAAATTGTAGAAGGGGCGTTGCAGCTCGGGCAGGTCGTTGAGGGAGAACTCCATGTTCCCGTAGGCCAGGTCCGCCTCCTGCATGAGGCGGAAGAGGCCGGCCCGTTCCGGCTGGGGCAGCTGCGTGATGGGCTGGTTGAAGATCATGTCCCCAACGGCCGTGATGCTGAGATCGCCGGGCTCCTCCTTGAGCAGTTCCGTGATGCGACCGGCCCAATCGATGCGCTCTGCCGGAGCTGCGGGGTGGATCTGGCGCAAGTGGATTGCCCGAGGGTCGTCCTTCAGCAAGTCCACCTTGGCCTGGGCCTGCAGCGGAGCGGCCAGCAATGACAATCCTGCGGCCAGGGGAAGCGTTCGGTGGATCCAGGACATGGCGGGCTCCGGGTTGTCGGGCTGAATGCACAATTTTGTTTCATCTACCCGAATAGTGCCAATTTTTTCTACCTCAGCGCGGCTCCTCCACTGCTCGGTCTGCTTGCACCCCTGGCCGCGCTGAGCTTGTGCCTCCCGAGCTGGGACGCACTATCCTGGTCCCATGACCACCCACCCTGATTACTGGAACCAGCTCTACCGGGACGAGGGCCGTCCAGGCTGGGACATGGACGGAGAAACTCCCCTGGTGCGGGAGCTGGTGGACCTGGCCCTGCCCCTGGGCCTGCGCCCGGGCAGCCAGCTCGTGGTGCCAGGCTGCGGCTACGGTCACGACGCCGCGGCCCTGGAGGCCCAGGGCTTCCAGGTCACGGGCCTGGACTTCGCGCCCCTGGCCATCCAGGGGGCCATGCACCGATACGGGGACCGCGTGGCCTGGTCCCAGGCGGACTGGTTCACGACGAAACTGGGCCCCTGGGACGCCATCTTCGACCACACCTGCTTCGTGGCCATGGACCCCGTGCGGCGGCCCGCCTACCTGGAGTCCTGCGCGGCCCACCTGCGGCCCGGCGGTCTCTGGCTGGCCGTGCTCTTCCACCACGTGAACGGGCGCCCCGGCCCACCCCACGCCATCAGCCAACCCGAGGCCCGCAAGCTGGCCGAAGCCCACTTCGAAGTGCTGCACCTGGACGAGGCGCAGAACAGCCACCCCCGCCGCGCGGGCCGGGAGTTCCTGGTCATCGGGCGCAAGCGGGGCTGAGGGGCGATCAGGCCCGCGCCGCCTGGGCCTTGGCGATGATCTGGGCCTCGCGCTCCTCGGCCTTGCGGCCGCCCCACACCAGCCAGGCGGCCCAGAGGTTGAAGAGCGTCACGCCCGCCAGGATGCCGGCCAGGCGGGACCAGGGTTCGCTGTAGGCGATGCGCTCCTGCACCCGCAGCCAGGTCATGAAGCCCCAGAGGCAGGCCTCCAGCCCCATGACGAAGCTCATGGCCACCCGCACCTGGGGCCAGGAGATCAACAGGGCCCCCATGAGCATCAGCGTCAGGGGCACGATCATCACCAACGGAAAGCCCAGGCGCATGAAGAGCGCAGCCATGAGCAGGAGGCAGAATTGGGCGGGGAGGAGACGCAGGAAGAACATGGAAACTCCGGCTGACCATAAATCATACCTGTTTGTCCTAATTCTTTTATCACAACCTTTCAACTCGGAAGCGATGGGAAAGGCCCCTGAGGTCATTCGCGAGTCCGGCGACGTCTTCGGTCGTCCGGGAAGTCTCTTGCATGGAGGAAGCCAACTCCACCGTGGCTGAGGCGTTGCGCTCGGTCAGCGCGGACACCATGTCCAGCTGACTCTGAAGCTGGTCCACGGAGGCGTCCTGCTGGGCCATGGCCCCGCCGATCTCCGCGACCCGGTCCCCGGTCTCCCGGATGTGCTCATGGATCCGCGCCAGGGCCTGGTTCACCTGAGCGGCCGCCTCGGAGCCGACCTGGACCCGCGTGGTGCTCTCCTCGATCAGGGCTGAGATTTCCTTGGCGGCCCCCGCGCTGCGCTCCGCGAGCTTGCGGATCTCCTCGGCCACCACGGCGAATCCCTTGCCCTGGCTACCGGCCTTGGCCGCCTCGATGGCCGCGTTGAGGCTGAGAAGGTTGGTCTGGCGAGCGATGTCCGCGATGACGCGGATGATGTGGTTCACCCGAAGAGAGCTCTCCTGGATGGCGGCCATGGCCTGGTCGGATTCCCTGGCGCTGAGGCGGCCGTTCTCTCCCGCCTCCAGCGAGGCCTTGGCCAGGCTGGCCAGGCGACTGGAACCGGTGCTTACGAGCTGGGAGAGGGACTTCATCTCCTGGAGCAGACGGGTGCCCTGGGTGACCGCAGCCTGCTGGTCCGTGGCGGAGTGGCTGATGTCCTCCACAGTCTGGTTCACCTCCGAGGCCGTGGCAGAAAGCTCCGTGGCCGAAGAGGCCGTGCGGTCCGTGGCCTCCGTGATGGCATGGATGTCCCGGCCCAGCTGCTCGATGACCTGGTTCAGGCTGGCGGCCGCCTCGCCCAGCTCATCTTTCGTTAACACTTGGCAGCGCCCCGTGAGATCCCCATTGCCGAGGGCCGCCATGGTGGTCTTCAAAGCCAGGGCCTGTCTCCGGACCTGGCCACTCACGGTCCTGGAGACCCCGATCCCGACCAGAATGGCCAGCACGAAGCCAGCGATCATCCAACCCTCGCTCACCCGGGTGGCCGCCAGGTCCCGATCCACCTGCTGGGTGCCCTGGGTCTGGATGTCGCTGAGCAGGGTCAGGAGCAGGTTGTAGCCTTCCCGACGGAAGGCTGTGTTGGCTTCAATCAGCTCTGGAAGCTCCTCCACCGTAGCCTTTCGGGCCCGGGCCACAAGTGGCGGGAAGGCTTCCATGTACTTCCGCATGCCAGCCAGGATAGGGACCACCTTGGCCTTCTCCGCAGGGCTCCAGGCTAGCTGCTCCATTTCGCCAAGGGATTGGCTCAGTTGGGCCTCCACCTCCGCCAGGCGCTTCATTCGCTTGTCGACGTAATCACTATTACGCCCACCCCCAATCAGGGAGACGTGGATCACCCGCAACACATCTGAGTCGTGAAGGACCTTCGCGGCCACCGCGGCCTTGGGCAAGTTGCTCCGTTGCTCCACCTGACCCTTCTTCAGCCGATCCAGACCTGTGAGCCCCAGGGAGAAAACCACCAGCAGCAGGAGGGCCTGGCTGGCGAACAGCAGGATGAACTTGCCCTGCAAACTTGCGAAGGAAGATGAGCGAGCGGGGGTCATCGAGTGCCTTTCAATGATGAAGAAGTCCCTGCCTCACCCCATGCCGTGATCAGAGAAACGCCATGGCGTAGATGATGGACAGCGCTGCCAGGGGCACCATCCCCATGGCGGCAATGTTGCCCGTACGCTTGGTGCCGAACATGTACGTGTAGGCCACCTTCAGCAGATTGTTACTGGCGCTGGCGATGATGATGGCCTGCAGCACCTGGGAGGTGCCAATGCCCAGATTGCCCTGCAGCACGGAGACCACGAAGGGCGTGATATCAGAACAACCCACCACGAAGGACAACATGCGGAGACCCATGCCCTTGAAATGAACGAGGGTGTACTTGGTGGCCAGGGACACGGCCATGAACATGAAGGCGAAGAAGAGGGCTGAGTTGATCTCCAAGGGGTTCTTGCGCAGGGCGGGTTCCTCCCCCTCGGCGGGTAGGCCTTCGCCGGAGTCGGGCGCCACCGTGGCGTCCGTCAGCGGAAGGGTCAGGGAGGCAGGCTGGTCCCGACGGATCCAAAGCGCATACCCCGCAGACAGACCGGCCAGGGCCAGCAGAGCCGGACCCACCTGGAGGGCTGAGCCAAAACGGAAGATGGCTACCAGGACCAGTAGACGCAAATACATCATGGACACGGCCAGCAGGATGGCAGCGGCGGCCTCCTGATCGTGACCCGGGTAGCGCTTTGATTTTTTGGCCAGAACCAGCACAGCCACCGTGCTGGAATAGACCCCCCCGATCAGCCCCGTGAGCAGCATGCCCTTCCGGGGGAAGAGGTAGGTCTGCAGCACATAGCCCAAATAGGAAATGGTGGTGGTGATCACCACGGCCATCCAGACCTGCCGGGGCGTCACGGGCAACACGTTGAAGATCTGACCCATGGCACCGGCGGTGGGTGGCAGGGCAGGAATCAGCGGTAGCACCACACCTGCGATGGCGAGGAACTTACAGGCCGTGACCACCTCGCCGGTTTCCAGGCGATCTGTAAACTGGCGCATGCGGCCCTTGGAGTGCAGGACGAAGAGGATCGAGACGCCGAAGAGCACCAGGAACCAGTGAGGCTGGTTGAGGGCGATGGGTCCGGTCGTGTAGGTGAGCAGGGCGATGAGGACGCCGATGAGGCCGGGGCTCTTCTTCTGGCGCACCTTATTGCTGTAGTAGACCAACAAGAACGGCACCACGGCGGCCATGCCCAGTAGGAAGGCGTAGGGGCCCACCGTGGGGATCTGGTAGAGCATGAAGCCCAGCATCCCGAAGAACACGAAGGTGCGGACGGTTCCGAAGGTGTCGAACTTCTTCTCGAACTCGTAGTAGTCGCGGAGGCCAATGCCGATCAGGGTGCTGATGGCCAGGGTCAGGAGGAAGGGGGCGACTTGGGGTGGAAACATGGTGGACTCCGGTGCGGGAGACGGCATCCCGAGGCGGACCTGCAGGAATGTTGAAAAAGATCTCCTGGGACGGCTCCCCCCGAAGCCGTCCCAGGACCTACATGAAGGGACCGGGGGCCCCTATTCCATGCCCATGACCTTTTTGGCGGCCTTGAGGTAATTGGTGTTGGGCAGGCCGGCAAGGCCAAGACCTTCGACAACCTGGCGCATGCCGGCGTAGTTCTCGCTCTCGGCGCAGGCGGTCTCAACCAGGGCGCCGTTGAACCAAACCTGGGCGTACTCGCAGATGATGCCGTCGATGGTGAAGCCGTAGCGCATCTTCTCGACGGTCACAGGTACCAGATCCGCGTGCTTGCGGGCCATGGCGATGAACTCGTCGATGGTGTACATGTCCTGGGTCAGGGTCATCTCGGCCTTGAGGTGGGAGAGGATGGTGGCCAGGTCCTCCTTCTTCACGGGGAACTGGAACTTGCCGCGGGGCTGGAAGATCTCGTAGCCCTCGGGGGTCTCACCGGTCTTGGTCTTGATGTCGAGGAGGCCGTCCCGGACCTTCACGTTGGCCTCATTGGTCTTCGCGCTGAGGAAGTAGGTCTCCATGGGCATGCGGCGAGCCTGGAAGAGGACGGTCTTGCCGTTCCACATCTTCTCCTTGACGGCTTCGATGAGGCCCTGACCGAAGGCCCGGAATTCGGCGCGGGGGATGATCTTCAGGGCGTCATCGGCGGAGGTGGCGGTGTTCTTGGCAAACACATCGGACATGGTGGGACTCCTGGAAAGGGCGGATGAATGTCATCCGGTCGGGAAGGGACCGCATCCTAAAAGGCGATGGCGGCGTAGAGGAAGGAAAGGATGACGATGCCTGCCATGCCGATGGCCGTAAGCCGGGCGGTGGTGCGATGACCAAACCCGAAGGTGTAGGCCGTCTTCATGACGTTGTTGGAGGCGGTGGCAATGAGAATGGCCTGCAGGATCTGGTTGGAACCGATGCCCAGGTTTCCCTGCAGGACCGAGACAATGAAGGGCACGATATCGGAGGCACCCACCAGGAAGGAGAGCATCCGAAGGCCCAGTTCCTGGAAGCGCGCCAGCACCAGCTTGGTGACCAGGGACACCGACACGAACATCACGGCAAAGAGCAGGGCGGCGTTCAGTTCCAGGGGGTTGCGTTCCTTCAGGACCAGGGCTGGCTCGTCCACGGGGATTTCGGCCTGGCTGCCATCGCCCCTGCGGAGCCACCAGGCATAGGCGCCGGACAGCAGGGAGAAGAGTAGGAAAGCCGGCAGCAAGCGCAGGGCGCCCATGGGCATGAAGGCTGCCACCAGGAAGAGGATCCGCAGATACATGGTGGGGGTGGACAGCATGATGGCCGCGGCTGCATCTCGGGCCTGGCTGTCGTGGGCCTTGGTCTTCTTGGAGATGACCAGCACGGTCATGGTACTGGAGTAGAGGCCGCCGATGAGACCCGTCAGCAGCAGGCCCTTGTTGGGGTAGAGGTAGGTCTGCAGCACGTAGCCCAGGTAGGAGATGGCGGTGGTGACCACCACGGCCATCCAGATCTGGTGAGGGCCCACGGGCAGGACACCGAAGATACGACCCACCAGCCCCTCGGTGGGGGCCATGGCGGGGATCAGGGGCAGAATCACCCCGGCGATGGCCAGGAACTTACAGACTGTGACCACCTCACCGGTCTCCAGCCTGTCTGTGAACTGCCGGATGCGGCCCTTGGAGTGGAGGACGAAGAGGATGGTGATGGCAATGGCCACCAGGTACCAGTGGGGCTCATGGATGACCACTGGACCGACGCTGTAGGTGAGCAGGGCGATGAGCACGCCGATGAGGCCGGGGCTCTTCTGCTGGCGCACCTTGTTGTTGTAGTAGACCAGGAGAAAGGGGCCCACCACGACCATGCCCACCAGGAAGGCGTAGGGCCCGATCACAGGGATGCGATACAGCAGGTGGCCCAGCAACCCCAGGAAGATGAAGGTTCTCACCGTGCCGAAGGTATCCCGCTTCGCCTCCTGTTCGTAGTAGTCACGCAGACCGATGCCAATCAGGGTGCTGATGGCGAGGGTAAGCAGGAACGTCACGAACTGGGGTGGCAGCAACAGGGAACTCCGGGTTGGATGAGAATCGACAGGGGTGCAGAAGGAAGGCCGAACCCTCAGTGGGTGCTGGAATCGGAGGGGGGCAGGTCCCTGCGGGTCCGACCCCCCATGAACATGTAGAGGCCGACGACGGCCAGGATGCCCACCAACGCCACGCCGACGTGGGTCAGGAAACTGAGGAGCTGGGTTGTCAGCACAGGGAACTCCGGGGGTTACAGGACCGTTGCGGGCCCCGATTGGAGCGATGGTGTGGGGGGTCAGGACTTCGGTTTGGTGACCAGGTCCCGGAAACAGAAGAGGTAGAGACCCGCCAGTACCAGGCCGGCGATGAGCCAACCATAGGAGCGTCGAATGGGTACCAGCTCCACGACCATGGAGGTGTCGTCCCCCTGCTGCAGCTTGCTCAGCTGCAGGATGGCGGCCTGGCGCCCTTCCAGCTTGGTCAGCAGGACCCGGGGCCCCACCTCATTCTTGGCGGGCTTGGGCAGCTGCTCCCGGATGGCCTGGGCCATGAGTCCATTGGGGAAGATTAATTCCACGCGGTAATTACCGATGACACCCTCTTGGGTATTGACGAAGGCGTGCTTGAAGCTGCGGCTGCTGGCCGGAAGCGTGCTCTTCTCACCCGGTTTGAGCTTGGTGACCTGGAAGACTTGCTTGAGACGAAAGGAGAACTTCAAGTTCGTCTTTGCGGGGATGTCAGCGGGCAGGGTGAGCTTCATCTGGGTCATGCCGTTCCGTGCGACGGACTCCAGCCGAACTCCGACGGCGGGTTCCTCAAGGCGCAGGTCCTCGACGGCGGCGAAGCCGAGGGGAAGCACCAGGACACCTGGAGTGCAGGTCGCTAGGGCCAGGACACCCACGGCTTTTCCGGTCTCATCCGATTCTGCCTGGAGACGGATGGTGTATGTCTGGACGTCCGTGGCCATACCCAGGACGGAACCAAGCAGGATGAAGGTGAGGAGACGTAGCATCTTCATGGTGCCACCGCCCAGAAGGAAGGCGTAATACCCAGCCAATGGAACCAGGTGGCGCCGGAGATCACGAGGATCGCCACCCCAATGGTGCACGTGAGCATGCCGTATTTGAAGTTGTCACCTACCGAGAACTGGTTGGTGGAGAACATGATTACATTGGGCTTGCCACTGATCGGCAGGCCCACGACCCAGTCGATGCAGAGGGCGGCGGGCAGCGCCAGGGAGATTGGGCTCCAACCCAAGGCCTTGGCCAGGGTGATGATGATGGGCAGCATGATGAGGGTGCGGACGGTCTTCGAAGTGGTCAGCAAGTGGCTGTACATCATCACGGAGATCACCACCGTGAAGGTGAAGCCGAAGGGGACGCCCTTGAGGTTCATCCCCCCGAAGAGCATGCGAACCCCCCACTCGGCGGCGCCGGTGTCATCCAGGGCCAGTCCGCCCGCATAGGCACCGGCGCTGAAGATCAGCAGGTGCCATGGAATATCTGCCTCGGCCCAGGACAAGATGCCCCAGCGGGGAAACAGCACGATCACGGCGCCCAAAAGGGCCGCGAAGGGTGCGCTTATCTCGACGCCGAACCACCGCATGTGGAAGATGTCGGTCATCCAGAGAAAGAGCACCAGGCCGAAGATGGCGATGGCCTTCTTCTCTTGGAAACCCAAGGGGCCCATGGCTTCGAATTGTTTCTTGACGAGTTCAAGGCCGCCTTCCACCTGAGGCACTTGTTCTTCGGGCTTCATGCGGAAGAGCAGCTTCTGGCCCAGAATCCACATCAGAACCATGGTCAGGATGGCTACCGGGGCACCCACGCGCATCCAGTCCATGTAGTAAACCCGCTGGCCGCCCATGTTCTGGATGAGGCCCACGGCGATGAGGTTGGCAGAGCTGCCCGTCATGGTGATCGACGACAACACGGAGATGCAGGCCAGGTTGAGCAGCATCATGTTCTTGCCGAAGTTGTTCGGCGTGGCTTCGGTGGAGCCATAAATGGTGGCGACCACGATCATCAGGGGCAGGGTCATGACGCAGCGGGCCGCAGTAGCGGGAATAAGGGGTGCCAGGACCAACTGCAGCACCAGGAAGGCCAGCAGGGCCCAGCTGGCCTTGTGGCCGAAGCGCACCACCAGCCAGAGGGCCATGCGCTTGGCCAGGCGGGTCTTCACCAGCATGGAAGCCAGGATGAAGGCCAGCAGGTTCAGCCAGATCACCTCCATGCCCAGCACATCCATGATGGCCTTGGCATTGGAAGTGCGGGTCACTAGCAGCAAGAACATCAAGACGAGGGAAGTAACGTAAGTCGGGAATGGCTCCGTCACCCACCACACGAGGGCTAACGCAAAGCTGGCCGCGCCAGCCTGGGCCCCGGCGCTGAGGCCGGCCCCAGCCGGCAGGTACATGATCAGGAGGAAGAGCAGGATTCCGCCTGGGAATCCGAGATAACGCATCCATTGCTCCGTAGGACTCTGTGCCTCCCGCGTCTTCGAGGAGAGCGTCATCTTCTCCATGTTCAGGAGATCCTGGAGCGTCGGAGCCTTGGTGGGCTGTGCGGCTTCAGCTGCCATGCATGCACCTAAGAGGGTGCGGGCCACCGGTGGGTGGCCCGCGTTTTCGAGGGGGCGGGTTAGGCCTTGGTCCAGTTCTTGAAGGGGTGCTTCAGGAGGTTGGAGTTGAAGTAGCGAGGGTCGCTGGAGACTTCGGCACCAACCCAGGCGGGGAATTCGATCTTCTCGTCCTCGGAGGCCAATTCGATCTCGGCCACGATCAGGCCCTCGTTCTCGCCGTGGAACACGTCGATCTCCCAGGTCTTGCCGAAGTGCACTTCCTTGTGGCGGTGCTTGTCGATGAGGGGCTGCTCGCAGAGGTTGTCCAGCAGAATGGCAGCATCCTCGACGGGAATGGAGTACTCGAACTCAGCGCGCGTGACGCCGGTGGTGATGCCCTTGATGGTCAGCTTGGCCTTGGCGCCCTCGATGCGGACGCGAACCACGCGCTCCTTCTGGGCATTGAGGTAGCCCTGCTTGAAGTGGGTGCCCTCGCTCTGGGGGGTCCACTTGCTCAGGTCGAGCAGATACTTGCGTTCGATTTCCTTGGCCACGGGGGCTCCTGTCGGATCAGTGTTGGGTGGAAAGATTGAGGGCAGTCTTCAGGCCCAGGGGGTAGCAGGTGTTGGGACGGGTCTGGAGACCCAGGCGGTGGAGGACCTGGAGGGTCAGGACAGGATCTTCGTGTTCGATGCTGAAGCTCTCCACCTTGACCGTACCGGCGGTGAGTTCGGTCACCTCGCAATTGGCCCCGTCCAGGAGGAAGCGTTTGGTCCGCCGATCGAATTCGACCACCCGCAGTTCGGGGCTTTGGGGGAGGATTTCCAGCAGGAACTCAGACTGGGTGTAGTGGGCCCGAGCCAAGTTGGGTTGAGGCAACCCCCATGTTTCAAACAGCTGAACCACCGTGCCCGTGGAGCAGGGGAAGGTGGCGCTCAGGACGGCATCCCAGCGTTCCAGCCCACCCGGTCCAACCTGTTTGCGCCATTTGAGGAGAATGGACTCCCGGGCAATCAGGACGTCGTGCATGCTGCTGAGACAGAGGATGCTCATTTCGTGGGCATCCACAGAGGCAACTTGCAGAGAGCGGTGCTGGAAGCGGCGGAGTTCCCCATCCAGCGGAGCGAAGGTCCGCCATTCCCAGCGAGGCATGGTGAGGGGGGCGGCGCTGCTCATGGAGGTCCCGGGAACCCAGCGAGGGGACAGCGGAGGGGTCCCGAGCGGGCCCCCTCCGCTGTCTGCTGAACCGACTAGAAGGTCAGTGCCATGCGGAAGTTGGTGTAGGCGAAGTTGTCGCTCGGCACCACCACGCCCGTGGGGCTGTACTTCTTGCTGGCGAAAGCGTTCACGTTGTTCTTCACGGTGGTGTAGTTGAGCATGAAGCGGAGGTACTTGTTCACGGAGTAGTTCACGCCCAGGGTCGTGTTCTTCTCGATGCCACCCTTGACCGGATCGATGGGGGTGAGATCGTCCTGGTTCATGACGTTGTAGCGGGCCACGAGCTCCCAGGCGCCATTCTTGGAATTGGGCACCACGCCCTTGAAGAAGGCGTCCGAGCTGTCATACCGACGCTGGCCACCGAAGACGTAGGAGACCTGGCCGTAGTAGCTGGAGAACTTGTGGTCGATGGTGCTGGCGTCCTTGACCGCCTGAGTGGTCGCCGCCAGGGCGGTGCCATTCCACGCCAGCAACTGAGTGCCGCGGCGCTTCACCTGGGACTGCTGGTACTCACTCTGCCAGGAGAACTGCCCCCACTGCCCGGCGAACTCGAGGCCGGTCTGCTGGAGCTTGTCCACGTTGTTCACGAGGGCGTTGAGGAACTTGGCCTTGCTCTGCTTGTTGCTGCCGGGCCGGGCCGAGAAGTCGAAGGAGTAGTCACCAGGGGCGCCGGCGTTGGGGGTGCGCTGGGCAGCGGCCACGCCCAAGTGGATGAACTTGGTTTCGGACATCTTCACGGGCAGGTAAGTGAAGCGCGCAGCCGCACCGTAGCCCTGGTTGTCCACGATCTTGTAGGCCTTGGTCAGGCCGGAGACCGCGTCGATGTTCGTGTCAGCCACATCCTGGGCATCCGAGGTGTCGTCGATGGCCTGGCCAAAGAAGCTCACCTTGCCCTGCCAACGCTCGCCCCACTTCGCATAGCCGACGCCGATGTGGCGGGAGGGGGTCCAGACGTCCGTGAAGGACCGCTCCATGCAGAAGATGTTGCTGTCGGACATCATCGTGTCCATGCCGAAGGGCGCCTTGAAGTGGCCCAACTGGATGATGCTGTTGTCGAAGCCCGTGTAGCCGATCCACATATCCTTGATGCCGATGTCGTTGAGGGAGAAGTCCACCTCGCCCTCACCGTACCAGTTGTTGCCCAGGGTCGCCTTCCAGCCCAGGCGCGCCACCCGCAGGAAGGCGCCGTTGGTCAGCTTGTAGTTGCCACCCGAGAAGTAGGTGCCGTCCAGGAAGATGCGGCCGGTCATCTTGGCGTTGAAGCCGCTGCCCTTGAGGTCCTCGTCCTTCGACTCGGATTTGGAAAGTAGGGCCACCTTCTTTTCGAGGTCGGCAATGCGCTTGTCGGTGTCCGGCTGTGTCTGGGCGAAGGCAGGAGCCGCCAGCAGCAGCAGGGCGAGGGGGGTGAGGAAGGATTTCATGGTGTCGCTCCTAAGTGAGCTTGGGTGCGGGTCTCAGGGACCAGCAGGTGGGGGGAGTTAAGTGGTTGCGCTGGGGCGAGCCCAGGGCTAGGTCTACTTCAGCAAGGGTCGAGCCATTCTTTACCGAAAGGTTAAGTTATTGGTACCACTTTGAATAGATCAAGGGGTTACCCCATTCACTCGGGTTACTGTGCGGAATCTCGCACAGCCCTTGCGGGGATCCGCCCGGCCTTAACGCGGAATCGCTCCTTGGCGCCGCTCCTCCAGACTCACCTCGCTCCCGACTGCGGGCACCCGGAGTACCCAGTAGCGATCGAAGTCTCCGATCTCCGGGAAGGATTCCCCATAGCCCAGAGCGGCCACCAGGTTCATGAGGGTGTCTGAGTGCCCGCAGACCACCACGGTCTGGCCCTGGAAGCGCTCCAGGAGGACCCTTCCCAGCACACGCTCGCGTCCCCGCTCATAGATCTGCAGGGGGAGACCCAATTGCCGAGCCAAGGGTTCCAGGGTCCGCTGGGTTCTTACCATATCCGAGGCAAACAGGGCCGCGGGTCGGTAACCATCGAGGACGGCCACCAGGCGCTGAGCCCGGTTCCTACCCGCCTTGGTCAGTTCCGCATTGCTGTACTTCGAGGTTCGTTCGGCATGACGGAGGAAGACCACCGTGACCTGCGCCGACAGGCAGGCCCCGCCGAGCAGGAGGAGGAGCAGGAGGATGCGCTTCACGGGGAGCTCCACAAAGAAGGGAGAGGCCGCTGGGGGCCTCTCCCTTCTTGTTGTTCTAGTGGCCTAAAGAAGGGATTACCGGCTCACTCGCCGATGTTGCGCGCCCCGGCCCACTTGTAGAGCATCGGGTTGCCATCCTTGTCCAGCGGGCGCTTGTCCGCCTCCTTGATGTAGGCGCCCTCGAAGTCGCTGACGGCATCGCCCACCAGGCGCAGGGCCTCCTTGCGGCCCTTGGTCGCGAAGGTGGCGCCCTCCTTGGCTGGACCGAAGCCCGCTTGCAGGTCCGCCAGCAGGCCCGGGGCGGCCTTCTCGATCTGGTCGAGGCTGGTGTAGGGGCCGTAGAGGCCGTCCATGGGGACCACCACCACGCGACAATCGGCCTTGCCCGCGAGGGTGCGGGTCACCAGGGCCAGGGCCCGGCCGCGCACGACGGCGCCCGCGGGTGTCGCGGCCCCGGGCAGGTAGGCCATGAGGGCCTCGCCAGTACCGCCCTGCTCTCTGCTGAGGATCGAGCGGGGAATGCGGCCCTGAAGCAGGACGCGGGCGCCCTTCTTGGCCTTGGCCGAGGCCGGGTCCACCACCACGTTCACGGTGCCATCGGGATTCATGGGGACCAGGGACACAAAGAACTTCTTCTCCAGGTCCTTGGTGGGCAGCTGGATACCGGGAGGCACCGGGTCGGCCGCCTGGGCCAGGGGCGCAAAGCCCAGACCAAGCGCGAAGACCAGGCGCAGGGAGGAACGATTCATCAGATTCATGGAAAAACTCCTGTAGCCAAGGTGGGAAGGGGCGTCGAGTTCAGGGCTTCTTCGCGGCGGGCGCGATCTTGGAGGCCATGACCACAATGCCCGGGCGCTTCTTTTTCGCGGGGTCCTCATAGACCACCGCGGGGCCCTTCTCAAGCTCGGCCTGGATGGCCTCCGGCCCATACTCGAAGATGAAGCGGACGGGGCCCCAACCGGCGCCACCGGGATCCAGCACTTCCTGCATCAGGTTCGCGGCGTTCACCAGTTGGTCTGGGGTCCGGTCCGCGTTGCTCTTGGAATAACGGCCGGATTTGTTGTTGATGATCCAGCCATTGATCTTCTTGTCGTAGAGCAGTTCGCCGCTGATGCGGCCGGGCTGGCCCGCCATGGCCGAGGCGTGGCCGTAGTTCTCCCCGGTGCCCGGCTTCTTCTGGCTCTTGTCTTCGGGACGCAGGAAGCCCTTATCGTAGATGCGGCCATACGGATTGGGCGTTTCGGGAATGACCGCGACCCGGCCATCCGCATCAATCACCCAGTTGTAGGGCGCCATGGCCGGATCCAGATAGCCCTTGAATTCGCGGGAGGCCACCTGCAGGTAGGGGCTGACGAGGATGCGATCCTTGGGGTCCGCCTCGTAGTGCTTGATGTAGGCGGGCTTGGCCAGGAAGCCGTAGCGGGTGTCCAGGGCGGTGGCGCCGTAGTAGGCCTGGAAGTAGCGCTCGGTCTTGGAGGACTGGTCCACGGCCAGGAGGTCGGCCTTCTGCAGCTTCTCCTTCACGGCGTAATAGAGCATGTCGAGCTGGACTCGATCCTTCATATAGCCGGTCCAGGCCACCTCCACCAGGGTCTGGCCGGTGCCGGGGAAGGACCAGGCCGAGACGCCACTCTCCTTCAGTCCGCCCGCCAAGGGGTGGTTGGGCTTGAACTCCGCGCTCCACATCTTGGCGACACCCGGGGCCGTGAGTGACGACAGGGGCTTCAGGAGCACCTCCAACTGCTTGTGGAGGGGTGGGCAGCGCTTCTTCAGGAACTCCAGGCTCTGGCCCATGGTGGCCTTGGTGGGATCCGCCAGCCACTCGTCCTTCTCGTAGCGGATCTCGGCGGAGATGGTGTAGCCGATTTCGCCAAAGTAGTCCTGCTCGTACTTGGGCTTCTCGCAGATGTCGAGGTCGATGAGCTCGTCAATGTTGGTGGAGCGGGCCTTGATGGTGAAAAGGCCCTTGCGGAGGCGGACGATGAGGTGGGCCCGATCGAGCAGCCGGTCCCGGGTGTCCAGGTAGGCGCCCTCTTTGGGCTTTTCCAGCTTGCCCACCTCGCCGATGCCCTTCAGTGATTCCAGGAGGGGCGCCAGCACCGTGTCGATGTCCTTGTCCGTGAAGGAAGGGGCCTTCAGCGTGTAGTGGTACTCCAGGGTCTGGTCCACCTTGTCGAATTTCTGAGCGAGGGTCATTGGCGCCTTCTGGGCCATGGCCGGGACCAGGCTGATGCCCAGGGTCGCGGCGAGCACCGTGCAGTTGAGGGTCTTGGATAGATTCATGGAGGTTCTCCAGGGAAGGGACGGACCATTCGGGGCGACGACCGGGCCTGATTCCTTCCGGGCTCCGCGCGGGTGAGCGGAAGGCCTGGTTGGGAGCTGGCGTGGTGCACCGATCTGCACCCAACTGCATCAAACATGCCAAGGCGGTCAACAAAGGTGGAGTCCCATCCAGCCTCGCTTCTGGCAGCCTCGGCCTGGACCCCTTGGCGGGCTGCATGCGGAGATCCGCACACGGGTGCGAAGACTCGCACAAGCCACCCCGGGCTTCGCCTCCCCGATGCCGCGATCTACTCGGACAAGGGCCGGTTCAGCAGCGCCCTGACCTTGGAGCCGCCCCAGCGGCCCGAGGTTGGCAGGTTGAGGTCCTTCAGCTCGCCGCCCAGCACCTGCGTCATGAAGCGCTCCGCAGCCTCGTGGGACGCGGCACCTTGGTAGTAGCTCCCGGCCAACCGGTAGGACAGGTCGAAGAGGAAGATCGGGCCCCCCTCCGTTCTCGACCAGCCCTCCATGGACACCGGCAGGGGATCCACCCCGGGCGCGGTCAGGGAGCCGGCCTTCACCTGGAGGGCATAGACCTTGGTGGACACCAGGCGCGTGCTCGCCGGCAGCCCCAGCTTCAGGAGCTCTGGCATGTACTTCCCGAAATCCCCCAGGCTGAGGGAAGCCAGTTCCTCGGCGGCCACCTGCCAGGTGCTGCCCTTTTCCACATATTCCGCGAGCCGGCCCTCCCGCCCGAAGCCCACATTGCCTTCCGCTTCCGTGATGGCCGGGGCACCCTGCACCAGCAGCGGGGTGGCCATGGTCCGCTCGAACTCTGCATGGATGGCCTTGACCGTGACGCTCCGCAGCCCCCCGCCCTTGCGTGCCTTGGCGGTCACCCGCAGGACATAGCCCTGCTTCCAGAGGTCCTGGCCGGGCGTGTCGAGGTATTCCTTGACGGCGGTCTCGAGCTTGAGGGCCTTGGCCCCCTTGCGGGAGGCGGTGACGAAACCGGCCTTTTCAGCGGCCCCTTCGACGCGGCTCCAGAGCTCCGCGAAGGCCGCCTCAGGGGCCTGGGGTAGCCGCGCGGGATCCACGAGCCACTTGAATTCCCGACCCGAGAGCCGCGTCAGGGCCGGGGCCGGGTGCTTCTGGATCATCCGCAGGTGCAGGGCTCCTGGGGTCTCCGAGGCCGGGGCCTGGGCACCCGCCACCAGAAGCAGGAAGGAGCAGGCCAGGATGGATTGGAGCCTCAGAACCACGGAGATGTCCTTTCGGGTGGAATGACCCGACCAATTTAAAGCACCCCCCCCGGGGGGGCCTAGGCCTCCCGGGGGGGGATGGTGGCGCATGCCTATCAGTGTTGCCGAATTGGGCCGGGTCTAGTGGAAGACCACCGCAACCAGCACCACGCCGGCGGTGTTGGTGCTGACGTTGGCCCAGGTACCGGCATTGCCGGTCTTCTGGTAGAGCTGGCCATCGCTGGAGATGCCGTAGTAGTTGGTGCCGTCCGTGGTCACGGAGACCAGGGTCCCGGGGCAGGTTGCGGTGCTGACGGAGGTCCAGGCGCTGGTGGCGGCGGTGGCCATGGGGTTGGAGAACAGCTCACCCGTGGCCTGGAAGCCCAGGAAGTTGGTTCCACTGATCATGGCGCTGCAAATGGCCACCATGCCCGCGCCCGTTCCGTTGGCGGCGTTCCAGGTCCCGGCCACGCCTGCCTTGGTGTTGTACTTGCCCGTGCTGGTGAAGGCGTAGAAGTTGGTTCCATCGTAGGCGCCAGCCTTGGCGGTGCCCGAGGCCACCTGGGTGCCGACATTGGTCCAGGTCCCCGTGGGGCCCGTCAGCTGCCAGATGAGACCATTGGTGGGTGTGTTGGTGATGGCGAAGAAATCATTGCCGTTGAGGCTGAGCACAGGGCCGAAGGCCGTGACGCCGGTGGCAGCGTTGGATCCGACCTGGCTCCAGGCACCGGTGAGGCCAACCTTGGCATACACCAGGCCCGTGGCGGTGAAGCCGTAGAAACTGGGGCTGACCGTCACGACGCAGTTCGAGGTAAAGGCACCATCCGTTGTGGTGGCGATGATATTGGCGGCGCCCAGGCCCACGGCGGTGACCACACCGCTGGCGGAAACCGTGGCCGTGGCGGTGGCGCTACTGCTCCAGGTCACGGCGGTATTGCTGGCGTTGGCGGGAGCCACCGTCGCGGTCAGGGCCTTGGTGGTGCCGGGGCTGAGCGTAACCGTGGCGGGTGCCACCGTGACACCAGTGACCGGAACATTCAGGGCACTCACAGTCACGGCGCAGGTGGCCGATTTCGCGCCCTCCACCGTGGAGACCGTGATGGTCGTCGTGCCCACGGTCAGCGGGGTCACGACACCATTGGCCACCGTGGCCACAGCGGCATTGCTGCTCGCCCAGGTCACAGCAGGATTGGTTGCATTGGCCGGTGCCACCGTGGCGGTCAGGGCGCCCGTGGCCCCGCCAGCCACCAGGCTGAGGGTCGTCTTGTTCAGAGTGACGCCCGTGACGGAGATCGGCGCAACCGTCACCGCGCAGGTGGCTGTGTAGCCACCATCCGTAGTGGTGACCGTGATGGTCGCCGAGCCCACGGCCAGGGGAGTGACCGTGCCGTTGGCGACCGTGGCGACCGCCGCATTGCTGGTGGACCAGGTTACAGAGGGATAGGCTGCATCCGCCGGAGCCACGGTGGCCGTCAGGGTGCTGGCGGCGCTACCAAAGGGTAAGGTGAGCGTGGTCTTGCTCAGGGTCACGCCGGTCACAGCCACGGGGGGAATGATCCCGCCGTGCTTTTGGAAGCACCCGACCAAGAGGGAGGTGAGGACCACGATGCCGGTGGTCATTACCGAGGCAAGCCACCCCCTGCTCCTGGACGACTTGTGAGCCCGGTCTGGACAGGTGGACTTAGAGAAGATGGGTTTCATGTTGATTTCTCCCGGGAGAATGGATGACTTGGTGATGAGCAGGCAAGACTGTTCCGAAATCAGGCTGGAATTCCCGTGCCAGATTCGACGAATCCATAAACAACCTGCTTGTAGTGTTTTATTGAAACACCGACTCGGAAGCCACCCTTTGAACCGTGCGGATTCCCGCGCCACCTGCGCGAAATTCCGCACACTCCCTCAGCGCGGACGGATGGAGTGCCCCGTAAGCCGAGAGAAGTGGATCCGGCGCACCATCCGCCCTCAATCCACCACGATTCGCTTCAGTTTCCGCAGTTCCGGAACCCGCCAGGCAGCCACGCCCACAGCCGCCAAGCTCAGGCACCCGCCCAGCACCACACTGGGTACCAGACCCATCAACCGCGCGGCCAGACCAGATTCGAAGGCCCCCAGCTCGTTGCTGCTGGCGATGAAGAGCCCGTTGACGGCCTGGGCCCGACCCATGAGCTCGCGAGGCGTGAGGGTCTGGATGAGAGTTGCGCGCAGCACGGAGCTGACGTTGTCGAAGGCTCCGCTGGCCAGGAGGAGGAACGCGGAGCACCCGAAGCTGGTGGAAAAGGCGAAGGCGATCCAGCAGAGCCCAAAGCCCGCGATGCTGGACAAGAGGACCCTCCCCGCCCGATGCATGGTGCCGTGGTGCGCGAGGCCGATGGCCATGAGCACCGAGCCCAGAGCCGGTGCTGCACGCAGGAGGCCGAGCCCCTGGGGGCCGATCCGCAGCACATCGCTGGCAAAGGCCGGCAGCAGGGCCAACGCCCCGCCAAACATCACGGCAAAGAGATCCAGGGTGATCGCCGCCAGGAGCAGGCGCTTCCCGGCGATGAAGGAGATTCCTTCGGACAAGCCCTGCCAGATGGGCAGTGCGGGGTCCGGCAGCGGCGCCTTGGCCCTGATGCGGGCCCAGGCGTAAACGCTCGTGGCCATGAGCAGGACCTCGACCGAGTAGGCCAACCGGCCACTGCCATAGGCATACAGCAGACCACCGAGGGCCGGCCCAAGAGCCCTGGACAAGTGCTGGATAGAGCTGCGCCAAGTGGCGGCGTTTTGGTAGGCCTCCTTGGGCACCAGATCGGTCCCCAGGGACTGGGTTGCGGGCCGGAAGAAGGCACGACCCACCCCGGCCAGGGCCTGGATGGCGTAGAAGGGCCAGGTGCTCCGCAGCTGCGGTTGGAGGTTGAGCCCCAGCAGGAGGATGGCGCAGCCCAACAGCAGCGAGGTGGCGCCCACGGAGAGATGCCGGCGGTCCCAACGATCCGCGGCCCAGCCACCGAACAGGGTCAGGGCGAGACAAGGCAGGGCTTCAGCCAACCCGATCAGGCCCAGTGAAAGCGGATCATGGGTCAGTTCGTAGACCTGCCAGCCCATGACCAGGCTCTGCAGGAAGAATCCCGAATACATCGTCAGGGTGCCCGTGAGCAGCCAGCGATACGCCGGATATCGCAGCGCAAGGTAGGGATCATGCCTGGGGATGGCCGGATTCAAGGGAGCATCTCACCCATGGGCAACGGGCGCAGGGAGCCATCCGACCGCCCCTGGAAGCAGTTGCCCTGCTTGAAGAGCCACAGCTCTCCGGGACCGCCGGACTGGAGGTCGGCATCGATGCCATGGACCCGGCCCCCATGGAAGGCTGCGATGCCGCGTTTAAGCGTTGAGTGGCCAACCACGATGGTGCGGACACCAAAAGCCGCCACAATTCGGTCCACGTCCTCACCACTGGCATCGGGACCTTTCGTCTCCTTGCCGGGGATCAGGCCGCGGTACCAGATCGGGCCGTCCCGGCCCTGAAGTCGGGGCTTGCCGGCTTCATCGATGGACCGCCGAAAGGCCGCGTTGAGGCTGTCCAGATCCTTCTCCTCCGCCATCATGGTGGGCGATGGGCCGCCGTGCGCGAAAAGGAAGGGCCCGAGGCGCAGCAGTACCGGGCGACTCCGCAACCAGCGCCCCAACTCCGTGGTCGGCCCGTAGAGCGCTTTCTGATCCAGGCCAAGGAGCTTCTTCTGGAGCTCCTGATAGTCCGGGTGCAGGTACCGCTCGTCGCCCCGCAGGGCCCCCACTTCGTGATTGCCCAGGATCATATGCACCCGGCCCCCGGCCTTCCGGGCCTGAGCCTCCAGGTGGCGCAGCAGCCAGAAGCAGTCCGTGACCCGGCCCCCCCGGTCGAAGACATCCCCGGCCACCACCAGGTGGCCCCGGCCGAAGATCCATTGCCGCTTCGTGTCGATCACACAGTGGGCCAGCAGGAGGGCCGTCATGCCCGCGAGGTTTCCGTGGATATCGCTGAGGGCGGCGATGCGTTCGGGCAGGGGCAGGCTGGCCGTTTCAGGGATCGGGAGCCTCGGCTCCAGCCGCAGGGATCCCAGTCCTGGCAGGTCCAGGTCGTACGGCGCCCGGAGCCGAGTTTCCGCAGCCTTGCCTTCGCGCACGTTCAGCACCCGGGCCTCCTGGCCTTCCCACAACACGTAAGGACCATCGCTGCGAGGCGGTGCAGCCTGGGCCGCCAGCAGGGTCGCCAGCAGGAGGGCCACGAAGGGCCTGAGTCGGGGGAACCAGGCGGCGCTCATTCGCGGGGGAGGCCCAGGGCCTTGAGGCGGTCGTAGAGGGTTCGCCGGGCCATGCCCAGGATCTGGGCGGCTTCGGTCACGTTGCCCGCCGTTCGCTGCATGACCCGCTCCACGTGGAGCCGTTCCATCTCGCGCCGGGGGAGTACAGCGTCTGCAGCCTCCGGAGCCGCACCCAGCCGGACCTGGAGACCCAGCGCGCCGGGATCCAGTTGATCCCCCTGCTGGAGGATCATGGCCCGCTCCAGCACATTGGCCAGCTCCCGAAGATTGCCAGGCCAGTGGTACCGCAGCAACATCGTCTCGGCCTCTGGATTCAGTTCCACCTGGGCCTTGCCCATGCGGCGGCAGACATTCTGGAGGATGGAGCGGGCCAGGATGGGGATGTCCTCGGGGCGCTCGCGCAGGGGCGGGATGCGCAGGGTGAGGGTGCTCACCCGGTAGTAGAGGTCGTCCCGGAATTTCTTGGTCCGCACGGCCTCCTCGAGGTCCACGTTGGTGCTGGCGATGAGGCGGATGTCCACGTGGCGGTCGCGCACGTCCCCCAAACGCCGGAAGGACTTCTCCTCCAGCGCCTTGAGCAGCTTGGGCTGGATGGCCGGATCCATGTCCCCGATCTCGTCCAGGAAGATGACGCCCCGGTGGCCCACCTCCAGCAGGCCCTGCTTGGCGGCAATGGCGCCCGTGAAGGCCCCGCGCTCATGACCGAAGAGTTCCGTCTCCAGCAACTCCCGGCTGAGGCCGGCACAGTTGAGGTTGACGAAGGCCTCCTCCCGGCGGGGGCCGTTGGTGTGGATCCAGCGGGCCAGGACACCCTTGCCCGCGCCGGTCTCTCCCAGGATGAGGATGGGGCTGTCCCACTCCAGCATGAGCCGGGCTTGCTCCTCCAGGCGCCGGATGGTGGCGCTCACCCCCTGGAAGGGGTCCATGGGGCTGGGCTGCTCGCGGGTGGCCAGCTCCTGCCGCTTGCGGAGCCGCTGTTGCTGCAGGAGGCGCCGGACCAGCACCAGGAGAGCCTTGGATTCCACGGGCTTGGTGAGGAACTGCTCGGCGCCCTCCTTGATGGCCCGCACTGCCAGGTCGATGGAGCCGTGGGCCGTCAGGATGATGAAGGGGGTGTCTTCGCTGAGGCGCTTGAACTGGGGCAACAGGTCCAGAGAGGTGCCATCCGGCAGGCTGTAGTCGGCCACCACCACATCGTAGCCTCCGGCCTTGAACAGCTCCGTGGCCTTGGCGCAGGTCTCCGCCTCGTCCACGTCCAGGTCACTGGCCCGCAGGAAGGCGGCCATGCCGTGCCGCACCGCCGGATCATCTTCTACCAGCAGGATCTTGGGCCTAGCCAAGGGGACCTCCGATCAGTTCCATGCGCCGACGCGGGGCCGGTAGCCTCAGGGTGACCCGGGCGCCTGCCCCCCCGCGGTTCTCCGCGTAGACCGTGCCGCCGTGCTCCTCTACCACCCGCTTCACGATGGAGAGGCCCAGGCCGGTGCCGCCCTTGCGGCGGGTGAAGAAGGGCTCGAAAGCCCGGGCTAGGTGCTCGGGCTCGAAGCCTGGGCCCTCATCTTCCACCGTGAAGGTCCACCAATCGTGGCCCTCGTCCCGCAAGTGCCGTCCCCGCACCGAGATGGTGCCCTGAGCCGGAGAGTGGTGGAGGGCGTTCTCAATGAGATTCCGGAAGACCTGGTGCATGCGCCGCGCGTTCAGGGGGAGGACCAGGGCCTCGTCCTCCAGGGCCAGTCGCACCCGGCAGTGCTTCTCAACCTGAAGGGCATCGCAGGTCCGCAGGGCGTCCTCCAGCAGGCCCCGCACCCGGCAGGGCTCGGGGTTGAGGGTCCGGGGCTCCCCATAATCCCGCAGGTCGTTCATGAGGCTCTGGATGCGCTCGGCGCTCTCCCGCAGGGCCACCAGGTAGGAGTGATATCGAGGCTCGTCGCCGAAGGTGGCCTCCAGGGCGTCCAGGTTGATGGAGATGCCGTAGACCGGGTTGCGGATCTCGTGCACCACGCCCCCCACCAGGGCCCGCAGGGACTCCTCGGCCCGGCGCCGCTCGGTGATGTCCGTGCACATGCCCGCCATGCGGGCCGGCCGTCCCTCGCTGTCCCAGGCCACGACCTTGCCCGCATCGAAGACCCAGAGCCACTCGCCACCGCTCGTCCGGAGCCGGTACTCGGCCTGGAGACCCGGCAGTCGGCCCTCCAGATGGGCGTTCAGGGCGGCCTCAGTCTGGAGGCGGTCCTCCGGGTGGATCAGATCCAACCCGGCCTCGACGGTGGGGGCGATGCTGGCGGGGTCATACCCCAACATCCCAGCCCAGCGTGGGCTCCGGTACACGCCGCCCGTGGCCAGGTTCCAGTCCCAGAGGCCCTGCTGGGTGCCCTCCAGGGCATAGTTCAGGCGCTCCTCACTGGCTCGCAACTCGGCCTGGGTGACCTTGAGGGCCGTGATGTCCCGGGAGATGCCGGCGATGCGGTGGATGCGACTCCACTTATTCCGGACCGGCGTGAGGATGGTCTGGAAGGTGCGGATCTGCCCGGCCACGAGATGCTCTTCCTCAAACTGCAGAGGTGTTCCCTCGCTGACCACCCTCTGGAAGTGCGGGATGAGCACTGAGGCGCTGGTCTCCGAGAGGCAGGACTCAGGTGTCCGACCCTCGAAGTCAGGGTTCAGGAAGCTGCTTCCGGCGTGGAGGGGGGGATTCACGGTCTCGAAGGTCATCTCTCCCTGCTCGGAGATTCCTAAGACGTAGATCCAGTCGTAGAGGTTCTGGAAGAGCGCGTCGAATCGATAGCCCTCCTCAACACGCGGCGCCACCGGGCCCTGGGGTCGCTGGCCCTGGAGGCGGGCACGCGCCCGCCGCAGGGCCAGCGGAACCTGGGAGGCTTGGGTCCAGATCTCCTGAAAGCCCTCTGCCAGAAGGGTGAGGCCCTGGGTCGGATTGTTACGAGCCACCCGTCCCAGGACAACGAGGTCTGGGTGCTGGGCGTGGAATGTCTTGATCCGAAGGTGCCATTCACTTGGCACCCTGGCAGATCCCATGAGGATGGCGTCATTCGGGCCGCACACGAAGGCATCCAGCTGGGCCTCGCTCCAGGTCGAGATGTCCATGCAGAGAGGGGGAACTCCCCCCTCCAGGGCTAAGAATGCACGCTCGATTTCAGATCGAGTAGAAGCGGCCACACCCACTGATAGCAGGTGGATGGGACGGGGATTGGCGGGATCAGTCATGCCCACGTTCGGAAACCTCGATTCGGGGGGGGATGATCGCACCATCCCGTGCCTCCCGTCTGTGACTGTTGAGGCATTGTGCCTAGAAAGCACCACTTCCGCCGCATTTTGGGTGGTTGCAGGGGTTAATTGGATAACCCTCCATGCCGCACCAGACAGATTCGTTCCAACCCTCCGATTTCCAACCAGGAGGGCTCGGGCTGGTTAAGAGTC
>CAISFO010000055.1 GCA_903884655.1 uncultured Holophagaceae bacterium | reverse complement strand
GTTCTGAATCTGACCGCGAAGCGCGTCCAACTGCTCCGGCGAGGGTTCCTTCTTTGGCTTTACCACGGGGCCTCCATTGACCCCACGAGCCTATCGGCCATCAACCAACGCGGTCACGCACGCTTGCCGGAAACACACGGTCAACCCCTACCAGGGCATTCATCGCCTGCGTGTAGAGACGAAGTGAAGGCTTGGCATCCGGGATCGGATCCGTGAGGGCGTGAGTCACACGCTTGGTTGAGGAATGGGCCACCATGACCCTGAATCTAGCGCAACAAGCGAGCTTGGTCAATGCCTAAGTCGTAATATTTCAAGCTTAACAGAATTGCCATCTACATCAACCAGGATAGGAGTAGAGGCCAATTTGGGCTCCTGTTCGCCATCAAAAAAATCCACTGAGATGCATTCCGAAGTCATCGCAGGGGTGTTCCCAAGGGTTGTGCTTGGCAGTGTCTACACCGTGGGCGTCCGGCCAAGCAAGAAGACCCCGCATCATGAATGGGAAGATTCGAAATCGCCTCTGTGAATCTCGCACTCCTGGTGGCGTCCAGTGACAATGGGTTGACTTCCTGTGGAAGCGCCAGGAGCGGATGGAGGCAGGGCGGACGGACCATGTGTCACCGAAGCCTCCGGCATCAACAGGCCAACGGGGGTAACCAGTCAACCCATCTCCCGTGCAACAGGGAGGTCACCTACCTCTCGGGGGACAGGATAGGCATGGGTGCGACGAGCACGGTTCTGTTCTGGGCAGGAAGGCGGAGCCTTCGCTCTTGGGGCAGGGGCGAGGCAAAGCCGAGCTGGGGTGCAGGGGCGGAAGCCCCGCTGCTTTGGTTGCAGGGTGAGGCGAAGCCGAACCTGGGGTGCAGGGGCAAAGCCCCGCTTTCTTCCCTTTCCCCCGCACCCCTAAACCTATCTAAGTGAAAAAAGATAATACACAGGGCAGCATTATCATCTTCTATATCTAATAATATAGGGGTAAAAACGGTGTAACCATAAGAAACAACAATACTTACAAAAAATGCTTGTGACCCAAAAAACAGCCATGGACCCCCTGTTCGCACGTAAGTGTTGATCCTGTTTACAAAATGTAAGCACCTGGATCCACTGTTGACGCGGGTCTACGCATGATTTTCATCAAGTCATGTTCGTTCAGGGGGTGTCCTGACCACCTGTCCCTGATCCGGTGACTGCGACGGGGTCAAGGTGAACCATGGCAGAGGTGGCGAGGCGTGTGGCAGTGCCTGCTACGAGTGCCTGAAGAACTACGGCAACACCTTCCACCACCCAAGCCTTGACCGCCATCATGCCGTGACCCTCCTGGCTGAATGGGATGGGCTTGCATTGCAGAACACCATCGAGCCAAGTTCAGGTGAGACCCCCATTCAGGGTGAACCGCACCACGCCCCTGAGCAGGTCTTCCTGATGGCACTGCAAGAGGCCGGGCTCGTGGGCGACGACGGCCCTGAACTGAATGCACTGCTGGAGCTTGGGGATGGGATGCCACACACCTGGCCTGATGCCATCAATCGAACCAAGAAGGTCGCTGTCTACCTCGATGGGCTATCCAGGACCCTTGATGGAGCCCCCCGCACCAAGGAGACCGACGCCCTCATCACGGGGATTCTGAGGTTGCAGGGGTGGAAGGTTCACCGAATTCCTTACAGTGCCTTGAGCGACCCGACCATGAAGGTCAGCCACTTCAAAGCCCTCTCCCAGAGCCTTGCAGGGGCCTGAAGTCTAATCAGCGACAGGTTTCAAGGGCTCCAGATTTGGCCGTAGTCCCCACGGTGGTTGGGGTTGGAGACCTATTGGCCGGAGGCACAGTAAAAGCCAAGTTCCAAACTTCGACCCCGACAACTTGGGTGCAGTAGGGGCCTCCTGGTTGCCGCACGAAACCTAGAGAACCCGGCGGCAACCTAAGTGAGGTTTTGAACTTCGCCCCCCCTCTATGAGGTGAGCAATCTGCCCCTCATTGGAGGAACCATGACATTGACCCCTGAAGAAAAAGCCTACCTGTTCGCAGGGTGGGAGTCCGAGGAGAGCTGCGCTCACATGCTCGGCATAAGCCAGAGGGCACTCGCTGGACTTCGTAGGAAGGGCCTAGCCCCACCCCATATCCGCCTGACTAAGAGGGGAGCCGTTCTCTACCCCTCTGAGGGTATCGATGACTTCCTCCGTGACATCTGGTTGAACTCACCGAAGCCAGAGCCTGAAACCGAAAAGATTGAGGAGCTATAAGATGAGTGACTTCCTTCAGACCAAGATGCAAGAGCGGATGCATGTCGTCGTAGAGGCCGTGGCAACAGTAGCTCGGTTGCTTAATCACACAATGAAATCCAACCCTTCGTTGGACCCTGCATTGGTGGAACAAGTGCGAAGTGCATTCCAGACCCCCTGGGATCCCCGGATTCGACCCCTCGATCTGCCGATGATCTTTGCGACATGGCGATGTGCCGAGAACCCAAATGCATGGGCTATCCACCTCTCTGTTCATGCGGGGAAAGTCCTAATCTCCTATGACAAGGCTCATTTCTACAATTCGCCGATACCCCTTGTTCAAGTGATGCTTGGTGACCTTGAAGGGATTGGAACCCGCACGGCAGGGGACGCCCAGATCGCAATGTTTCGGGTGATGGCCATCTCGATTCTTTCTCGCGGTGAAGGCGAGGTATCAATCTTGCCGAATGCTACCCCCCGGGTGGCGGCTCCCAATGGAAACCATGGAGAGAAAAAGGTAGAGGCCAGGGCCTTCGCCCCCTAGGCCAAGAGGCTGGTGAGATCCCAGCCCATTGAAAACCAGGAGACTGGTGGCCTTACCGATGTGGATGCCGCCGTTACCGGTCTCCTGGTGCTGTGCTCCTTGAACCATGTCGCCAGAATTTGACCTAGGACCTACCCGGTTGTGGCCGTAATACAGAAGATCGCTTGGAGCTTCAATCACCATGGACGTAGAGGAACTCCGCCGCCTCCTTGATGGCAATCACCCCGTAATCGACACCGAGGGCCGCTTGAAGGTCTCCGTCGCGGGTAGGAGGCCGCACATGGTCCACGCTACCTGGGATGAGGCTGCTCGCCTCTGGACTCAATATCCGGGCCGGGTCGGGATCCTGTGCTTCGATCCCACGGCCACAGCCATGCAGGAGAAGGTGACCGGAGAGCCTGGATGATCTCATCGGTCCCTGCCACCTTGGTCAAGCTCATCAAGTCGCTCTCTCAGCCAAGGCACTCCCGCCGCACTGTCCACGGCCCCTGGGATGCCTTCTTTGAAGGCAGGGCGGCTGATGGGCGCGGGGATCCTCAGGGGGCCATCAGGCTCTACCTGGATGCCGCGAGGGCCGGGCTGCCTGTCGCGGCGGTCTTCATCTGGCTGTCCTACCACCTTGGAGATGGCGTCCTCGCCGATCCCATAGTCGCATCGGCCTGGGCGCAGCGAGCAACCGCCCTGGGGTGGCCGGAGGGGGTGCTGGAGCCGGTTGTCAGCGAAGACGGCCACGGCCCTGCGAGTCCCCCGTGGTGAGCACAATCGCCATCATCCTCGGGGCTTACCTTGTGATCGGCAGCATCATGGCGGCCAGGTCGATGTCCCGGATCTACAGCCCAGGTCGGCATTCGTGGCGACGCGAAGCCCTCGGTTTGAGCGCCTTCGAAGCTGAACGCAGGACACGGTTCTTCGCCTCCGCCAGTGGCTTTCTCAGCGTTTTCGTCTGGGCACAGTTCGGATGGCCCTTGGTGGCTGGTGCGGTGCTGAAGGACAAGTGGCACGAATTTCAGCGGGCTCAAGGGAATCGCAGGTAGCTAGGGCGTGAGGAGCGCCCATGACGAGACGGGGTGTGGTGATGCAGAAGGAAGGTGCCTTCGTCGTAAGGACAGGTCTGGAGACGCCAACGTCCTCGGCCTACACTGCCGTGTTTAGGTTGCCTTCCGTTCAAGGAAAGCAGTGAGTTCACTCACGGAGATGATCGTTCGTCCGCCAAGCTTGACGACCTTGATCTCTCCGTCCTTTATCAGTCTGAACATGGTGGTTCGACTGAGGCCGAGTGCTGAACCGGCTTCTTCAATGCCAAGTGCGAGGCGGATAGGAGTGTGCAGAGGCTGTGTGCTGGCGTTCGGAGTGGTCGGATCGTTCATGGAAGTCCCCATCGGAACGTAGGCGTTCCAAAGGGGGGCTTGAAAGTTGGACTTCAGCGAGCCGCATTGCCTCCGCCGCCACCCGCAGTTACAAGGACAGTGCACTGATGTCAGGCGCAGGTCGCGGTCCCTGTGTGCGCGGTAGCTGTCCCCCCAGCCAAGGTGTGGTTTCCCTGGATGCACAGGCGTTCGTATACGTTCACGAATCAAGTTTGGGGATGGTTTGGGGATGGACACCCCAGACGCAAAAAACGGCACTCGTAAGTGCCGTTTTGTTGTTACTTATGGTGGACCTGATCAGGATCGAACTGACGACCTCTGCATTGCGAACGCAGCGCTCTCCCAGCTGAGCTACAGGCCCTGGAACTTCCAGTGTAGCGGGGCGGGTGGGAGCGTCAATGGCGGGGCAGTTCGAACCGGGCCAAGGCACAACCTTTGCGCCGGTCCTTCTATCAGCAATGGGGGCCAACCTGATTGTTATGCTCAGCCCGACGAGCCGCCCGGCTGGGCTTCGCCCCGGCGGTCGGATGGCATAACCTTCTCGCCGGGTCCCGACTTCGCAGGCTACATTTTGTCGCCTGCTTCGTCACCCGGCGGTCGGTTACATCAAATCCTTCATGATCTTGTCGAGGACCTCGGGGCTGGGCTTGAGATCGCTTTCCCCGAGACTCGAAAGAGGCCCATCCACCAGGTTGAGCACGTCGGGCAGGGGAGGCTGTGTGGGGTTGATGTAGAGCAGGCCTGTGAGGAACTCGCCCTTGGCCATGGACTCATGGATGGCCTTCATGGCGCCAAAGCGGTCTGTGGGATCGTAGCCTTCGTGGATGGCCTTGATGGCCACCTTGGAACCATCCGGGAAGGCGACGACCTCGGTGGTGCCCGCGGCGATCTCCACGTCCTCGACTTCGGAATACTGGATGAAGCCCAGGTCGTGCAGAGGGAAATCATGGTCCTTGACGTGCTTGTAGGAGCGCGTGGACGCATCGTGGTTGTTGAAGGTGACGCAGGGGCTGATGATGTCCAGCACCACCATGCCCTGGTAGGCGAAGGCGGACTTGAGGATGGCGTTCAGCTGCTTGGGGTTGCCGGAGAAACAGCGGGCCACGAAGCCGCAGCCCAGCTCGATGGCCAGGGTGCAGGGGTCGATGGGCGGCAGGTCGTTCACGGCGCCGTTCTTCAAGTGCGAACCCTTGTCGGCGGTGGCGGAGAACTGGCCCTTGGTGAGGCCGTAGACACCGTTGTCCTCGATGATGTAGATCATCGGCACGTTGCGGCGGACGGCGTGGACGAACTGACCCATGCCGATGGACATGGAGTCGCCGTCGCCCGACACGCCGATGTTGATGAGGTTCCGGTTGGCCAGGGAGGCGCCGGTGGCGATGGAGGGCATGCGGCCGTGGACACTGTTGAAGCCCCATCCCTGGTTGATGAAGTAGGCCGGCGTCTTGGAGGAGCAGCCAATGCCGGAGTACTTGGTGACCCGGTAGCCCTCGATGCTGGACTCGAAGGCGGCGTTGATGATCTGGGCGGTGATCGCGTCGTGGCCGCAGCCAGCGCATAGGGTGGACTTCGAGCCCACATAGTCCTGCTTCGTAAAGCCGAGCTGGTTGGTGGGAGCGGCAGGGGTGGCGGTGGTCATGGTCGGCTCCTCTTACTGCTGCTCGAAGGCGGTGATCTGATCCACGATGCCCTGGGCGTCGATGGCGTGGCCGTTGTAGTGGAGGATGCTCTTGAACTTGGTGGCGAACTCCGGATAGGTCTCGCGGAAGAGGTTCGCCATCTGGCCGTCGCGGTTCTGCTCCACCACATAGACCACCTGTTTCTCCTGCACGAAGGCGTCCACTTCGGCGGTGAAGGGCAGGGCACGCAGCCGCAAGTAGTCGGTCTTGAGGCCGCCTTCCGCCAGGAGGTCCTGGGCCTCGATCACGGCGGGATCGCTGGAGCCGAAGGCGAGGACGCCCTTGGGGGAGCCCAGGTTGCGGAACACCGGGGTGGGCACATGTGTCTTGGCGGTTTCGTACTTGCGCTTCAGGCGGTCGACCACCTGGAGGTAGTCCTCGGGCTTTTCTGAATACTGGGCGTACTCGTTGTGGCCGGAGCCGCGGGTGAAGTAGGAGCCCTTCCCACCGGGGGTGCCGGGCAGGGAGCGGTAGCAGATGCCGTCGCCGTCCACATCCTTGTAGCGGCCCCAGTCCTTGATCTCGGCCAGCTGCTTCTGGTCCAGCACCTTGCCTCGGTCATAGGGCGTGGCAGGGTAGGCGAAGGGTCTGGAGGACCAGTTCTGCATGCCCAGGTCCAGGTCGGTGACCACGAAGATGGGCGTCTGGAAGCGCTCGGCCAGGTCGAAAGCATCGTAGGCGAACTGGAAGCACTCCTCCATGTTGCCTGGGTAGAGGTTGATGTGCTGGGTGTCGCCGTGGCTGCACTTGGCGCAGAGTTCCACGTCGGACTGCTGGGTGCGCGTGGGCAGGCCCGTGCTGGGGCCGGTTCGGGCCACGTTGAAGAAGACACCGGGGGCCTCCACGTAGTAGCCCAGGCCGATGAACTCGCTCATGAGGGAGACGCCGGGGCCCGCCGTGGAAGTCATGGAGCGGGCGCCGGCCCAGCCGGCGGAAAGCACCACCCCGGCGGAGGCCAGCTCGTCCTCCATCTGCACGATGGCCACGTTGGACTTGCCGGTCTTGGGATCCTTCCGGTACTCCTCGGCGTATTCAATGAAGGTCTCCACCAGGCTGGAGGCGGGCGTGATGGGGTACCAGCCCACCACCGTGACGCCAGCGAAGAGGGCACCCAGGGCGCAGGCCTCGTTGCCATCCACGATGATGAGGCCCTGGGTCTTGTCGTCCCGGACGACCTTGATGTGATCCTGGTCCTGGATGTTCTCCATGGCCCAGTCATAGCCCGCCACCGCCGCTGCCTGGTTGATCTCGATGGCTTTCGCCTTGCCCTTGAGCTGCTTGGTGATGGCCTTCTTCACTTCTTCCATGTCGATGCTCAGCAGCCGCGCCGCCACGCCCACATAGATCATGTTCTTCACCAGCTTGTGCAGCTTGGGCTCGGGGCAGGAGGCGGTCACCAGCTTCTGGAAGGGCACCGGGATGTAGGCTAGGTCCTCCCGGAGTTTGTCGAGTTGCAGAGGCTCGTCGTAGATCACCAGAGCATGGGCATCCGATTTGGCGATGTCCTCCTTGGCGGTCTCGGGATTCATCAGGATCAGCATCTCGTTGCTGGCTTTGCGGGCCACGTAGCCCTTGGCACTGGCGCGAATGGTGAACCAGGTGGGCAGGCCCGCGATGTTGGAGGGGAAGAGGTTCTTGCCACTGACCAAGACACCCATCTGAAAGATGGCGCGGAGCAGCACCGTGTTTGCCGTCTGGGAACCGGATCCGTTGACCGTGGCCACCTGGATGGAAAAATCATTGATCCTTGTTTTCGCCCCCGAGGGCCTCATCGGGGTGGCAAGGGTGGCAGTCATGAAGGACTCCTTTCTCGACGGGATGGGGGCCTCAAAGAGGGCATAAAGAGGATGAATAGGGCGTAAATACTTGACCCTCAAGGCCGTCGATCAGTATGGCAGAGGTGGCGGACGGGTTCCATGCGGGGTCTGGAGGTTGGTTCCCCAGGGGGTCTTAAATAAAGCGAAAAAAAAGGGATTGACGACCACCGCCTCAACTCTTACCTTCAATCCATGAAAACCAGTGATCTCACCAAACGCCAACTGGCAGTCTTGAAGTTCATTCGCACGTTCGTGCAGAGCGAAGGACGGAGTCCCACTTTGGCGGAAATTGCCAAGGGCGTCGGATCCAGCGCCGTCTCCACCATCCACAAACATGTCCAGCACCTCATGGACAAGGGCTTCCTCGTCCGCAGTCACGGCAAGGGGAACAACCTGGTGGTGTCGAGCAGCGTGGAAGAGGCAGCCCACGCCTCCCGCTCGCGGCCCGACGGCCGCCCCGAGGGGGCACTGGCCGTGCGCATCTTCCCGTTCTGCGGGGATGTGGCGGCGGGTTCACCCATCCTCCCCGAAAGCCGGGCGTTGCCCATCGAAGTGCCCAACAGCATCCACCGGCAGCGGGACGAGCTGTTCGTGTTGCGGGTGCGGGGCGACTCCATGATCGATGACGCCATCCTGGATGGCGACCTGGTGGTGCTCCAGCGCAAGGGGGAATACCGGAATGGGGATCGCGTGGTGGCCCTCATCGAAAAGGAGGAGGTCACCCTCAAGGAATTGCGCCGGGACGCCAAAGGCGTGTGGCTGATCCCCCACAACCCCGAATTGCAGCCCCGCTGCTACCCGCCCCAGAACATCGACATCCAGGGCGTCCTGGTGGGAGTCATGCGCAGCTGCTGAGATCGATCGTCACCGCAGGCCTGTTCGGATGGCGATTCCCATGGCTGCGCAACCCAGAGTGCCTCCAAGGTCCCGCGTCCTGGCGCCTGATTCCAACGCCCTGGCAACCGCTGCCTCAATGGCTTCGGCCTCTGGATCCCAGCCGAGATGTCGGAAGAGCAGGGCGGTGCTGAGGATCATGCCCACCGGATTGGCCAGGCCCTGCCCGGCGATGTCCGGCGCCGAACCATGCACCGGCTCCGCCAACGTGGCGCAGCGGAAGGGGCGGTGGGGGGCCCAGCTCAGAGAGGGCGCCACACCCATGCCGCCGATGAACCCGGCGCAAAGGTCGCTGATGAGGTCGCCCAGGTAGTTGTCGGCGGCGATCACCCCGAAGGACATCGGGCCCTGCACCAGGGCGCAAAGCAGGGCATCGGCGTGCATGGCCCTGGCGTCCACTTCGGGGTGTTCCCGCCGCAGCTCGACGAAGAGCCGCAGCCACAGGCCGTGGCCATGCTTCAGCACATTGGCCTTGTGGGCCAGGGTGAGGGAGCGGTCCAGCCGCGCGGCGCGTCGGAAGGCCGCCTCCAGCAGCCGCCGGACCGCGGGCTCGGTGTGGATGGCCAGGTCCACGGCCCGGCCAGGTTCGGTGGACCCCTGGAGGCAGTAGGGGCCTTCCGTGTTCTCCCGGAAGACTTCAATGTCGAGGCCTGTCCCCAGGCGCGTCGCCGGAGACCGGCAGGGCCGGTGGTTCACGGTGAGTTCCAGCTCCTGCCGCAGCCTGAGCAGGATCTCTTCCGCATGCCGGCCATCGGGAACCCGCGGATCCCCCACCGCTCCGAACAGGATGGCATCACAGCCGTCGCGCACGCTCGCGAACGCGACTTCGGGGAGGGTTTCCCCCGTGGCGAGAAAGTGGTCCGCCCCGTAGGGAAGGTCGACGGTTTCAAGGCTTCGCCCACGGGCTCTCGCCCAGTCCAGCAGCGGCAGGGCTTCTGCCATCACTTCCCGGCCGACACCGTCACCTGGGATGAGGGCGATGCGAATGCAGGTGTCCAAATTCTTCCTCCCCGCTCACCAGCCGATGGTGCCACACTCCTCCCTCTTCCTGGAGGTTCACATGGACAGGAGATGGAGGGCTGGAATGGGCATCATGGCGATGTTGGGGCTGGCATCCGCAGCGGAAGTGGCAGAGGGCGCCAAGGCGCCGGCCTTCGAGGCCCAGGATCAGCATGGCACGCTGGTGCGGCTGGCTGACTTCAAGGGGAAGTCGATGGTCGTGCTTTATTTCTATCCCAAAGACGATACGCCCGGGTGCACGGCGCAAGCCTGCAGCCTGCGGGATGGCATCGCCGGAATCCAGGCCACCGGCGCTGTGGTCCTGGGCGTGAGCGCGGATACGGCCATGAGCCACAAGGCCTTCGCCGAGAAGTACCACTTGCCCTTCAGCATCCTGGCGGATCCAGACAAGCGGATCATCGAGGCCTACGGCGTCAAGACCATTCCGCTCCTTGGATATGCCAGCCGGGTGACCTTCCTCATCGATCGCAAGGGCATCGTCCGCAAGGTGATCACTGACACCCGCACCAAGGATCACGATCAGCAGGTGTTGTCGTTTTTGAATGGAATGTCCTAGGCTTTTCCAGCCTTTGCGTTGAGGCCAAGGCAGTTTCCAAGGTAGACTTCGTGATCCACACGAGGTTCTGGAATGGTCTTCTTCAACCACGCCACCCGGCAGATGACGGTGAAGATCGTCTACTACGGGCCGGGTCTGTGTGGCAAGACCACGAACCTGAACACCATCTACGGCAAGACGAGCCAGAAGGCCCGGGGCGAGATGGTCAGCCTGAACACCGAGACGGACCGGACCCTGTTTTTCGACCTGCTGCCCATGGACGTCGGCATGGTGGGTGGCTTCAAGACCAAGCTGCAGCTCTATACAGTGCCCGGCCAGGTGTTCTACAACAGCACCCGCAAGCTGGTACTGAAGGGCGTGGACGGCATTGTGTTCGTGGTGGACAGCCAGTCAGCCATGCTGGAGGCCTGCAAGGAAAGTCGACTGAACCTGGAGGAGAACCTTCGCGAACTGGGCTTGAACGTGGGCGACATTCCCATGGTCTACCAGTGGAACAAGCGGGACCTGCGCAGCGTGGTGCCGGTCGAGGAACTGGAGACCGCCTTCAACCCGAAAGGGGCCCCCAGCTTCCAGTCTGTCGCCTCGGAAGGCGCCGGTGTCTTCGAGACCCTGCGAGGCATCACCAAGCTGTCCCTGTCCCACATCAAGTCCCATGTGCTGGGCGATTCCCAGACTGCGGCACGGCCGGTGCCACCAGCTGAACCCGTCCGGCCCTCCGCCGCCGCTCTCACCCTTTCCGACCTTCCCTCCGTTACAGATCTGCTGGACATGGAAGGCTCCTCTTCGATCGGCCTATCCCCGGAAGCCATCCCCCTTCCCGACGATGAGGAGGATTCCGGCCTCTACATCGAGGCGCCATTCCTGCCAGAGCCCCCTGAAGCGGCTGAGGATGACATCGCCTTCCTGACGGTGGACCACGATGTGCCCGCGCCCGCCGTCCAGCTGCAGGTTGAACCGGCTTCGATGCCTGCCAGGATGGCTGCGCTGGAACCGTTCGCGGAGGTAGTGCCTGAGGCAGCCCAGGCCCAGGCGAACCCTGAACCGGCCTCGATCTCAGCCAAAGCACCGGTTCCAAAGGCTCCAGCACCTCTGCCGGCACCGGTTCTGCACATCAGCCCGAAACCTGCCATGAAGCCCCCGGTCAAGGTGGACCCCATGGCTGGGTTTGCTTCGCTCAAAACGGGCACCCTGCGGCCCGCGGCCAAACCCAAGACAATCGACCACAAGGAGGCCATCAATTCCCTCCTGGGCGAGCTCACCTTGGCCGGGCGATTCGGCGCACCTTCGGTGCTGCGCCTGGAGGTGCCTTCGGAGGCCGAGGGACAGGAACTCGAAGTCGTGGTTCAGGTGAGGCACCAGGGGCAGGTTCTGGCAGAGGGTATGATCCATCGCCCCGCCCCCGGGAAGGGCAGCACCGCCAAACTCAGCGTCGAATTGAAACGGAGCTGAGGTGCGCCTCTGGTGTCTGGTGTGGGTGGCTGCCCTCCCGGCCCTGGCCGCCATGCCGGGCTGGTGGACCACTTTCACGAGGATGCCAGCCATGGAGAGCCGGTTCCGTCAGGAGAGCGACAGTCTGGTGTTCGGGAAGCTGTCCAGGACAGGTCGCCTGGCACTGGCCCGGGGTGGTCGCCTGAAGGTCGCCTACGAAGGGGGTCTCACGGTCACCTGCGATGGCCGCCACCTGGTGCAGTACGATCCGGACACACGCACGGCCCAACGCATGGAACTGGCCCGGGCCGTCCGCGACTTCCCCCTGCTGGGCATCCTGTTGGATCCTTCCCGGCTCGATCGGCTCTACAAGGTCGAGGCCTATGGCGGCGAAACCCTGAAACTGGTGCCGAGGGAAGCCGGACTGCCGGAGCTAAAAGCCACGGGGCGCCACGGGCTGCTGCACACCCTGGAGTGGACCGATCCCACGGGAGCTCGACAGAAGCTGGAGCTCCTGGATGCGAAGCTGTCCCCGGCCTTGCCACCCAGCGCCTTCAAGTCGCAGGTTCCGGCTGGGACCCGCTGGTCTACTCCGAACGGCTGAAGGCGTCGAAGCGCTCAGGCTGCGGAAACCGGCCCCGGAGCCAGGCATCGAGCCGGTGTACTGTGTCGAAGATATGGGCTGCCCCTGCCGCCTGCAGTTCTTCGTGGCTGCCGTAACCCCAGCCCGCACCCACGGACTCCAGGCCGTGGTCCCGGGCGGCGGCCATGTCGTCGCCCCGATCGCCGATGAACACTCCGCCTGGCCAGATGGTGCCCTGTCTGGCCAGGCCCGCCAGCACCGCGGTCTTGGGCTGCCATTGGCCCTTCAGGGAACTGCCGAAAATGTCGTCGAAGATCAGGTTCAGATCGAACTGGTAGGCGATGCGGCGGGCGAAGAGGCTGGGCTTCGAGGAGACGATGTAGATCCGGTGTCCCTGCCGCTTCAGCCGGTGCAGCAGATGGAAGATGCCGGGATAGAGCTCGTGTTCGAAAACTCCGTCCTCGCGGTACCGTTCCCAGTAGAAATCAAGGGCCGCTTCGAGCCGGGCCGGGTCCTCCAGTCCCTCCAGGCTGGCCAAGGATTCCCGCATGCCAAAGCCGATCCAGCCCCGGAGCGTGGGCTCATCCGGCATCTTCAGCTGGAAGACCCTGCAGGTCTTCTCCAGGCAGTTTCGGACCCCCAGCCAGGGGTCCACCAGGGTGCCATCCAGGTCGAAACAGACGAGCCCGGAAGCAGGTGTCATGTGGTCCCGGCGGCAGCCAGCCTCAGGTGGACCGTGGTACCTCGGCCCGGCTGGCTCTCGATGAACAGCAGGCCACCGTGGGCCACGATAATGCGGTGACAGACAGCCAGTCCGAGACCGGTGCCCCCTCCGAAAGTACTGAAAAAGGGATCGAAGACCTTCGACAGGGTCTCGGCGGGAATGCCACACCCGTTGTCGGCCAGGGTGAGGTGCCAGCAGGCGGTTCCATCCAGTTGTTCCTCCACCGCTGCCAGGAGGATCCGGGGATCTTCGACATCCTCCAGGGCACGGATGGCATTCTGCAGGAGATTCTGGGCGACCTGGCGCAACAGGTTTGGATCGCCCTGCCAGGAAGCCTGATCGGGGATCTGGTTCTCCCAGGGAACGGCCTCGGCCAGAGTGCTGCTCCGGATGGCTTCCTCCCAGAAGGCTCTGAGCAGGATGGTTCCGGTCTTTGGCTGCAGATCCCGACTGAAAGCCAGCGTGTTGCCCACCAGGCTGTTCAGCCGACCCACCCCTTCCTGGATCTTGCGGGCCAGTTCCAGAGGGCCGGCCTGCTGCGAGAGATCCTCCACGAGCATGCCGGAGAAGAGGGCCAGACTGCCCAGGGGGTTCCGGATTTCGTGGGCAAGCTCCGCGGCCATGCGCCCCATGGCCGCCAGGCGGTCTTCCCGGCTGGCCTGCTGGGCCCGCAACACGGCCTCCGTGATATCCCGCAGGGTCACAATGGTGCCGCCGTGGGGGGCCGAACGCCGTTCTTCTTCGAAAATAAGCTCCCGCCCTTCAAGCGTCTGGAACCTGCGCTGGCCACCGGGGCTGCCTGGTTGCCAGGGCGCCGGATCCTGGAAGCGGCCTTCGAGCCCCTGCGGCCGGTTCGTGAACCTGAGGGAGCCATCCTCCGCCAGGACCCAGATGGCGAAGGGGACCGCTTCAATCACGGTCTGGAGTTCTCCCTGCAACTGGCCCAGCTGGGCCTGGAGGGCCTCGTATCGGGTCTGGAGGTGCTCGGAAGCGGCGGTAAAGGCTTCGAAGGCCTCCAGCAGCTGGCGGGGGTCCGGGTGGGCCTGGATCCGGGTCACAGCGCCACCGATCGGTTCAGCAGACGGAGCAGGGTTTCGCGCTCCTCGCCCTTGGGCTCGCTCTCGGCGACCTTGTGGAGGGTGGCTCGGGCCTCGGGCGTGCCGAGGTTCGCCAGCGCCTTGGCGGCCGCCATGCGCACGGCGGTGGGTTCCCCGGCACTGAAGAAGCCCTTGCGGCGCATGCACTCCTGAAGGACGGGCATGGCCATGGGAGAGGCGATCATCCCGAGCGTTTCCAGGGCCTGGACCCGCAGCTTGAGCAGCACCCGTTTGTCCTGGGCCAGTTCCATGACCTGCGGGAGGCCACTCTCGGACCGCAGCTGGCCGAGGCCGAAGAGAATCTCCTGCATGGTCTCGCCATCGGTCTCCTTCATCTGGGCCACCAGATGCGGTTCGGCCACGGGACCCCCAAGCTTCCAGAGGGCCCGCACGGCCGTCCGGCGCACCCGGGGTTCCGGGTGGCGCAGCAGGGTGATGATGACCGGGACGCAGCCTGCATCGCCAAGATCCGAGAGCAAAGTCAGGGCATTCCGGACCAGGTACCAGGCTGGCGAGCCCAGGGCCTCCATCAACACCGGAAGGGAGGTGGAGCCCATGCTCCGCACCGCTTCGACCAGGCGCCCCCGCCGGGCACGATCAGTTTCTTCCCCGAGGCGGAGGACCAGCTGGCGGGTCATGGGGTCGCCGATGAATTCAAAGTAGGGATGGACCTCCTTGATCATCTGTTCCCGTTCCAGGGCGAAGGCCCGCGCGATGGCGAGGTCCAGGAGTTCGGGCCGCTGGATGGAGCTGCGCAACCCGGCGAGGGCGTTGGTGCGCCAGGGCTGCTGTTCTTCCAGGAAGGCGCAGAGTCCTTCCAGCTCGGTCAACTCCGAAATGACCGCTCCGAATTCGCCCCGGTAGATCAGCGCCGCCAACAGCGATTCCAAGCCTTCGACGGTCCATCGATGGATGAGGGGATCCGGTTCCCAGCCGAAGTGCGCCCGCAGAGAATCTGTCAGGGAACCCTCCGAGGCCGATGGCAGGCCGGGCTCCTCGGCCCAGCGGGCCATGCCCGCCAGGGTCTGGATGGCCTTCATCCGCAGATCGGGGCGGTTGCTCGTGAGGGTCTCCAGGAGCACTTCCTGGATGTGGAGGAATTCATTGAACCGCCGGAGGTCCAGCAGCTCCCGCAGAAAGGCCAGGCGTTCTTCCAGGCTCAATTCGTAGAGGTACCCCCCTTCCAGCACCTTGAGCAGCCTGGATTCCAGGCTCAGCTCCTCCCACTCCAGGTGCCTCAGGATGGCTTCGGCCTGTGAGGTGTCCAAACCCGACATTCGAAGGTGCGAGGCCAGTGTGCGGACCAGTCGGTCCCTGTCCGGGATGGGGCGGAGGATATCCTGGATGGGGCCGCGCAGCTGGTGCCAGGTGGCCCCCTGCGCCAGGCTGCTGCTGGTGGCTGCCGCCAGGAGTTCGCCCGCCAGGGCCTTCACCCCTAGGCCCAGCCCCGCAGGATGCTCCGGCAAGCTGTTCAGACCCGCCAGCAGGTTCAACTGCACCTCGGGGGCCAGGCCCATGAGCACCTGCCGGAGGGTGCCGAGCTGGCTGGGGGTCGGCATGCCTTCCCCCAGACCAAGCTCTCGTCCCAGCGGGCCAAGGCCACTGAGATCCGCAGGCCCGAAGCCCTTCAGAAAATCCAGGTCATCGCCCTCCAGCATGCCCGCCCTGGGGCCACCCTGGGGCGCACCCGTGCCCTTCGCGATGGCGGATAGCAGCGCCGCCTGGATGAACTTGATGAGGTTCTCCGGGGTCGAGGAGGGGGGCGCGGCGGGGGAGAAGGTCGGGGCCTTGTCATCCGAGCCGCCTTCCTTGCCTTCTGTCACCTCCTGGTAGCGGGTCTTGGCCACCTTGATATGCAGGACCCCGGCGGCGCGAAGGACTTCCTCGAAGCCTCCCTGCTCTTCGAGAACCGATGGCTTGGTGGAGAGCGCCTGAAGGAAGATGAGGATCTCCTGCCAGAGGATGCCCGGCTCGAACGAGAATCCGCTGACGGCCCGTTCCGACAGGACCCGTACCAGGGTGGCGATATGGGGATTTTTGGGGTTCTGCGCCTCGCCGTCCACAAAGGCTTTGTTGCCGGTGGTGACGAACTGGAGCTTGCCCTGTTCCAGCAGCCAACGGTCCAGCAGGGCGTGAGTGGCCGCGATGGCCTGCTGGGCGCGGGGGTGCTGGTCCGTGTACATCTGCAGCGCCTTGAAGGACACCGACAGACTCTGGGCAACGGGCACGAAGTCGTTCATGGGGGCGTGATCTCCATGGGATCCGACCATTCTCGTCGCAACTGGGCATAGTGGGCCTGAATAAAGGCGAGCCGCCGAGCCCCCTCTTCCCGGGCCAATTCCGTATTGAAGCTGGCTGTGATGGTCTGGGCCAGGGACAGCCAGGCCTCCCCGCGGCGGAGGATCTCGCCGGTGGTAATCGGCTGGAAGGCCCCGCTGACGCAGCTGAAGTGGACCAGACTGGCCGCGCCGATCTTGCTGAGCTTGTCACAGTCCCATAGGCAGGCGGCCTCGATGGGTTCAAGCCGCTTGGCGAGCTTCAGTCCTACATGGCACTCGATGGCCTGGCGTACTGCCGGTATCTTGCTGGGGGGAAAGTCCGTGCCGGCCAGGATTTCCTCGACCCGGGCCGAGGCATCCTGCGCGTGAGTGTCCTTCGACTGGCGATCCTTCAGGCGCTTGGCCACGTCGTGCAGCCAGGCTGCGCATTCGACGATTTCAAGATCGGCCCCCGTGGCCGGCGCCAGCCACCGGGCCAGCAGGACCGTCGCGTATGTATGCTCAAAGCGGTAGTTGAAAATCGGCTGGTAGCTGCCATCGACTTCATGCCCGATGCCCCAGAACCGGATGGCATCGGCATCCGAGAAGCTGCGCAGCGTATGCTCGCAGGCGATCCGCCAGGGGGTGGTCCGGGTCATGGATGGACTTCCTCGTGGGCCCTGAGGGCGTCGAGGGTGGCTCGGATTTCTTCGTACATGACTCGATCCGCCCAGGGGGCACATGCTTTCGACAGGTGATCCATCAGGGGTTGCAGGCCTGTGGCCGGGGCCAGACCGATGATGCGGACGCCTTCCAGGGCCATGCGGGCCTCGATGGCCAGCACCTGCTCCAGGGCATCCACGGCCCGGAGCAGCTTCCGGGCGGCGATGGGTCCCATGCTGACGTGGTCCTCCTTGCCGGCGCTGGTGGGGATGCTGTCCACGCAGGCCGGGTTGGCCAGGCCCTTCATTTCGCTCACCAGGGCCGCCGAGGTGACGTGCGCCATCATGAAGCCTGACTCGAGGCCGCCATTCTGGGTGAGGAAGGCCGGCAAGTCCGAATAGGCCGGATTGACCAGCCGCTCCTGGCGGCGCTCGGAGATGCTGGCGAGATCCGCGGCGGCGATGGCGAGCACATCGCAGGCGAAGGCCGGGTACTGGCCATGGAAATTGCCACCGGAGCAGGATTCCTGGGTGTCTGTGAAGATCATCGGATTGTCCGTGGCGCTGTTGAGTTCCCGCTCCAGGATGGCGCCGGCGAAGGCCAGGGCATCCCGGGTCACGCCATGCACCTGGGGGATGCAGCGCAGGCTGTAGGCGTCCTGCACCCGGTGGCAATCCCGGTGGCTTTCCGAAATGGCGCTGGACGGGCCGAGTATGGTGCGCATGCGCTCTGCAACCAGGATCTGGCCTGGGTGGGGACGGGCGGAATGGATGCGGGCATCGAAGGCCCTGCGGCTGCCACGGAGGGCCTCCAGGCTGAGGGCTGCGATCTCGTCCGCGAGGTCCGCCTGCCTGGTCAGCCGGTCCAGTGCCAGGTTGCCGAGGGCCGTGATGAGCTGGGTTCCGTTGATGAGGGCGAGGCCTTCCTTAGCCTGGAGGGTGACAGGCGACAGACCAGCTTCCCCCAGGGCCCGGGCACCAGGGATCTGCTGTTTGCCGGACCAGGCCAGCCCCTCGCCCACCAACAGCAAGGCCATGTGGGCCAAGGGGGCCAAGTCGCCGCTGGCGCCCACACTGCCCTGACAGGGAATGACCGGCAGGACGTTCCGGTTCAGGCATTCGGTCAGCAGGCGGATGGGTTCTGGACGGATGCCGCTGTGGGCCTTCAGCAGGCAGTTGATGCGGGCGGCCATGAGGGCCCGGGTCTGGTCCTCCGGCAGGGGATCACCCACGCCGGCGGCGTGGCTGCGGATCAGGTTGAGCTGGAGATGCTGCAGCTCGTTCGGGGGGATGACCACGGTGGCGAACTGGCCGAAGCCGGTGTTGATGCCGTAGACAGTGCGGCCTTCGGCGACGATGCGGTCCACCACGGACCTGTTCTCGGTCACCAGGGCCAGGGCGCCTTCGTCCAGGGTGACACCTTCCCCGCCTGCGATGCGGGCCAACAGAGGCGCAGTAAGGGAGCGTCCGTCGAGGTGGATCATGCCACGGCCTTGTGACGAGAGATGGTCAAGGCCAGGAGCAGGGCCAGGCCAAGGGTCAATCCGGCGATGGTGTAGGTGGCCTGCCCGCCCCAGCGGGCCAGGACGAAGGTTCCCACCGCCGGGCCGATGATGCGTCCCATGCCGGTCATGGCGTTGATGACGCCAAAGAGACTGCCCTGTTCTTCGGGCGGCGTCAGCTGACTGGCGAGAGCCGTGCCTGCGGTGTTGCCCATGCCGCTGCCCCAGGACAACGGGATCAGCAGGAGCAGGAAGGGCCACATCCACGGGGCTTTCGGCATCAGGGGCAGGGCCACCCCCATCAGCACGAGGCCGGTGATCAGCGCCACGCGCTCGGGGATGCGCTTGGCCACGACCCGGACCAGCCCACCCTGGTAGATCACGAGGAGGACACCGATTCCCGCGAAGAGGAAACCCACTTCGCGCTGGTGGAAATCGAAGCGCTCATGGACCAGCAGGGCGAAGGTCCCCTCCATCATGGCGAAACCGGCCATGGTCAGCAGGGATACGCCGAGGATCTGGGGCAGGCCGGGGCGCTTCAGGGCCCGGATCAGGGCGTGCCCCCGGCTTTCGTGGGACCGGGCTCGGGCGCGCACCTCATCCGTGAGTGTCTCCGGCAGCCAGAACAGGACCATCATCGAAGCCGCCAGCGACAGTCCGGCGGCCACGAAGAAGGGCAGGTGCCAGCCGCGGGTGGCCAGCAGGTGGTGGCCGAAGTCACTGCCGCTGAGGACCCCAGCCATGGCTGGCCCCAGGACAAAACCCAGCCCGAAGGCGGCCCCGATCATGCCCATCACCTTGGAGCGCTCTTCCGGTGTCGAACTGTCCGCCATGGCCGCCTGGGCCACCGAAATGTTGCCGCCAGTGATGCCGTCGAGGATGCGGGCCGCGAGGATCCACTCGAAGCGGCTGGTAAGGGCCAGCATCAGGTAGCCCAGGGCCGAGCCCACGAGGCTGATCCAGAGCACGGGCTTGCGTCCCACCTGGTCGGAAATCCGGCCCAGGATCGGGGAGGCGATGAACTGCATCAGGCTGAAGCTGACCATGGCCATGCCCGCCCACAGAGCGCCAGGCGTGGTCCCGATGCCCACCAGCCCGAGGAGGTGATTGACACTTTCCATCCAGTGGCTGGGATGGTCGGCGATGGCCTGCGCATACAGCGGGAGGATCGGTATGACGATGCCAAAACCCAGCAGGTCGACGAAGACTGTGAGAAAGATCGCCATCCGGGCGCGTTGGGAAGACTGCATGGGGCTCTCCAGGTCCCCAGTGTAGCCCGGCCCAGTCCCTAGGTTCTGAGGACCCGTTTCAACATTTGACGGAGTTCCTTGATCTGGTAGGGCTTCTGGATGAAGGCCGCGGGGTTGTGGCCGGACAGGGTCTGGATGGAGTCCTGTTCCGTGAATCCACTGCTGAGCACCACCGGCACAGAGGGATCCAGGTCGTGCATGGCCCGGAAGGCTTCGCGACCATCCATGCGGGGCATGGTCAGGTCCATGAGCACCAGGTCGGGGCGACGGCTGGCTTCCCGGAACAGCTCCAGGGCTTCCAGGCCATCGCTGGCGGTGAGCACCTCCAGGCCGAGCGACTCCAGGGCGGATCCAATGGTCAGGAGGATGAGATCCTCGTCATCCACCAGGAGAATTCGACCCCGCAGAAGGCCTGCATCAACCTGGACCCTGTCCGGTCCTGGCACTGCAATTTCAACGGGGGAGGCCGGGAAACAGATGCTGAAGTCAGTGCCACGACCCACTTCGCTGACGATCTTCAACCCTGCGCCGTGGCCCCGGAGGATCCCCAGCATGGCGGACAGGCCCAGGCCACGTCCGGTCACTTTGGTGGTGAAGAAGGGATCGAAGATCTTGGCCATGACCTCGGGAGTCATGCCGATGCCCGTGTCGGAGACCTCCAGCAGCACATAGGGACCGGCCTTCAGACCTTCACCCCGGAAGGAGGAGTGCAGATCTCCGTCAGCGAGATGGACCTTCGAGGTGGACAGGTGGATGACCCCCTCCCGATCGCCGATGGCATCCGAAGCGTTGGTGACCAGGTTCATCACCACCTGCTGGACCTGGGCGGCATCCGCCTGGATGGCCGGCAGGCTGTCCTCCAAATCGAACTTCAGGCGGATTTTCTTCGAGATGGACACTTCCAGGAGGTGGGTGACCTCCCGCACGACTTCGTTCAGGTCTTTGGGCTCCACCAGGAAGTGGCCGCGGCCCGAGTAGGCCAGCATCTGCTTGGTGAGCTCGGTGGCGCGCAGAACCGTGGCCTCCATGTTGGCGAGGTAGGGCTGGGCCTTGGCATTCTCCGGAAGGTGCATCTGGGCCAGGTTCAGGTTGCCGAGGACCACGGTCAGCAGGTTGTTGAAATCGTGAGCGATGCCGCCTGCCAGGATGCCGAGGCTCTCCAGCTTCTGGGACTGGCGCAGGGCCTCTTCCATCTGGCGCTGGTCGGTCACGTCCGTGGCGATGCCGATGACGCTCTCCAGACGGCCCTGGGCGTCGAACACCGGTGACATGAGGTTGTCGAAATACCGGCTGGCGGCTTGCGTGGTCCGGCGGGAAGCCTGGCCCTCAAGGGCGAGCCTGATCTGGTCCAGGAGGTCCGCGTCATCCTTGTAGAGTTCCAGGGCACTCATGCCCAGGACCTGGCCGGGTTTGAGTCCCAGCCCGGCCAGACCAAGACCCTCCGACAACATGAACCGGGCATTCGGGTCGAGCTGGTAGATGACGGCCTGGGAGTTGGCCAGGACGGTCCGGAGGCGCTGCTCGGTGACATGGAGGGCCTGCTCGGCGGCCTTCCGGTCGGAGATGTCCCGGGTGATGGATAGGATGCAGGGGACGCCGTCAACCTCCATGGCCTTCCCGGACATCAGGCCCGTGAGCAGGCTGCCGTCCTTCCTGCGGAACAGGAACTCCTGGTCGGTGAATTCCCCATGCTCCTGGATGAGGTCCAGGATCCTCTGGCGGTCCCGGGGATCCACCCAGGTGTTCAGCTCGAGGGCTGTGCTCGCCAGTGCCTCCTGCCGGGTCCAGCCAAAGAGCTTCTCGAAGCCCTCGCTCACTTCGAGGTAGGCCGCGTCCTTCATCCGGGTGAGGTTGATGGCGTCAGGACTGCTGTGGAAGGCCCGCGAGAACTTGTCCTCACTGTAGCGGAGGGCCGCCTCGGCGGCCTTCCGGTCCGAGATGTCCCGGGTGATGGAGAGCAGGCAGCGCACCCCATCGATCTCGATGACGCGCCCGGACATGAGGCCGGTGATCAGGGAACCATCCTTCCGTCGGAACTGGATTTCTTCCCCGGAGTACTCGCCCTTGGCCTTGACCAGCGCCACGATCCGCTCGCGGTCCGCGGGGTTGGCCCAGATGCCCAGCTCCAAGGCGGAGTGGCCGATGGTCTCCTCCCGGGTCCAGCCTGTGACCGTCTCTAGACCTTGGCTGACATCCAGGTAGGTGCCGTCGTCCAGCCGGGTGAGGTTAATGGCGTCGGGACTGCCGTGGAAGGCCTTGGAGAACTTCTCCTCGCTGGCCTGGAGGGCGGTCTCGGTCTTCTTCCGGGCTTCGATGTCGCGGGCGGCGGAGAAGAGCAGCTCCCGGCCCTGGTGAACGAGGATCGTCCTGGCCACTTCCACGGGTCGCAGGGTTCCGTCCTTTCTTCGCTGCGAGGTCTCGCGGGTGTGGGATAGGCCTGCCCGGATCTCCGCCCACATGGTCTTGAAGCGTTCCGGTGTGAGGCTGGGATCCAGGTCGAAGACCCGCATGGCCAGGAATTCTTCGCGGGTGTATCCGAGCCCCTGGCAGGCAGCCTCGTTCACGAATTCGATCTCCCCTTCCGCGTTGATCCAGAAGAGGGCGTCCTGGGCCAGCTCCATGGCCGTCGAGACGAGCCGGAGCTGCTCCTCGGCGGCCTTCCGGTCGATGGCCATGGCGATCTGGGCCGACACGAAAGACAGGATCTCCAGGTCTTCGGGCAGGTAGCTGTAGCCGCCGTCGTAGCTCTGGACCACCAGGGCGCCGAAGACCCGGCGATCGTTGTGCAGCGGCACTCCCAGCCAAGCCAGGGACTCGGTGCCATGGAAGGTGGCCTCGCCAACTGCGGCCAATTCGGCGAGCCTGGGCTCGTCCACCAGCTGGGGCTGGCCAGTCCTGATGACGTACTCCGTCAGGCCCCGGCCAAAGGGCCGGGTCGACGGCACCTCGTCCACCTGGTCCACCCAGTACGGCCAACTGAGGGTATTGGTGGCCAGATCATGGAGGGCGATGTAGCAGTTCTCGGCGGGAATCAGGGTGCGCAGGATGTCGTGGACGGACCGATAGAGGGTCGTCAGATCCTGGGCTTCCAGGGCGGCCTCCGAGATCCGGTAGGCGGCGTCCCGGACCTGCTCGGCCCGCTTTCTCTCCGAGATGTCCTGCGCCACCGCGACGACCGCCAGCTGGCCCAGGTAGATGCCTGGATAGAGGCGGACATCCTTGGGGAATATGGTGCCGTCCGCCCGGAGCCCCCAGAACTCGAACTGCTGGGGCTCTCCGACAAGGGCCTTGCCGAAGGCCCTGCCCACGGCATCGAGATCATTGCGACCAGGGGCGGCCACGAATTCTGGGGTCTTGCCGATGAACATGCTTCTCGGATGCCCGTACATCCTCACCGCACCCTCGTTCACGTCCAGGAAGCAACCCTGGGCGTCCTGGATGTAGATGGCTTCCGAGATCGCATCGAGTATCCCCTGGGTCCCATCCAGGCGAGATTGCAGGGCTTCCGCCCGCAGTTCGGAGGCTTTGAGTGCAGCCTGGAGTTCCTGGTTCAGAGGTTGATCCATCGTGCCCTACTCATCGGTCAGGACTGGAAGGAATTGGAGTTCTGCGGGGCCTCAGGCCCAGCGGAAACGGCGAACCGCCAGGGCGAAGGCGGCGAGGGCCCAGCCAACGACAATCAGCAGCCCGAATCCGTGCCCAGTCAGTCCGGCCCCGTCGTTGAACACGGCCCGCAGGGCCCGGAGGAAGGGCGAGAGGGGCAGGAAGGCCACGGTGTGCTGCAGCCAGGCTGGGGCCGAGTCCAGCGTGAAATAGACGCCGCTGAGGAACATCAAGGGGAAGAACACCAGGTTGGAGATGGCGGCGTAGCCTTCGGAGGTTTCCGCAAAGCCGCTCAGGGCGAAGCCGAAGGCCATGAAGCAGCCGGTTCCCAGGGTCATGATGAACAGCAGGTTCAGGAAGGAGCCCTGGTTCTGGATGCCAAAGGCCAGGCGCCCCACGAGCAGGAGAATGGCCGCCTGGATCACGGTCACCGTGAGCCGGTGCAGCACCTGCCCCAGGAGGAAGATCCACTTGGGCAGGGGCGTCACCGCCAGACGCCTAAACTTCCCCTTCTCCCGGTAGGACACGTTCACCATGCCCACGCTGAAGAGGCCCATGCTCACCAGGTTCAGGCCCAGCAGGCCCGGCAACAGAAACGAGGCGTAGTTGGTGGACCGCTTGTGTCCGGGGCTTTCCACTTGAACGGGAATGCGGTTGGGTTCCGGCGCGCCATTGAGGCGGGCCTGGGCCACCAGCCAGGCCTGGTTCACCAGCCCTGCCGTGGCGCCCGCCTGGGCCATGAGGTAGCTGTTGAGGCGCAGGCGATAGCCTTCACCGCCGCCGCTCCCCAGGGGCTCCAGCTGGGCGGCGGTCTCCCCCTTGGACCAGCGGGTCTCGGCCTCGGACTTCGACAAGGTCAGCACCTTCAGCTGCAGATCCGTCAGGGCTTTGTCCAGGGCTCCGTCGATGGCGGTGGGCACCGGGGATTGCACGCGAACCACGGCCAGCTTGGGGCCGCTGTCGTCCTTGAAGATCGTTCCGAAGCCCAGGAGCAGGAGCACCGGGAAGGCGAAGGTCCAGAACATGGCCACCCGGTCGCGGCTGTAGAGCCGCCATTCGGACGCGAACTGTCTCCAGAGCATCATGACTACTCCCTCAGGCTCCGGCCCGTGCGGTGCAGGAACACATCCTCCAGGGTGGCGCGCCGAATATGCACTTGCTGGAAGGGGATGGCGGCGCCCTCGGCGGCCTCCAGCAGCCGGGGCAGCAGGGCCTTGGGATCGGGTGTGGGAATCTCCCAGAGGTCGGCCCGTCGTTCCACGGGCTGGCCCAAGCGCCCGGCGAAGGGCGCAGGATCCGGCGCAGTGCCCTCGAAGGTGAGCTCCACCACGCTGGGAATGGCCAGCTCCGCGATGAGCGAGGCGGGGGTGCCGGTGGCGATGACCTGGCCGCGGTCCATGATGGCCAGCCGGTCGCAGAGCGCTTCGGCCTCGTCCATGTAGTGGGTGGTGAGCACCACGGTGCGACCCTCGCCTTTCATGCGCCGCACCACGTCCCAGAGGCTGCGGCGGGCCTGGGGATCCAGCCCAGTGGTGGGCTCATCCAGGAACACCAGCTCGGGGTCGTTCACCAGGGCCAAGGCCAGGGCCAGCCGCTGCATCTGGCCGCCGCTGAGGGTGATGTGGTAGGCGTCGGCCTTCTCCACCAGCTGCACCAGCTCCAGCAGCTCCTGAGTGTTCCTGCGCCTGGGGTAGTAGCTGCCGTAGAGGTCCAGGGCCTCCCGGGGCGTGATCTTGTTGAAGAGACTGGTGCTCTGCAGCTGGACGCCGATGCGGGACCGGATCTCCTGACCTTGTCGGCCCCAGGTGAGGCCCAGGATCTCAATCTCGCCCGCATCAGCGGTGGTGAGGCCCTCGATGATTTCCAGGGTGGTGGTTTTGCCGGCACCGTTGGGGCCCAGCAGACCGAACACCTCCCCCCGGGCCACTTCCAGGTCCACGCCGTCCACGGCAAGCACCTTGGGGAAGGCCTTGCGAAGACCGCGGATGCAGAGGGCGGGAGTGGACATGAAGACCTCGGATCCCACAGATACCATGGCGGGCTCAGACCGCCCAAGTGCTCCAGTCTGGACGGTCCTCCTGGAGGGCCAGGGCCGCAGCGTCCCGGCTGGATCCTGTGGTATACCGTGCGGCCCAGCAGCTGCCCGATCCACACAGCAGCGGCTCTCCCCCCGTATCCCGGAGGGTATCCCGCACGTCGGCCAGGGGTGGGCAGACCCAGAGGGCCGCACCCGTCAGGTCATTGCGCCAGGGTGGGGGAGTGCCCTCGGGCACGGAGGCCAGGGCCTCGGGGAAGGGATAGCCCACGTAGTGCAGGGCCCGGTACACGCTCGGGGTGCCCACATGGAGCTTCGGGTGCACGAGGAGGATGGGTTCCAGGGGCAGGGTGCGGAGCGGAAACACCCGGTCTCCCCGGCCCAAGCCCAGGACGGTGCCGCCCAGCAGGAACAAGGGCACGTCACTGCCAAGGCGGGCGGCCATCCGCAGCAGGATCTCATCACCGAGGCCCAACTTGTACAGGGCATTGCCCAGCCGCAGGGCGCCGGCCGCATCGCTGCTGCCGCCGCCCAATCCCGCGCCGTGGGGGATGCGTTTCTCCAGCCTGAGGGCCGCAGGCAGGGGCCGGCCCGCTGCCTCTTCGAGCAGGCGCCAGGCCTTCAGCACCAGGTTGGACTCATCGGCCAGCAGGCCTTCGCCTGTCGGGCCGGTAATGGAGAGAGAAAGCTCGCTGGCGGTTTCCCCGTCCAGGGTATCGGTCAGTCCGGACACACCCTCCAGCACTGTGGTGACCAGCTCCAGGTCATGGAAGCCGTCCGCCCGCCGTCCCAGGACGGCGAGGAAACGGTTCAGCTTGGCTGGGCACAGGGTCGCCGGCATGGGCACCAGCCTACAGCAGGTAGGTCTTCCCGTAACTGAGGTAGCGGTCTACGCTGCGGGCGGTGTTGCGCCCTTCGTGGATGGCCCAGACCACCAGGGACTGGCCGCGGACCATGTCTCCGGCGGCGAAGACACCCGGGACGCTGGTCATGCGCTGGGCATTGGCGACCACGTTGCCTCGGCCGTCCAGCTTCAGGCCCAGCTCAGCAATGGGGCCCTTCCGTTCAGGTCCGAGGAAACCCATGGCGAGCAGGACCAGATCCGCAGGCAGCACCCGGTGGCTGCCCGGGATTTCTTCGTTCTGCATCCTGCCATCCGCATGGCGCGTCCACTGGATGCCGACGGTATGGACCTCTTTCACGGCGCCCCCTTCCCCGGTGAACCGGTGGGTCTGGGTGCTGTAGATGCGAGGATCCGCGCCCTGCAGGGCCTCAGCCTCCTCCTGGCCATAGTCCATGGAGCGCACCTTGGGCCACTGGGGCCAAGGGTTGTCCCCGGCCCTCTCCTCCGGGGGCTGCGCCATGATCTCGAGCTGGGTGACGGACTTCGCGCCATGTCTCAGGGCGGTGCCGATGCAGTCGGTGCCAGTGTCGCCACCACCGATGACCACCACGTGCTTGCCCTTGGCGGAGATGTAGGCGCCATCCGCGTGAGCGCTGTCCAGCAGGCTCTTGGTGTTGAGGGTGAGGAACTCCATGGCCTGGTGGACGCCCTGGAGTTGGCGTCCTTCCACATCGAGGTCCCTGGGCTGGGTCGAGCCGCAGCAGAGCACCGTGGCATGGTAGTCGTTCAGCAGGCTTTCCGTGCTGATGTCCTTGCCGATCTCCACGCCCGTGACGAAACGGACGCCGTTGCGGGCCATGAGGCCCACTCGCCGGTCCACCAGACGCTTGTCCAGCTTCATGTTGGGGATGCCATACATCAGCAGACCGCCCAGGCGGTCCGCCCGTTCGAAGACCGTCACCGTGTGGCCGGCCCGATTGAGCTGGGCCGCGCAGGCCAGGCCCGCGGGGCCCGAGCCGATGATGGCCACCGTCTTCCCGGTGAGGACCTGGGGCGGCTCGGGGCCGATCCAGCCCTCTTCGAAGGCCTTGTCGATGATCGAGACCTCGATGGCCTTGATGGTGACGGGGTCCCCGCCCAGGCCCACAGTGCAGGAGCCTTCGCAGGGAGCGGGGCAGACCCGGCCTGTGAACTCGGGGAAGTTGTTGGTGCGCAGCAGGCGGCGCAGGGCCCGCTGCCACTGGCCCCGGTAGACGAGGTCATTCCAGTCGGGGATGAGGTTGTTCAGGGGACAGCCCGAGGCCATGCCGCCCATGAGCTTGCCCGTGTGGCAGTAGGGGGTGCCGCAGTCCATGCAGCGGGCGCCCTGGCGCTGGAGCAGCTCGTCGGGAACCCGGGGGTGGGTCTCATCCCAGTCCTTCACCCGCTCCAGAGGCGACCTGTCCTTGGGCAGTTCCCGTTGATATTCGATGAAGCCGGTGCTCTTCCCCATGTCAGTTCCCATCCGCGCGGGAGAGGCTCCGCGCATTCTCTTCGAAGGCCGCCAGCACGGCCTCCTCCTCAGGCAGGCCCTTCTCCCGCATGCGGGCCTGGCTTTCCAGGACGCGCTCGAAGTCGTGGGGCATCACGCGGACGAAGCGGGGGAGCCACACGTCCCAGTCGTGGAGGATGGTGATGGCCCGCTTGCTGTGGGTGGCGGCGGCATGGCGGGTGATGAGATCCTTGAGGTGTTCGGCCTCCTCGGGGTCCGTCACGGGACCCATGCCCACCAGGTCCAGGTTGGACCGGAAGGGGAAGTCCCCGGCCTCGTCCAGCACATAGGCCACCCCACCGGACATGCCGGCGCCGAAGTTGCGGCCGGCCCGGCCAAGGATGACCACTTCGCCGCCCGTCATGTACTCGCAGCCATGGTCGCCAATGCCTTCCACCACGGCGGTGGCACCGGAGTTCCGCACGCAGAAGCGCTCCCCCGCCAAACCCCGGATAAAGGCTTCGCCTGAGGTGGCGCCGTAGCAGGCGACGTTGCCGATGACGACGTTCTCCTCGGGCACGAAGGTGGCGGTACGGGGCGGGAAGACCGCGATGCGACCTCCGGAGAGCCCCTTGCCCAGATAGTCGTTGGCATCCCCTTCCAGGGTCAGGGTGAGGCCCTTGGGGATGAAGGCCCCGAAGCTCTGCCCCGCGGAGCCCTGGAACTGCAGGCGGATGGTGTCGTCGGGCAGGCCCACGGCACCCCAGCGCCGGGTGATCTCGCTGCCCAGCATGGTGCCGACTGTGCGGTTCACGTTGGAGATGGGCAGGGTGGCCGAAACCGGGTTTCCGGATTCAATCGCGGGGCGGCAGAGGGGGATCAGCGTGGTTGCGTCCAGGGCCTTGTCCAGGCCATGGTCCTGGTTCACACGGAAGGTCCGCTTGACCTCCTTGGCCACGGTGGGCTTCCAGAGCATGCGGGAGAAGTCGAGGGTGCGGGCCTTCCAGTGGTCCACGCCCCGGCGCATCTCGAGGTGCTCGCTGCGGCCCACCATCTTGTAGAACTGGCGGTAGCCCAGCTGGGCCATGATCTCGCGAACCTCCATGGCGATGAAGCGCATGAAATTCACCACGTGCTGCGGGTCCCCGTCGAAGCGCTTGCGCAGTTCCGGATCCTGGGTTGCCACACCCACGGGACAGGTGTTCTTGTGGCAGGCGCGCATCATCACGCAGCCCAGGGCCAGCAGCGGTGCCGTGGCGAAGCCGAATTCCTCGGCCCCGAGCAGGGCGGCCACGACCACATCGCGGCCGGACTTGAGCTGGCCGTCGGCCTCGAGCACCACGCGGCTGCGCAGGTTGTTCATGACGAGCACCTGCTGGGCCTCGGCCAGTCCCAGCTCCCAGGGGGCGCCCGTGTGGCGGATGCTGGTGAGGGGGGCGGCGCCGGTGCCGCCGTCGAAGCCGCTGATGAGGATGACGTCCGCGTGGGCCTTGGCCACACCCGCAGCGATGGTGCCCACGCCACTTTCGGACACCAGCTTCACGCTGATGCGGGCGCCGGGGTTGGCGTTCTTCAGGTCGTGGATGAGCTGGGCCAGGTCCTCGATGGAATAGATGTCATGGTGGGGCGGAGGCGAAATGAGGCCCACGCCCGGGGTGGCATGGCGCACCTTGGCGATCCAGGGATAGACCTTGGGGCCGGGCAGCTGGCCGCCCTCGCCGGGCTTGGCGCCCTGGGCCATCTTGATCTGGATCTCCCGGGCCTCGACCAGGTACTGGCTGGTGACGCCGAAGCGGCCCGAGGCCACCTGCTTGATGGCACTGTTCTTGGAATCGCCGTTGGCCATGGGCTTGTAGCGGGCCGGATCCTCGCCGCCTTCGCCGGTATTGCTCTTGGCGCCGATGCGGTTCATGGCGATGGCCAGGGCCTCGTGGGCCTCCTGGCTGATGGAGCCGTACGACATGGCCCCGGTCTTGAAGCGAGCCAGAATCGACTCGATGGGCTCCACTTCGTCGAGGGGGACGGGCCGCGCCTGGGAGCGGAAATCCAGGAGCCCACGGAGGGTCACCGGCTGCTTGCCCGGGTGGTCGATGAGCTCGGTATAGCGTTTCCAGAGCTTGTAGTCGCCGCTGCGGCAGGCGGACTGGAGCAGGTGGATGGCTTCGGGCGAATTGAGATGGGGCTCCCCATCCCGGCGGTACTTGTAGCGGCCGCCGGAGCTCAGGCTCGGCGCTTCCGCAGGCCGCTCCGGATAGGCCATGTCATGGCGCATCCCCACTTCCTTGGCGATGACATCGATGCCCACGCCGCCGATGCGGGTCGGCGTGCCGGCGAAGTATTCGTCCACGAAATCCTGGCTCAGCCCCAGGGCCTCGAAGATCTGGGCGCCGTGGTAGCTCTGCACGGCGGAGATTCCCATCTTGGACATCACTTTCACGATGCCCTTGTTGACGGCCTTGACGTAGCGCATCTCCGCCTTGTCGGGATCGCCGGAGATCATGCCCTGGCGCAGCTGGTCGTGGATGGTCTCGAAGGCCAGGTAGGGGTTGACGGCGCTGGCGCCGTAGCCGATGAGGGTGCAGAAGTGGTGGACTTCCCGGGGCTCGCCAGATTCCAGCACGAGGCAGACCTTCTCGCGCTCACCGGCCCGCAGCAGGTGGTGCTGTACGGCGGCGATGCCCAGCATGGCCGGGATGGGCGCGTCGGTGGCGTCGTGGCCACGGTCGGAGAGGATCAGGATGTTGTGGCCTTCGGCGATGGCCTCGCTGCACTGGCGGCGGAGGTCCTCGATGGCTTTGCGGAGGCCCTTGCCGCCGGCGTCGACCTTGAACAGCATGGGCAGGGTGATGGAATGGAAGCCCCGGGATCCGGGCCGGCCATCCAGACAGCGGATCTTCTCCAGCTCCCGATTCCGCAGGACCGGCGTGTGCAACTCGAAGTGCAGGGCCGATTCTGCCGTGGGTTCCAGCAGGTTGCCCTCGGGGCCGATGGCCGTGTCCACCGCCAGAACGATGCTTTCGCGGTCCGCATCCACCGGTGGGTTGGTTACCTGGGCGAAGAGCTGGCGGAAATAGTCGTACAGAAGCTGGGGTTTTTCGGAAAGCACCGCCAGTGGAATGTCTGAACCCATGCTGCCGATGGGCTCGGCGCCTTCGGTGGCCATGGGGCTCACGATCATGTTCACGTCTTCCAGCGTGTAGCCGAAGGTCTCCTGCCGGCGCAGCACCGTTTGGTGATCCGGTTCGTTGACGTTGGGGGGCTCAGGCAGGTCCTCGATCCGGACCAGGTTCTCCTTCACCCACTGGGTGTAGGGCTCGGCGGAGGCCAGCTCGTCCTTGATCTCGTCATCCGGGACGATGCGCCCCAGCTTGGTATCCACCAGGAACATGCGCCCAGGCTGGAGGCGGCCCTTCTGCAAGATCTTCTCCACGGGAATGTCCAGGACACCAGTCTCGCTGGCCATGACCACGAGGCCGTCCTTCGTGTGGATCCAGCGCGCCGGGCGCAGGCCATTGCGGTCCAGGATGGCGCCGATGCGCGTGCCATCCGTGAAAGCGATGGAGGCGGGGCCGTCCCAGGGCTCCATGAGACAGGAGTGGTACTCGTAGAAGGCCTTGCGCAGCGGGCTCATGGATTCGTGCCTGCTCCAGGGCTCGGGCACCATCATCATCAGGGCGTGGGGCAGGGACCGGCCGCTCATGTAAAGCAGCTCGAGGACGTTGTCAAACATGGATGAGTCCGAGCCGTCCAGGTCGATGACGGGCAGGACCTTCTGCAGATCCTCGCCCAGCAGCCTGGAGGCGAAGAGCCGCTGCCGGCCCTCCATCCAGTTCACGTTGCCCCGCAGGGTGTTGATCTCACCGTTGTGGGAGATGTAGCGGTAGGGATGGGCCCGCGACCAGCTGGGGAAGGTGTTGGTCGAGAACCGGGAGTGCACCATGCCGAGGCCGGACACAAACGTGTCCTCGCCCAGGTCGGGATAGAAGGACCCGAGCTGCTCGGAATTCAGCATGCCCTTGTAGACGACCGTGCGGCTCGACAGGCTCGAAATATAGAAATAGCCTCGGCCCGGCAGCACTGATCGGGAGACCCGCTTCTCGGCGAGGCGGCGGATGGCGTAGAGCTTGCGCTCCAGGGCATCACCCGCAGGCGTGTCGGCCCCGCGGGAGATGAAGATCTGGCGGATGACCGGCTGGCTGGCCCGGGCGGTGACACCCAGGTGGGCGTTGTCCGTGGGCACGTCCCGCCAGCCGAGCACCTTCTGGCCTTCTTCTTCGATGACCTCTTCGAGAATGCGTTCGCAGGCATGGCGGTTGCGATCATCCGGAGGCAGGAAGAGCATGCCAAGGCCGTATTCGCCGGGAGCGGGCAGAACCACACCCATGGGGCGGCAGCGGGCGGCCAGGAAGGCATGGGGAATCTGGGTAAGGATGCCCGCGCCGTCGCCGGTGGCCTTCTCGCTGCCGGAGGCTCCCCGGTGCTCGAGGTTGCAGAGGACCTGCAGCGCCTTGCGGACGATGTCGTGGGAGGGACGGCCCTTGGTGTCCACCACGAAGCCGAAACCGCAGGCGTCATGCTCCTGGGAAGGATCGTATAGACCTTGGGTCTGGATGGGGCGAGGCCTCTCCATCGGTTGCTCCGGATTTTATTTCGTAGGTTCGGTAATCGGAACGCCCAGGGACATCCAACCGGCCGAATCACCTGCCGGGACGCCCAGATGCATGCGCGGACGACGTTCCATGGGCAATCCTAGCACAATTCGAGTCCGTTGTGGATGCCTAATTCCATTTTGACCCCATGACAGGGGTTTTTCGCCGGAACAGGCTTACAAACCGTCTTCCAGCTCGTATTCAGCATCGGGGATGCTGAGGATCTCGGGCCCATTTCGCGTGATGGCGATGTCGTGCTCGAACTGGGCAGAGAGACCTCCATCGGCGGTGCGGACGGTCCAACCGTCGGCCTCCACCAGGCATCTGTGGCTGCCCGTGTTGAGGATGGGCTCGATGGTGATGGTCATGCCCGGCTCCATGCGGAACCCGGTGCCCGGCTTCTGTTCGGCAAACACCACCTGGGGATCCTCGTGCAGATCCCGGCCCAGGCCGTGGCCGATGTACTCCCGCACGATGGAATAGCCGCGCTCTTCCGCGAAGCTCTGCACGGCGGAGGCCATGTCGCCCAGGCGCAGGCCGGGGCGGCAGTTCTCGATGCCCAGGTACATGGCCAGCTGGGCGGTCTGGATGAGCATGCGGGCTTCGTCGCTGATCTTGCCCACGCCCACCGTGAGACAGGTGTCCCCGTGGAAGCCGTCCAATTTGGCGCCACAGTCGATGGCGATGATGTCGCCTTCCTGCAGCACGTACTTGCTGGGGATGCCGTGCACCACGCGATCGTTCACCGAGGTGCAGAGGGTGCCCGGAAAGCCGTGGTAGCCCTTGAAGCTGGGGCTCGCGCCCTGCTGGCGGATGTAGGTCTCGGCGATCCGGTCCAGGTCCAGCAGGCTCACGCCGGGCCGCGCCGCCCGGGCGGCGATGCGCAGGGCGTTCGCGGCCACGCGGCAGGCCTCGCGCAGCTTGTCGATCTCCTTCTTGCTCTTGTAGCGGATCTGTTCGCGGATCAGGACTGTGCCCCCCTTGGCTTTTATTCTAACGGGTAGAATGTCGGCATGGTTCGACCTTCGATGCTGCTGGCACTGACAACGATTCTGGCCGGGTTGCTCCAGGGCTGCGGCGGAACGCCCTCCAGACGAGGTTCTGTCCCCCTGGAGGCCGTCTGGGGCGGAGAAGGGCAACAGGGTGTCTTCATCAAAGTCGGCGAGCACCAGGGCACGCTTTGGCAGCTGGAAGTCTGGGCTCGGGACGGTCGCCCACTGGGTTCCGGCCCATTCAGGCTGCGTGGCTTTGCCAAGGCCCGGATCGCGCCGGAAGAAATCCTGGCCTGGGAGAACAATGCTCTCCACCTGAAGGACGGCACCTGGCTGGTACCGGAAGGTCCGGCGTCGAAGTGATGGCCTACACGCGGGAAGAGAAGGACTGGCTGGAGCGGGAGTGGGCTTTCCGGGCCTGGGGCCGGGCGGGCCTGCTGTCCACGGATGACTTCCGGCAGGTGCTGGCCTGGGAAGCCTCTGCCGTGCCGATGGATCTGGTGGTGTCGGCCTTGAATGCCTTCTTCGATCGTCGGGAGAAACGCGAGAAACCACGGACCTTCGTGGCCCTCAGGCACCTCGATCGCGATGTGGCCAGGGCCGTGAAGCTGCGCGAGGCCCTGCTCCGCGCGGGGCCGGACCTGGATCCGGGCCGCGACTGGGAGCGGGTCAAGCCGCCCTTGCGGGAGGATCCCGCCGCCCGCTCGGCCTTCGAGGCCTGGCAGCGGCTGCTCGCGTCGGCCCCTTCGCCGGAGTCCGCAGGCTTCCTCGCCCACCACGACCAGGAACGGAAGGCCAGAGGAGAGCTGCTGGCGATGGCCGAGACAGCACTTGGTTCCGCTGCCGAAAGCCTCCGCACGGAGCTTCGACAGCGCCTGATGGCCTCCGACATGAAGGAGGGGGGTCTGGTCTGGACGCGGGCCTGGAACCACCACTGGGCCCGCCTCGTGGCCCAGGCCTGGGATCTGCCGTTGGAGGGGGCTTGATGTCGATCGAGACAGGAAAGAACTCACCGCTTAGACGCCAGTTGCGCCCTTGTCTCGCGTATCCGCATCGCGGATACCGAGAAGAACCCCAAGAAGCGCTGTCTAGGCGTCTACCCTTGGCGCCCTGGCGTCTTGGCGGTGATCGATTGTCATTTCGTGGGCTGATCCTCCATGCCTGTTGAATCGCCTTGGCAACAAGAGTTGGAAACCCCCACGGACAGCTTTTTCCAGGTCTTCGCGGACCGGGTGGCCAAACCCGACGGTGTCCGTGATTCCATCCGGGAAGCGGTGAAGATTCTGGTGCCGCGCATCGACTGGGAGGCCTATCAGCCTCATGTGCCCCACGGCATCCTCGGGCTCCGCGCCGTGCTGCGGCTGGCTCCACTGCTCAAGGAAGCGAGCTTCCACAGGGCTCTGGCCGTCACGCTGCACATGACCGCGCATGAAGGGCGGCGGTCCGCCCTGAGCCTGGCCCAGGTGATGGCTGCGAAGGGTAGCGGAACCTGGCGCAACCTCGAGGACTTCATCCAGTCCCGGAGACCAGGGCTGGCCTATGCAGAGGCCCAGGGGTTCGAGTTGCCGGACGCCGAGGACTTCCGGCGTCTGGGCCTGCTGACCCTGACCGACATGGCCAATGTGGGCCACAAGCTGGTCCTGGCCTGCGACCTGGCGGATCTTCATGAGCGCCTGGAACGCCCGAAGGCCACGGGCCGCCGCCTCTTCGGCCTGGCGGCCTGGGTGGCGGGAACCACCGAAGACACCTTCTGGGCCCGCCGCGCCGCCAAGCGGCTGGTCGGGGCCGATCTTTCTGTGCCTTGGACCCCATCCCTTCTCGATCCGGAGGCCCTTCAGGAACAGGTCCGGGACCTCTGTGACTTGGGTCTGGTGGCGTTGCTGGATCGCTTCACGGACCGCCTCAAGGCCGGGCAGGGGGCGGGGGACACGCTGGCCGCACTGGTGCTGGGAGCCTCCGAAAAACAGCTGGACGCTCGGCGTGACCTGGAGGGCAAGACGGCCTGGACCTTCGTCTACCTGGCTAGCCTGGCCCGGAGCAGGCCCACGGATCCCCGGGTCTGGTGCCAGGCCGCGGCTCTGGTGAACCTCTTCCCCACCGACGAACCCGAAAGCCGGATTCAGCCCGCGCCCATCCCAGAGCCCGACCGGGAGGCCCTCCTGGACGCCATGCTGGATCTGGAAGCGCCCCTTGCCATGGGTCACGCCCAGGGGCTGGTGCGTGCCGGCGTGGCCGATGTGGCCCTGGGAGCCCTCGCCGAGGCCGCCACCCTCAACGATCCCACCTTCAACCATGCCCATCAGCTGCTGGCCGTGGCGGCTGCCGCTGACCTGCTGCCCCACCTGCCGAAGGTGGCCCAGGAGGCCATGCTGGTGGCGCTCGCCAAGAGCCTTGCCAACAGTCAGGGGAGCGGGGATCTGGGGCGGCAGGCGGAGAAGTGCCTGTGGGCCTGATCCGCAGGCGCTGGGGCGTGGAACCAGGCGGGACGGGTCCCCTCCAGCCCGGGAGCGATCCACTGCTTCAAGGCGTTTCTAAGGGCTGGCTATACACCTTCCGAAAAATCCACCAACATGGATCTCCAGGAGGCTTTATGCACAACAGGAAATGGACCGTAGCGATCGGGCTGGCCATCAGCCTTTTCGGGGCGCAAGTGTGTTCTGCAGCCGGCCCCCTGGTGGGGTTCTGGACGCTGCATTTCAACGATGGCAGCCGGGCCACCTGGTCCGTGAAAAATGACACGACGATTAAATATGGCGATGTCGATAACTATTACAATGCCGTGCTCTATTACAAGGGCATCGAAGTGGCCATGCAGGTCATCGCCGGGAAGGTGGGCTCGACCATCACGACCCGGTCGGCAGGGTTCGACTGTGCGGGCTATGACTGCAACTACTCTGGCCTCACGGGGACCCTGGAGACGCCCAACATCATTCAAGGCAAGCTGGTGGTCGTGGGGAACAAGGTGATTCCAAAAGAAAAATTCACCTTCACCGCACGTAAAAACTAGACTTGCTCGCGATACCAGAAGCCTGATCGCCGAGAATACGTTCAGCCGGGATCCGTCGGGGCCCTAGGCATCTTTGTGCCACAATCGACCCTCCTGAGGGGGCCAGGCATGGGCAAGAATCGGCTCGAAGCCTTCAGCGACGGCGTGCTGGCCATCCTCATCACGATCATGGTGCTGGAGCTGAAAGTGCCCCACGGGGACTCCTTTGCAGCCCTGGGCGTGCTGTTGCCGACCTTCGTGAGCTACGCCCTGAGCTTCATCTACCTCGCCATCTACTGGAACAACCACCACCACCTGCTGCACGCGGTGAAGAAGGTGAACGGTCCAATCCTCTGGGCCAACACCCACCTGCTGTTCTGGCTGTCGCTCGTGCCCTTCGCCACTGCCTGGATGGGCGAGAACCACTTCGCGGCGCGACCCGTGGCGCTCTACGGTGGGGTGCTGATCATGGCCGGGGTGGCCTACTACCTGCTGAGCCAGTGCCTCATCCACTACCACAAAGAGGGTTCTTTGCTGGGTACGGCTGTGGGCAGTGATTTCAAGGGGAAGCTGTCCATCGCCATCTACGCCGCCGCCATCCTGCTGTCCTTCGCCAACCGCTGGTTGGGTTTCGGCCTCTACTGGGTGGTGGCCCTGATGTGGCTCATCCCGGACCGGCGCATCGAGCGGGTCATCGGGGATTAGCGGCCTTGTAGTTCGGCATCACCTTCCCCTTGGCGACTTCGAAGATGAGGCTGGTCTGGATGTGGGACACCTCGGGCCGGGTGGTGAAGGCGTCCAGGGCCAGGTCCCGCAAGTGGTGGGCGTCCCGGACGGCCACATGGACCTGGAAGTCGTGGGCACCTGCCACGTGGAAGACGGTGAGGACTTCGGGCAGGCCCATGATGTGCTTCCAGAAGGCCAGCACCTGGGCCCTGCTGTGCTGGCGGAGCTGCACGGCGATGAGCGCCTGGAGGCCTACGCCCAGGGTCTCCGGGTCCACCTCCGCGTGGGCGCCCTTCAGCACGCCCTCGGTTTTCAGCCGCTGCACCCGGGCCAGGCAGGAGGAAGGCGCCAGACCCACCGCCGAGGCCAGTTCCTTGTTGGATAGCCGAGCATCCTTCTGCAAATGCTCGATAAGGGCGCAGTCGATTCGGTCCAGTTCCATGAACTCCATCATTTCACGAAATCAATTCGGCAGAATGCCGAATCGATCGAACCTACATTGAGGGGACAGGAGTTGTCCCATGACCCGTCCCACCGCCTCGATGTCACAGGAAACCCAGGCCGTTCATGCCGGTCGCGAAGTGCTGCACGAGCAGGGGATCCATGCGATGCCCATCGACCTCAGCAGCACCTACCCTCTGCACAACCTGGAAGAGGGCGGCCAGAGCCTTGAGGCCATGGCCATGGGCGGCCTGCCCATGGGAAGCCCTGTCTATTCAAGGCTCTACAACCCCACCGTGGCCCGGTACGAAGAGGCACTGGCCCAGCTGGAGGGCGCCGAGGAATGCGTGGCCTTCAGCTCCGGCATGGCGGCGGTGACCGCGAGCCTCATGGCCGCCAAGACGCGGGGCAGCCATATCGTGGCCGTGCGGCCCATCTACGGCGGGACGGACCATCTGCTGGCCTCAGGCATGCTGGGCCTCGAAGTGACCTGGGCCGAGGCCGATGGCATCGCCGCGGCCATGCGTCCCGACACGGCCATGGTGATCGTGGAAACGCCGGCCAATCCCACCCTGGCCCTGCTGGACCTCGAGGATGTGGTGCGCCAGGCGGGCAAGGTGCCCGTGCTGGTCGACAACACCTTCGCCACACCCATCCTGCAGAACCCCATCAAGCAGGGCGTGACCCTGGTCCTCCACAGCGCCACCAAGTTCCTGGGCGGCCATGGTGATGTGCTGGCGGGTCTGGTGGCCACCAACAAGGACTGGGCCACGGAACTGCGCAAGGTGCGCGTCATCACCGGCAACGTCCTGCATCCCCTGGCCGCCTACCTGCTGCACCGTGGCCTGCCCACCCTGCCGCTGCGGGTCAGGGCCCAGCAGGAGGGCGCCAAGGTCCTGGCGGAGCGCCTGGCCAAGCACCCCGCCATTACCGCCGTGCACTTCCCCGGCCTGCCGGGCCAGGATCCCAAGGGACTGCTGGGCCGCCAGATGAAGGGCCCCGGTTCCCTCATCGCCTTCGAACTGGTGGGTGGCTTCGAGGCGGCCTCCACGGTCATGGCAGAAGTGAAACTCATGACCCCCGCCGTGTCCCTCGGCAGCGTGGACACCCTCATCCAGCATCCTGCCGCACTGACTCACCGGGTGGTGAACGCCGAAGCCCGCGAGCACAGTGGCGTCTCCCAGTCGCTCATGCGGCTGTCGGTGGGGCTCGAAGGCCCCGAGGACCTCTGGGCGGACCTCGAACAGGCCCTGGTCAAGGCCATGGCCCGCACAGCGGTACACGTCTAGGCCCAGGTCCAAATGGTGCAGGACGAGGGCTGCGGCTAGGCTGAACTCCAGCCATGTCCCTCGCTCCGCTTCCGCTCTCGTCCAAGGTCACGGTCCTTCGGGGCCTGGGTCCGGCGCGGGCGGCGGCCTTGCAGGAAGCGGGCATCGACACGCTGCGCGACCTGCTGTGGAGCCTGCCCTACCGCTACGTGGATCGGGGCAGCCTGAGGCCCCTGGGCAGCCTGGACATGCGCGGCTTCGAGGCTCAGGATTCCGGCATCGTGACGGTGCTGGGTACCATCCAGGACCTGCGCCAGAGCAGTACCCGGATCCAGCGCCTGGCCCTCACAGAGGTTCTGCTCGGGGACGGGACGGGCACCCTGCGGCTCCTCTGGTTCAATCAGCCCTACCTGGGACGCAGTCTGAAGGTGGGGGACCGGCTCCTGGTGTTCGGTGCGCTGGTCCTGGGGCGCCACGGGCTCGAAATGCGGGGACCCCAGTTCGAGGTGATGGAGCGGAGCGGGGACATCGGCTGGGTGCGCCGCTACCTGCCTTTGTACCGCAAGCTGGGCATCGTACCTGGGCGGGTGCGGCAGAAACTGGTCGCAGAGGCCCAGGACCGTGTGCAGTTGGCGGAGGACTGGCTTCCTCACGACCTCGCGAAGGATCTGCCGGACACCCTGACCGCCTTGCGCCTGCTGCACGACCCCCCTGATGCGAGCGAGGCCCAGGAGCTGGAAGCCGGCACCACCCCTGCCCATCGACGGCTGGCCTCGGAGGAACTGTTTGCTTTCTCCCTGGGCATTGCCCTGCGCCGGGATGGACGGCTCAAACGGAAAGGCCTGGTGGTACCCACCTCGCCGGAGCTGCGGGAGCGGCTGCGGGGCTTCCTGCCCTTCCACCTCACTGGCGCCCAGCGGCGGGCGTTCAAGGAGATCGTGGCGGACCTCACCTCGGGCCGGGTGATGAACCGGCTCCTGCAGGGAGACGTGGGCAGCGGGAAGACGCTGGTGGCTCTGCTGGCCATGGCCATGGTCGCCGAAACCGGCGGGCAGGGCGCTCTGCTGGTGCCCACGGAAGTACTGGCCCGGCAGCACGCCGCCAGTTTCAGCCGCTACCTCGGTGAGCAGGCTGGTTCCTTGCAGCTGCTGCTGGGGGGCATGAAGTCCGCCGAGAAACGCGCCGCCATGGCCCGTATCGCCAGTGGCGAGGCCCGCTATGTGGTGGGCACCCACGCCTTGTTCCAGGAGGCGGTGAGCTTCCACCGGCTGCAACTGGTGGTGGTGGACGAGCAGCACCGCTTCGGCGTCAAGCAGCGTGAGGCCCTGAAGGAGAAGGGCGGCGATCCCCACTGGCTGGTGATGAGCGCCACACCCATCCCCCGTTCGCTGGCCCTCGCGGTGTTCGGGGACCTGGACCAGAGCGTACTGGACGAGTTGCCACCCGGGCGCCAGCCCATCCGGACGAAGCTGCACAAACCCGAGTTCGCGGAACGGGCCTGGGAGCAGGTGCGCCGGGAGCTGGCCGCGGGCCGCCAGGCCTTCGTGGTGAGCCCCAGCATCGATCCCTCGGACGAGGGCAAGGTGCAGCTCCGGGATATCCAGGCCATGGAGGCCCTGCTGCGGGGCATCTTTCCGGACGAGGTCATCGAAGTGGTGCATGGCCGCCTGAAGGCCGACGAGATGGCGGCCCGCATGGCCCGCTTCGTGTCCGGCGAAGCGAAGATCCTGCTGGCCACCACGGTGATCGAAGTGGGCGTGGACGTGCCCAATGCCACGGTCATGGTGGTCGATCATGCCGAGCGCTTCGGCCTGAGCCAGCTTCACCAGCTGCGGGGCCGCGTGGGCCGGGGTGAGCACGCCAGCCATTTCCTCATGATCAGCGGGTCGGAGACCGAGCGCCTGCAAACCCTGGTCGAGACCCAGGACGGCTTCCGCATCGCCCAGCGGGATCTGGAATTGCGAGGGCCCGGCGAGTTCTTCGGCGTGAAGCAGGCGGGGTTGCCGCGCTTCCAGGTGGCGGATCTGGTGCGGGACCGGGCGCTGCTCCTGCGGTGCCGCGAGGCAGCGGATCGGGCCCTGAATATCGGTCTTAGCGAGGCCCAGAGCGACTGGTTGAGGCGGGAGCAGACCCGGTTCAGGCTGGCGGAAATAAGCTGACCGCCGGTGGGAAAGTCACTTCTTCAACGCCGCGTAGACCTTGGCGCTGGCTTCGGTGAGGTTCTTCACGGTGGCCTTGAATTCCTCCTCGGTGAGGGTATTCATGCGGAGTTCAGCCCGGATGAACAAGTCACCGTCGCTGTCGAGGCCCACCTTTGCGAATTCGATCTCGTTGTTCATTTGGAGCAGCCTCGTCATGAGCTCAGCGGAAAGGCTCAGCTTGGCCTTGGTCTGCACGACGGTCCCGAGGATGCCCAGTTCTCCTTCCTGGGCAATCAGCAGCATGCCCTGCAGGCCACCCTCCCGGGGAATGGAAAGGGCGTCGATGGCCACCCAGACCTGGCAGGGTCTCGCCACTTTGACCGTGAATCCGCTCCGGTTGACAAACTCCTGAAGCTTCGATTTGCAGCCATCTTCAGCCAGGGCTGGAAGGCTGCAGGCCAGCAGGAGCAGCAAGCACAAACGTCTCATCATCGGCTCCGGGGCATGCGGCGATTCTAGGCTGGTTGTGCGCGAGCCAGGGGTGATTTCCAGGCGTGCGGCCATCCTGGGGCAGTGGAGTTGCCACCAGGCGGATCGAGCTAGGGCATGCCCGGGTGGGCTCTCAGCCCATCCAGGACTTCCTCGAGATCCTGTTCGAACCTTGCCGCCAGGTCTTCCCAGGTGGACGTTTCGCCATCAAGGAGGGCCTGTTCGAGCTCCAGGGCCGTGGCAGAGAGCCGGCCGGCGCCGATGGTGGCGGCTCCGGCGATCATGCTGTGGGCGATCCGTGTGGCCGTTTCCACCTGCCGATTTTCCAGTGCGGAATACAGGTCGGAGGCTGTGTTGGATTTGAGTGACAGGAACTTGTCGAGGACATTCCGGTAGAGGTCCCTTCGCCCCATGGCGAAGTCGAGGCCGACCTGCACAGATATGCCTGGCAAGGGACCAAGGTCATCGAAGCTGCTCGTGGGCGGAGGGAAGGTCGTGACTGGCTGGATCCGCGGTGTCATGGCGTGACGGGGTGCGACCCACTTTCGGAGAATCTGGTACAGCTGGGCAGGATCGATGGGCTTGGTGACATAGTCGTTCATGCCGATGGCCAGGCATTTCTCGCGTTCCGCCAGCAGGGCGTGAGCTGTCATGGCGATGATGGGAAGGGACTGGAGGTCCCGCCGTTCTCGCATCAGTGCCACCGATTCGTAGCCATCCATGATGGGCATCTGCAGGTCCATCAACACGGCATCGAACCTGGTCCCATCGGTGAGGTCCAGAGCCTCCTTCCCGTTGGAGGCGATGGTGACCACCATGCCGGCCGCAATCAAGAGCTCCTCGGCGACCTGCTGGTTGAAGTCGTTGTCTTCCACCAGCAGGATGTGGGCCCCATTCAGCACCGGTTCCACGGTGGAGGCGGAGCGCACGGCCGGAGTCGCCCGGCGGGCATCCGGATGGATCGCGTCCTTGATGGCTTCAACCAGTCTGGTCGCCGTCACCGGCTTGGTCAGAAGACCGTCCAGCTGTTCCATCGAGGTCTGCCGCTGGAATGCTTCATCGCCGAAGCCGCCCATGAGGATGAGCTTGGGTTTCGCAGCTGGCCAGGGGAGTAGGCGGATCCGACGGGCGGTCTCGAAACCATCCATCTCGGGCATGTTCCCGTCCAGGAGGACCAGGTCGAATCGGGTGGCCGGGTCCTTCCGGGAGAGTGTGGCCAGTCCTTCCGCTCCGGAGCCTGCCACCGTGACACGGCAACCCTGCGACACGAGCAGCTCGAGCAGGATTTCCCGTGCCTTCCCGCAGTCGTCCACGAGAAGAACCTGCAATCCTTGAAGGTCCCGGGCTCCTTCCAGGAGGGTGGGCAATGCATTCTCACTCAAGCCGAACGTGAGGGTGAAGCAGAACACGCTCCCCTTTCCAGGCTCGCTTTCCACCCAGATGCGGCCTCCCATGAGCTCCACCAAGTGCCTGCAGATGGCCAGGCCCAGACCGGTCCCGGCGAAGCGGCGCGTGCTGGAGGGATCCACCTGGTGGAAGGCCTGGAACAACTGTTCCTTCTGTTGCTCCGACATCCCGATCCCGGTGTCGCGGATCGAGAACTGGAGCTCCACCTTGCGCTCGCTTGGCGGGGCGCAGGGAAGGGCGGACAAGACGACTTCGCCGACGTCGGTGAACTTGATCGCATTGCTGCAGATGTTCACCAGGAGCTGGCCGAGCCGCAGGGGGTCGCCGACGAGGGTACGCGGCACCTCCGGCGCGATCTCCACCAGCCATTCCAGCCGTTTCTCACTAGCCCGGGTGCCCACCAGGGCGATCACCCGCTCCAGGACATCTTCGAGCAGGAACTCCTGAGCTTCAATGTCGAGCTTGCCCGCCTCGATCTTGGAGAAATCGAGGATGTCGTTGATGATGCCGAGCAAGGAATCCGAGGCCCGCTTCGCCTTGGTCAGATAGTCGTGCTGCTTGGGCGTGAGCTCCGTCTGCAGGGCCAGGTGGGTCATGCCGATGATGGCGTTCATCGGTGTCCTGATTTCGTGGCTCATGTTGGCCAGGAAGGCGCTCTTCGCATTGGAAGCCTGCACCAGGGCCGAGGTCTGGCGGTCCACTTCATCGATGAGTTCCCGGTTGCGCCGCTCCAGCTGGGCCTGGCGGACCTTGACCACCAGCAGGAAGAGGGACCCGAGGCCGAGCAGCCCGAGGCCCCGGATCCACCAGCGTTCCCACCAGGCCGGCCGGACCCGGAACCGGAACGAAGTCACTGGCCCCTGGAGCCCCTGGCGAGTGATCCCGCGCAGCTCCAGCACATGGGGCCCAGCCGGGAGACCCGCATAGCGAAGGTAAGGACTCTCGAGACGGATCCAGCCCTGGTCCACTCCCGACAGCCTGGCCTCATAGACCAGGGCATCCTGCACCTGGTAGTTGGGGACCATGAAATTCACTTCCAGCTCGTTCCGGTCGCGGGGCAGCTCTGGATCGGGTTCGAAGAGGTCGAGCGGGCGGGAAGCCACCCGTGCCGAGAGAATGAGGGGTGGGCGCAACATCTGCGGGATGGGGTCTGAAACCGGGTCATGGCTCATCAGGCCGGATGGGGTGCCGATCCAGATGCGCCCGGGTTCCACCAGCAGGGCGCCCTGGTCACATTCCGGGCTGACCAGGCGGTCCTCCGAGCCCAGGAGGCGGAGCCGGGGCTGGTTTTCGCCAGTCACGTAGCCCAGTCCATAGGAGGTCCCGGCCCAGATCTGGCGGTTGATGTCGATGCCGACACTGTAGACCACCAGGTTTCGTCCGGCATCCGTGAAATCGACCATCCCGGTTCGAACCAGTTGGTCGCCCTTCATTCTGTGGATGGTGAGGATGGGCCGGGTCTTATAGGCGATGACCACTTCCCCGCCGGAGCCCGCGCTGGCCACATAAGGCTGCTCCGGTAGCACATCCGGAACCGGGTGCCAGGAGCCCCCGCTCCAGAGCGAGGCCCGCTGGTCGTGAAGCATCAAGATCTCACCGGTCGACAGGGTGATCAGGCCTCGCACTTCCCGGGGCGGAGCGCCCTCCACCGGCATGGTCTCCCAGGTCCAGTCCCGACCTGATCTCGTGCCCCGGACCACGCCACCCCGCTCATCGGCCACCCAGGGAAGGCCCTCGGCATCGACGGTCAAGCCTGGAGTGATCCGGGCGACGGGCAGGGCATCGATCCGGAGCGGTGTCGTGGCAAGGGTTCGGGTGTCGATCAGGTGGACCGTTCCACTAGGACTCCCCGCCGCCCATAGGGTGTCGCCCTTTCCAAGGGCCATGGACAGGAACCGTCCGGTCAGGATCCGTCTGAACCGCCGTCCCTCCTCGACCCACAGTCCAGCGTCCGTCCCCACCCAAAGGCGACCCTGTCGGTCCCGGAGCATCTGCCAGGCGGTATCGAGGGGAAGCCCATCCTGGAGACCATAGGTGCGCCACCGGGTCTGCCCCAGAATCCGGAGCACGCCCTTGTCCGTGCGCAGCCAGAGGCCGCCCTCCTGGTCCACCATGCCCCCCAGGGCTTCCCCTCGGGCATGTCCGAACTGCTCGCTTTGATCTCCCTTGACCCTCAACAGACCCGCGGCGTTGTCGACCCAGACCCAGCCTTCCGAATCCCGGCTCAGCCTGGAGATGTGGCTGTACCCACCGGCCATCTTCGTGGCGGTCCAGGTACGGGGGACCTCTGCGCGCCGCCGCCACAGGGAACTGGCCGTGCGCACCCAGAGGTTCAAGGTGCTGTCGATGGCGAGGTCCTGGATGACCTCGCCAGGCTCGAAGGGGGGTGGGGCCACCGGCATCCAGCCGCCTTGATCCCAGTGCCAGATGGCCCGGGAGGTGGTGGCCCAGGCGCCGACCAGCGAGGGGTGGGCAAACAGATGGGCGGGGGGCTCCTTGCCGGGCCAGACCCCCGGACTGCCGAAGCCATTGGGACTTTGCTGGACGCGGATGCCCTGGGAGTCGATGAGCACCCAGAGATGGCTTGCGGCATCCCTGACGACTTCTCGCACTGTGCCCCGCGGAATCCCCTCGGGCTCGCCGTAGATCCTGGACCGGCCCTGGCTGATCCGGGCCAACCCGCCATCCGTTGCCACCCAGAGGGTACCATCCAGGTCGACCGTCAGATTCACCACGAAACCAGGAGGCAAGGGGCCGGTGAATGGGGAGAACCTGCTTCCATCGAAGTAGCTTAGGCCCCCTTCCGTGCCTGCCCACAATCGCCCGGCCTGATCCTGCACGAGCGCGGAGACCACTTCACTGGCCAGACCCTGGTCCGTCCCATAGCGACGCACGGGGAAACTGCCCGCCACCTGCGCCTTCAAGGGCAGGACGAAGGCCAGACACAAGACTGCAAGGGCACGGGGCAGCATCAAGAACACCTGCATCAACGTATCGGAATCTCCAAGGAAAGCTGCAATTCTTGCCAGTCCAACCCACCCTCCAGCGGCAAGGAGTGCTGCCTGCTGCCCCGTGGGCCGCCGCGGTGGCGAAGCGCGTTCAAGTCCCTGGGAGTAGGTGAATGGAAGGCCCTCAGGCCCTTAAGTTGCGGCGGAGGCCCTCCAGGACCGTCTCAAGCTCCTGCTCGAACCGGGATGCCAGCGGAGCCCAGGTCGTGGGTCCACCCTCCAGGAGGGCCTGTTCGAGCGCCAGGGAGGTCGCCGAGAGCTGGGCGGCGCCGATGGTGGCGGCTCCCGCGATCATGCTGTGGGCGATCCGGGCCGCCTTCTCCATGTCCAGGCTGGCCAGCGCGGAACGCAGGTCCTCTGCCGTGTCGGATTTGAGTCCCAGGAATTTGGCGAGAACACTTCGGTAGAGGTCCAGGCGGCCCATCACCAGGCGGAGCCCCTCCTGCTGCGAGATCCCGGGCAGGTTTCCCAGGGGGTCCGGAAGGCTCACCGGCACAAGGGTCTGGCCTTTGGCCGGACCAGCCGCCCGTGCGGCTTGTGTGGTCTTGACCCACTTCTCCAGAACTCCAGCGAGCTGATCGGGATGGATCGGCTTCGTGACGTAGTCGTTCATGCCGATGGCCAGGCACTTGTCGCGTTCCTGAACCAGGGCATGGGCGGTCATGGCAATGATCGGGGTCGCTTTCAGACCAGGAATCCGCCGCATCAAGGTGACGGCCTCGTAGCCGTCCATGACAGGCATCTGCAGATCCATCAGCACGGCATCGAAGGGGGTATGACGGACTTTCTCCAGGGCTTCCTGGCCATTGACCGCGAGGGTGACGGCGACACCCATCGCCGTAAGCAGCTCTTCGGCGACCTGCTGGTTGAAGTCGTTGTCCTCCACAAGGAGGACGCGAATGCCCAGCAGGACGTTCTGCAGCGCCGGCAGGGTGTCTGCTGCGGGGCCGGGCTGGAAGGCATCCCTCCGGAAGGCGCCGGCGATGGCATCGAAGAAGGTGGAGGCGGTCACGGGCTTGGCAAGGTAGCCATCCAGGTGTTCCTGCGCCACCTGGCGCTGGACCTCATCGTCCCCGTAGGCCGTGAGCAGGAAGAGCTTGGGGAGGGCCACCGACCAGGGCAGCCGGCGGATCTGCCGGGCGACCTCGAAGCCATCCATGCCCGGCATCCTCCAGTCCAGGAGGACCAGGTCGAAGGGATCCGCGGTGCCTGCCCGGACCAGCTCCACCAGGGCTTCGGCTCCCGATCCGGCCACCGTCACCCGGTAGCCCAGCAAGCCGAGCAGGCCCTGCAGGATCTCCCGGGCCTTCTGGCTGTCATCCACGACGAGGATCTTCAGGTTGCGCAGGTCGACCGGAGCCTCGCGTCGCTCCCGGGCCTGCGAGGCGCCAACCCCAAAGGTGGCCGTGAAGAAGAATTCACTGCCCTTCCCGGGCTCGCTTTCCACCCAGATTCGACCACCCATCAATTCAACCAGATGCTTGCAGATGGCCAGGCCGAGACCCGTTCCGGCAAACCGGCGGGTGCTCGACGGATCCACCTGGCGGAAGGGCTGGAAGAGCTGACCGGTCTGGTCTGAGGTCATTCCGATTCCCGTGTCTCGCACCGAGAAGCGGAGGGTCACCCCCCCTTCGGCCACCTCGGACAATCTGATGGTGACGAGGACGATCTCCCCTGCCTCCGTGAACTTGACCGCGTTGTTGCAGAGGTTGGTCAGGACCTGGCCCAGGCGCAGGGGGTCCCCCACGAGCCAGGGAGGCACGTCGGACGCCGTCTCCAACATGAATTCGAGACGCTTCTCCGTGGCGCGGGCACCCACCAGGTTGGTGACCCGGTCGAGCACGTCATCGAGCATGAATTCCGTGGCTTCGATGTCCAGCTTGCCGGCCTCGATCTTCGAGAAGTCGAGAATGTCGTTGATGATTCCCAGGAGGGAATCCGAAGCCTTCTTGACCTTGACCAGGTAGTCGCTCTGCTTGGGGTTGAGGTCGGTCTGCAGGGCCAGGTGAGTCATGCCGATGATGGCATTCATGGGTGTGCGGATCTCGTGGCTCATGTTCGCCAGGAACTCGCTCTTGGCCTGGGTCGCGGCCTCGGCCGACTGCTTGGCGGCCTTGAGGTCCAGCATGGTTTCCTTCAGCTCTTCGGTGCGCTGTTCCACGAGGCGTTCCAGGTGCTGGCGATGCTGGTTGAGTTCCAGCTCGGCGCGTTTGCGATCGGTGATGTCGATGTTGGTGCCGATCATGCGGACGGCGCGGCCGGTCTCATCCCGGATCACCTGGCCCGCGGCCAGCAGGATCCTGATCGAGCCATCGGGATGGAGGGCGCGGATCTCGAGCGAGTAGTCGTGTTCTCCGCGGAGGGCCCCCCGGATCTCGTCTTCGGCCAGCTGGCGGTCCTCGGGGTGCAGGGCCCGGGACCAGGCCTCGTAGGCGCCGCTGAACGCCTCCGCCCGGAGGCCGTACAGGGCATACATGCTGGCGTCCCAGGTCAGCACATCATGGACCACGTCCCAGTCCCAGATCCCGACCTTCCCGGCCTGGGCGGCCAGGAACAGGCGGCTTTCGCTGACCCGGAGCGAATCCTCGGTCTCTCTCCGGATGGCGATCTCTTCACTCAGCTGCCGGGTCCGCTCTTCCACCCGTTGTTCCACTTCGTCGTAGGCCTGGCGAAGCAGGCTCTGGGTGGTTTCCAGTTCCGCCTTCTCCTTCTGCAGCTCGCGATTCACCGCCTGCAGCTGCTGGGGGCTGGGAATGGCCATGATCTGAGGAAACAGGGGCCAGAGGATGATGGCCGTGGCCAGAGAGATGGCGGCGCAGGCGGAGTCGGCGATCGCCTGCCACCAGTCCGTGGGCCACCAGAGGCCGAGGATGTGAAAGAAGTGGGTCACGCTGCAGGCCAGGATGAAGGCCCCGAACAGCAGGATGATTCCGGAGAAGGGGATGTCCTTCCGCTTGCGGATGAAGACCAGCAGGAACACCGGGATCGACCCGTACGCCACCACGATCAGGCCGTTGGCGATGGCCATGACCATCATCAGGTTGGGCGTCATCCTGCCCGCCAGGACCCCCTGGATTTCGGCACCGCCCTGCATGGCGAAGAGGGGCATGCCGATGAGCAGCAGCAGGGAGGCCGCCGGGGCCAGGGTCCTGGGCATGAACTCAAGGCACTGGCGGAGGATGGACTTTGGTGCGACCAGGGACTGCAGGCTGATCCGGCGCAGGCGCAGGCTGTTGGCGATCACGTAAATGGAGCTGAAGGACATGGCCCCGGCGGCAAGCATCGGACTGAGCAGCCCGTAGGCCGCGATGGGCAGGAGGACGATGTTGTAGCAGAAGGCCCACACCAGGTTCTGGTAGACGCTCTGCAGGGTGCTCCGGGAGAGCGAGATCGCCCGTCCCACGCTGCGCAGGTCGCCACTCATCAAGGTGATGCCCGCCGAGGCCATGGCGACCTCGGTGCCAGTGCCCAGGGCGAGGCCCACATCCGCCTGGGCGAGGGCCGGCGCATCGTTGATGCCATCCCCCACCATGGCCACCAGAGGGGTGGGCAGTCCTGGAGCAGGAGCCTGGCCCTGGAGGTTCCGGATCACGTCCGCCTTCCGCTCCGGCAGGACTTCCGCGAGGACCTCGTCGATGCCCACTTGCCGGGCAATGGCCTCCGCGGTCTGGCGGTGGTCGCCGGTGAGCATGATCACCCTCAGGCCGAGCTGGCGCAGGGCGGCCACGGCCTCCTTGGCCTCCGGCTTGAGTGTGTCCGCCAAGGCCAGCACACCCAAAGGTTGGAAGGGCTCTTCGCCCACGGCCGCAGCGACGATGACCGCTGTGTTTCCTTCGGTCTGGAGCCGGTCGATGCAGGCCTGCAGGGGGCCCATCTCGATGCCTTCGTTCTTCATCAGCCGCGCATTGCCCACCAGCACGCGGGTGCCCCGCACCCTGGCCCGGATGCCCAGCCCCCCGTGGGCGCGGAAGCAGGTGGGCGCCTCGAGCGGCAGCTTCCGCTCCTGGGCGGCTCGAAGGATGGCGAGGCCCAGCGGATGCTCGGAACCCTGCTCGGCGCTGGCGGCCAGGCGCAGGACTTCCTCCTCGGCCACGCCGTTCAACGGCACGATCCCCGTCACCTCGGCCTGGCCCCGGGTGAGCGTGCCGGTCTTGTCCAACACCACCGTATTCACGCGCCCGGCCCGTTCCAGGGCTTCGCCGCTCCGGAACAGCAACCCGCTCTCGGCGCCCCGGGTCGTGCCCACCAGGATGGCGGTGGGTGTCGCCAGGCCGATGGCGCAGGGACAGGCGATGACCAGCACGGCCACCGCGTTCAGCATGGCTCCGGGCCAGGGGATGCGGGCCACCAGGATCCAGCCGAGGAAGGTCAGCGCGGCCAGGCCCAGGACGATGGGCACGAAGTGTCTGCCGATTTCATCCGTGAGCTTCTGGATCGAGGCCTTGCCGGTCTGGGCCTCCCGGACGAGCCGCACGATCTGGGCTAGCGTGCCGTCGCGGCCGATCCGTGTGGCTTCGAAGGTGATGAACCCCTGGTGGTTGAGGGTGGCGCCGATGACTTCATCACCCGGCCCCTTGCAGACGGGCATGGATTCGCCCGTGAGCATGGATTCGTCGAAATCGGAGGAGCCCTGGCAGATGATCCCGTCGACGGGCACCTTGCCGCCCGGCCGAACCAGGATGCGGTCGCCCACTTCGATCTGGTCCAGGGGCAGCCGCACTTCCGCGCCCCCCCGCAGGACCTGGGCCATGGCCGGACGCAGGTTCAGCAAGGTCTGCAAGGCCGCTGAGGCGCGTCCCTTCGCCTTGGATTCGAGGTATTTGCCGAGCCGAATGAGGGTGATGATGGCGGCGCCTGTCTCGAAATAGACATGGGGGCTGTGGATCAGGCCGAGGGTCACGCCGAGACTCGAGACATAGGCCACCGACGAACCCAGGACGATGAGGACATCCATGTTGGCGGCCCCGGCCCGGAGGCTGTGCCAGGCCCCGCGGTAGAAGGATGCGCCCACCAGGAACTGCACCAGCGTTGCTGGAATGAACATGGCGAACTGGTCCCGGGGGAAGCCCGCCAGGCCAAGATCCCGGGCCATGCTGAACAGGACCAGGGGCACCGTGAGGAAGAGGCCGAGGAGCAGCAGGCGCTTCTGCTCCTGCAGGTCCAGGGTGCGGGGATCGGAGCTCAGCGCCAGATCGGCTTCAGGCATGGGGCCGGAAACCACCTGGAAACCCGCCGCGCGGACCAGCCGCGCCAGCTCGGCGACCGTGATCAGGCCGGGAATGAACTCGAGGATGATGTGTTTGGCCTCCCAGTTCACATGGGCCAGGAGGACGCCCTCCTGGCGGGCGAGCAGCCGCTCCAGGGGCAGCGCAGCCGAGGGATCGCCTAGGCCCAGGATGGGCAGCTCCACCTTGCCAGTCGGAATGGTGTACCCGGTCTGTTTGACGAGCCGAAGGATGGCCGGGAGGCCCACCCTGGCCCGGTCGAATTCCACGCGCAGGAACTCCCCGGCGAGATCCACCGAGGCATCGGTCACGCCTGGCAGTTCCCTCAGCCTGGTCTCGATCACCCAGGCGCAGCTGGCACAGCTCATTCCGGCCACCGGCAGGATGGCCTTGGCCAGGGCGGGCATGGGCAGGAAGGGGCCGGGGTGGCAGCCCAGAGCTTCCAGTGCGGCCCGGATGTGTGTGCCTGGAAGCTGACCTTCCTCGAAGGTCACCTCCACCATCCGGTGCGGAACACTCGCGCAGATGTCCATGATGCCCGGCAGCCGTTCCTTCAGCGCCTCGATCTCGGCGGCCTGCCTGGGGCTGTCGAGGTCCGGGACGTGGATGGCCGCCTTCATCATCGTTTCCTTAGCGGTTCGACCGTAGCTTTCAAACTCCTGCGGGGCGCGGACCTTCCCGGCGGCGATGGTGTGAATTGGCGCCGAACTGGGAGGCCAGCCAGACCGCAGGACCCATCGCTCTCATGGATCCCGTCCAGCCCATCGGTCACCAGGCAGAAACACTTGAAGAACATTCGGAATGGATGGTCGGACCCGCGGCTGCAGGAAGCTGCCCGCGCATGAACCCGGTTGGGTGGAAAACGTGAGGACGTCCTTGCCGGGCAGAGGCTTCCCGATGGATAGGATTATTTAAGAGTCGTTAAAGCAAGGGCCTGGTCCTGGTGATCGAGGATGAACCCATCCTTCGCGATGCGCCCTGGAAAGCCTGAGCTATGCCGCGGAGACGGCTGAACCCGGGCGGGCTGGGGTGGCTTCGTACCGCGCCCTGCATGGGAACTGCTGGCGGTCCTCCTGGACCTCAAGATGCCCATCATGGGAGGACAGGAAGCCTTCGCCCAGATGCAGAGCATCGACGACACGGTGCCCATCATCATCTGCACCGGCTACGGGGAGAACGAGGAAGTCCAGACCCTGCTCAGCCAGGGCGCCGCCGGCCTGCTGTCGAAGCCCTACCGGATCCTGGAGCTTTCCGAGGCCATCAGCCGCTTGAAGACAGCCCGGTAGATCCCTAGGATGGCGAGTCGAGCACTTCGCGCACCTTGCGCAGGAGCGCCTCGGGTGTGAGGGGTTTCGAGATGTAGTGGATCCCCTCCTCGAGGATGCCCTTCTGGCAGATGATGTCCGCGGTGTAACCGCTCATGAACAGGGCCTTGATCCCGGGGCGGATCGACTGGATGGTGTCGCAGACTTCCTTGCCATTGATGCGCGGCATCACCACATCCAGCAGCACGAAGTCGATCTCATCGGCGCGCGCCATGAACTTGGTCACGGCCTCGTCGCCGTCGGTGGCCAGGATGATCCGGTAGCCGGCCGAAGCGAGCACTTCGTGGGCCAGGGCACGGACCTCATCGTTGTCCTCAGCGATGAGGATGGTCTCGGTCCCGCCCTTCACCAGGATGGGCGGAGTGGTCCCCGCGTTCTGGCCGTGATGCCGGACGATCGGGAGGTAGATCTTGAAGGTCGTGCCGATGCCGGGTTCACTGTAGACACTGATGTCGCCTTGATGCTGCTTGACGATGCCATAGAGGATGGAAAGTCCGAGCCCCGTTCCCTTTCCGACCGGCTTGGTGCTGAAGAAGGGCTCGAAGATGCGCTGCCTGACCTCCTCCGAGATGCCCACGCCGTTGTCCGACACCGAGAGCACGGCGTACTCTCCCGGCTCGGCGAAGTCGTGCTTGATGAGCAGGCCTGTCGTGAGGGTGACCTGTTCCGTGCTGACGCAGAGCAGGCCGCCATGGTGCATGGAATCCCTGGCGTTGGTCACCAGATTCAGGAGCACCTGCTCGATCTGGCCCACGTCCACCATGATCGGAAGCGGCTGGGGGCTCAGGTCGAACGTCAATTCGATATCCTCGCCGATCACGCGGTAGAGGAGCTTGCCCATGTCGTCCACGATCTCATTGAGGTTGGATGGCTTGAGGCTGATGATCTGTTTGCGGCTGAAGGCCAGCAGGCTCCGGGTCAGCCGCGCCGCCTTCTCGCTCGCCGAAAGCAGGTGGGCCAGGTGCCTCACGGCCGGGCCTTCGGCGGGGATGTTCTTCTTGAGCATGTTTCCGTAGCCGATGATGACGGTGAGAATGTTGTTGAAGTCGTGGGCGACCCCGCCTGCCAGGGTGCCGATGGCTTCCATCTTCTGGGACTGGCGCAGCTGCGTCTCCAGCTGTTTCTTTTCAGTCACGTCCTCGAAGATGCCGTCAATCCAGAGCAGCTGGCCCTTCTCATCCCGGTGGGCCTTGGCGTTCACCGAAACCCAGACCGGTTCGCCGTCCCTTCGATTCATGGGGAGTTCTTTGCTTCGGGCGAACCCGCTCTTGAGGATGTCCTTGATGAACTGCGGGCGCTCTTCAGAACGCTGGTACAGGCTTGAAATGGGCACCTGCATGAGTTCCTGGGGCGATTCGTAGCCAAACATCTTGGCCATGGCGGGGTTCGCCTGGAGGAAACAGCCATCCTCCCCGCTGACCCGGTAGACGCCGAGGGTCAGGTTGTCCACCAGGGAGTGGTAGCGTTCCTCGCTCTGCCGGAGATCTTCCTCTGCCTTCTGGCGGCTGCGGATGTAGAACAACAGGGCGAAAAGGCCTGCGGTCAGCCCTGAAATGCCGATCACCAGCCCCCAGAACATGCTCTTGTTCAACGTGTAGAAGGGGGGTGGTTCGTTGATCACCCGGCTCCTGGGTGGAAGTTCCAGATCCAGCATGCCGAAGCGCTTGAGCTGGTTGTGGTCGAAGAGGTACCGGTTGGGGCTCTCCATGAGCACGGGCAGGTCATCCGCCGATTCGCCCGCGAGAATGCGCAGGCCCAGTTCTCCGGCACTGGTGCCCTGGGCCATGCCGCTGGTCAACAGGCCGCCGAGGATGCCGTGGCTGAGGTAGAAGTCCCAGAGCCCATAGACAGGAACCGGACTGCTCTGCGACAGCCACTCGGCGATTTCCGAGTATTCGAAGAAGGCTCCTGACCTGTCCTTTTGGTAGAGCGTCAGCAGGAGGAGGCTGTCGCGGCTCAGCAGGGAGGCGGTCGAAAGGAGCTCCCGGATTTCGAGGTTCTCGAGGAAGTGGATCTTCACCTTCTCGCGGTATTTCGGGATGAGTTCCTGCACATTCTGCTTGATGATGCGACCGGTGGTGGTGTCGTCGACCACGATGTAGATGTGCTTGGTGAGCGGATTCTGCTGAAGCATCAAGTCGAGGTTGGCGGCGATGTCGGCGTCCTCGTTGACACCCGTGTAGAGGGACTGCCCCTTGAGATCCTCCTGCTTGAACCAGTTCACTCCGCAAAAGACGACCGGCACCTTTCCGAACGTGTCGTTCCGGTAGAGGCGGAGGAAGTCGAAGGCGTCGTTATCGGTGGCGTAGATGAGGTCGAAGTGGATGTTCTTGAACTTGACCTTGTAGGTTTCATGCAGGAGCCGGAAGTAGTCCTTGTCCAGGGACCACTTGGTATCCATGTAGGCGATGTAGAACTTGAGCTGGTTCCGCCGGGGGCTCATGGCCTCGAGGACTCCCAGGGTCTGCTCGTCGGTCCACTTGAAGCCCTGGTGGTACGAGTTGAGGATGAGGATGTTTTTCTTGGGGGCGAGAAGGGGAGAGCCCTGGCAGAACCCGGGGACCTGGAGGGCGAGGCCCAAGAGGCCGACAAGGAGGAGGCGGATCATGGGCGCCCGGCAGGCTTGGGCTGAAGCCAAGGTCTGAACCTTGTCCGGGGACCTAGACCTGCGCTTGCTTCCACGAGCCAGGAACAGGCTCCGAGGCCTTCAATGGAAGGTGCATCCTGGGAGTGCATTTGGCCTGGGTGGGAGAGCATCGGGGGTACCTAACAGCCCCTATCGGTTGGCCTTGAATAAAACTTCAATTTGGAAAGAAACCCGAGGGCCCTCCCGAGGTTGAGCCTGGGGAGAGACGCAGGGGCCGGCTCCCTGGATAATGGTCCTCCCTGTCCTGCCATGCCTCGATCTCACCCAACTCGACTGAACCCATGACCCAGCCCACCGCCATCCTCCTCATCTCCTGCCCAGACCAGAAGGGCATCGTCGCCCGCTTGTCCAACTTTGTGTTCGAACGGGGCGGCAACATCGTGGATTCGGACCACCACTCGGATCTTCAAGCCGGGCGCTTCCTGGGGCGCATCGAATGGGAATACGACGGCAGCTCGTCGGATCGGGAGCAGCTTCGCCAGGAGGTGGCCCAGGTCGCAGATCCCATGGGAGGGGAATGGGCGTTGCATTTTTCGGAAGTGATTCCACGCATTGCCCTCTGGTGCAGCAAGCAGGAGCACTGCCTGCTGGACTTGCTCTGGCGCCACCAGGCCGGGGAGCTGGGCGCGGAGATCGCCTTTGTCCTGAGCAATCACGAGACCCTTCGGCGCCACGCGGAAGCCTTGGGACTTCCCTTCCATGTGTTGCCTGTCACCAAGGAGAACAAGGCCGATCAGGAGGCGCGCCAGCTCGACCTGCTCCGGCAGGAAAGGGTGGACCTGGTGGTGCTGGCCAAGTACATGCAGGTGCTCAGCGGGGACTTCCTCCAGGCCTTCCCCGAGGTGATCAACATCCACCACAGCTTCCTGCCGGCCTTCGCGGGCGCCCAGCCCTACCACCAGGCCCTGGCCCGGGGCGTGAAGCTCATCGGCGCCTCGGCCCACTTCGTCACCAGCGACCTGGATGCGGGGCCCATCATCGAGCAGGACGTGATCCGGGTCAGTCACCGGGACACGGTAGAGGACCTCGTCCGCAAGGGCAAGGACATGGAGAGGCTCGTCCTCGCCCGGGCGGTCCGCCTGCACCTGCACCACCGCGTGCTGACTTATGGGAATAAGACAGTCGTGTTCGAGTAGCTGCTCCAAACCCCGCTGCGCAGGGCCTGGAGCTGGGAAAAGATCTTTTCTGACTCAGGGCGCCGCAGGCGCCCTGAGCATGGCTCACACCTTGGGCAGATGCGCCAAGGACTCCTTGATGGCTTCGGCGGGGTAGTCGAAGTCCTCGAGCTTGCCGGAGAAGTAGCGGTCGTACGAGGCCATGTCGAAGTGGCCATGGCCGGTGAGGTTGAAGAGGATGGTCTTGGGCTCGCCGGTGGCCTTGCAGCGCAGGGCCTCGTCGATGGCGGCGCGGATGGCGTGGCAGGACTCGGGCGCGGGGATGATGCCTTCGGCCTTGGCGAACAGCACGCCCGCCTCGAAGGTGGCCACCTGGGGCACGGCGATGGCTTCCATCAGGCCCTCGTGGACCAGCTGGGAGATCAGCGGACTGTCGCCGTGGTAGCGGAGGCCGCCGGCGTGGATGCCCGGGGGCATGAAGTCGTGGCCGAGGGTGTACATCTTCATGATGGGCGTGTAACCCGAGGCGTCGCCGTAGTCGTAGGCGTAGGCGCCCTTGGTGAGGGTGGGGCAGCTGGTGGGTTCCACCGCGACGAGGCGCAGGTTGGGGGTCTTGCCCGCGGCCTTGTCCGCCAGGAAGGGCAGGGCGATGCCGCCGAAGGAGGAGCCGCCCCCGCAGGGCCCGAAGATCACGTCCGGCCAGTCGCCGGCCAGCGCGAACTGCTTCTTGGCCTCCAGGCCGATGATGGTCTGGTGCAGCAGCACGTGGTTGAGCACGGAGCCCAGGCAGTAGTTGGTGTCCGGGCGGCCGGCTGCTTCTTCCACGGCTTCCGAGATGGCGACACCCAGGGAGCCGTCGCTATCGGGATGGGCGGCCAGGATGTCCCGACCCGCCTTGGTCAGCGTGGTGGGGCTGGAGAGCACCTCGGCGCCCCAGGCCTGCATCATGGAGCGGCGGAAGGGCTTTTGCTCGTAACTAACTTTCACCATGAACACGCGGACATCGATGCCGTACATCTGGCCCGCGAAGGCCATGGAGGAGCCCCACTGGCCCGCGCCGGTCTCCGTGGTGAGGCGGCGGATGCCCACCATGTGGTTGTAGAAGGCCTGGGGAACGGCCGTGTTGGGCTTGTGGGAGCCGGCGGGGGAGACGCCCTCGTTTTTGTAGTAGAGCTTCGCCGGTGTGCCCAGGGCCTGTTCCAGGCGCACCGCCCGGATGAGGGGCGATGGCCGCCACAGGCGGTAGATCTCCCGCACCTCTTCGGGGATGGGGATCCACCGCTCGGCGGACATCTCCTGCTCCAGCAGGGGGCCCGGGAAGATGGCCAGCATCTGCTCAGGGCTGACGACGTTGCCGTCCGGCCCAAGGGGCGGCGAAGGCGGGTTCGGCATGTCCGCCACCACGTTGTACCAGTGGGTAGGGATCTCCTGCTGCTCGAGAACGAAGCGGGTGGTCTGCATCGCGGCTCCTGGACTATCGGTGTTGGGAAAGGGAAGTATAACCCGATTGGGCCCAGAGGCTGGGGGCCTGATATTCGAATGGTCCTGGTCAGTCCTGCTGAAGCCGGTGGGCGATCCGTTCCCGCAGGGCGGGCGGCACCAGCTCGGTCAGGTTGCCGCCCATGCTGCCGATCTCCCGCACCAGGCGACTGCTCACGGCGCTGTAGCGCTCCTTCGGCATGAGAAAGACGGTCTCCAGCTCGGGCGCCAGCTTCCGGTTCATGAGGGCCATCTGGAATTCGTACTCGAAGTCGCTGAAGGCCCGTACGCCGCGCACGATGCACTGGGCGCCCTGGGTCTTGGCGAAATCGACGAGCAGACCATGGAAGCTGGTGACCTCGATGATGGGGCGCTCTCCGACCAGCTCCCGCAGCATCTCCACCCGCTCTTCCACGCTGAAGGCCGAGGTCTTGGAGGGGTTGTGCAGAACCGCCACCACGAGCCGGTCCACGAGCTTTTCGGCCCGCTGGATGAGATCCCAGTGGCCGAGGGTCACGGGATCAAAAGAGCCTGGGTAGATGGCCGTTCGCACGAATGCTCCGGGAAGTGCCCTAGCCTAGCGCATCCCACCAGCCCGGGGTGTCACAGTGTTCCAGCGGGGCGGTTCGGAGTACAGTAAACGGATGAGCGAAAAACTGAGCATCGGCCTTCTCTTCGGCGGGGAGTCCCCCGAGCACGAAGTCTCCATCGTGACCGCGAGAGCCATCGCGGAGCACCTGGACCCGTCGCGCTTCATCGTGCGTCCCATGGGGATCGCGCGGAACGGTGTCTGGGTGGTGACCGATGATCCCTTTGCGCGGCTGGCCGCCGGGGAGCTTCCTGCCCGCAGCGACCATCCCTTCCTGCCTCTGGAGAAGGGGGCTGAGGCGACACCCCTGCCGGACCTCTTCTTCAACGCGCTCCACGGCGCCGGCGGGGAGGACGGTCAGATCCAGGGCTACCTGGAGCTGCTGCACCGTCCCTACACTGGGGCGGGCCTCCTGGCCATGGCGGCGGGCATGGACAAGTGGATCACCAAGCGGTTGTGGGAGTCTGAGGGACTTCCGGTGGTGCCCTACGCGGGGCTGACTGAAGAGCGCTGGTTGCGCGAGCGGGACGGCTGCCTGACCGAGTGCGGGAAGCTGGGGCTGCCCCTGTTCGTGAAACCCGCCAACCTCGGCAGCAGCATCGGCGTGGAGAAGGTCAAGCGCGGCGAGGACCTGGCCGCGGCGCTGGATCGGGCCTTCACCTTCGATCGGCGGGTCCTCGTGGAACAGGGCCTCGACATCCGGGAGATCGAGGTGGCCGTGCTGGGGGGCGACGAGCCCCTGGTGTCCCAGCCTGGCGAAGTCATCGTGGCCGACGAGTTCTACACTTTTGAAGACAAGTACCTGCAGGGCCGGAGCCGCACGGAGATTCCTGCCCAGATCCCCGAAGAACTGGCCGACCTGGTCCGCAAGCTGGCAGCCAAGGCCTTCGCCGCTTCCGACGGCTACGGCATGGCCCGGGTGGATTTCTTCCTGGAGCGCCTGACCGGGCGGATCTTCCTGAATGAACTGAACTTCATTCCCGGATTCACCAGTATCTCCATGTATCCCAAGATGATGGCCGCCAGTGGCGTGCCTTATGCCGAGCTGCTGTCCCGTCTCATCGACCTGGCCCTGGTGCGCCATACCCAGTCCGCCGCCAAGACCAAGGGGTTCCATTCCGGCAGCAACTGGTTCCAGGGCTGAAAAAAATCGTCAAGTCCGGGCGAAGGGTGCCGATAAATCCCCCATGGACGTCGTTGGTGTTGCACTCTCCGGTCTCAGCGCTTCCAGCGCGGGGCTGGCCATGCAAGCCAACAACGTGGCCAACCAGCAGTCGGACGGATTCCAGGCAAAACACGTCGACCTGGTGGCTGAAGCCTCGGGGGGGGTGCGGGTATCGGGGGCCAATACGGACCCGACGCCCGCCGGCCCCGGGACCTCGAATGTGGACCCGACCGCTGAGATCGTGATGGGCCTTGGCTTTGACGTGATGTACCGGGCCAACCTGCAGGTCCTCAACACCGCCAACGAGTTGATGAAGACCACCCTGGACATGAAGGCGTAGCCGGGCCACACCGATAGCCAGGCGAAGGCAACCGGTTTCCTCGTAGACTGGGGGCATGCACGCACGCACCTGGCTCTCCGCCCTTTCGCTGCCCCTGGTGGCCGTCTTCACCGTTCCGGTGCTGCAGCAGGGCAACCCGCCGAAACCCCAGGCCACCTCTGCCAAGGTCCTTCCCCAGGATCCGCTGGCGGGCTTGTCAGATATTCAGGATGTGCTCGCCCTGGTGCAACAGAACTATGTGGATCCTCCTGACATGGAGAAGGTGGTTTCGGGTGGTGTGCAGGCCGTGCTGGAGCGTTCGAATCCCCTCAACTCCTACCTGACCGCGGAGGACCTCCGCTTGCCGGACCCCGGCCCGGCCGAAGCTGGCCTCATCGTGGTGAAACGGGGAATCTATGCCACGGTGGTGGCCGTGATCCCTGGTGGTACTGCGGCCAAGGCCGGCATCCAGGCGGGCGACGTGATCCGCAAGGTGGATGGGGATTCCGTGGGCCGGCTTAGCGCCTGGGCCCTGGAGCGGAGGCTGCGAGGCACGGACGGCTCGTCCCTGGATCTCTACCGCTACAACGCCACCGGCGACCTCACCAAGACCACCGTGCTGCGGACCCGCATCACCCCCGGCGCAGTGGTCCTCAAGCAGGGTCAGGGCGCACTGCACGTCTCGCTACCGGACCTCGCGCCAGGGCGGGCCGAAGAATTGAGGCGGGTTCTCGCCGCCGCCGACCGGAGTCAGACCCTGGTGCTGGACCTCCGCCAGTGTCTCAATGGATCCTTGGAGGAGGCTGCCGCGGTGGCTGGTCTCCTGGGCGCCAAGGGGACCTTCGGAACCCTCCAGGAAGCGGGCAAGCCAGGCCGGGAGATTCCCGTCGCCGGTTCCGGCACTCCCTTTTCCCGGCTGGCCCTGCTGACGGGACGCTCCACCCTGGGCGCCCCGGAAGTCCTGGTCGCCTGTCTGAAGAAGGGCGGGGCGAAGACCTTCGGAGAGCGGACCGCTGGCCTGGCCGTGGAACGCACCCGCTTCGCCCTGAAGCAGGGCGGTGCGGTGGACCTGGTCTCCAGGCGCTGGTTGGGGCTGGGCGGTGAAAAACTGGACCGGCAGGGGGTGGCTCCGGACCAGGCGTTGCGCCTGACCGACACAGACGACCCGCTGGCCAAGGTTCTGGGCGCCCTGCAGGCACCGGTCCCGTCCACGCCGGTCCCCGCGAAAGCCTCCTAGCTTGGCGAAAGCCAAGGGCAAACGCACCTCGACCCTGGCTCTCGCGGGCTGGGCTCTGCTCATGCTGGCCCTGGGCCTGGGTACCGGTTTGCTGCTGGGCCAGCAGGGCTGCGGCAGGCGCGAAACGCCCGCGAAACAAGCCCCCAAACCCGAACCGAAGAAACCAGAGAAGAAGCAGGCTGAGCCCAAGGCGAAGCCCAACGCCGAGGCTGCCAAGCTTCAGCGCGAGGAGCCTCCAAGCTCACTGCCCCGCCTGGCCCTCGTCATCGACGACCTGGGCTACATCCAGCCGGAGCTGGTGACGCGGCTGTGCAGCCTGCCGGTGCCCTTCAGCGTGGCGGTGCTGCCCTACCAGGAGCACACCCGGGAGAGCGCGGAGATCGCCCACCGGCTCGGCAAGGAAGTGATGCTGCACCTGCCCATGGAACCCATCGGATATCCCGGACCGGGCCACGATCCGGGCCCCAACGCCATCCTGTTCAATCTGCCCGAAGCCGAAGTCCGACGCCGGGTGCGCCTGGCCCTGGACGATGTCCCCCATCGAGTCGGCGCGAACAACCACATGGGCAGCCGCATCACACCGGACCGGACCCGCATGGGCTGGGTGCTCCAAGAGTTCAAGGCGCGGAAGTACTTCTTCGTGGACAGCCGCACCGAGAAGGACAGCGTGGCCTTCGATGTGGCAGAGCAGCTGGGAGTGCCATCCGTGCAGAGGCGCGTCTTTCTCGATGACGACAAGGCCTTCCCTGAAATGGAGAAGCAGTGGGAGCGGGCCATGAAACTGGCAGAGAAGGAAGGAAGCGTGCTGATCATCGGCCACATCTACCCCGAGACCGTGGCGGCCCTTGAAAAACTGGTGCCCCGCGCCAAGAACCAGGTTCGTTTCGTCCGGGCCGGGGAACTGGTGCGATGATCCCTGTTGTCTTCGCGAAAGATTGAAAGGATCTCCATGGGACTCTCCTCCATCCTGGCCGTGGGCATCGGGGCGGCCACCGGCGCCTGGCTGCGGTGGGGGTTTGGAATCCTTTTCAATGCACGGTTTCCGACCATCCCGCTGGGCACCCTGGCGGCGAACCTCGTGGGTGGCTACCTGGTGGGATTGGCCGTGGCCTTTTTCGCGCACCATCCAGGCCTTTCCCCGCAGGTGCGTCTCTTTGTGATCACCGGCTTCCTTGGGGGGCTTACCACCTTCTCGACCTTCTCCGCGGAAGCGGTGGGCCTGATAGGCCGGGCCGAGTACGGTTGGGCTCTGGTCCACATGTCTGGCCATCTCGTGGGCTCCCTGCTGTTGACCCTGCTGGGTATGCTGACTGTGAACAGCTTTCTCAAGGCCTGATGGGAGGCTTCATGCAGGGCATCTATCTCAGGTTCTACGTGCAGGAAGACAAGAAGCACAATCATGTGCTGGTCTACGAGTGGCTGCTGGAGCAGGCTCGGCGGCTTGGCTTGAGTGGCGGGTCAGCCTTCAAGGCCATGGCAGGGTTCGGTAGGCATGGCCTGCTCCACGAGGACCACTTCTTCGAACTTTCAGGGCAGTTGCCGGTGGCGGTGGAATTCATCGTGTCCCAGGAGGAGGCAGACCGGTTCCTCACCTTCGTCCAGACCGAAGAGGTCACGCTCTTCTACGTGAAAATCCCTGTGGAGTTCGCCTGGGTCAAGGGGCTGAAATCCTGAATGAAGTTGCCGCGGGAGCTCCTGAGTCAACCTAGGCGTGGGGTTCCCGCACCTTGCGGGCCTTCACCAACACCAGGGTCGAGCCGGTGGGCGTACGTTCCATGAAAACCTCGTCCATGACCTGGCGCATGAAGTAGACGCCCCGGCCCCCCGGCTTCAAGAGGTTCTCCGGCAGGTTCGGATCGGGAAGGCTGTCCAGATCCACCCCGGGACCCCGGTCCTCGATGCGGATCTCGAAGCGGTCCAGCCGGGGGGTGAAGGTCACCTTCACGGGCTGGTCTTTCTGGAGCTTGTTGCCATGGCGCATGGCATTGGCGATGCCTTCCTGGATCGCCAGCCACAGCCGCTCGCCATCGTCCTGCGTGAAGCTGAGGTGCTTGAGGAACTCGGCGCCCACCACCTGGATCAGGTCGATGAAGCGCAGGTCCGTGTTGCACGTGAGGACAACGGGCAGGAGCGCAGGGTGGGCCATGGATGAAACATCCCCCTCAGAAACCGAAAGAACCAGGTCCAAGGTACTTTGATTCTGGGCCACACGGCCAGTGGTATTGCCGCCATGGTGCCCGCCCCCAGGGGGAAGGAGGGTGCTTTGGATCACAATTAAGAATAGTTGGTCTTAAATAAAGAGATTTGTGAAACACTGGGCGTCGGCGAATGGATCCGCCCTGAGGGAGGTATCGATGAAGGCAAGATGGTGGCTCGTGCTGCTGGTGCTCTTGGCCGGTTTCGGGGTGCTGGGGCTGGGCGGGCAGCAGATCGCCCAGAACGCACCGCCCATTCCGCAGCGGATCCAAGCGGAAGATGGAACCCTCCTGGTGGGGCCTGGCCAGATCCTTGAGGGCCAGGTCAGCTACTTGGGCCATGGGGGACAGCACATCGGTTCGATCTGGGGCCACGGTTCCTACCTCGCGCCCGATTGGACAGCCAAGGCGCTGCACCAGTGGGCTTCTCACACCCTGAACGGGGTGAAGGTCCAGGGTGGATCCATTGCGGATGCCAAGGCTGGAACCGTGTCTATATTTCAGACTAATAAATATGAAATATCCAATGGCACCCTGACCCTGCCTGCCGCCCAGGCTGCGGCCTATCTCAAGAGCCGATCCGAGTTGGCGAAGATCGCCGTAGAAGGGGATAAGGGCGCCGCCATCCCCGCCCGATGGATCCCCACGATGCTGGAAGGCGAGCGGGTGGCCGATTTCTGGCTGTGGACCGCCTGGACCGCCGCGGCCCGCCGGCCCGGCGCCGATCACAGCTACACCCAGAACTGGCCCCAGGAGCCGCTGGTGGGCAACAGCATCACGCCCATCAGCCACCTCTGGAGCATCCTGTCCATCGTCCTGCTGATCCTGGGCGTAGGCCTGATGATCTGGCACCACGCCAGCCAGCCAGCCGAGGCATTCCCCGCGCCCCAGGCCATCCCCTCCGCACCCGCCACACCCAGCCAGCGCTGGTCGGCCCTCTACTTCGCCGTGGCCATGGCCCTGTTCCTCGTGCAGATCGGCATGGGGGTGTTGACGGCCCACGACGCGGTGGAAGGCAATGGTCTCTATGGTCTGGATCTCTCCCGCATCCTGCCCTATGCGGCCTCCCGCACCTGGCACCTGCAGCTGGCCGTGTTCTGGATCGCCACCTGCTGGCTGGCCACGGGTCTCTATCTGGGCCCCAAGCTCAGCGCCAAGGAGCCCAAGGGCCAATGGCTGGGCGTGGCAGGCCTGCTCACGGCGCTTGTGGTGGTCGTGGTTGGGGCCCTCTACGGCAGCCACCAGGCCATCCTTGGGAAACTGTCCGGCTCCTTCATGCTGGGGCATCAGGGGTATGAATACGTCGAGCTGGGCCGCTTCTGGCAGATCCTCCTGACCATCGGCATGGTGGGCTGGCTGGTGCTGGTGGTGCGCGCCCTGCTCCCGGCGCTCCGGGGGGAGAGGGGCAGGATGGGGTTGCTGAAGCTGTTCGTGCTCTCGGCCATCGCCATCCCGCTCTTCTACTCCGCGGGGTTCATGTACACCCGCGAGACCCATGTCGCCCTGGCCGAATACTGGCGCTGGTGGGTGGTCCACCTCTGGGTGGAGGGCTTCTTCGAAGTCTTCGCCACCGTCGCCATCGCCCTGCTCTCCACCCGCATGGGGCTGCTGCGGGAAAGCACCGCCCTGCGCACCGTGAGCCTCTCCATGGGCCTCTTCCTGGGCAGCGGGGTCATCGGTACCTTCCACCACCTCTACTACACGGGCTCCCCGGCTTCCATTTCGGCGCTGGGTTCCATGTTCAGCGCCCTGGAGATCGTGCCCCTCACCATTGTTGGCTTCGAGATCGCCCAGAGCCTGAAGGCGGGCAAGGCCATCGGCAGCGGCTACGAGTGGCCCTTCAAGTTCTTCGCGGCCGTCTGCTTCTGGAACCTCATTGGGGCAGGAGTCTTCGGCATGCTCATCAACCCGCCCTCGGTGCTCTACTTCGGCCAGGCCCTCAACACCACGCCCATCCACAGCCACTCGGCGCTCTTCGGCGTCTACGGCTTCCTGGCCATTTCGCTCATGCTCTTCGCCCTGCGCGGCATGACACCGGACAAGGCCTGGGACGAGAAGTGGCTGAAGCTGGGCTTCTGGGGCCTGAACCTGGGCCTGGTGCTGATGATGGTGCTGTCCCTGATCCCCAGCGGCCTCTACCAGATCACCCAGAGCATGGAGCACGGCACCTGGTACGCCCGCAGCGCCGAGGTGGTGCAGAGCCCCCTCATGCGCGCCTTCACTTGGCTGCGCATGCCCGGTGACGTGGTGTTCGGCATCGGGGCCCTGGCCGTCATCCTCTTCACCTTCAAGGCGGTCATCGGCGCCTGGGGCTGGAGGACCGCCGAGGAGGCGTTGCCCACGCGCGAGGCGGCCGAGGAAGCCCCAGCTTTTGCCATGGCCGAGGACTGAACCAGCCTGGAATGAATTCAATCAAGCGCGGCCCCTGCCGGAAGGTGGGGGCCTCCTTTGTGGCGCCCGTCTGTCCCTGGTCCACTGTCGGGATTCCTGGCGAAATCCGGATGCGGGCAGCCATGGGCGCGTGGGACTCGAAACGAAATTTTCCATAGCCAACCATGGAATCATATAGACTTCGAGCTGCCGATCACGGAGGTAGCCCATGCCTGAATCAGCCGATCCCCAGCAAGTGCCCTTCGGCCAGGAAGTGAAATCCATTCTCGAGCGCCGAGGCTACCAGGCGGACCTCCCCGCCCTGAACGACCTCACGGCTTCTTTCAAATCGGATCACGACCTGATCCTGCGGAAGGTCAAGGTCTACAAGCGAATCGGGTTCGTCCTGCTCCTGTCCATTCCCGTCATCAGCACCCTCATCACCTTTGCCGTCGGGATGACACACCACGCCCAATCTGCAGGCCCTCAGCTGGAAGGCTTGAAGGATGCTGTGCCCCTGTTGAGCCTTTTCCTGACCCTGCTGACGGTCCTCAATTCCGTCCTCAAGCCAGCTGCCCGGTTCGACCGTTCCTGCCGCCTGGGTCTGGACTTCTTCCACTGGCGCTGCACGTTCCTCGAGGATCTGGAGAAGCTGGGAGACCTGGACGACAAGAACCTCCTGAACTTCCTGACCACCCAGCGCAAGGCCCTGCGGAAAATCCAGGAATCCCAGATCAACCTCGCCTTGCCGGGCCAGAGCTGAAAATCCTTTGCACGCCCCAGAAATCGCCGTGGGAACCTCTTGGCATGACCTTGGAGCCCCGAGCCTTCCCCGCGGAGAACCGGCCCGGGCTAAGTCCGTGGTGGCATGAGGCCGTGTTCTATCAGGTCCTCGTCGACCGGTTCCGCCGATTCGGCGCGGAGGAACCGCTGCGGGATCCGTCCCTGCCGGGCTTCTGCGGCGGCAACCTGCGCGGGGTGGTGGAGCGGCTGGATTACCTGCGGAGCCTGGGCATCACGGCCCTCTGGTTATCGCCGATCCAATGCACCGCCAGCTACCACGGCTACCACATCACGGATTATCAGCGGGTCGAGAAACGGTTTGGTGGCATGGCGTCCTTCCGGGCCCTCCTGCGGGCCGCCAAGCCGGACATCCGCATCGTGCTGGATTGGGTGCCCAACCATCTGCACCGCACGCACCCCTTCTTCCAGGAGGCGCTGCGAAGCAAGCGCAGCCGCTACCGCGATTGGTTCTACTTCGACCGCCACGGCGACCACTTGAGTTTCCTGGACGTGTCCGAGCTGCCCAAGCTGAACCTGGATCATCCGGACGCCCGTCGCTACATGATCGATTGCGCCAAGAGCTGGCTGGACCTAGGTGTGGATGGATTCCGTCTGGATCATGTCCTGGGACCCTCGATGGAGTTCTGGCACACCTTCAGGGCCGAGGTGAAACAGCACAAGCCCACGACCTATCTGGTGGGCGAAGCGCTTTTCATGGGGATCCAACGGAAAGATCTGAGGACCCTCCGGATGCCCCGCAAGCGGCAATGTTTCGAGGCAGCCGTTCGGGGGCACTCCGTGGCTGACCGGGTCCAGCTGGAATATGCCGGGGTCTTTGATGGCCTGCTGGATTTCGGGTTCCAGGAGATCCTCCTGACCCAGGTCGCCCATGCGCGACAGAAACCCGGCACTGCTCAGCTCCAGGCCAGGCTGGATGAGCACTACAGGCAGTTTCCCCCTGGCTTGAGCCTGCCCTCCTTCCTGGACAACCACGATCTCAACCGGTTCCTGTTCGAGGCCAAGGGGGACAGGACGCGGCTCATGCAGGCCGCCGAGATCCAGTTCCAGCAGGCGCAGCCGCCGATCATCTACTACGGGACGGAAGCCGGCATGACCCAGGACAGGGCCTCTGATGCCCTGAATGGTGGCCTCCCTGCCCGCCAGTGGATGACCTGGACCCACCCGGATCCGGAACTGCTGGAGTTCTACACCGACCTCATCTGCGAGCGGAAACGCCGAGGCAGCCTTGCCACCGTAGGCATGGCTCAAGTTCTTCCCAAGGGCAAATCCGAAAACAGGCGGTAGGTGGAGCGTCCCGCGCGCTTGGCCTGGTACATGGCGGCATCAGCGTTCTTCAGCAGCGTGGGCCCGTCGTCGCCATCCCTCGGAGCCAGGGCGATGCCGATGCTGGTCCCCACCTGGAGGTCTTGGCCCTCGAGCCTGAACACTCCACGAATGGTTTCGAGAACCTTGGCTGCGATCAGCTCGACATCCCTGGAGTCGTTGACTTCGGAAATGACCATGACGAACTCATCGCCACCCAGCCGGGCCGCCGTGTCGTTCTTGCGGATCAGCGACTTCAGGCGGGCCCCTGCTTCCTTCAACAGCTGATCTCCCGCGTCGTGGCCCCAGGTGTCGTTGACCTCCTTGAAGTGGTCCAGGTCCAGGAAGAGAACGCCCACCGCACGGCCGGACCGGGCTCCCGCCGCCAGAGCCTGCTGCAGGCGATCCATCAGCAGGGTCCGGTTGGGCAGTCCAGTCAGGGCATCGAAGAAGGCCTGTTTGCGGATGTCATCGGCCTTCCGAACCTGTTCGGTGACATCCCTGAAGACGAGGATCATGCCGCTGGCCACACCGTCCTGGAGCACAGGAGAGGCCCGGATCTCGAAGGTCCCCTCCTGGTGCGGCAGGCTGCTCGTCCAGGTCCGGGAATGCTCGGCATCCAGCTGGGAGGCCACGGGCCAGAAGCTGGTCGAGTCGTCCGCTCCAAGGACCAGGGTCCTGGCTTCCTGTCCGAGGGCAGCTTCCGGCGACAGGCGGAACCAGTCGGAGGCGGTGCGGTTGATCCGCAGGATGCGCCCCTCGCCGTCCAGGCAGAGGATGGCTGCGAGCACCGAGTCGAAGGTCAGCTCCCATTCCGTGGCCGCCTGCTTCAGCAGCCCCAGGCTCTCGTGCTGACGCTCCACCAGTTCCCGGAAGGTCTGCGCGAGGGTGCCGATCTCATCCTTCGTCTGGATGGAATCGAGAAAAGGAAGGACCTCCCTGCCGGTGCTCCCCTCCTCCAGTTCGCGGGTGATGGCCCGGGCCGCCTCGTGCAGGCGGGCGATGGGTTTGGAGAAATGCCTGACCGTCAACACGCCGACCACCAGCACGATCAGCAGGCTGATGGCCGTGGTCAGGAGCATGAGCCGACGGGAGTCCGTGGTGGATTCGAAGGCCTCCGCCTGGGGGATCTGGGCCCCCAGGATCCAGGGGGTTCCACTGATTCCCATGTAGCTCACCAGCATCGGGATGCCCCTGGAATTCACCGTGGCCCCTGGGCCTTCAAACCCTTCGATGGCCCGGTCCAGGATCCTGTTCGCGCCCAGGGGAATGTCCCGCTGCAGGATCCGGGTAGTATCCGGATGCAGGATCATCATGCGGGACCGGTCGAACAGGTAGAGGTAGCCTGACCGGCCCAACCTCTGCTGGCGCAGCCCGCCCAGGGCCCCGGGATCCAGAAGGTCGTAGGAACAGGCCACCACCCCCTGGATGATCCCTTGCTGATCCCGCAGGGGAGCCGTCACGGTCAGGACGGGCCTTCCGGTTCTTGCCGACACATAGGGGGCGCTGAGCACCCCCTTCTTTTCGGCCATGGTGCGGATGAAATATTCCCGGAAGGCGACGGAACGCCCCTGCAAGTCAGGATGGGAGGGGTAATCCAGCAGGATGTTTCCCTGGGGATCCAGGAGGAAGATCCCGTTTCCGAAATTCTGGTTCTGGTAGACCTTCCGAAGCTGGGAGGCAATCGCGTCGAGCCGCCTCGCCTGCAGGTCCTCGACGGACAGGGTGGCGGCAAGCGTATTGACATCCTGGTGGGCGTTCGCCACGAAGGCAGTCACCGACCGGGCCCAGCTCTTCACGACTCCGTCGACGGCGTTGAAGGTGGCCTTCCGGAGGGCCACCTCCTGGAAACGGAGCACGATGGAACTCAAGGGAATGAACAGCCCCACCACGACCGTGATGATGATCAGGCTGGCTTTGGTGCTGAGTTTCATGGAGCCCCGGCTGATTCCTGCATCGGCTTTCGCAGGAATTGCTTGAACTTGCAGACACTCAGAAACGGTCGGTTGGCGGTTCGAGGGCCGGGAATGCCCGACGACCTGAAGCCATCCACCTCCCGTCGCCTGGATTCGGGGCCGAAGCCTGCGGGTTCAGATCAGGAGGGGGTCCTTGGAAGGGTCTCAGACCGCAGTCTTGAAATCCTTGCCGAGCCAGCCCTTGACCACCAGGAGGGAGACCGGGCTGGAGATCGCGATCAGGCCGAACACCAGCCACATCATGCCCGTGTGGAGCTCCCCCTGGCCTGGCATGGGGCACCACTTGGCCAGGGAGGCGCCGGAGTAGAAGGGCACCAGCATCTTGGTCAGGAACCAGGGGAACTGGGCCACGCCCATGTAGGCGCCAGTCCGTCCTTCGGGGGCGATTTCGGCCGCGTACTGCAGGAAGCGGGGCTGCCACATGGCCTCACCGACGGACATCACCACGACGAACGAGAAGAGGCCCCAGATGGTGGGGCCGAAGGCCAGCAGGAAGGCGGATGCGCCCATGACGGTCGTGCCATAGATCATCATGTTGTAGACCTTCGCCCGGGCCGTGGCGGCCGCCACCAGGGGGCACAGGATGAAGATCAGGAGGGAGTTCAGGTTGGTGGCGGTCTCGAACCGGGCGCCGACCCAGGACCCTGCGAAGGCGCGGTTCACGTACTGGGGGAGCACCAGCCAGTTGTAGGCGAACAGGGTCTGCACCGGAACCAGCAGGAAGATGAAGGCGAAAAACTTCAGGTCCGAGAGCGGGTGGTTGGCCAGCCAGGCGGTCACAAACTGGCGCCTTGCCGCGGGCAGAGAGTAGAGCACGGCCACCAGAGCCGCTTCGAGACCAAAGAGCACCAGCTTGGGCTTCAGCCCGGGAAGGAACAGGGGACAAACCGCCAGCAGGCCCAGGCAAATCCAGAGGTGCATCGGCACCGGCCGGGCCGCGTCCTCGAGCTCCCGCTGCAACCGGGCCTCCTCGGCGGCCTTGGCTTCTTCTTCCGTGGCTTCCCCGGCGGCGGCCTTGACGTCGGCGATGGCCTTGGTCAGGGTGCGCTTGCTCAGCATGACGGCCAGCACACCGATGCCCACCAAGGTGACCAGGGTGTAGAACCAGAAGGCGCCCTTGATCCCGAAACCTTCCCGGATGGGTGACATGAACGTGGGCAGCCAGCCGCCCAGGTTCATGACGGCGTAAAGCATGGCGTAGGCCATGCCCGCGGTGGCCGGGGTGGTGATCTTCCGCACCGCAGCGTAGGCGACGGGCTGGTACATCCCGTAGCCCAGCACGATCAGGAGAATGCCCGAGGCGGCGACGGCGTTCAGGGGTGTCCAGAGTCCCCCCGAGGCCAGCCCCAGGCCGGGGGCGCCCGCCATCACCACCCGGCCGATGAGCATGAGCCCGAGGGAGACGAGAAAGGTGGTCCGGATACCCCATTTGTCGGCCACGCCACCAAAAAACAGCATGGAGATGGTGATCCCGGAGGTGAGGAGGCCCACCATCCAGCCCGCCTGGATGTCCCCCAGGCCGACGTATTCATTGAAGTACATGGCCAGGTAGATGACCATCCCGAAGTAGACGAAGCCTTCCAGCAGGTAGTTCAGGTTCACCGCCCAGAGGGCCCTGGGGGCATGCGCCAGGTCGATGAAGGGCTGGATGATTTCCCGCAGCGGCGAGGCGGTCGGAGGGGTTGGTTCGTTCACTTGTTCTCCATCTGGGGTTCGGCGGGAGAGCCGTCGCGGCACCCTCTCCCGGCGGCTTCAACCTGGACCGGGCTCACTATTCCAGCGGAGCGGCCAAGGCGGGCTTCAGGCTGATGTCCAGGTCCTTTTCCGCCTCCAGGCGGACCAGGTCGGCCTTGAGCTGGGCCACCTGGATCTGGGGCCCGAGGATGATGGTGGCCCGCATCCTGAACATGGGCGCCCCAGTCCAGGGCGCCGGCTGGGTCATCGTCTCGAGCTCCTCGATGTTGATATGGTGCTGCTTGAGGATGGCAGTGACGGAATGGACAATTCCCGGGGTGTCCAGGGAGACGCTCTCCAGGATATAAGGCCTGCCCGCACGGAGGGCTTCCGGCTTGGAGGTCTGTTTGAGCTCCAGGTGCAACCCCAGGGATTGCTCCAGGGCCGGTAGTGAGGCTGCCAGGCTGTCCAGCTGGGCGGACCCCAGGGCCACCAGCATGACGGCGGCGAACTCGCCCCCCAGTATGGCCATCTTGCTTTCTTCGATGTTGCCGCCCCGGGCGGCCACGAGGGCGGCCAGATCGTCCACGATCCCGACGCGGTCGGGTCCGATGGCAGTGAAGACGGCAAAGGATGGGGCGCTCATGGTTAGGGAGTCTACCGGCAAATTCCTTGGTTCTCACTCCCACCGTGCGCGTTCACCACCTCAGCGCTATGATGAATAACCTGACCAACCTGGTCAGGATTGTGGGGAGCGCATGAAGGTCATCGTCGCCAAGACCGCAGGGTTCTGCTGGGGTGTGAAGCGCGCCATGGACGCAGTGCTGGAAGCCTCCCTGCGCAATGACGGCCGCACCGTGCAGACGCTGGGACCGCTTATCCACAATCCCCAGGCGCTGGACCTCATTGGGAAGCGCGGGGTGGCGGTGGCCGAGACGCCCGAAGCGGTGCAGAACGGCACGGTGGTCATCCGCGCCCATGGCATTCCCATCCAGGATCTGCGCGGACTGAAGGAGCGCCAGCAGAGGGGCGAGCTGAAGATCGTCAACGCCACCTGTCCCGAAGTGGCCAAGGTGCATCACAAGATCAAGAAGTGGAGTCCCAAGGGCTACTTCACCGTCATCCTGGGCAGCCATGGTCATGCCGAGAGCGTGGCCCATTGCAGCTTCGCAGACAGCGGCTCGATCATCGTGTCGAACATGGCGGAAGCCGAGGCCCTCACGGACGGGCAGCTTCGCAAGGTGCTGGTGGTGGCCCAGACGACCTTCACGGTGAAGGACTACCACGCCATCACGGACTACCTCCGGACCCGCGCAGGGGACGCGGTGTTCGAGAACACCATCTGCGAGGACACCTGGATGCGCCAGGACGAGGCCCGGGAGTTGGCCCGCACCGTGGACACGGTCATCGTCGTGGGCGGCAAGGCTTCCAGCAATACCAAACATCTGGCCGAGCTCGCCCATCACTACGGGAAACCCGTGCAGTACGTGGAGACAGCCGCCGAGCTGCAGCTCAGCGGCTTCACCGGCAAGGAGACCATTGGTGTGCTGGCGGGGGCCTCCACTCCCACCTGGCTGGTGGATGAAGTGGTGGACGTGCTGGAGCAGCTGGGGGACGGTCCCAGCCGCTGGCGCAGCTTCCTCCAGGCTGCCTTCGGTAGCTCTTTGTTGATGGCCCTGGGTGCGGGCCTCATGACCCTGGGGGTGCATCACTGGCTGGGCCTGCCCATGGGGTGGCGCTATCCGGTCCTGACCGCGGCCTATGTACTGGCCATGTACCTGCTCAGTCCCTTCCTCGATCCGCTGGGTCTGGGCACCAAGGGCCCGGCGCGGGCCAGATTCCTGGAGCGGAATCGCCGGATCCTGATGATCTGCGCCATCTCGGCGCTGTCCCTGACGCTGGTCCTGGCCGCCACCCTGGGCACGAAGGTGCTGGCCATTGTGGCGGGGGCTTCCCTGGTGGGCGCCGCCTACAAGCGGCGCTTTCGGATGGGAGGGAGGGCGTTGAGTTTGCGGAGCATTCCCGGTTCCAAGGATGTGGTGGTGTCCCTGGCTCTGGCGACCGTGGCGGTCATCACCCCCGTGTGGCAGACCGGTCGGAGCTGGGACCTGCGGGCCTTTGCCGCAGTCTTCCTCGTGGGGGTCCTGGCCTTTGTGCGCACGGTGATCTACGAATTCCGGGACATGCAGAACGATCAGATCGTAGGCAAGGAGACCCTTCCCATCCTGCTGGGCAAGCGGGGCACCAAGGTTGTGCTGGCGGTGCTGCTGGGCACTCTGTTGGCGGGAACCCTGCGGCTGACCTACGAAAACCGCAGCCACGGCCATCCTCTTGCCGTGGCGCTGGTGCTGGTGCTTTGCGCGGCCTACCCGATGCTGTACCTCTGGCTGTACCACGAACGCTTCACCACCGGGAAGAACCGCTTCGAGCTGAGTGTGGACTTCAGCTTCTATTTGGTGGGGTTGCTGGCGCTGGTCTGATTGACGTGCCCGCTGGGACCCTGGCGGCAAATCCGGGCACCTGCAGTGTGCCGGCATGCGGGATGTGAAAAGATATCCCCATGCAGAGCTGGGTTCTCATCACGGGGTGTTCCACGGGCATCGGGAGGGCCTTGGTGCCTCTGTGCCGGTCCGCTGGCTGGGGGGTTGTGGCCACGGCGCGAAACCCAGCGACCTTGGCGGAGCTGGAGCCGGGTGAGGATCTGCGGATCCTGCCCCTGGACGTGACAGACGCGGCCAGCATCGCTGCAGCGGCCGAGGCCTGTGCCGATCTCCGACTGAAGGCTCTGGTGAACAACGCCGGCTACGGCCAGGTGGGGCCCCTCGAACTCCTCCGCCCGGAGGAGCTCCGGGCACAATTCGAGACCAATGTCATCGGCCTCCACGCCGTCACCACTGCCTTCCTGCCCCTCCTGCGGAGGGAGAAGGGGTCGCGGATCCTCCAGGTGGCCTCCATGTTGGGGCGGCTCTCCATCCCCTTGGCCGGCCCCTACAACGCCTCCAAGCACGCGGTGGTCGCCCTGGCGGAAACCCTGCGGCTGGAGGTGGGGAGCGAGGTGGCGGTGGTCCTGGTGGAGCCAGGGGCCATCCAGACCGACTTCCGGGAGACCCTGACCAAGGTCTGGGGAGACCTGCCAGAGAGGGCCCGCGGCACCCGCTACGAGTCGGTGATTCGCCACTACTTGGCAGGGCGGGAACACCAGGCTGAGCGTTTTGCCCTGGGCGCCGAACCCTGTGCCCGGCGCATGCTCCAGGCGCTGAACGCAGAGCGGCCGCCGCGTCGGCTGGTCATTGGACGGGATGCCCGATGGGTCGGCAAGCTCAAGGCCCTCCTGCCAGCCGCCTGGTGGGAGGGCCTGTTGCGCCGGTTCTACGGGCTGGGCTGACTATTTGTAGATACCGCAGCCCACGACGAGGTCCCCTTCGGCCAGGGAGAAGGTGCTCTTGTCTTCGACTTTCTGGTTGGTCGGGTTGGGCCACTTGTAGTCCACCCAGCCGCCGCCCTTCTGCTTGCCGGCCTTGACCATTTCACGGACGAGGAACTTGCCATCGGGGTCCTTGACGTCCTTCCGGTTGAGGCCGGCGGACCCGGGATTGGCCCCGTGGGCGACCACGTTGTAGTTGACGTCATGCACCATCAGGTAGAGCGTGCTGCCGGTCTTGAGATGGAAGCGGCCGCTGGCCTTCTGCACTTCGGCAATGAAGGCATCCTTCCCATTGGCTTTCAGGAAGGCGATGCCTTCTTTCACCATGGCTTCAGCCTTGGGGCGTTCCGCAGGCTGGGCGGCCGCCGAGGCCACCAGGACCAGGGCAAGGAAGGGGGTGGCAAGGGATGGGCGCATGAAGGCTCCAGGATGAGCCGGGCACGGGGTGCCCGGGAAGGATGATGGGGGATCACGGCGGACCTGAATACCCTTGTCGGCGGCCTGGTACCCGGAGATGAATCCCGCCCACCCTGCCAGACTGGAGCCATGCCTGAAGACCGCCTTTACCTGATCGATACTTTCGCCTTCATTCTTTCGGTATCGGCTGCGCCGATACGCGAGACCTCGCCGTGGGGTGTGGAGGTGGCGAATGGCTGAGGACCGCCTTTACCTGATCGATACCTTCGCCTTCATTTTTCGGGCGTACTTCGCCAATCCTCGGCTGAAGAACGGGGCTGCCTACACCTTTACTCGGCTTGTGCTGCAGCTGCTGGAGAAGCACAGGCCGACCCACATCGCCTGTGTCTTCGACACGCCGGAGCCCACCTTCCGGCACGAGATCTATCCGGACTACAAGGCCAACCGGGATGCCATGCCCGAGGACCTGCGGCCCCAGATCCCCATGATCCGCCAACTGGTGGAGGCGCTGAACATTCCGATCGTGGAGCTGCCTGGCTACGAGGCCGACGACGTCATGGGCACCCTGGCCCGGGAATCCGCAGCCCATGGCCTGCCTGCAGTCATCGTGAGCCCCGACAAGGACCTGCTCCAGCTGGTCAACGACGACCTCCACATCCAGGTGCTGAACACCAAGGATGGCGAAGTCTGGCACGACCGGGAGGGCGTGAAGGCCCGCATGGGCGTGTGGCCCGAGCAGGTGGTGGACTTCCTCAGCCTGGTGGGGGACGCCTCGGACAATGTGAAGGGCGTGCCCGGCATCGGCGAGAAGGGCGCGGCCCTGCTGCTGGAGAAGTTCGGCAGCCTGGACGGTGTCATTGCCGCCAAGGCCGAGCTCAAGCCCAAGCAGCGGGAGGGCCTGGAGGCCGCCGCCGGGTGGCTGGAGCTCACGAAGCGGCTCGTGACCGTGGTCACGGACCTCGGGTTGGCCCTCCATCCCAGGGACCTTGCCTATCCCGGCATTGACGAGGCCAAGGCCCGGGAGACCTTCAAGGAGCTGGGCTTCGCGACGCTCACCAAGGAGTTCACCCAGAGCGCTCAGCAGGCGGGTAGCCAGCGGACGTACCGGGCAGCCTCCACTCTGGCCGAGCTGGAGTCCGCCGTGGCCGCCTGCCGCGCCGCGGGTCGCTTCGGCCTCGACACCGAAACCACCAGCCTCGATCCCACCCGGGGTCACATCGTGGGCCTGAGCCTGGCCTGGGCTGCCAATGAAGGACTCTACGTCCCCCTGGCCCACCAGAAACCAGCCACCGCGGATACTGAAGGCTCCCTCCCTGGGCTTCTGCCGGATTCAGGGTTGCCGGATTCCCTGCTGGATCTGCGGGGTGACGCGGGGGTCTTCTTTACGGAGCTGGCGCCCTATCTGGATCCCCGCAACCTTCCCTTCGCCGAAGTACGACGGATCCTGGTGCCCCTGTTCGCGGACGCCTCCATCGGCAAGTGCGGTCAGAACCTCAAATACGATTTCCAGGTGTTGGCCCGCCATGGCCTGCCGGTGGAAGGCCTGGCCGACGACAGCATGGTGCTGAGCTTCCTGCTGGAAAGCGGTGTCCGCCATAACCTGGATGACCTCTCCGTTCGCCTGCTGGATGTGAAACCCATCGCCTTCGAGGAAGTGGTGGGCAAAGGCAAGGGCCAGAAGCGCTTCGACGAGGCCGAGTTCGAGCACGCGGTGCAGTACGCCGCCGAGGACGCGGACCTGGCCCTGCAACTCTGCGACAAGCTGCGCGAGAAGCTTACGGATGACCAGCTGAACCTGCTCTACGAGGAAGTGGACCTGCCCCTGGTGGAAGTCCTGGCGGCTCTGGAGGGCCACGGCGTCCGGCTGGATCTGGAGGTACTTTCCCAGCTTGCCGTGCGCATGCAAGGCGAGCGCAGACGGGCAGAGGCAAGGGTCCTCGAGCTCGCAGGGGAATCCTTCAACCTCAACAGCCCCACTCAGCTGGGTGCCATCCTCTTCGGCAAGCTGGGCTACAAGCCGGTGAAGTACACCGGCAAGACCAAGGCCCCCAGCACCGATGAGGACGTGCTCCAGGAGCTGGCCGAGAAACAGGGGGCCGAGATCGCCAGCGAGCTGCTGCGACACCGCCAGATGGTGAAGCTGCTGGGCACCTACGTCGAGGCGCTGCCCCAGATGGTGAACCCCGTCACGGGGCGGGTGCACACGCGGCTCCACCAGGCGGCAGTGGCCTCAGGCCGGCTGGCCTCCAGCGATCCCAACCTGCAGAACATCCCCATCCGCACAGAGGAAGGCCGGGCCATCCGGGGCGCCTTCGTGCCCGAGCCCGGCTGGGTGCTGCTGGACGCGGACTACAGCCAGATCGAATTGCGGGTGGTGGCGGCGCTGGCTCAGGATCCCGTGCTGCTGGGGGCCTTTGCGGCGGGCGAGGACATCCACCGCCGGACAGCTTCCGAGGTCTTCAACGTGCCCATGGACCAGGTCACGTCTGACCAGCGCAGCGCCTCCAAGGCGGTGAATTTCGGATTGCTCTACGGCCAGGGAGCCTTCGCACTCGCCGCCAACATCGGGGTCAGCCAGAAGGAAGCCAAGGCCTTCATCGAACGCTACTTCGAGCGCATGCCCAAGGTGGCGGCCTGGATCGAAGGGGCCAAGGAGAAGGCCCTGGCCGAGGGACTCGTCCGCACCCACTGGGGCCGCGTCCGGCGGATTCCTTATCTGGAAAGTTCGAACAGGAATGACCAGAACACGGCCCTGCGTGAGGCTGTGAACACCATCGTCCAGGGCACCGCTGCCGATCTCATGCGGCGGGCCATGGTGCGCCTGCATCGCAGCCTCCAGACTTCCGGGCTGAAGGCAAGGCTGCTGCTCCAAGTGCATGATGAACTGTTGATGGAGGCGCCGCCGGAGGAGGTGGGCCAAGCTGCGATTCTGCTGAAGGACGCCATGGAAGGCGCCGACGACCTGGGCGTCCTGGGCGTCAGGCTGGCCGCAGAAGTGAGAACGGGCGACAGCTGGCTGGCCTGCAAGTGATCCAACCGATTTGACAGTTTGTCGGGCGATCTCCAGGGATCCTGCGATTTCGGTAGGTTTTGTGATGGGTGCCCGGGCCCAAACCCAATGGTGAGGTCATGATTGGGCGGTTCCAGAGTTTCCGGACACCGAGGTCCAGACCCCATTCCAGAGGAGCCTGCTCATGAGCCAGCACAACATCGCGTGGTTGCCCGGAGACGGCGTCGGTGTGGAAGTGATGGAAGCCGCAAGGCTCTGTCTGGATGCCCTGCATTTCGACGCCAAGTACACCCATGGGGACATTGGCTGGGAGTTCTGGTGCAAGGAGGGTGAGGCCTTCCCCCAGCGCACCATCGACCTGCTGAAGCAGAGTCACGCCGCCATGTTTGGCGCCATCACCTCCAAGCCCGTGAAGGATGCCGAGGCCGAACTGGTTCCCGAACTGCAGGGCAGGGGCCTGGTCTACCGCAGCCCCATCGTCCGCATGCGCCAGATGTTCGACCTCTTCACCTGCCTCCGGCCCTGCAAGGCCTACCCTGGCAATCCCCTGAACTACAAGGAAGGCATCGACATGGTGGTGTTCCGGGAGAACACCGAGGACCTCTATGCGGGAGTGGAGTTCAGCCCCGTGCCCGAGGAACTGAAGGAGACCCTGAAGAAGCACAGCAAGCCCTTCGGCCACTTTGCGGACATCCCCGGCGACCAGTTCGCCATCACCTGCAAGGTGAACACCATGAAGGGCTGCGACCGCATCATCAGGGCGGCCTTCGAATACGCGACGAAGTTCGGCTATCCCAAGGTCACGGTGATCCACAAGGCCAACGTGGTCCGTGCCACCGAGGGCATGTTCCTGGAGACCGGCAAGCGCATCGCGAAGGAGTTTCCGGGCATCGCGATGGACGACGCCAACGTGGACGCCATCACCATGTGGATGCTGAAGAACCCGAAGAACTACGGCGTGATGGTGGCCACCAACCTCTTTGGCGACATCATCAGCGACCTGGCGGCCCAGATGGTGGGCGGTCTGGGCTTCGGCTGCTCGGGCAACATCGGCGAAAAGCTGGCCGTGTTCGAGCCCAGCCACGGCAGCGCCCCGAAGTACGCGGGCCAGTACAAAGTGAATCCCATCGCCACCATCCTCGCCGCGAAAATGATGCTGGACTGGCTGGGCGAGACCGAAAAGGGCGCGAAGCTGGAGGCGGCCACGGCCGCCGTCATCGCCGAGGGCCAGGTCCGAACCTACGACATGGGCGGCAGCGCCAGCACGCTGGAGATGGGCGAAGCCATCGCCAGGAAGCTCTAAGTCGAATCCACCGATACCCCAGATGAAGAACTTCCGAAATCCACCTGCGGTTCACAAAAAAGGTTCCCCATGAGTCTCATCCGCATCCACGAAGTCGGTCCCCGGGACGGCCTGCAGGCCGAGCAGGCGGTGGTTCCGACCGAGAAGAAGCTGGACTGGATCCGGCGGGTGGCGGGTTCGGGTGTGGACATCGTCCAGGTCGGCTCCTTCGTTCGGGGCGACAAGCTGCCTCAGATGGGGGACACGGACGAGCTGTTCCGGATCCTCATGAAGGAATCCCACCGTGCCGTGCTGTCGGGGCTGGTCCTCAACGAGAAGGGACTGGAGCGGGCCCTCGAGGTGGGCGTTCCGCTTGTCTGCATGGGCGTCTCAGCCTCCGAGACCCACAGCCGGAAGAACACGGGCATGGGCACGGAAGAAGCCACGGGGCGCATCATCGCCATGGCCCTGGAGGCCGAGTCGTCCGGTCGCCATGTGCAGGTCAGCGTGCAGAGCGCTTTCGGCTGCGGCTTCGAGGGAGCCATCAGCGAGGACCGCGTCATGAGCATCGTGGTGGCCTACCTGGAAGCGGGCCTCACGAACATCAGCCTGGCGGACACGGCGGGCCATGCCTATCCCGAGCAGGTCCGGCGCTACGTCCGGAAAGTCCTGGAACTCGAGTCCGGAACGGAGATCACGGCCCACATCCACAACACCTACGGCCTGGGCATGGCGAGTGTCTATGCGGCGATGGAGGCCGGGGCCATGGCCATCGAAACCAGCTTCGGCGGCCTTGGCGGGTGCCCCTTCACCCGAATGGCGGCCGGGAACGTGGCCACCGAGGATCTGGTGCATGGCCTGCAGCGGGCAGGCATGCGGAGGGACATCGACCTGGACGCCCTCATCGCCGTGAGCAGAGAGGTGGCCGGGCACATGGGCAGGGAGCTGCCAGGCAGCGTCTATAGGACCGGGCCGATCCCGGACAAGGTGAAGGCATGACGCGGAAGGTCCTCGAGGGCATCAAGGTCCTGGACCTCACGAACGTGCTGTCCGGGCCCTTCACGACGCTGCATCTGGCGCAGCTCGGGGCCGAGGTCATCAAGGTGGAGAACCCCAAGGATGGCGACCTGGCCCGCAAGCTGGGCATCCTGCCGGACCTGAACAAGAAGCTCATGGGCACCAGCTTTCTGGCCCAGAACTGCAACAAGCTGTCCATCACCCTCAACACCAAGTCCCCCGAAGGCAAGGAGCTGTTCCGGAAGCTGGTGAAGGACGCCGACGTGCTGGTGGAGAACTTCCGCCCGGGTGTGATGGAGCGCCTAGGCCTGGGCTACCAGTCCCTGGCGGAGATCAATCCAAAGCTCATCTACTGTGCCATCTCGGGGTTCGGCCAGACCGGACCCGATGCCTTCAAGCCCGCCTATGACCAGATCATCCAGGGGCTATCAGGCGAGATGGCGGTGAATGGGGACGAGCGGCTGAATCCTCTGCGGGCCGGGTTCCCGGTTTGCGACACCGTGGGCGGGCTCAATGCGGCCTTCGCCGTCATGGCCGCCCTCTTCCACCGGGAGCGCACGGGTGAAGGCCAGTTCATCGATGTGGCCCTGCTCGACAGCATCATGCCGCTCATGGGTTGGATCGCCGCCAACCTGCTCATCGGTGGGGAGCAGCCCACCCTGCTCGGCAACCACAACTTCACGGCGGCGCCCAGCGGCACCTTCCGCACCCAGGACGGCTACATCAATATCGCTGCCAACAAGCAGGAGCAATGGGAGTCCGTCTGCGATGTGCTCGGTGTGCCCGAACTGAAGGCTGATCCGCACTTCCAGGAGCGGGACAGCCGCAAGCAGCATCGTCCCGAGCTGACCGCGCTGCTGGAAGTCCGGTTGACCCAGAGGCCTACCGCCTTCTGGGTGGAGGCCCTGAATGCGAAGGATGTTCCGAGCGGCGCGATCCTGGGACTGGAGGAAGCCCTGCGCCAGCCCCAGATCGAGCATCGCCGGGTGCTTCACAAGGTTCCGGTCCCGGACATCGGGGAGATCGAAGTCTTTGGCATGACCGCTTTGTTCGAGAAGACCCCAGGCACCGTAGATACGCCGCCGCCGGTCCTGGGCGAGCACAATGAGCGGATCTTCGGGGCCCTGGGGCTTACCGGAGCACAGCTGACCGATTTGAAATCCAAGGGCGTGATCTAGGGGATTGCCATGGGCATGACAGTTGTGGAAAAAATCCTGGCCCGCGCAGCGGGACAGGCCTCCGTGAAGGTGGGCGATGTGGTGGAACCCCAGGTGGACCTGGCCATGTCCCACGAGAACGCGGCCCTGGTGATCAACCAGTTCCAGGAGGTGTTCCAGGGCACCGGCCTGGCGCCGAAGGTCTGGGACCCCTCGAAGGTCGCCATCATCTTCGACCACCGGGTTCCGGCGGAATCCCCCAAGACCGCCACCAACCAGAAGAAGATCCGGGAGTTCGTGACTGCCAACGGCATCACCAAGTTCCACGATGTCCGGGGCGATGTGGGTGGCATCTGCCACCAGATCCTGCCCGAGTACGGCTATGTGCGGCCCGGCTTCGTGGTGGTGGGCACCGATTCCCACACCACCAGTCACGGGGCCCTGGGCGCCTTCAGCTTCGGCGTGGGGGCCACGGAGATGGCCTCGGCCTGGAGCCTGGGCATCGCCGTGAACATCGAGGTGCCCGCCACCATCAAGGTCACGGTCGAGGGGGATTTTCCTCCCATGGTGGGACCCAAGGACCTCATCCTCCACCTCATCGGCCTGCTCACGGCCCAGGGCGCCAATTTCAAGGTGCTTGAGTTCCATGGCGGCACCATCCGCCGGATGAGCACCAGCGGCCGCATCGCCATCTGCAACATGAGCGTGGAGGCGGGGGCCACATCAGGCATCGTGCCCGGGGACGAGGAAACGGTCCGCTACCTGCGGGAGGAGGCGGGGGTCACGGACGCCATCACCTGCGTCACCCCGGACCCGGATGCCACCTATGTCCGGACCGTGGACATTGATGTGTCCAGCCTGGTACCCCAGATCGCCTGCCCCCACATGGTGGACAACGTGAAACCCATCGACCAGGTGGTGGGCACTCGGGTCCAGCAGATCGTCATCGGCAGCTGCACCAATGGGCGTCTGGACGATCTGGCTGATGCCGCCGCCATCCTCCGGGGCAAGAAGGTGGCCGAAGGCACCCGCATGCTGGTGTTCCCGGCCTCCAGCAAGATCTTCGCCCAGGCCCTGGACAAGGGCTACATCCACGACTTCATGCGGGCGGGCGCCGTGGTGATGAACTCCGGCTGCGGACCCTGCCTGGGCGTCCACGAGGGCGCCCTGGGGGATGGCGAAACGGCCCTCAGCACCACCAACCGCAACTTCAAAGGCCGCATGGGCAACCCCACGGGCTTCGTCTACCTATGCAGCCCCATGGTGGCCGCCGCTTCGGCGATCACCGGCGTCATCACTGATCCCAGGAAGGGGTGAGCCATGGCCAAGGTCATCCTCAAGCTCGAGAACGACATCAGCACCGACGACATCTACCCGGGCCGCTTCATGGCCACGGTGCTGCCCACGGAAACCCCCCAGTTCGCCTTCTTCGATCGCACGGAGTTCAACGCGAAGCTGAAGGCCAAGGCCTTCCCGGCCGGCTCCATCATTGTGGGCGGGGAGAACTTCGGCTGCGGCTCCAGCCGCGAACAGGCCTGCTCCACCCTGAAGGGCCATGAGGTGTCTGTGGTGGCCCGGAGCATCTCCCGCATCTTCCTCCAGAACGCCATCAACCTGGGCTTGCGGGTGGTGATCTGCCCCGGCATCGAGGCCAGCGAGGGGGACGAATTGGAGCTCACCGAAGACCAGGTGCTGAACCGGAGCAACGGCAAGGCCTTCGAGCAGGTGAAACTGCCCGCCGCTCGCAAGGGCATCATGGAGGCCGGCGGGCTTATCCTCTATACCCGGGCCAGATTGATGGCGAAGAACGCCTGAAGAGGCGCTCTATTCCGTGCTTTCCAGCGCATCCTCCGCGCAGGGATGGTGGCGGTTGCGGATGGCGTGCACGGCCAGGTCGTAGTCCGGCTCGTGGGTGAGCTCCGGCACCAGCTCGGTGTGCAACACGGTGCCGTTCTCATCCAGGGCCACCACGGCCCGGGCGAACAGGCCTCGGAGGGGTCCGTCCACCATGGTGACGCCGAAGGCCTGGCCGAATTCCGGATGCCGGAAGGCGGAGGCGGGCACGGCCCGGGTGAGTCCCCGCGCACCACAGAAGAGGCCCTGGGCGAAGGGCAGGTCCATGGAGACACACAGCATGACGGTGTTGGGAAGATCGGCGGAGAGGATGTTGAAGGTGGACACGCTCTGGGCGCAGGTGGCCGTGTCCAGACTGGGGAAGATGCTCAGGAGCACCCGCTGACCTTCCAGATCCACACTGGTGAACTCGCTCAGGTCCGTCCGGGTGAGCGTGAAGGGAGGTGTCGCCTGGCCCGGCAGGGGCAAGGCACCACAGGTGCGGATGGGAATGCCATTCAAGGTGATGGTGGCCATGGAAACCTCCCGGCGGGCTCATCCTACTCCCATCGGTGCAGGGAAGGGAGCCATTCCTGACCCGGGCATCGGCTCCGAAGCGGGTGGCTGCATGGCCCCGGGCGGGAGGGTTTCCCATCAGCCTGGGTGATACTGGAAGGTGGAGGTTGTCATGAAGATCCTGCTCCTCGGCTCCGGTGGCCGGGAACATGCCCTGGCGCTCAGCCTGAAGGCTTCGCCCCTGGAGCTGGTGTCGGCGCCGGGCAGCGACGCCCTGGCGGAGCTGGGCACCTGCGTGAACCTGGATCTGGAGGACCCGGCCGCGGTGGCCGCATGGTGTGTCGCGAACCGCCCGGATCTGGTTGTGGCTGGCCCAGAAGTGCCCCTGGTCGCAGGCGTGGCCGACGCTGTGCGCGCCCTGGGCATCCCGGTCTTCGGCCATGACGCCGCCACGGCCCGCCTGGAGGGCAGCAAGGCCTTCGCCAAGGACTTCATGGTGCGCCATGGCATCCCCTGCGCCGCCAGCCACACTGTCACGGACCTGGCTGCAGGCGAGGCCTTGATTCGCAGTTGGACCCATGGCTACCCCATCGTGCTGAAGGCTGACGGGCTCGCCGCGGGCAAGGGCGTCGTTCTGGCCCAGAGCCAGGCCGAGGCCCTGGCCACCTTCCGGGCCTTCCTGGCCGGGCAGTTCGGCGAGGCCAGCAAGACGGTGGTCTTCGAGGCCCCCCTGGTGGGCATGGAACTGTCCCTGCATGTGCTGGTAGACGTGGATGCCCAACATGCGTCCTACGCCATGCTGCCCGCCTGCCAGGACCACAAGCGCATCTTCGAGGGCGACCAGGGCCCCAACACCGGTGGCATGGGGGCTTTCGGTCCCATCCCCTACCTGCGCCCTGCCGATGTGGACCTTATGCGGACCCTGCTGGTGGAGCCCACGGTAGAGGGCCTCCAGAAGGATGGCCTGGTGGCCCGTGGCGTGCTGTTCCTGGGCGTCATGTGGACGGCCAGAGGCCCCGAGCTGCTGGAGTACAACGTGCGTTTCGGCGATCCGGAAACCCAGGTGCTCATGCAGCTGCTGGACGAGGACCTGGCCGCCCTGCTGCTGGAGGTGGCCCAGGGCCGCCTGGTGTCCCGGGAACTGAAGCTGAAGCCCCACACGGCCATCACCGTGGTGCTGGCGGCAGAAGATTATCCTGAGGGCGCCAAAAAGGGCGTGCCCATCAGCATCGGTGCACCGGCGGTCTCTGTGATCCATGCCGGCACTCGGAAGCAGGGCGGCCAGTGGCTCACCAATGGGGGCCGCGTATTGAACCTCGCCACCTCGGCACCTGATCTCGTCACCGCACGGGCGGCCATCGAGGCTGCCCTGCCAGAAGTGACCTGGCCCGGGCGGCAGGTTCGCCGCGACATCGGCCTCAAGGCCCTGCGCCACGCCCAGGCCGGAAAGACCGTGCAGGATCCCTGGTAAGGGCGTTCAGACCCGATTCCGCATCAACCAGACCAGGGTCGCGGTGGCGAGTCCCACCAGGGTGGCGGTTCCGAATCCCCGGTGGATCCTGGGAAAGGCGCGATGGGTCGTGCGAGCCTCCCGCCAGGCCAGGGCCATCCGGCCCAGGAGGATGGTGGTCCCGGCGGCGGCAAGGATGCAGAGCCAGACCGTGCGGTGGTGCGGGGTCAACTCCCGCGGGTGCAGTACCAGCCGCAGGCCGATGATGGTGAAGACCGCCGTCATGAGGTGCCCGTGCAGCCGGTGCTCTCCGCGATGGGCGGACCAAAGGGCGAGGATCAGCAGCAGGGCCGCGGGGATCAGCAGAAGGTCGAGCATGCGGGTCAAATCCTAGAGCGGCAGGGCCTCGGCCCGCTTCTCGCCCTCCCAGCGGTAGAAGCCCGACCCGGTCTTGCGGCCCAGGCGCCCGGCGGCCACCAGTTGGCGAAGCAGGGCGGGCGCCTTGAACCTGGGCTCGCCGAAGGCTTCGAAGAGCACCTCGGCCACGCTCTGCATGGTGTCCAGGCCGATGAAATCGCTGAGGTGCAGGGGACCCATGGGGTGGCCGCAGCCCAGCTTCATGCCCGTGTCGATGTCTTCCACTGTGGCCAGGCGCTGCTCGGCGCAGCGCATGGCGTCCAGCAGGTAGGGGATCAGCAGGCGATTGACGATGAAGCCCGGGGCGTCAGGCGCCATGACGGCGGTCTTGCCCAGTTTCTGGACAAAGGCCCGCAGAGTGGCGAGGGTGTCCTCGTCGGTCGCGAGGGTGCGGACGACCTCCACCAGGGGCATCATGGGCACGGGGTTGAAGAAATGGAGGCCCGCCAGGCGGGGAAGGCGGTATGCGGCCAGGACCGGGCTGATCTGAGCCACGGAAAGGCTGGACGTATTGGTGCACAGAATCGTCTTCGGCCCCAGGAGGCTGTCCAGCGCCGTGAAGGTCTGGAGCTTCAGGTCGAGGCGCTCGGGAATGGCCTCCACCACCAGATCGCATTCAGTCAGCGCCGCGAATTCGAGCGTACCCTTGACGTTCAAGGTCCAGCCCGCGCGCTGATCCTCGCTGACCTTGCCCTTGGCCACAGCCCGGTCCCAGGCGCTGTGGATGCGCGCCAAGCCTTTGGTGAGCAGGGCCTCGTTGGCCTCCTTCACAAGAACCAGGCAGCCGGATTCGGCCGCGCACTGGGCGATTCCCGACCCCATGAGACCGCAACCGACGATGCCGATACGCTGGATGTCCATGCCTGACTCCTCTCGTCCTGGATGTAAATATATGAGATCCATTCTCGTGGAAATCCGGCACAGCGTCGCGACCGACCTCCGGTAGAATTCGCCCATCATCCGGGAGGAGCCATGCTCGGTCCACTGAAGGATCTCCTCAGCCACCAGGCCTGGGCGGACGCCACGTTCTTCTTCGCCTGGGGGGCTTCCGGCCTCCTGAAAGACGAGGACCTGCGGACCAGGACCGAGCACATGGTGGCGGTGCAGGAGGCCTTTCTCCAGGTCTTCAAGGGGGACACTCCGGAAATCCCCAAGCGGCCCCTCCCGGCGTTCAGCGAGCTGAAGGCCCGCTGCGAGGCCGGTCACGAGGTGCTGAAGGCCCTGGGCCGGGGGCTGGATGATGCGTCCCTGGCGAAGGCGGTGCGGATCCCCTGGATTCCGGATCCGCCCTGCGTGATCCCGGTCTCCGATGCCCTGCTGCAGATCTGCCTGCACTCCCAGCACCACCGGGGCCAATGCATGGCCCGGCTGAAGACGCTGGGTGCCGCCCCCAAGAACGTGGACTACATCATCTGGCTCTGGAAGCAGAAGCCGGAACCGCGCTGGTAAGGCGAGCGGTTCAGATCTCCAGGTAGGTGTGCAGCTTCCGCTCCTCGGTAAGGAGGGAGCGGAGGGCTTCCGCGGCGTCGTTCTTGACGCTGGCCTTCCGCTTGGTCTGAGGACCCTGGATCAGCACGTCGGGATCGTAGTGGACGCTGCGGAGTACGTGATCCACGGTGTCGCCCTTCACGATGTGCTGCACCTTGAAGGTGTCGTCCTCGTGCACCATGATGTGCGCCTCGTTGGGCGCGCCGAAGAGGTTGTGCCGCATGCCCAGGATGTCCTGGTAGGCGCCCGTGAGGAAGAAGGCCACGTAGTAGGCTTCACCGCTCCGGGGCTCGTGCAGCGGGATCTCGTCACGCACATCCTTCAGGTCGATGAACTTCTCCATCTTGCCGTCGCTGTCGCAGGTGATGTCGCAGAGGGTGGCGGAGAGTCCCGGCTTCTCCTTCAGACGGTGGATGGGCATGACGGGGAAGAGCTGCTCGATGGCCCAGTGGTCCGGCATGGACTGGAAGATGCTGAAGTTGGCGATGAGCTTGTCGGCCAGACTCTTGTTGAGGTCCTGGAATTCCTCGGGGATGTATTTCAGGGTCTTGCTGGTGAGGATGCGGGAGAGCTTGCGGCAGACTTCCCAGAACAGCGTCTCGCCCTTGCTGCGGTCCTCCAGGCCCAGGTAGCCAAGGTTGAAGAGCGTGAGCATCTCGTCCTTCTGGGTGATGGCGTCGTGGTACATCTCGGAGAAGTTCTTGATGGAGATGTTGTCCCGGGTGTAGGCCAGCTCCTTCAGGATCTGGGGCTCGTTGCCCGTGAGGGTCACGGTGTACTTGGTGTGGGTGGTGTCGATGAGGCCGATGATGTCCACCACCACCACCTCGTGGTAGGCCACGATGGCCCGGCCCGACTCGCTGAGCAGGTCCGGCATGGGCACCTGCTCCTGGGCGCAGATGTCCTTGGTGGTGTACACCACGTCCGCTGCGTACT
>CAISFO010000054.1 GCA_903884655.1 uncultured Holophagaceae bacterium | reverse complement strand
GAAGGCACCGTGGCCAACGTGCCGCCCCAGGGCGGCCGCAAGCACCCGCACCAGGAGTTCATCCAGCTGGACACCAGCAACATCCTGTTCATCTGCGGCGGCGCCTTCGTGGGCATCGAGGACATCATCAAGCAGCGCATCCGGGCCAAGGCCGTGGGCTTCGGCTCCACGCCCTCGTCCAAGGAGGACAAGGAGAACATGCTCCGCCTGGTGGAGCCCGAGGACATCATCAAGTTCGGCCTCATCCCCGAGCTGGTGGGTCGCCTGCCCGTGGTGGCGGGTCTCACCCCCCTGGACCGCGAAGCCCTGGTGGCCATCCTCACCCAGCCCAAGAACGCCATCACCAAGCAGTTCGTGAAGCTCTTCGACATGGATGATGTGGACCTGAGCTTCGAGGAGGGCGCCATCGACGCCATCGCCGAGCAGGCCCTCACGCGCAAACTGGGCGCCCGGGGTCTCCGCAGCCTGGTGGAGCAGATCCTCCTGGAGCCCATGTACGAATTGCCCTCGGACAAGCGCACCACCCGCGAGACCCTGCGCATCACGCGCCAGAAGGTGGAAGAGGTCATGGGTCTGCCATCGCATCCGATCTCCGCAGCCGGCTGAATCGAGGCGCACGTTGGCCGTCCCCAAGACGCTCACCCTGCCAGCCATTCCCATCCGGGACATGGTGCTCTTTCCAGGGGCACGGGTGCCCTTCGTGGTGGGTCGGTCGGCCTCTGTGCGCACGCTGGAACTGGCCATCAAGGCCGGCGACCACCTGTTGATGCTCACGCAGAAGGACGCCAAGGTGGAAACGCCGGGCCAGGAGGACCTCTTCGCCATTGGCACCCTGGCCCTGGTGGAATCGGTCATCGCCCTGCCCAAGGACTACTACAAGGTGGGTGTGAAAGGCATTGCCCGGGTAAACCTGCGCCGCTACGACGACAGCGGCGAGGTCATCCAGGCCGAGGCCTATCTGCTGCCGGAGCCTGCGGCCGTCGTCCAGGGCACCCTCCAGCCCTTCCATCAGGCCGTGGAGGCCTTCCTGGGCCGCAACTCGGACGCCTCGCGCCTGCTGAGCATGGATCAGATCCGCGAACTGTCCCTGGGCAAGGCCATCGATACGGTGGCCGGCCTGGTGCCCGCCGAGGTGAAGCAGAAGCAGGAGATCCTCGAACAGGTGGACATCGAGCCCCGGCTGGTGGCCCTCATGCACCTGCTGGAACTGGACGCCGCCCGCTCCGAAGTGGATCGCACCCTGGACGAGAAGACCCGGCAGCGCCTGGACCAGGACCACAAGCAGTACGTGCTGAACGAGAAGATGCGGGTCATCCAGCAGGAGCTGGGCAAGAAGGAAGAGAAGGACGAAGGCACCCGCCTCAGGGACCAGATCGAGGCCGCGGGCATGAGCGTCGAGGCCAAGGCCAAGGCCTTGGAGGAGCTCGAGCGCCTGGAGGCCATGCCGCCCCAGAGCGCGGAGGCCACCGTCAGCCGCACCTACCTGGACTGGCTGCTGGCCCTGCCGTGGCAGGCCATGGCCGACGAGCGCCTGGACCTCATGGAGGCCGAACGGGTGCTGGACGAGGACCACTCCGGCCTCGACAAGATCAAGGCCCGCATCCTGGAGCACCTGGCCGTCATGGCCCGCCTGCAGAAGGAGCCGGTGAAGGCCGGTGAGTCCGGCGAACGGGCGCCTCTCCGCGGCCCCATTCTGTGCCTGGTCGGCCCCCCCGGCGTCGGCAAGACCTCGCTCGCCCGCAGCATCGCCCGGGCCCTAAACCGGCCCTTCGTGCGACTGTCCCTGGGTGGCGTCCGCGACGAGGCGGAGATTCGCGGTCACCGGCGCACCTACATCGGCTCCATGCCCGGGCGCATCATCTCGCTCATGAAGAAGGCCAAGGTCCGGAACCCGCTCATGCTGCTGGACGAGATTGACAAGATGGCCTCGGACTTCCGCGGCGATCCCAGCAGCGCGCTGCTGGAGGTGCTGGATCCCGAGCAGAATGCGGCCTTCCAGGACCACTACCTCGACTTGGGATTCGACCTCAGCCAGGTGCTCTTCCTGGCCACGGCCAACGTGCGCCACCAGATCCCCGAACCCCTGGAGGACCGGCTGGAGGTGCTGGAGCTGAGCGGCTACACCACCAAGGAGAAACTGGCCATCGCGGAACAGCACTTGCTGCCCCGGGCGCTGGAAGGCCATGGCATGAAGGACATGGGCATTCGCTTCGAGCGGGCGGCCCTGGAGAAGCTGGTGCAGTCCTACACCCGTGAGGCGGGGGTTCGCCAGTTCGAACGCGAGATTGCCAACATCCTCCGCAAGCTGGCCCGCCATACACTCCAGCCGGAAAAGGGCGTGATCTTCGATCCGATCATCACCGCAGAGCGCGTGCCGAAGCTGCTGGGTCCCGAAAAGATCCTGGAAAGCCGCGCCGAGGATACGGCCCCGCCAGGGCTGGTGAACGGACTGGCCTGGACACCGACGGGCGGCGACCTGCTCACCATCGAGGCCGCCGTGCTGCCCGGCAAGGGCATCCTCAAGCTCACGGGCAAGCTGGGGGAGGTCATGCAGGAAAGCGCCAACCTGGCCCTGAGCTACGTGCGCGCCCGGGCTGAGCGCCTGGGCCTGAAGCGGGACTTCCTGGATACGGTGGACCTCCACGTCCACGTACCCGAGGGCGCCATTCCGAAAGACGGTCCCAGCGCCGGGATCACCCTGGCCACGGCCTTGATCTCCGTATTGACGGGCATTCCCGCTCGGGCCGACCTGGCCATGACCGGGGAGCTGACCCTGCGGGGCCGGGTGCTGCCCATCGGCGGGCTCAAGGAGAAACTGCTGGCGGCCCACCGCCAGGGTCGCAAGGCCGTGCTCATCCCCTCCGAAAATGCCCGCCACCTGGAGGAAGTCCCCGCTGAGGTCCGCGAACAGCTCAGCATCCATCTCGTGAGTCACATGGACGAAGTCATTCAGCTGGCCCTCACCCGGATGCCGGAGCCCCTGGGGCCGGAGGCGGCCGGTTCCCAGGCTTCCAGCCCCTCCCGGGAGAATCCGGCGACGCAGTAAGCAGGCTTCAGGGTCTAGGCTTCAGGCCCCAAACTCGGGGCCCCGGCCTGCTAACCTGATGGCATGCGCTTCCTGTCCAGCCACGTCATCCACTTCGTCATCATGGGTCTGGGCATCGCCCTGGTGCTGGGTCTGCTGCATCCGACGACGCGACCGGAGCGGACCCGGGCTTCGATCCTGAAGCATGCGGCCGGGCTTATCGGCATCGGGCTGGTCCTGGCCTGGCTCATGTACCTGCTGCCTCGTCATCCCGTTCGCTTCTAGGAGGGCGGATGGTTGAGCAGGCCCAAGGCCCCATGGCCACGCTGAAGGCGGGTTGGGAGCGGGCCTGGAAACTCGCCGTGGATGCCTGGCACGAGCTCGCCCATGCGGTGCCAGCCATCGGGCGGGCAGGGGCCTTCGTCTTTGAGGTGATCGGCAAGTACCACAAGGACGACTGCCTGAGCTACGCGGCGGGGATCAGCTTCTGGCTCATTGTCAGCCTGGTGCCGCTGTCGACGCTGCTCTTCAAGCTGCTGGGGGCCATCCTGGGCAGCCGGGCCTACGGCCCCGGAACGTTGAAGACCCTGCAGGAGATCGTGCCCTACCTTCCCCGCGAACTGGTGGTGGACGCGGTGGCCAACAGTCAGAAGATCGGCGGCATGGGCCTGTCCTGGGGTGTGCTCCTGTTCGGCAGCTACTGGGGCATCAGCCAGCTGGACACCAGCCTGGCCCATGTGTTCGGTCTGCGCATGAAGAAGCACCGGCAGACCCGGAAGAACAACCTCCTGCGCCAGGTGGCCTTCCTGGTGGGCGGACTCCTGGCCACGGTCCTCTTTCTGGCGGTGCTCATCAGCGGGACGCTGAGGAAGTTCCTCCCCGGCCCGCAGACCGACCTGCTTCCGTTCGTGGGGCCGCTTGTGGGTCTCGTGGTGATGACCATGGTGCTGCAGCACCTGCCCCGCCTGCATGTGAAGTTCCGCCATGCCTTCCTCGGGGCCGGCGTTTCCACGGCGCTGTGGTGGCTGGCGAAATGGGGGTTCGGCGTCTACCTGAAGCACACCCTCACCTGGGGCATCATGTACGGTTCCCTGCTGGGCATCGTGGCGGGCCTCACCTTCCTCTACTACAGCTGCGCCATCCTGCTGCTGGGGGCCGAAATCACCGCAGCCTTCTACCGCCATGAAACAGGCGGCACCACCGTGCCACCCTGGCTGCGCATGAAGGCCGGAGAGCCGAAGAAGCTCACCTGAAGACAAGGGCCCCTAGGGTCTTGGATGCAGCCGGAAGAAGGCCCAGGCATCGGCGTTCACGGGACCCGAGACGGCATAGTAGTCGTGGTCGTGGTGCTCCAGCACGGTGAGGCGGGTGGGGAATCCGCGGCGCTCCAGCAGGTTCTGGGTGCGCCGGATCCCCGCGAGGGGTACGAGCGGGTCGCGGTCACCGATGTAGATGGCCACGGGGGCCTTGCGGTCGGCCTGATCGAGGATGCCGTCGTACTCCGGCGCGATGCCCATGGCATGGACCCCCACGGCCGCAATCCGGTCCGAGAGGAACGCCAGCGCGTCGTAGGCCAGGTAGCCGCCCATGGAGTTCCCGAATACGAAGATGCGCCTGGAATCAAGGTGGGTCGTGCGCGCCACCTCCTCGAGCACGCAGCGGAAGACGCGGGGCGCCATGGCCTCGAAAGCCGGGGTCCGGGGAAGGGCCGGAGCGATGAGGACGATGCCCTCCCGGGCCGCCAGCGAGGACCAGGCCTCCACCATGTTCTTCGGGTCGTCCCCGGCGCCGTGCAGCAGCAGAATGGCCGGACGGGGCCCCGGAACGGAGGACCTCAAGCACAGATAGGTGTAGGTCTGGCCCTCGCACTGCACGATTCCTGTGGCCGCCCCGGCGCACCGGGAAGGTGGGCCGATCCAGAGTACGAGAACCATCCACCCGGCCAACCAGCGCCCAGCCAAGTGCACCTCCCTCCTCGGCTCGCAACCAGGAGATCATGGCCTGATTCGGGGCGGCGTGCCAGCCTGGGGATCCTGTTCTCGAAGGAACCGGGTCAGCTCTCGTCCAGGATCTCCCGGACCTTCCGGACCAGCACATCCGGGGTGAGGGGCTTGGAGACGTAGTGAAGCCCCTCTTCGAGGATGCCCTTCTGGTTGATGATGTCGGCCGTGTAACCACTCATGAACAGGATCTTGACCTCCGGCCTCATGGACTTGATGGTGTCATAGACTTCCTTGCCGTTGATGCGGGGCATCACGACATCCAGGAGGACGAAGTCGATCTCGTCGGCGTGGTCCATGAATCTGGAGATGGCGTCCTCGCCATCGAAGGCGAGGGTCACCCGGTAGCCAGCGGAGGTGAGGACCTCGTGGGCCAGTTCCCGAACCTCGGCATTGTCTTCCGCGATCAGGATGGTCTCCGACCCGCCGCGGGCAGGGGCCAAGCTGGCGCGCCGCTGGTCTGATTCCACAGAGTGGATGATCGGCAGGTAGATCTTGAAGGTCGTGCCGATGCCGGGCTCGCTGTAGACACTGATGTCGCCCTGGTGCTGCTTCACGATGCCGAAGAGGATGGAGAGGCCCAGTCCGGTCCCCTTGCCCACGGCCTTGGTGCTGAAAAAGGGTTCGAAGATCCGCTGCTTCACGGCTTCGGTCATCCCCAGGCCATTGTCGGAGACAGAGAGGACCGCGTAGTCCCCTGGAGCGATGGATTGGTGCTGGATCAGCAGCTGCTCGCTCAGCTTGACCATCGTCGTGCTGATGCAGAGCAGACCACCATTGGGCATGGCGTCCCGGGCATTGGTGACGAGGTTGAGCAGGGCCTGCTCGATCGGACCGATGTCCACCATGACCGGCAGGGGACCGGGGTGCAGGTCGAAGGTGAGCTGGATATCCTCGCCCAGCACCCGCAGCAGCAGCTTGCCCATGCCGTCGACGATCTCGTTCAGGTTCGCGGGGCTCAGGTCGATGATCTGCTTCCTGCTGAAGGCGAGCAGGCTCCGGGTCAGCTGCGCGGCCTTGTCACTCGCCGAAAGGAGGTGGTCGAGATACTTGGTGGCCGGATCCTCCATGGCAAGGCTCTGCTTGAGCATGTTGCCGTAGCCGATGATTACGGTGAGGAGGTTGTTGAAATCGTGGGCCACCCCTCCGGCCAGGGTGCCGATGGCCTCCATTTTCTGGGACTGCCGGAGCTGTTCCGTCAGTTCCTTTCTTTCGGTGATCTCTTCGATGAATCCGTTGATCCACTTGATGTCGCCAGATTCCTCCTTTTCCGCATTCGCCGACAGGGAACACCAGATGACGCTGCCGTCTCTCCTGACGAACCGCAATTCCCTGTTTTTGACGAATCCGTGCTCCAGGATGTCCTGATTGATCGAATAGCAATCCTCGGGATTCAAGCATAAGAAATCAATCGACATATCCAGCAATTCATCGGCGGAAGGGTAGCCTAAGATCCTGGTCATCGCCGAATTGACCTGCGTGAATCGTGGGGATGGCAGCATGGCGCTTCGGTAGATGCCGATGTTGATGCTGTCGACCAGGGAGCGGTACTTGATTTCGTTCAGCTTGATGGTTCTCATTTCCTTGTCTAGATTGGTGGTCATGATATTGAATGTATTTCCCAGTAATCCGATTTCATCATTATTTTCCATGCTCAATAATCCGGGGTTCAGGTTCCCGGAAGCAATCAATTGAGCATGAGAAGACAGCTTGACGATGGGGCGTGTTAAATGGAAAGCTGCCATCCAAATAATCAGACCCACCAGAACGCACAGAATGGCAGTGATGGCGACCATCACTCTCAGCAGGTTCACCGCAGGTGCGAACAGTTCCGTCTCGGGCACGACACTCGCCACAGACCATCCCGCCATGGAAACAGGCTGGTAGAAGGCCAATTTGTTCTGGCCTTTGTAGGAGTATCGAAAGACCCCGGAGCCACCAGCCGTCATGACTTTCCCGAGTTCTCTCACCGACATATCCTCGAATTCGGTGAGCAGGTTCTTCATGACCAAGTTCGATTCGGGGTGGTAGATCAGGGAACCATTCTTTGCCACCACAATTCCATAGCCTGATTTGTAAGCTTTAAGGCTTTCTGCCACTACCCGGACATAATTCAGGGAAATCCCCGCACCCACAAGTCCCTGGGGTTCTTCACGATCATCCTTGATCGGTGCCACGATGAAGATGGTCGGAATGCCTGTGGTTCTGGAGATCAACGGGGGTGTGATCTGAGCCGGTCCACCGGCCATGATGGATTTGAAATAGGGCCGGTTGGCGATGTTGCCGACAAACAGATAGGGATCAGAACCGTTGTCCCGTACCGTGTGATATTCGCCTTCCCTGTTGGCTGCATAGATATCCTGGAAGATGTCCGGATAATTTTTATGCAGAAGCTTATGTCGATTGATGTTCTGGTTATCGATCAATTTGAAGTCTTGGTTGATCTGTTTGGCTGCCGGAGTCGAGGCGATGGTTTCTGGTTCCAGGAGCAGGGTCTTCAGCCAGGTATTGATGCCATCCGCGGATTTCGCGGTGGTGGTCAGCATGTTGCGCGTGAATTCACGCTCGATGATGTTGCGAAGGTACACGTAGGTGCCGATGCTGAGCGCCGACAGGCCACAGACGAGAATGGGCATGATCCACAGCAGCAATCTGCTTCTGAAGGAGAAGTTCTTGAGCATCCGCTGGTTCTCACGACTGGAAAATGGCTGCAGGTTGCATCCACAGGGCCTTGCCATGAGGTGAGGCTTAAAGGACCTGGGGATCGAAAGGAAGTAGCTTGTTCACAACTCCTATCGTCAATTGTCCCTGATTTCTAAAACCCTGACCTGGATGCGCCTGCGGAGATTCCCTCCCAAGTGACAGCTGACCTGGCGATCTTGCCGATTCTGGGCAGGCCGGCCGGGTCCGAGATCCGCATTCAGGGCGTGGCGATCGGGCCAAACGCCAGTCCGCCCTTATTCCGTCCCCTTCTAAGGTTGGACAGGCAATAAGGAGCCGAAAGGATGATTTCCTACCGCCAGGGTGCGAAGCGAAGGGAGGCCGTAGGCCGACCGAAGCGAAGCACCCTGGCGCGGCGGCTCTGGAGGGCTCAGGTTCTTCTCAAGGAGAACCCCTATGCCTCAAACCCCACCCCTGCCCGAAGGGGATATCCAGCGATGGACCGCCAAGAGGAAGGCCGCCGTCGTATTGGACCTCATCCGGGGCAAGACCACTGCTGCGGATGCGGCCCGGCAGCACGGACTGACCGTGGCCGAACTGGAACAGTGGAAGGACGACTTCCTCACCCAGGGCACGGAGGCTCTGCGGAGCCACCCGCGGGACCGCGAGGCCCAGTGGGAGGCGGAGAAGCAGCGCCTGCAAGCCAAGGTCGGCGAGCTGGCGCTGGAGGTGGATGTCCTAAAAAAAGCGCATCGCATTCTCGGCAAGGACTTGCCGGACGGGATCTCGTGAACGCCGTGCGATGCGACCTCCTCCAATCAGGCGTGGAGATCCCCATGGCCCGCCTCTGCCGGGTCCTCGGTGTGCCGCGATCGACGGCCTACCACCAACCCAGGCTGGAGCGGCTGCACCGCCCCGTGGACGAAGCCCTGGCCAGGACCGTCCATGAGATCATCCAGGCCCATCCGACCTTCGGCATCCGGCGGGTATGGGCATGGTTGAGATACCGGTTGGATCAGTCCGCCAACCGGAAGAAGATCCATCGCCTGATGCGGATCAAAGGCTGGACTGTTCGCCAGCGGGCCGTGGGCAAGCGCCCGCGGGTGCCAGGGTCCAGATCCATCGCGCCACTGCCCAACCAGCGATGGTCCACCGACATCGCCTTAGTGGAGTGTGGCGTCGATGGCTGGTGTGCATTCGTGCCCGTACTCGACTGCTGCACCCGAGAGGTCCTGGGTTGGAGTTTGGATCGGACCGCCAGAACCAAGACCGTTGAGCGAGCCCTCGAAGACGCCCTGATCCACCGTTTCGGATGGACCCATGGGGCCCCAAAGGACCTCACCCTGCGCCATGACAACGGCCTGGTGTTCGGTTCTCGGGCCTACCGGGCTCTGGTCAAGGACTACGGCCTGAAGCAGGAATACATCACGCCCTATACCCCCGAGCAGAACGGTTTGTGCGAACGGTTCATCCGTTCGTTCAAAGAAGAATGCGCCTGGCTCCACCGGTTCCAGGACATCCGCGAGGCCCGCGCAGTCGTCGCCCGCTACATCGAGCACTTCAACACCCAGAGGCCCCACCAGGCCCTGGCCTACCGGACGCCCCGAGAGGCGTTCCTCAACCCCCAACCCGCTGCCTGATAACCCTCAAACTTGTCCAACAATCAGGGGAGCACTACGCCCTGTTGCAGGTCAATCGTCGTCACGGCCACGCTGGCTGGCCGGAATCGCGAATCCCTCGATCTTGTATTCGTTGATCTTGTTCCGCACGGTGCGCAGGGCGATGTCGAGCTGTTCGGCGCAGTGGGTGCGGTTGCCTTTCAGGGCACTCAGAGTCGAGAGCAGCCAGAAGCGTTCGAGTTCGGGCAGGCTGAGGCCCAGAGGGAGCACCACGGGAGTGCCCATGGGCACTCCCACCAGGGGTTTCCGGGGATCGGCCACCACGGCGCCTGCGGGCGCGGCGATGTCGCGGCGGGAGACGGGCGCCGCGGGCGGTGCCCAGGCTTCGATGACGACATTTTCCGGCGGGTCCTCGGGCAGGCCCTCGAAAGCTTCGCTGGGCAGCAGCCAACGCAGGTCCTTCTGGCTGAGGCGGCGGCCCTCGCTCAGCACCACGCAGCGCTGGATGACATTCTCCAGTTCGCGGATGTTGCCGGCCCAGGGGTGGCGGGCCAGGGCCGCGAAGAAGCTGGGCACCAGTTCGGGCAGGTGCCGGTCGTTCTCCCGGGCGTACCGTTCCGCGAAATGCGAGGCCAACAGGGTGAGATCGCCTGGCCGATCGCGAAGGGGCGGCAGGTCCAGGGGGATGACATTCAACCGGTAGTAGAGGTCCTCTCGGAAGCGCCCGGCCTTCACCTCGGTCTGGAGGTCCCGGTTGGTGAGGGCGATGAGGCGCACATCCACGGCGATGGGGCGAGTGCCACCCAGGCGATCCACGGTGCGCTCCTGGAGGACGCGCAGCAGCTTGCCCTGGAGGGCCAGGGGCAGTTCGCCCACTTCGTCCAGCACCAGGGTGCCGCCGTCGGCCTGCTCGAAGCGGCCCTGCTTCATGACCGTGGCGCCGGTGAAGGCGCCCTTCTCGTATCCAAAGAGTTCTGATTCCAGCAGGTTCTCGGGGATGGCCGCGCAGTTGATGGCCACGAAGGGGCCGTTGCGGCGGGGGCTGGCGCCGTGGATGAGTTTCGCCAGCAGCTCCTTGCCGGTGCCGCTTTCGGCCTGGATGAGGATGGTGGCGCGGCTGTCCGCGGCGCGGCGGGCCAGGGCCAGAGTCTCGCCCAGCACCGGGTCCTGGGTGAGGATTATGGGGGCCTCTGCGGCTTCTTCGGCCTTGAGGTGGGTGTCGGCCTTCAGCGCCTTGTTCAGGGCCGTGGTGAGTTCCTCGGGGCTGAAGGGCTTGGACAAGAAATCGAAAGCACCTAGGCGCATGGCCTCCCGGGCGGATTCCAGGCTCCCAAAGGCGGTGATGAGCAGCACCGGCAAGCCCGGGTCCACGGCTTTCAGCCGGGCAGTGAGCTGCAGGCCGTCCATGCCGGGCATGCGCAAATCCGTGATCACGGCGTCGTAGGCGCCTGGCCGCACCATGCGCAGGGCTTCCTCACCGCCTCGGGCCTGTTCTGCGAAGAACCCCGAACGCTTGAGGCTCATGGCCATGCCATCCCGCATCCCGGGATCGTCGTCCACCACCAGCACCCGAAGGGGAGTCGCCATAGCTGAGCATCCATGCGGCCAGCTCGGCCGCTCCCCGTGTTATCGGGTGTCGCCAGGGGGACTGGAGTTTTGTGCGGATTGGCGTTTTTTGATCCGGTGAGGGAGGTCACCATGGGCGGCCTCCCCGCGGACGGGATCCCCGTGACGGCGGATGAGGAGATAGAGCTGCCGACGACTCACGCCCAGGCGCCGGGCCGCCTCCACGCGGTTGCCATAGGAGCGCCGCAGGGCCTGGTGGAGGAGGTACCGCTCCAACTCGTGCAGGTTGGAGGCCAGGTCTTCAGCCTGGAGCCGAAGGGGTCCGCTGGGCTCAGGGGTCGGCAGCTGACCCAGCAGCTTCCAGCGCAGCAGGCGGTTCCTCAGTTCCCGGAGGTTGCCGGTACAGGGCAGGAAGCCCAGCGCGCTGGGCAGGGGGCCCGCCAGACCCTCCTCCGTGGCCAGCACGGCGAGTAGACCGGGGATGGCCTCCGGGCAGGCCTCAACCCCCGGCAGCTGGAGGGCCAGGCAGGGCAGCTCTCCGGGTGCGCAGGTGTGGGCGGCGAGAATGCCCCTGGGGTGGCCGGCAAGCCACCCGGCGGCCTGGGCGGCATCGCCAGGTTCGAACCAGGCCTCGCCCCGGCGGGCCGCCAGTTCCGCCGCCAGGGAGGAGACACCGGACCCAGCGGGGCCATGGATCCACAGGGCCTCGGGCCGCGCCAGCAGCTCGTCCAGGTGGGCACCCCACTGGGCGAAGCCCGGAAGCAGGGCCAGGGGGATCACGGACCTACCTGCCCGGGATCACGTGGAAGAGCACGGCAAACACATGGCACATGCTGCCCCCTACCACGAACAGGTGCCAGAGCGCATGGTGGAACCGGAGCTTCTCCAGGCTGTACACGCCGGCACCCAGGCTGTAGAAGAGCCCCCCGCCGAAGAGCCAGAAGAAGCCGTGGGGGGACAGGATCTGCCCGAGGGGCATGGCACCCATGAGGCCGGCCAGGATGGGGACGACGATGAGCCAGCCCATGGCCAGGTAGATGCACGTGGAGACCCAGCCCATCCGCTTCACGAAGACGGGATCCATGTCCGTGTCGCTGGGCAGGGCATGCAGGTGGTCCACCGCAGGGGGCCTGAAGATCTGCCTGGCCAGGCGGGAGTAGAAGACAGCCTTGAACACGATGCCCAGCACGGCCAGTCCCCAGGCCAATCCGAAGAGGGTCCAGCCCCAGGCGGGCCGGACCCGGCCCAGGGCCGACAGGCAGAACGGCGTATAGGTGCCCGCGATGAGCATGAAGATGGCCGAGTGGTCGAAGACCTTGAAGACCAGCTTCACCCGCCGGCCGCGGAACGCATGGTACAGGGTGGACATGAGGTAGAGCAGGATGAGGCTGGACCCGAAGATGGCCGCGCCCACCACGTCCCTGGCGGTGCCGTTCCGGGCCGCGGCGACCAGCATGACCACGAGCCCGGCGATGGACAGGCCTGCACCAAGGCCGTGGGTTAGGCTGTTGGCCAGTTCCTCCCCGCGCGTCTGCGCGAGGGATCCTTCGAGGGCAGCCGTCCGGGACATGGTTCCAAGGATGACAGAACTCCAGCCGGCCAAGCTTCTGGAGCTTCCTCCTGAACCGAGGTTCTGGCGCACGCAGGGAACTCGGGCAAGAATCAGTCCCGGACCCGGAGCCGCCCTTGCCACGCCATCCCATTTTCCAGATCGACGCCTTCGCGGAGCGGCCATTCACCGGCAATCCGGCTGCGGTGATGCCGCTTCAGGCCTGGCTTCCAGACGAGACCATGCAGGCCATCGCCTGCGAGAACAATCTTGCAGAAACGGCCTTCCTGGTAAAGGAGCCAGCGGGCTGGCGCATCCGCTGGTTCACCACCCTCGCCGAGATCGACCTCTGTGGCCACGCCACTCTGGCGAGCGCCTGGCTGCTCTTCCACGAGCTGGAGCCGGGCACTCGGGAGGTGGTGTTCCAGAGCCTGAGCGGCCCTCTGGTGGTGGAGCTTGTGGGTGAGGATCTGGTCCTGGACTTCCCGGCCCGTCCCGGGAGACCCGCCCCGGAACAGATTGACGCATTGGAGCGTGCCCTTGGGATCCGGCCGCGCGAAGCATTCCTCGCCCGGGATGTGATGGCCGTGCTCGAGGACGAGGCCGCCGTGCGCTTGATGCAGCCGGACTACGAGGCCATGAAGGCGCTGCCGACCCTCGGCACCATCGTGACCGCTCCGGGCCGACGCCATGATTTCGTCTCGCGGTGTTTCTTTCCCGGGGACGCCATGCCGGAGGATCCGGTCACGGGTAGCGCCCACTGCACCTTGATCCCCTACTGGGCAGCGCGCCTGGGAAGGACGCGGATGCGGGCCTTCCAGGCTTCGGCCCGGGGCGGCGAGCTGAGCTGCGAGCTGGCCGGTGACCGGGTCCGCATGGGCGGCAGGGCCGTAAAAGTGCTGGAAGGGTTCCTGCTCCTCTAGCAGCCCTCCTGGTACCCCCAGACGCGACGAAGCCCCCTCGCGGGGGCCTCGTCTCTGGTGGTGGAAAGTCTATTCTTCGCGTTCCGCCCGGTTGAAGGCGTCAGCCAGGGTCGCCTTCTTGAACTCAGGCTGACGGGCCTTGGCGGCGTCCATGTCGCCCCGCTCCTGGTCCTGCTCCAGCTGCTTGACGGAGAGGCCGATGCGGCGCTCGGTGGGATCGAGCTTCACGATCTTCATGGTGAGCTCCTGGCCGGCGGCGAACTCCTTCTGGATGTCCTCCACCCGCTTGCGGCTCAGCTCGGAGACGTGCACCAGACCTTCGATGCCGTCGCCAAGGTCGACGAAGGCGCCGAAATCGGTGAGGCGGGCGATCTTGCCGGTGATGACGCTGCCGACGTTGTGGTTCTCGAAGAAGATCTCCCAGACTTTGGGTTCCATCTGCTTCACGCCGAGGCTCATGCGCTGGGCCAGGGGGTCCAGGTTGAGGACCTTGGCGGTGACGCTGTCGCCCTTCTTCACGATCTCGCCGGGGTGCTTGATCTTCTTGGTCCAGCTGAAGTCGGAAACATGGATG
>CAISFO010000053.1 GCA_903884655.1 uncultured Holophagaceae bacterium | reverse complement strand
GGCCAGTGGGTCGCCCCATCCCGTCCCCTTCCTGACAGGGATGGCGACCACCCAGGGCAATGGCCACCTGAACGCCACGGCGGCCTCCTTCACGGCGGACTGCTCCAACTGCCACGCCTATAGTGGAACCGCTCCCATGGCGACGGCCCCTCTCTGCAACGTCTGCCACAAGCTCGCCAATCCCGCCGTTCTGGCCACGGGGACAGGCACCTGCCTGTCCTGCCACGCCGGCGTCAGCGGGCTGCCGCAGGGCCCCGGAGGCACCACCTTCCCGAGCACTGCCGGTGCCCACGTGAAGCATCTGTCCCTGGGAACGCCCACAACCTGCGACACCTGCCATGCCGGCAGTGGTACGGGCACGGCCGCCCACTACACCAATGCCGACGCCCGACATGGCACTCCCGCGGCCCCGGCTTCGGTCGCCATCGATGCCACCTTCAACGCCAGGAGCGGCCCCTCGGCCTTCATCCCGGCCTCGCTGAACTGCTCCAACGTGAGCTGCCATGGCGGCCAGACGACGCCCAGCTGGACCACCGGGACGATCAACAGCAGCACCCAGTGCACCGCTTGCCACGGGGTCGCCACCTCGGCCGTCACCATTGCCCAGTACAACGACGCCTTCGGTCGGCACAGCCAGGGCACGCACAACGCGGCCAATGCCGCCAACGCCATCGCCTGCACCACCTGCCACAACATGGGCAACGGCTCACCCGGGGCCCTGGCGCACTTCAAGTACCTGAACACCACGGCCGTGGACGCCGTGGCCACCGGCACACCGGCGGATCAGATGCCCAGCGGCACCATCGTGTTCAATCCGGCGATCGTGACCGGGGCCGGCACCTACACGGTGACCAGCGCCACCCAGGGCAATGGTGGTTGCGCCCTCACCTGCCACACCCACGTCCATACCGCCGCCGTGGACGACTGGACCTCCATCGGCGTGCCCCATCCCATCCCCTTCCTGACCGGGCAGACCGACGCCCAGGGCAATGGCCACCTGAACGCCTCGGCGGCCTCCTTCACGGCGGACTGCTCCAACTGCCATGCCTATACCGGCACCTCCCCGGTGGCCACGGCACCGCTTTGTTCGATCTGCCACACCCTGGCCAATCCCGCCGTTGTCGCTACTGGCACCGGCACCTGCCTGTCCTGCCACGTGGGCACCAGCGGCCTCCCGAAGGGGCCCGGCGGAACCGGCTTCCCCAGCATTCCCGGGGCCCACGTCAAGCACATGAACCTGCCCACGGCCCTGACTTGCGACACTTGCCACACTGGCGCCGGCTCTGGAACTGCCACTCACTACGCCAACGCCAATGCCCGGACGGGCACCCCCACGGGACCGGCCACGGTCTCCATCGACCTCCTCTACACGGCCAAGACCGGAGGCAACCCCTCCTTCGTTGGCTCCACGCTGACCTGCTCCAATGTCAGCTGCCACGGCGGCCAGGCGACACCTGGCTGGCAAGTGGGCACCCTCAACAGCAGCACCCAGTGCACGGCCTGCCATGGCGTGGCCGCCTCGGCCGGAACCATCACCCAGTACAACGACGCCTTCGGTCGCCACAGCTTCGGCACCCACAATGCCACCACTGCCGCCAATGGCATCGCCTGCACGACCTGCCACAACATGGGCAACGGCTCACAAGGGGCCTTGGCCCACTTCAAGTACCTCAACACGGGTGCGGTGGATGGTGTCGCGACGGGCGTGCCTGCGGACCAGCTGCCCAGCGGCACGATCGTTTTCGACCCTGTCATTGTCACCGCAGGGACCTACACCGTCACCGGCGTGACCCAGGGCAACGGCGGTTGTGCCCTGACCTGCCACTCCCACATTCACACCGCGAGCTTCGACACCTGGACAGCCTCTGGTGCACCACATCCGGTTCCCTTCTACTCTGGCCAGACGGACACCCAGGGTAATAGCCACCTCACCCTGACCCCGGCGGCCTTCACGGCGGACTGCGCCAGTTGCCACGCCTACTCGGGGACTTCTCCCCTGGCCGGGGCCCCCCTCTGCTCGGTCTGCCATACCCTGGCCGACCCGACCCAGGTGGCCACCGGCGTGGGTACGTGCCTCTCCTGCCACGTGGGAACCACCGGCCTGCCCGCTGGGCCGTCGGGGGTTTCCTTCCCTAGCATTGCTGGTGCCCACATCAAGCACATGAGCCTGCTCACGCCACTGACCTGCAACACGTGCCACGCCAGCGCAGGCGCAGGTACCACCACCCACTACAACAATGCCAATGCCCGGGTGACGACCCCGACCGGACCCGCCACCGTGAGCATCGACGCTACTTACCATGCCCAGAGTGGGAATACGGCGGCCTTCAATGCCTCCTCGCTCACTTGCTCCAGCACCAGCTGCCACGGCGGCCTGGATACCCCCAACTGGCAGACTGGAACCATCACCTCCACCACGCAGTGCACCCTCTGCCACGCCATCAACTACGGCACCACACCTTCCCAATACAACGACGCCATCGGACGCCACGCCTGGGGCACCCACTCCACCGCGGGCACCCTTGCATGCACCATCTGCCATGACATGACCCAGGCCACCCCGGGTGCGCTGAACCACTTCGCTGAGCTCAACACCACGGCGGTGAGCAGCACCAACAAGCTGCCCAGCACCACCATCAAGTTCAGCCTGACCAACCCGACCTACCCCATCACGGGGGCGGCCACCTACACCATCAATGCCACCTACCCCGAAGGGGATGGCGGCTGCGCCCTCACCTGCCACAGCCAGGTCCACACTCCCACCACGAACCACTGGAACATGCCCAAGGGCTCCGGGGTGGCCCACCCAGTGCCGTTCCTGAGCACGGACCTCAGTACCGGGGGCAACCACCACCAGACCCTCACCCTCGCCCAGTTCAACGGCGAATGCACCACCTGCCATGACCTGACCGGGAGTGCCAGCGCCAAGACAGGGCCCACCTGCAACGTGTGCCACACCCTAGGCGACCCCACGGCTGTGGCCACGGGTGCGGGGACCTGCCTCTCCTGCCACCTGGGCGCGAATTTCAAGACCAAAGGACCCACCGGCGTCTCCTGGCCGAACCTGCAGGGTGCCCACCCGAAACATCTCGCCCTCCTCACCTTCACCCGGGGGACGCCGGCCTTGCCCGCCTCCATGACCGCCTCCGTCTGCGAGGCCTGCCACGTGGGCTCGGTGCCCGGGGACACGGCCAACACGCACTACAGCAACGCCAACAAGCGGCTGACCACGCCCATTCTCTCGGGTCCGGCTTCGGTGTCCATCGACCCCACCTTCAATGCCCAGTCGGGTACGGCCGGGATCACGGCCAGCGCCTCCGCCTTCACCTGCTCCAACGTCAGCTGCCATGGTGGGCAGACCACGCCCGGTTGGCAGGCCGGAACCAATCCGGTCAACGCCACCACCTACTGCATCGCCTGCCACAAGGTGGCCTCGACTGCCACCCAGTACAACGACGCCACCGGGCGGCACAACAACCCCGGTGCCCATAACCAGACCTGCGACTACTGCCACGACATGACCCAGGCCAAGCCGGGGGCCCAGGATCACTTCAAGTACCTGGATACTTCGGCCGTCCGCATTACCCCGGACCAGCTCTCCAGTGACACCATCCTGTTCGGATCCAGTGTCACCGGGGCCAAGACCTACACGCCAACAGGGACGCTCGGTCGCGGCGGTTGTGCTCTCACCTGCCATGGCCAAAGCCACAGCACCAGCGGCAACGTCTGGAATTGAAATGAATTCAACCTGACACCGTCATGGCTGGGGGCTTGGGTCCGGATTCCCAAGCTTCCCCGACCCACCACGTCCCGCTAAGCTGCCCGCCGGCCCTGCTCCGATAGCGCCCCGCGCTGTCTCCACAGTGACCGACTCCTCCCCGGGGCCCGACTTCGCAGGGTCCACTGGACCCTGCTCCATCACCCGGGGGTCGCGACTGTCGTGGGTTCGAGTCCTGCCATCCCAATTGAGAAAGCCCCCATTGGGGGCCTTTTCAATCTGGGGCGGCTGAGGGGACTCGAACCCCCGACACCTGGAATCACAATCCAGTACTCTAACCAACTGAGCTACAGCCGCCGTTGGACCATTTAGACTATCCTGGGCGGCTGAAGAAGGCCAGCGGGAACCTTCGGGGGGCTGCCATCATCGAATGGGGTGCCGGATACCCGGTCATTGTGAGGGATTACATGAATCGTCAGGTGAAGCAGATTCTGGGGTTGTCGGTCTTCGCGGCCGGGTGCATGGCTCTGGGAATGGGGCTCAGCCATGGATGGGTGGCGACGGCCCAGGAAGAGAAACCCGTGGTCGTGGATGCCAAGGGACTGGACCGGCTGCCGCCCATTGCCGATGTGGCTGAAAAGTTGAATCCCACGGTGGTGGCCATCACGAACACCAGCTTCGTGAAAAACCGTCGCTTCGAACATCCCCAGGTGGGGGGCCAGGACTTCTTCGACTTCTTCTTCGGCCCCGGTGGCCCCCAGCAGCGGCGCACGCCCCGAGGCGGTGACGACGAGCAGCGGGCGGTGTCCGGCGGGTCCGGAGTGATCATTTCCCCCACCGGCGAAATCCTCACGAATTACCACGTGGTCGCCAGCATGGGCAATTCCGAGAACGCCCTGGAGGTGAAGACAAGCGACGGAAAGACCTACAAGGCGACCGTCCTGGGCAAGGACAAGGAATTGGACATCGCCCTCGTCAAGATCGATGCTGCCCACCTGCCCTTTGCCAAACTGGGCGAGTCGGACTCGCTGCGCATCGGTGAATGGGTGGTGGCCATCGGCAATCCTCTGGGCCTTGAACACACAGTCACCCAGGGCATCATCAGCGCCAAGGGCCGCAAGCTTGATACCGGTGTGAGCTCCTTCCTCCAGACGGATGCCGCCATCAACCGGGGCAACTCCGGGGGTCCCCTGCTGAACCTCCGGGGCGAAGTGGTGGGCATCAACACGGCCATCAATCCCGCCGGCCAGAACATCGGCTTCGCCGTGCCCATCAGCCAGGTGAACCGCATTCTCAAGGACCTGCGCAGCGGCAAGCCCGTGAGCCGGGGCTATCTGGGCATCGGCCCCGCGGAGCTCGACCAGGCCTACCAGGACGCCCTAGGCGTGAAGGAAGGTGTGGTGGTCAGCACCGTCGAGAAAGGGGAGGCCGCCGACAAGGCCCACGTGCAGCGGCTGGATGTCATCACTGCCCTGGACGGGCAACCAGTGCGCAATCCCGACGAGGTGGTGGCGGTGGTCTCAAGCCGCCGCGCCGGAGATACCCTCAAGCTCACCATCTTCCGGGACGGGAAGTCGCTTAACCTTACCGCCGTCCTTGGGGACCGCCGGGCCATCGAGGAAAAGCGCCGCCGGGAGGCTGGCGAGGAGCCGGATGAGGATACGGCCAAGAAGCCGGAAGGCGATCTCAAGAGCCTCAACCTCGAAAAGACCTACGGCTTCAGTGTCGAGCCCCTCGATTCCAAGCACCGCCTCAAAGGCGTCGTGGTGACCACAGTGGATCCCCGTTCCCCGGCCGCTGAGCGGAACTTGGCCCCGGGCATGGTCATCACTGAAGTGGGCCGCCAGCCCGTGAACAACCTCGAGGAGTTCAACGCCCAGGTGAAGAAGGCTGGGGGTCGCACCTTGCTGCTCTACATCCAGTCGCCCAACGGCAGCCAGAAAATCACCATTCCCGTCGCGCCCCGCTAAGGGATCAGGCGGCCTACCTCTCAAAGTCCGTCCAGGAAGGCCCCGGAGAACCCGGGGCCTTCCTGGTTTCTCGAGGGCCAGCAAACGCACGGGGCATTCCAATTACCCGCCCAGGCTCCTAGACTCAGAGATTCAACCAAGCCTAAGGATCGACCATGGGCCAACGCCTCCTCTTCGTGGACAGCGACCGGAGCTTCCTCAAGGAGCACCAGGTCAGCCTCGAAGCAGCCTTTGATCTGGAGGTGGCAAGTGCTCCAGAAGGCGTGATCCACAGGTTGGAGAGCGGCGCTTTCGCCGCGGTGATGATCTGCGTGGAAGTAGCCGACAACAAGGGCTATGCCCTCTGTTCAGCCATCCGGAAGAACTCGAACCTGGATGGCATCAGGATCGCCCTGATCAGCGCCAAAGCCACAGAGGAAGAGTATCGGCGGCATCAAGGTGTGAACCAAGGCAAGAGCAAGGCTGACCTCTACCTGCACAAGCCCATCGCCCCCAGTGCGCTGGTGGCCTCCCTGACGCCCCTGGTTCCCGGCCGGGCCCTGGACCCCGACAACCCACTGGGCGAGCTGGTGGACACCGAGCTGGGCGATGACTGGCTGGATGGCCTCAAGAATGCCTTCGAGAATCCGGCAGTGGAGGCAGCTCCGGTTCGTGCCGGCCAGCTTCCTCCGCCCGTCCAGACCGTCAACCTGGAAGTGCCCTCGGCAATCCCTGGAGACGTTCCCCCGGACTCCCGCCACATGCGGCTGTTGGAGGACCAGGTCGCCACGCTGCACGAAGAAATGCGCTTGCGGGACCAGTTGCTGGTGGCGGCGGAACAGCGCGCTCATGCCGCAGAAGACGCGGTCCAGTTGATCCAGCGGGAAATGAACTCTGTGACCTTGAACCTTGATGAGCTGGAGCGCAGCAACCGGGAGGCTGAGCTCCTCAAGGCGCGGCTCGGTGAGACCGAGACGGCCCTGCGGAGTCTCGAGGAAAGCCGTGGCCGCGACGGAGAAAGCGTCGAGATGCTCAAGGCCCAATTGAAGGAGGCCCTCGCGGAGCGCACGGACCTCATCCACCAGGTCGAAACCCTGAACCATCAAGTCGGCGAGAAGAGCCAGCGGGCCATCGAGCTCCTCAAGGAGCGCGACCGTCTGATGCACGAAATCCTCGATATGGAGCCTTTCAAGGCCAAGGTCGAAGAACTCACGGCTGCCCTGGCAGCCCGGGATGTGGCCTTGGCTGCCAAGCAGCAGGAACTGGAGACCGTCCTCGCGGAGAAAGAGGCGGCGGTCAACGCCAAGCAGCAGGAACTGGAGACCATCCTCGCGGCAAAAGAGGTGGCGGTCAACGCCAAGCAGGAGGAGCTGGAAACAATCCTGGCCGAGAAGGCTGCGGCCCTGGTTACCAAGGAACAGGAAATCGACGCAGCCTTGCAGGCGAATGCCCAGCTCAACACCACCATAGAAGGTCTGGTGGAACAGCAGGCCACTCTGGACGGCATCCACCAATCCGCGCTGCTGGAGGTCGCTGGGTTCAAGGAAAAGGTGCACAACGCCCAGCTGGAAATCGCGGGACTTGAGGCCACCATGCGCGGCCAGGGTCGCGACCTGGCTGAACTCGGAGCCTTGCTGCGCCAGCGCGAATCGGAGCTGGGGGCCAGCCAGACCATGGTGCTCGAGCGGGACCAGCAGCTCCTGGCCAGGCAGGAAACCATCCAGCAGCACCAGGAGGAGATCGCGCAGCTCTCGGCCCAGCTCGCCGGGGTGCGGAAAGATCTGGATGAAACCAAAGTCCAGCATGAGGGCGAGCGGCTGGAGTTGATGAACGGGCTGGACCAGAAGGAGGCTGAGCTGCTGCGCCTGAACCGGATGCTGGCCGAGCAGCAGGAGGCGCAGAACGCCCTGGAGCGGGAGAAGCAGGGCCTCCATGGCCAGCTTTCCGAGCACCGGGACCGCCTGCAGAACCTTGACGGGCTGCTGCAGGAGATCCAGGACAAGCTTCGCCGCGGTTCCGACCTAGCCCGGGGTTAGCTGCCGTGACCCTCGCCGCGGCTCTGATCTGTGCCGCCCTCATCTTCCTCAGCGCCTCCTTTGTCATGGCTGAGTTCGCAGCGGTGCGGGTCCGGGAAACCCAGCTGGAGGCGCTGGTGGAGACGGATCCCCGGGCCCGCCGAGCCATGGAGGTCCATCGCGGGCTCTCTCACCATCTGTCGGCCATCCAGGCGGGGATCGTGCTCTGTGCCCTGGCCCTGGGCGCCGTTGGGGAGGGGCTGTTCAGCCACGTGTTCCGAACCTTCTTCGGCCACCTGCCGTGGCCAGGCATGGTGGTGCCCCTCAGCACCGCCCTGGCACTCCTGCTGATGACCACCCTTCATGTGGTCCTGGCTGAACTGGTGCCCCGCAGTCTGGCCATTCGCGCCGCGCTGCCGTGGGCCCTGCGGACCGCGGTGCCTCTGCTCGCCTGGTCACGCCTGGTACGGCCCCTCACCTGGTGCCTCACCAAGCTGAGCCACCTCGTGCTGAGCCTATTCGGGGTGTCCCCGGAGGCCGACGCGGAAGACCTGTTGCCCTCGGAGGCGGAGTTCCGGCGGATGCTGGAACGCAGCCAGGCGGAAGGGCACCTGGAGCTGGACCGGAAGGAGCTCATCGAGAACCTCTTCGATTTCAGCCGCCGCATGGTCAAGGAGATCGCTGTGCCCCGGGCCCAGGTGGTCTGCTTTGACCTGACTCGCAGTCTGGCGGCCAACCTGGCCCTGGCCCGCACCACGCCCCACACCCGCATCCCTCTGGTGGAGGGTGACCTGGACCGGGTGGTGGGGGTGATCCACCTGAAGGAACTGCTCTGGGCCATGCACGACCGCGAGGATGACGTAGATCTGCGCGGACTGGCCCGGCCTGCCTTCTTCGTGCCCGAAATGAAGCCCATCCAGGGATTGTTGCTCGAATTCCAGCAGCGCAAACAGCACCTCGCGCTCGTGGTGAACGAGCATGGCGGTGTGGACGGCCTGGTCACCCTTGAGGATGTGCTGGAGGAACTGGTGGGCGAGATCCAGGACGAGTTCGACCGGGAGGCCATCCAGCTTCGCCGCACTCGGGGAGGCGCCTGGCTGGCCCAGGGGAACGTCATGCTCGAGCAGTTGCAGGATCACCTGGCTTTGAACCTGGAGGCCGAGGCCGGCTCCGTCAGTCTTGGGGGCTACTTCCAGGAGCAGCTGGGCCGGGTGCTGCGCCCAGGAGACGAGCTGCGGATCCAGGGCTGGCGCATCCGCGTGCTGTCCATGCGGGGCCTGGCCCCTGGACAGTTCCTGCTCAAGCCTCTGCCTCCTGCGCAGGACGAGGACCATGGCTGAACCGCTTGAAGGATTTCTTCTGGCCGCCGGTCTGGGCCTGCGCATGGGCGCCCTGAGTCGGTGCCTGCCCAAGCCCGCCTGGACCCTCCGGGGGCGTCCCCTCCTGGAATGGGGGGCGAAGGCGCTGCGGGCCCATGGGGTCGGCGCCCTGGGCTGCAACGCCCACTTGTTGCCAGAGCGGATCAGGGAGGCGGCCCTGGGACTGGAGGTGTTTGAGGAGCCCCGCTTGCTGGGAAGTGCCGGGGGATTGCTCCATGCCCGGGGCCGGATGCTCTCCGAACTGCTCACCTGGAATGCCGATGTCTGGGCCGAGGCCGTGCCCTTCGACCGTCTGAGGGCGGCCCATCGGGAGCGGCAGGCCACCCTGAGTTGGCTACTCATACCCCATCCCGGAGGAGCCTGGAATCCTGTCTGGCTGGATGAAGGAGACCGCGTGCTGCCCAAGGATGTGGTGGGTCCAAGGGGTCCCTTCCATTTCACCGGTGCCGCCGCCTGGTCGCCGGAGGCCCTGGCCCTGCTACCGGAAGGACCCAGCGAAGTGAATGACCTGCGCCCCTCTTTACGGTTCCATTTGGGAGTGGTGGTGGAGCCCTTTCCCTGGCGGGAGGTGGGCACACCGGACGCGCTCATCGATGCCGCCGCTGACCTGGCACCGCTGCATGAGGGCCGGGTACCAGGCTGTTATGTCCATCCTGCCGCCCAGCCCGGGGGCCGGTTGACCCGCTGCGTGCTGGGCCCGGGGGCCGCGCCGCCCCCAGGAAGCACTGATGCGGATTCCCTCTGGTTCGAGGAAGGCGGCAACCAGGTTCGATTGAGCTTGCTGGGCGCAATGGATTAGCCAGATCCAACCTGGCGTAATGGTCGTGGCCACCTAGGCCGTGCTTTGACACAAGGAGGGTGGGACTGTTTTGCCAGAACGGCTTAACCTGATGGCATGGACCCCCGCCTGGAACGTTCCCTGGAACGCTGGAACCTTTCGGATCCCCACCGGTTGGCTGGGGATGCCGGCACCCGCGAGTATTACCGGGTGTCCCATCCGCAAGTGGGAACGGCCCTGGTGGTGCTGCATCCACTGGACACGCCGGAGAAGACCGACGACAGCTACTTCGAATTCCGCGCACTCCAGGCCTATCTGGATCCCCTGCTGCGCGTGCCCACCATCATCCAAAGCGATGACAGCGATCGCTGCCTGCTGGTGGAGGACCTGGGCGACACCACCCTGGAACGGCGTCTCATGGAGCATCCAGAGGAAGAGTTGATGTGGGCCGAGCGGGCCGCCTGGCTCCTGGCTACCCTCGCCGGGCCGCTCACCCTGGGTGCGCCGGGACACACGTTCTTCATGAGCCGGGCTTTCGACCAGGCCAAGTTCGAATTCGAATGGGACTACTGCCGCCAGAACTTCTTTCAGGACTTCCTCCAGAAGGATCCGCCCCGCTGGTTGGACCGGATGATGGAAGACGTGCACGCCAGCCTGGAGACACGGGCCCACTTCTTCGTCCATCGGGACTTTCACGTGCGCAACCTCATGGTTCACGGCGACCACCTGGTGGCCATCGACTTCCAGGACGCCCGCCGTGGTGCGGCCACCTACGACTTGGCCAGCCTGCTTTATGACGCCTACTGGGACTGGTCCAGGGAGGCCGGCAAAGCCCTCATGAACCCGCTTCAGCATGAACTTGGCTGGAACCACGAGGCCCTCGTAGAGGAATTGAACCTCAGCGCCCTGCAGAGGAATCTCAAAGCCCTGGGCACCTTCGGCCACCAGCTGGTGCACCACCGGAAGGCCCACTTCGCATCTGCAGTGCCCCGTACCCTGCGGCACCTCCGGGGGCACTTCCAGCGGATGAACCACCAGGATGGCGTCCTCGCCTGCGAGCACATGCTGCGGCTGGCGGAAGATCGGCTGTGGAAGGGATAGGCTCGCGCATGACTCAAGCCCGGAACGAAGGCTCATGTCCAGCCTGCGGCGGCGAGCTGCACCAAACCGACAAGAACACCTTCACCGGCGAAGTCTGGCGGGAGTACACCTGCCGGTCCTGCGGACATGTCGTGGATGTCAACGACGGGGTGGCACTCTGGCAGGTCCTGCACGATGCTGCCGCAAAGCAGCGGCCGGAGGAGGACGCTCAGTGACTGGCATCCTCCAGTAATTCTTCCACGAAGGCGGGCACCAGATCCTTAGCCTTCCCCTGACGGACCTCCCGGAAGGCGCTGGCCACCAGGCTGGGCTGGAGGTTGAGCTCCACCGTACGGGTTCCGGGACCTACTGCTTCCACGAACCCCGCGGCTGGGTGCACATGGCCGCTGGTGCCGATGGCCAGGAACAGGTCGCAGCGTTCCAGAGCCTCAAAGATCTGGTCCATCGCCAGGGGCATCTCTCCGAACCACACGATGTGAGGACGGACCGGGCCCCTTCCACAGGCGGGACAGCGACTGTCCTGGCCCATGTCTTTGGACCAGGAGTGGATGGCCTGACAACCGAGGCAGCGTCCCTTCAGGAGCTCCCCATGCATGTGAAGCAGGCGCTTCGAGCCTGCCCGGTCATGGAGGTCGTCCACATTCTGGGTCACCAGGAGGATGTCACCGGCCCAGGCCCGCTCCAGCCGGACCAGCGCCCGGTGGGCGGCATTGGGTTGCACGGTGGCCAGGCTTCGCCGCCGCTCGTTGTAGAAGCGGTGGACCAGGGCGGGATCCCGGCGAAAGGCTTCGGGTGTGGCCACATCTTGGACCCGGTAGTTCTCCCAGAGACCATCGGCCGCGCGGAAGGTGCGCAGGCCGCTTTCCGCAGAAATCCCCGCACCTGTGAGGATCACGATCCGGGCGGCCGGGGAGAGCCTCACTCCGTCACCTATTTCCGCGCCCCAAGGTCCAGGACCTTCCCGTCGACAGGTCCTGGCTGGATGCCGAGTTCCCGGGCCAGGGTGGGTGCCAGGTCCACGATCCGGACCGGTTCGCGGCGGGAACCGCCTATCCATGGGCCCCAGAAGATGAGGGGAACCCGGCGGTCATAGGCATTCGGAGTGCCATGACCCGTGGCGGAATCGGTGGAGGGGTTCCCAACGACCACGAGTGGTTTCACGGCCACCAGGATGTCGCCGCTGCGCTCCGGGTGGAAGCTGCGGCGCAACAGCACCCGTAGGCTGCTGTCCCTCGGACTGCCCGTGGTCGCGGGATCGGTGCCCTTCAATTCCTCGGCGGTGAAGGCATCGGCTACCTCGGGGCGGCTTCGAAGCCAGGCCTGGGTCCGGCGCAGGACTTCGTTGCGGTCCAGGCTCGCCGCCTGGACCGCCGCCTCGTCAAGGTAGAGGACGGTGGGCTCGGAGGCAGGCAGCCAGAGGTTGCAGTCTACCTTGAGGGCCTTTCGGAGGTCCGTCTGCAGGGCTGTCATGAAGGGTTCACTCAGCAGGCGCTGTGCGGGGAAACCTTGTTCCCCAAGGGCCTCAGGCACATCGAGGCCCCCATGGTCCGCCGTTAGGATGACCCAGGCCCCGGGGTGGTATTTACGGAGAACCGCCAGCAGCTTCCCGAGGGCCTTATCCAGGCGATGCATCTGGTCTCGCATCTCGGTGCCGAGGGTTCCGTAGCCGTGTCCGATGTAGTCCGTGGCGGAAAAGCTGATGGCCAGCAGGTCCGTGGCGGGCCCGTGTCCGAGCTTCTCGCCGTCGATCAGGGCCTCTGCGGCTTCCAGAGTCACCTCATCGAGAAAAGGAGACTTGCGGAAGCGACGATCGAAGCTCTTGTCCAGTGGCATCCCGGCGCCCTGGATGAGGCGGGGAAGGCCGCCGTTGCGCAGAATCTGGCTCCCAAAAGTCCATTGGCTGATCCTGCCTTCGGGGGTAGCCGGGTCCCTGGTCCAGTGCCAGCTGTTGGTGATGAAGCGATCCGCAAGATCGCGGTCGTAGCGGATCAGCCATTCGGGTAGCCGATCCCCATAGGCCGTGGAACTCGTGAAGCCCGCAGGACCGGCGAACCAATACGCCCCGGTTGGCTTGCGGCCGGCCATAAGGATGGCGGCGCGATCTTTTCCCGAAAGGGCGAAGACCCGGCTGCCTGACACCTGGGCCTGAAGCCAATCTCCGAAACCGTCGCCAAGGAACCAGCGGTTGGAGGAACTGACCTGACCGGGGGCCTGCAGGGACTTCGCGGTCGAGTCCTCGACGCAGTAGACCGGTCGGCCGCTGCGCCGATCCAACCAGCGGTTTTCCACGATGCCGGTATTCGCGGGGAAGCGGCCCGAAAGAATCACTGAATGGCCCGGGCCCGTTTCCGTGAAACCGTGGTCATGGTAGGCCTCGGTGAAGCAGACGCCTTCCTGCCGCAACTGGGCAAGTCCGTCCTTCAGTTCGGGTCCGTAGGTCTGCATCAGCTCGGCCGAGAGCTGGTCCACCGAGATCACGACCAGGAGCTTGGGTCGAACCATGGGGGAGGAAGCCGCGGCCGTCGAAAACCACAGGGCCGTAGCAATCAGGGAGGCGGCGAGGGCTGGGGTCCGCATCAGAAGGCCACACCGACACCGAAGGTCCACAGCCGCTGGAACTCCTGCCCGCTGCCCTGGGCAGTGAAGTAGGCTGCCAGGTTCGCGGCGCTGCTGAGTTTCACGGGGTTGTCCTTGGTGACGGGCTGCTGGTAGCTGGCGACCACATAGGGATGCACCAGCACGAAGGGGATGCGCCAACGGGTGCCCACTCGCAGCCAGGTGCGGCTGAGGTTCTTCGACGTGGAGGCCCCGGCGGTGTCATAGGTGTAGTGCTGCAAGCGCTGGATCAGGCCGAATTCCCCCGCCAGACCCGTGAAGGGCACCCAGAGTTGGGCATTCAGGCTGGCGCCCACTCCTTGCTGCTTGAGCCGGGTGTCCTGGAGGACCGTCCCGTTGGTCAGGGTCCCGTCCGCGTTGAACTGGGAGTATTCCAGGCCCCCCTCCAGCCGGAGGAGGGGGCCGAACTCGAAGAACCTTCGGTTGGCCGAGGCGATGAACCCGCCTCCCGTACTCAGGTCCCCCGCCACCAACTTGCCGGTTCCACTGATCAAGGTCTGTGGCAAGTTCTGGCCGGTGGGGCGGGGCACCTCCAGGCGCAGGTCCCACTGGGCACAGAGCGGCAGCGCCGCGAGGCAGAACGGGAGGAAGGCGAGGCGCATCGAGGCTCCGGCGGATCTTCGATCATACCCGTCGAAGCGGCCGGTTCCGCAGATTCGGGGTTGCGGTTCAGGAGGGTCTCGGTAGCGGCTTCCAGGTCCCGCACGCGGACCCTGGCTGCATGGCGCCAGCCGTCGTCCATCCCCCAATCTCAGCCCGGCAGGCGCCTGGGCCACCAGTACAGTGCGAACAGGAAAGCTGACCGCGACCCCCTACTGGTGCCGCCACTTGATGCTGCAGCCCATGCTGGGATGCTGAACCTCAAGGGGAGTCTCACCGGACAACACACGCTCAAGGGCCTCCCTCAATTCCTGGCGGGTGACGCGAGTGGCATCCTTCCAGTTGTCATCCAGGCGACCCCGATAGGCCAGGCGGCGATGGGAGTCATAGAGAAAGAAATCCGGGGTGCACACGGCGCCCAGGGCCCTCGCAACCGTCTGCTCCTCATCCCACAAGTAGGGGAAGGAAAAGCCCTTGGCCTTGGCCTGGGTCCGCATGGCCTCGAAGCTGTCATCGGGGTAGGTTACGGCATCATTCGAATTGATGCCCACCACGGCGCACCGCCCTGCATAGGCTTTAGCCAGCGTGGTGAGACGGTGCTGGATGGCCTGGACATAGGGACAGTGGTTGCACATGACCACCACCAGCAGGGCTGGAGTATGGAAGTCATGCAGTGACCAGAGCCGACCATCCACCCCTGGCAGTGTGAAGTCGGGACAGGCGGTGCCAAGCGGGACCATGGTGGATTCCATGAGTGTCATGGGGGTCTCCGGGGTGTTCCTTCTATCGTAGGCCGGGAGGCAAGGCCGACGGTTCGCCGTCATTTTTTTGACTTGACCCTTAGCCCCTTCCATCTAGGCTAATTCCAACCAAGGAGCTTATGACGCAGCTGCCCCGCCTTCACTGGTCCACCCTGGGTGACGATACCGGGGGCCTGGAGCATCGGTGGGCGGCCCTTTGGGATGTGACCGTCGATCGCAGCCCATCCCCAGCCCTGGCGCCCCGCGATGTGGACTTGTGGGTGATCAGCGCCAAGGGGGCCTGGCCGCCGCCAGAGCTGAACCGCATGATGGCGGAGGTGGCGGCGCTTCCCATCCTGCTGGGGATGAAGCCCGACGCGGCTCCCATGGAATCGAAGACGCTCTCGGAATGGGGATCCCTGGGCTCCGTGCGCTGGGGTGTGCTGGGCCCCGAACCGCCCATGCCTGGGTTGCGCCCGCGGTCGGGCACCACCACCCAGCTGACTGCCTCCCAGGCCCTGTCTTTCGGCCTGGTGGGCACCAGCCCGGCCATGCAGGATGTGCTGGCCCGAGCTCGCGCCGCGGCTGCCACCCGGGCCACGGTCCTGTTGCTGGGGGAAAGCGGCACCGGCAAGGAAGTCATTGCGCGGGCCATTCACCGCATGGGTGCCGACAACACCCAGCCGTTTGTGGCGGTCCACTGTGGCGCCATCCCTGAGAATCTGCTGGAATCCGAGCTGTTCGGCTACAACAAGGGTGCGTTCACGGATGCCCGAAAGGATACGCCGGGCAAGTTCCGCGAGGCCCACGGCGGCACCATCTTCCTCGACGAAGTGGGCACCATGCCCTTGGGTGCCCAGGTCCGCTTGTTGCGCGTGCTGCAGGAGCGGGAAGTGCAGCCTCTGGGGGGCGGGGCGCCGGTGAAGGTGGACGTGCGTGTCGTGACGGCCTCGAATGTGGATCTCTGGAGGAAGGTGCAGGATCACAGCTTCCGCGAGGACTTGTTCTACCGGCTCGAAGTGGTGCCCATCACCATGCCGCCCCTGCGGGCCCGCCGGGAGGAGGTGCCCTTCCTGGCCCAACACTTCCTCAACCGGAAGGCCCGGGAGCACGGTCTCTACCCCAAGGCCCTGCATCCCAGCGTGGATCCCCTCCTCATGTCCCTGCCCTGGCCCGGCAACGTGCGTCAGCTGGAGAACGCCATCGAGCGGGCCATCGTACTGTCGGGCACCCGTCCCGTGCTCACGCGGGAGGATTTCGCCTTTCTGGCCGAGCGCATGAGCGAGGCGCCGCCAGCGGACCCCATGCCGGATGCCGCCTTGGCGATGGTTTCGAACGGGGCCTTCGCCTCACCGCCGAGCACGAGCTTCGGGATGGACCTGCCTGCCGAGGGGTTGGATCTCAACCAGGTGGTCTCGGACATGGAAAAAACCCTCATGCTCCAAAGTCTGGCCATCACCAGGGGCAACAAAAAGCGCGCCGCGGACTTGCTCGGCCTCAAGCGCACCACTTTCCTCGAAAAGATGAAACGACTGGACCTCGAGGATCCGGAAGCAGCTGAAGCAGCAGAGTAGCTGGCCTCAACAACAACACGGGGGGACATCAGTCCCCCCGTGCCATTACCCCCCCAAACGCTTGACTCACCGCGGCCCACTGGTCCGCCGCACCCTATGAATGCAGTCTGGGGAAGGATGGTTCCCGGAATGCTAACCTTGGCCTATGGCGAACGTGACCCACCTGAGATGGAAGCTGGAGGTTCCAGACCCTTCGGAAGAGGACCTCTGTTCCTGGCTGGAGGCGCGAGGTTCTTCGGCCTTCTACCGGGAAGCGGATCCACCCAGGGCCTGCTATGCCTACTTCCCACCGGACCAGGCACCTCCGGAGGCCTCGGCCCTGCTGGCCTTTCCCGGCGTGAGGCTCCTGGAGGCCGAAACCTTCGGTGACGAGGACTGGCTCGCCAAGAGCCGGGAGGGCTTCGGTTCGTTCGAAGTGGGCACTCGGTTCCATGTGCGCCCCCTCTGGGACGAGGTGCCCGGCCCGGAGGATCGAATCGATTTGGTCGTGAACCCTGGACTCGCTTTTGGCACGGGAGGGCACGAGACCACCAGGCTGTGCATGGAATTGCTTGAATCACTTGCCTTGGCGGGGCGTCTCCAAGGCCCCATCCTCGATATTGGTGCCGGCACCGGAATCCTGTCTTTGGCGGCCTTTCTGCTCGGGGGTACCAACCTGACAGCCTTCGACATTGATCCGGATTGCGGTCCGGCCATGGCGGAACTCGTGGAGCTGAACGCCCATCTGCTGAAAGGGGTCAAACCCTACGAAAGCTTCGTGGGCACCCTGGACCACCCACAGATCGAAGGCCCCTATACGGGCCTGCTGGCCAACATCCTTTTGGAGACCATCCAGGAACTGCTGCCCCGCATGGCCCAAGTGGCCACTACCGGCGGGTGGCTGGTGGCCAGCGGCATCCTGGCGGAACGTGCGGACGAAGCGCTGGTGAGCCTTGCCTCCCAGGGCTTCAGGCCCGAAAGGGTGCTGACAGAGGGCGAGTGGATTGCCGTGCTGGCGGTACGGGAGCGGGCATGATGCGCGCGGACCGACCCATCGGGGTCTTCGATTCGGGCATCGGGGGGCTCACTGTCATCCATGCCCTGCGCCAGCTGCTGCCCCAGGAGGATCTGGTTTATCTCGGCGACACGGCCCGTCTGCCCTATGGCACCAAGAGTCACCGCACCATTGAGCGCTATACCCTTCAGATGGGTGAGTTGCTCCAGCGGCACGACCCCAAGCTCGTCGTCATCGCCTGCAACACCGCCAGTGCCCACGGCTTGCCGGCCCTGCAGGCCGTGAGCCCCTGTCCGGTCATTGGTGTGATCGAACCTGGCGCTGAAGCAGCCATTGATTACCCTGGTCCAGTGGGCATCATCGGGACCCTGGCCACCGTCAGCAGCGCGGCCTACGAATCAGCGATTCTGAGGCGCGACCCGGCCAAGGTGATCCACAGCGTGGCCTGTCCTCTCTTGGTGCCCCTGGCCGAGGAGGGCTGGTTCGACGACCCCGTGACAGACACCATCTGCCGGCGGTACCTCAATCAGCTGCCCTTCGAAGTGAAGACCGTGGTGCTGGGTTGCACACACTACCCCACGCTCCTGGCCAGCCTGGATCGAAGCCGGCCCGGAACCCAATGGATCGACAGCGGCCGGGTCACTGCGAAAGCCGTTGACCGGCTTCTGCAGCGATCCCTAGGCTACCGGATCGCCAGTGCCCGGGGGGAACTCCGTGTTCAGCTCACGGATGCCAGCAGCCGCCTCAAGGAGGTGGGCAGTCGGTTTCTGGAGGAGCCCTTGGGGAATGTCGAAGTCGTGGAAATCTAGCCTGGGCGACTTGAACCAGGAAGCCTGGAGCTAGTCCTTTTCCTTGTAGATGCCGCTGCCGATGATCGCGCCTTCGTAGAATTCGAGGTACGAGGTTTTCGCGTCGAGGGTGTTGGTCGTGGGGTTGGGGTATTTGTAATCCACCCACCCCTTGCCCGTGCTGCGAGCCACTCGGATCAACTCCCGGATGATGTAGACCCCATCTGGGTCCTTCAAGTCGATCCGGTTCTTGCCAACCAGCGCCGCCGTGTTGTAACCGATGGCCTTCACCGTGCCGCGTTCATCGTAGATGAAGATGTAGAGTTCTCCCCCCGTGGCCACATGGAACTTGCCAGTAGGTGAGTTTGTTTCTTCGATCAGTTTGGCAACGCCATTCTTCTTGGCGTAGGAAACCGCCGACTTCACCAGGGCCACGGCTTCGGCCGAGGTCGGGTTCTGGGCCTGGGCAAGCAGGCACGGCAGGGCCGTTGCGAGGAAAAGCTTGGAGTAGTTCATGAAAAATCTCCTTCAATATTCGGAGTCATTCATCTCGATTCCGGTGTCTCCGCATGTCGTGGGATGGCTGATTGGGAGATCCATGGCCGGGAAACAGATTGGAAAGGGAGATCAGTGTTCCAGTCTCTTCCGGTTCATGACCAGCACATCCTGGGGCAGGGGCACGAACCCCATGGGGGCCAGCTGCTTCTGTCCTTTTGACGAGATGACGAATTGCAGGAATTTCAGCACGATGGGTTCGATGGGCCGGTTGGGTGCCCGATTGAAATAGAGGTACACCACGCGCGTTAAGGGGTACTCGCCGCTGGCCACTGCCTCGTAGGAAGGCTCAATGGCATTCTTGCCGCCGGCAGGGATGAGGGGCACTGTCTTCAGGTTGTTGAACACTTCACCAAGACCACCGTAGCTGATGGCAGCCTGGTTCGACATCAGGGATTCAATCAGGGTCATGGCGTCGGAACTCTGCTGATTGGTGGGCTTGTTCTTGCCACCCTTGGACACGTTCTGGCTGAAGTACTCCCGCAGGCCGTCACCCTGGGGGCGATCGATGCAGATGATGGGCCGGCTGGTCCAGTTGGTGCCGATGATTCCCAGGTCACCCCAAGTGGAGATGTCCTTGGGGTGGCCGAGCAGGCGACTGGTGGTCCACATCGCATCCAGTTGGTCGATCCGCAGCTCCTTGAGCGGATTGTTCTTCTGGACCAGGACAACCAGGGCATCCACGCCCACGGCGATGCGGGTGGGCGGATAACCGTACTTCTGGGTGAAGGCTGCCACCTCCTCCGGCTTGAATTCGCGGTTGATGGGGGCGAGCTGCGACTTCCCATCGATCAACGCCTTGGCCACTTCGACCGCGGAATTGGGGCGCATATCGAGCTTGAACTGGGGATCGGCCGACTGAAGGACGTCCTGCCAAAGCAGGACCAGGGGCTCCATGTCGTAGGAGCAGACGGTGAGCAGAGGACCCGTTGACTTGAGGCTTTCCTGGGCCCCCAGGCCACACCCGATCAAAAGTGCCGTGGTCAGTAGCGAACGAAAACGCATGGGCGCTCCAGGAGAGTTAGGCTGATTCAATCAGGAGACAGGGGGGAAGGCTTGAACTGGAAGCCAGGAATGGCCACGGCAGTATTGACTTTTTTCAGGCAGCCGCAGACCCTGGCTATCGGTTTTCCAACAATGGGCTCAAGGTTTAGCCAGCTCCATGCCAATTCCGAGTGACGAACAGCGCAATTACTCGAATAAGAGCTGTTCCATAGAGAATCGAACCGCTCCTGTCTTCGAGGTCGCCTCCCTCTGGCCAACCGCATGGTTTCTCCCTGAAATGGTCCGAATCAGTAGGTCCTGATGCATTGGGATGGGTCGGCAGGATACCACGGGTAAACCCACTGTGCAGGTAAATAATGCATACATGACCGAGGGCTATTTTCAAATCGATCACTGGCTGGTTTTGGGCACGGTTGGTGAATGTCGAAGCACACTCCCCATTTGAGAACAGAACACAGGCGAAGGTCCGAGTCCCCGACCTTTCCGCAGAAATCCAGCTGGCATAAGCGGCTCAATCTAAAGGCTGTCTTCAGATCGGTACCGATCCAGGCAGGGTGAAGGTCAAGCAGGTCCCGCTGCCCACGGTGCTCTCGATCTGAATGTCGCCGCCGTGGCTCCGAACGATTTCGCGACAGATGCTCAGGCCAAGCCCCGTGCCCTTGCCCTCTGGCTTGGTCGTGAACATGGGGCGGAAAACCTGTCCGAGCAATCCCGCCGGGATGCCCTGGCCCGAATCCTGGAAACGGACCTGCCACCACAGTCCGCCTGGGCTGCTCTCGGGTGAGGGCTGGGCCGTAAGGCGGACCTTGCCTCCGGAAGGCATGGCATCCACTGCGTTGTTCATCAGGTTGAGGAAAAGCTGCTCCATCTGCTTGCGGTCCACGTTCAGGCAACAGTCCGCAGGGGCCTCTGCCTCCACGGTGATGCCATGGGCCGCCAGGGTGGGGGACCAGAGCTGCTCCAAGTCGGACAACAGCTCCTTGAAGGGCTGGGGTTCCCGATGAAGCTGGGGCCGGCGGGTCAAGTCCAGCAGGCGGCGCACAATGTCGCCTACCCTCCGGATCTGGGCACCGATGACCTCCAGGCGCTCCCGAGCCTTATCGGGCAGATCCTTCTGGGCGTCCAGCAACTGGAGGTGGCCCGTCACGAGGTTCAGGGGTGTGCCGACTTCGTGGGCGAAGGTCGCAGTCAGCTGGCCAGCCACGGCCAGCCGCTCCTGGGCGCCGAGTTCCTCCCGGAGGAGGGCGTTGCGTTCCACCAGGGCTGCCAGCTCATGGTTCTTGGCCTGGAGTTCGAAGAGGGCGTCGTCGATGCGATCCTGCAGGTTGGCATTGAGGCCGCGGATCTCATGGATCAAGCCTTCCCGTTCCTCGCCCGCGCGCTGAAGCTCGACGGCCATGCGGTTGAAGCTGGCGGCGATGAGGCCAAGCTCGTCCCCGCGGCGCACGGGGGCCCGGGCGCCGGGTTCACCTCGTTCCAGCTGCTGCATGGCGAGGACCATGGCTTCGATGGGATCGCTGATGAGCATGCGCAGGATCAGCCAGAGCAGGATGAATTCCCCCAGCAGTACTCCTGGGATGATACGGAGGGTCCGCTTCACGTTGTTGTCCCAGACCACCTCCCAGCGCTCCAGATCGCAGTAGGCGCGGATGAGCCCGATGGGGGGCTGCCCGGGCCGGTGGGTGCGGATCGGGAGGTAGACCTTCCAGGCCCTGCCTCCGGTATTGAGATCCACCAGTTCGGCCTGGGGACCGGGTAGGGACATGTAGGAACCAATCTCGGGACCCCAGTCGACGATGGATTCCTCGCCAGAGGACCGGACCAGTTCGACTTCAGTGCTCCGGCCCACCCGCTTGAAGACATCGATCTGAAAGATGCTCCGGTCGGGACCGGCGATGCTTTCCAGCAACTGATCGAGCTTGTCGGGATCCTTGAACGTGGGATCGCGCTCGATGATGTCCGTCTCCACGGTGCCAGAGGCTTCGATGACGAGCTTGCGGGAGTAGTTTTCCAGCTCCCGCCGGCTGTTGCGGGTGATGGAATAGGCCACCGCCACGGTGAGCAGGCTGGTGACGAGGCCCAGGAGGAGGAAGAGCTTGGCATGCAGACTGAGCAGCCACTTCAGGGGACGGATCCTCACATGCCAGATGCTCATGCTCGCTCTCCGCCGAGCTGTGGCAGGCCAAGCGCTGGCCGTAATGCACGGGCGAAACTGGCGGGGTCCTGGCCGGGCGCCAAGGCCCGGAAGCGGTCAAAGACCGAGCGCCGGCGTTCGGCCACCTCCCCGAGGAGATCCAGCACACCGCTGTGAAGGGTCTGTCTCCCATGGGACCGAAGGGTAGCCTCGTGTTCCCAGAGCAGTGCCTCCAGGGCCGCCAGATCGTGATGTTCGCCCAGGGAGGTCTGGAGCGCCCGCAGGCCTTTCAATACCGGTTCAGGTGCCTCTGCGAAGGCGCCTTCCAGGGCCTCCAGGGCATAACGCAGCTTCTTGATCTGCACGCGGGTTTTGTGGAGGGCCGAGGCATCCTCGTGGGTCGCCAAGAGCTGGAGATCGCCCAGAGCCGCACTGGCCCTTGGCTCCAGGCAGATCCACGCCGCCTCCTGCAGGGAGATCGACTGAAAGGGCTCCGGGAGGGTCGGCACCACAAGGAGGCGCCTCAGGTCGGGAAGAGCCAACCGATGGAGTTGCTTCTGCATGGATCTGCGGGTCTTGGCGCGGTGTCGATCGACCTGTTCCAGCAGGTGCTCGATCACTGCGGTCTGGGTGGAGGTGGGTGCCTGTTCCAGGAAGGCGCTCAGATGTTCGGCGTGGACATCCAATTCCCGGGTCAGACCCAGGATGTCGACTAGGCCCTTCAGGGCCTTTCTTTGGACCTTGTGACCCGGGTAGATGTCGGAGTCCACCAGGTCCAGCACCGCCCCCAGACGTCTGGCGGCCACCCTCACTTGATGGAGCTGTTCGTTGTCTTCGGCCCAGAAGTCTTTGGCGAGGAGTTCCTGCAGGCGTGCCAGGCGAACCTCGAGGGCCCGGTGGAGCAGGATCGCCAGTTCGGCTGGATGCATCCCATGATTTTAGGGGTCGTTCCGAAAGAACCAGTGCTTTTCTGGTTATTTCGTTACGGTGCCTTGTGTCGGGTGCTTCCCTTGGACAGCCAGGTGATTTCAGGGAGACGACCTAGACGCCATCTGTGAAAGCGAAAAATTGGCGTAAGCTGGAGAGACCATGGAACACATTCACATCAAAGGCGCGAGGGAGCACAACCTCAAGAACCTCGACCTCTCGTTGCCCCGCAACCAGCTGGTGGTGATCACCGGCTTGTCCGGCTCGGGCAAGTCCAGTCTCGCCTTCGACACCCTTTATGCCGAGGGCCAGCGCCGGTACGTGGAGAGCCTGTCGGCCTATGCCCGGCAGTTTTTGGATCAGATGGAGAAGCCCGATGTGGACAGCATCGAGGGGCTCTCGCCCGCCATCTCCATCGAGCAGAAGACCACCAGCAAGAACCCCCGCTCCACCGTGGCCACGGTCACGGAGATCTACGACTACCTGCGCCTGCTCTACGCCCGCACGGGCAAGCCCACGTGCGTGGCCTGTGGCAATGCCATCGCCAGCCAGACCATCCAGGAGATGGCGGACCAGATCCTGGCCAAGCCCGAGGGCGCGAAGCTGCAGATCCTGGCGCCCGTGGTCCGGGGCCGGAAGGGCGAGTTCAAGAAGATGCTTCAGGACCTCATGAAGCGCGGCTACATCCGGGCCCGGGTCAACGGCCAGATGCTGGATCTCACCGAAGGCATCCCCGACCTGGACAAGCAGAAGAAGCACACGCTGGAAGTGGTCATCGACCGCCTGAAAGTGAGCCCGGCCATCCAGTCGCGGCTGGCGGACAGCCTGGAGATCGCGTGCAACCTCGCAGAGGGCAGCGCCCTCATCGATCTAGACGGAAAGGAACAGCTCTTCTCCAGCAAGCTGGCCTGCAACAACCCGAAGTGCGCCAAGTTCGGCCTGGGTCTGCCGGAGCTGGAGCCGCGCTCCTTCTCCTTCAACAGCCCCTACGGCGCCTGCCCCACCTGCGACGGCCTGGGGTTCAAGCGCCAGTTCGCGGAAGAACTGATCGTCCCGAATCCGGCACTGTCCATCAACGAAGGTGCCATCCAGGCCAGCGGATGGAAGAGCGTCAGCGACGACGGCTGGCGCTCCCAGATGCTGGACCAGCTGGCCCGCAAGCTGAAGTTCAACCTCGATGCGCCCTGGAAGAAGCTCCCCGCGGATATCCGCCGACTGCTGCTCCACGGCACCGAGAAGGAGATGCGCTTCACCTACGAGAGCAAGCGCAACCGCTACGACTTCGTCCACCACTTCGAAGGCATTATCGGCAACCTTGAGCGCCGGTACCGGGAGACCACCAGCGAGGAGATCCAGGCAGAACTGGAGGAATCCATGCGGGTCATCCCCTGCGAGGACTGCGGGGGCCAGCGCCTGAAGCCCGAGATCCTGGCAGTGTTCGTGGGCGGCCTGCACATCGCCGACGTGGTGGCCCAGAGCGTCCGCGAGGCCCGGAAGTGGTTCGGGGAGCTGGCCCTCGAAGGCAAGGACGCGGTGATCGCCGAGAAGGTGCTGAAGGAAATCCGCGAGCGCCTGGGGTTCCTGGACGATGTGGGCCTTGGCTATCTCACGCTGGATCGCAGCGCGGCCACACTATCGGGTGGCGAGGGGCAGCGCATCCGGCTGGCCACGCAGATCGGCAGCAAGCTCCAGGGGGTGCTCTACGTGCTGGATGAGCCCAGCATCGGCCTTCACCAGCGGGACAACCTGCAGCTTATCCGCACCCTCCAGGAGATGCGGGATCTGGGCAATACGGTGCTGGTGGTGGAGCATGATCTCGAAACCATCCTCGCTGCCGATCACGTGGTGGACATGGGCCCGGGTGCGGGTGAGCACGGCGGCTGGGTGGTGGCCCAGGGCACGCCGGACGAGATCAGCCGCACCCCGGGTTCCATCACCGGGGACTTCCTGTCAGGCCGGGACAGCATCCCGGTGCCCAGGACCCGCCGGAAGGCCAAGCGGGGGCAGCTCTCCATCCTGGGGGCCGAGGAGAACAACCTGAAGAGGGTGGATGTGGATTTCCCCATCGGCCTCTTCACCTGTGTCACCGGCGTCAGCGGCTCGGGCAAGAGCACCCTGGTGAACGAGATCCTCTACAAGGCCCTGGCCAACCAGCTGCACCAGGGCGTGCACATCGTCGGCAAGCACAAGACCATCAAGGGCCTCGAGGCCATCGACAAGGTCATCGACATCGACCAGGCCCCCATTGGCCGCACGCCCCGCAGCAATCCCGCCACCTACACGGGTCTCTTCACGCCCCTGCGGGAGCTGTTCGCCATGCTGCCCGAAAGCAAGGCCCGGGGCTACGCGCCGGGCCGCTACAGCTTCAATGTGAAGGGGGGGCGCTGCGAGAAGTGCGAGGGGGACGGCCTCATCCGCATCGAAATGCACTTCCTTCCGGATGTGTACGTGACCTGCGAGCAGTGCAAAGGCAAGCGCTACAACCGCGAGACCCTGGAGATCCACTACAAGGGGAAGAGCGTCTCCGACGTACTCAACATGACCGTGGAAGAGGCACTGGGTCTCTTCGCGCCCATACCCGTGCTGGCCAACAAGCTGCAGACCCTCATGGACGTGGGCCTGGGCTACATCCGCCTGGGCCAGAGCGCCACGACCCTTTCGGGGGGCGAGGCCCAGCGCGTGAAGCTGGCCAAGGAGCTGAGCAAGCGGGCCACGGGCCGAACCCTCTACATCCTGGACGAGCCCACCACTGGCCTGCACCTCAAGGACATCCAGAAGCTGCTGGAGGTGGTGAACCGGCTGGTGGAGACGGGGAACACCCTCATCGTCATCGAGCACAATCTGGATGTCATCAAGACGGCCGACTGGCTCATCGACCTGGGCCCCGAAGGCGGCGGCGCGGGAGGCCGCATCATTGCCACGGGCACACCTGAAGAAGTGGCCAGGAAGAAGGCCAGCGTGACGGGAAAGTACCTGGCGCCGTACCTGAAATAGGCCTAGGCCCGAAGGTCCACCTGCTGGCCCACACCGGATTGCTGAGCCATCATGCGGACCAATTCGGCTCCCTGTTCAGCCGCGAGGTCGATCGTCTTCTTGAGCATGGCGACCGAAACCTGGCTCTGGGTGATCGCCTGGGCCTGGGCTTGGCTCTGGGCAATGGCGCTGGAAACAAGGGGGTCCACGGAAGCCTCGGTTCCAGCTTATCGGATGTGGGGCTTGCGAACTTGAGCGGCCCGCAGCAGAGCGGCGGCGTCCTGGATGGTCACCTTGGCCTTGGTCGCGGCCTGGTTCTCGGCCGCGATGGCCTCGAAAACCTCACGACGGTGGACTTGAACGCTCCTGGGGGCCTTGATGCCAAGCCTGACCCCATCCTTGGAAATTCCGAGGACGATAACCTCCACCTCGTCCCCGATGACGATGGATTGTTCAGGCTTCCTGGTGATGACCAGCATCCTAGCAGGCTAGCAGAGCCCGTCAGTCCTGGACGATGATCGGGAACCGGATGGGGTACTTATCCGCATTAAGCACGATCTGATAACCGGTCCTGGTCTTGACGTTGATGACCAGCGGTCCGGCCAAGTTGGTGGTCATCCGCCTGGGATCCTCGGGAACCACCACCAAGGTGAGCACCAAGGCGTCCGTGGGGGCCTCAAGATGGAGGGCATCCGCCTCTTCCTCCCCAAGGGGGACTTCGTAGTCCTTCTTGATGCAGGCTGGATCGACGCAGATGAAGGAGACCTCGGGGGCCTCCACGGATTGAAGGAACTTCAGTGGGTAGGCGTCTTCGGGTTCCAGCAGCGCGTACACCGTGAGATTCGGGAAGCCCACCAAGCCCTTGGGAAAGGTCAGGCGCGTACCATCCTCGGCATTCGGGGGCGAACCAGAGGGTGTGGTGGGGTCGAGGGTCATGGCCGTCCTGGGTTGTTCCAGATCAATCCATCGGTCGATTCCTCATCTTCCTGAGTTTCGAGCGCTCCGTCATTGAAGACGTCCCAGAGGGCATCGATGCGCTTCCGTCGGAATCGGGGGTTGGGAATGGTCCGCTCCAGGGCCTCCTTGGTGGCGGGAGGGTGGGCCAGGCGGGCCATGAGCCAGCGGTTGCCCAGTTCCATGACGGCGCCCACGTCGCCTTCGTTGCCCCAGGCCCAGCGGAGCGCTGTCAGCTTCATAGCCCGTTCCACCGACACGGGCCCCAGGTGCTTGACCTTCTCCACCACGGGGTCGTGCTTGGGAGGGGTGTAGGCCTTCACCCGCTTCAACAGGTGCCGCATCTCCTTGGGCAGGCTGGCGAGGCGGGGACCGATTTCCGGGTGATCCCGATTCGCGTCGCATTCATCGGCCAGGATCCTCAGCAAGGGCAGCAGGAGGGCCGCGTCACGGCTGGCATAGCTGATCTGGGCCTCCCGCAACGGACGGATCATCCAGTTGGAGTCCTGCTCCTCCTTGGGGATGTCCAGACCCAGCTTGAGCTTGGCCATGGTCTTGAGGCCGGGTTGCGGGTAGCCCAGAGCCCTGGACAGCAGCATGGTGTCGAAGATGCTCTCGGGCACCACATCATAGACGCGCTTGAAGACAATGCCGTCCCCGGAAAAGTCGTGGACGATCCAGGGAACCTGGGCCATGGCCTGCAGGGCGGGCCGCATCAGGTCCCCCAGAGGCAGCGGATCCACCAGCCAGGCGTGGTCGTGGGTGGCCACCTGCACGAGCGCGAGCACACAGTGGTGCACGCCTGTAAGACTGCACTCGATGTCCACGGACAGGACTCCCGCTGCATGCCAGAGGGGCAGAGCCTCCTGCAGCTTTTCCGGCGAGTCCACGTAGGTGGTGGGAAGGTCGAAGTGATCAAGCGCCATTGGATCAGTGTGCCGCAGATGGAGATCCTTTACTCTGTAGAGTCCACGGGTTTCGAGGACAGGCGATGAACCGGACACTATTCTGGACCACTTTTGGCACCGTCTTCCTGGCCGAGGTCGGCGACAAGACTCAGCTTGCGGCCATGACAGCCACAGTGCGCAGCGGACAGATCTGGACTGTGTTCCTCGCCGCCAGTGCCGCCCTTGTCTGCGCCACGGCCATTGGCGTGGCCCTGGGCGGCGTGCTTTTCAAATACATCCCGGAAGCTGCCATCAAATGGACAGCGGGAACGGCCTTCATCGCGGTGGGGTTGTGGGTGCTGATCAAGGGCTGACTTGGCTCTTCTACGACGGCACCTGTGGCCTCTGCCACGGCATCGTGCGCTTCGCCGCGAGGCATGATCGCTCCGGGGGCATCCGGTTCGCGCCGCTGGGCGGCAGGGCCTTTGACCGGCTGGTGCCAGCCGAGGTGAGGAGCGGTCTTCCGGATAGCATCCTGATCCTGGCGCCCGGCCAGCCCCTGCGGGTCCGCTCCAGTGCCGTGGTGCATCTCCTGGGGAGAATGGGCCCGGCTTGGGCTCTCCTGGGCATCATGCTGTCATGGATTCCCGAAGGATGGCGTGACGCGGCCTACGACCGAGTGGCTCGATGGCGGCCTCGGATACGTCCATGTCCCATGGATAAGTGGCCACACGACGAACGATTCGAATCATAGAGATAAAAAAATGTCACAATGGCCGGCAAGGGTGCACCGAAAGGGTTAACAACAGCACCTTGGTTCTGCTCGGGCTGTCCGGGAAGACCTTGTCCTGTTCCATCAACGGGGCCGCCGTGCGGCCCCTGCTGCGGCCTTGGCCGCGCGGAGGATCCATGATCACCAAACTCATCGGTGCCGCCACCCTCTTCACGGCGGGTTCCTTCCTGGGTGCCGGTGCCCCCACCATCGGCGCCACTGCCGTGGAGGGATTCACTGCTGCATCCGCATTCACCATGACTGGGAGCTGCGGGGCCAACGGGTCCAAAGAGGAGGGCAAGGCCCCCGACAAGGCCAAGGATGGCTCCTGCGGCAAAGGCTCCTGTGGCAGCAAGGACAAGAAGGCCAAGAAGGACGGTTCCTGCGGCAAGGGCTCCTGCGGCAGCAAGGACAAGAAGGCCAAGAAGGACGCTTCCTGCGGCAAGGACAAGAAAGATGGTTCCTGCGGGAAAGACAAGAAGGAAGGCTCCTGCGGCAAGGACAAGAAGGAAGCCGAACCCAAGTGACCGGCAGAGGGGGATGTCATGGCTCAGGACAGGTTTGCCGGCGTAGGGCTTGGACTTCGCCGTCCACACCTTGAGCAGGTAGCAGGGATGGAGGGCCACGGAGTGCCCTTCTGGGAAACCTGTCCTGAGAACCTGATAGGAGACGGGGGTCGGCACCACCGCCTGGCCTGCGCCATCCTCGAGCGGGATCCTGTGCTCACTCACGGACTGGCCATGTCCGTGGGTGGCTTCGATCCCTGGGACGAGGATTACCTGACGGACCTCGGCGACTTCCTCGTCCACACGAATACGCCCTGGCATTCGGAGCATCTCTGCTTCACCTCGGTAGACGGGAACTGCCTGCACGAGCTTCTGCCACTCCTGTTCACCCGGGAGGCTGTGCTGCACACCATCGGCAGGGCGCGAGCCCTCCAGTCCCGGCTCCCCGTTCCGCTCCTCCTGGAGAACATCACCTACTACGCCGAGCTGGGCGCCGCCGAAATGGACGAAGCCGACTTCGTTTCCGCGGTTCTGGAGGGAGCGGATGTGGGCTGGTTGCTGGACGTCAATAACGTCTATGTCAACGCCCTCAATTTCGGATTTGACCCGAAAGACTGGCTGTCCCGCATGCCACTGGACCGGGTGGCGCAAATCCACATCGCGGGGCATAAGAAATTCGGGGACATCACGGTGGACACCCATGGCGCCGAGGTCATCGACCCCGTCATCGACCTGATGCAATGGACGCTGGAGCGCCTTGGTCGGCCGGTGCCAGTGCTGCTGGAGCGAGACAACCACATCCCCGATTTCCAAGAGCTGCTGGCCGAACGGGCAAGGATCCAGGTTGCCTACGAGGCGGCCCTGGCCCTGAGCGGGGTTCGTCATGATTGAACCCCGGACCCTCCGCCTGCAGCGGGCCATGGCTTCCCTGGTGCTGGATGAAGATGAAGCTGCCCTCGAGGCGGATCCAGGCCGCGTGGCTCGGCGCCAGGAGCTCTCCAGTGCCGACCAGGGCTCCTTCCGGGACCAGAGCCCCGGCATGCTGACCTACCGGGAGCTGGCCCGCATGAGCCTCATCGATCCGCTCGAGGACATGTTCCCGGTTCTCAAGGCCCTCCTTGGCGAGCAGGGGCTGTGGGATGCCTGCATCCAGGCCTTCCTGGATGCACGGGTGGTGCGCAGCTGCCACTACCGGGACATAGCCCCGGCCTTCCTGGGATGGCTTGTCGCCACCGGCTGGGGACAGGAGCGCTGGCCGTTTCTGCTGGAACTGGCCCATGCAGAACTCCTCGAGGTGCTGGTGACAAGGTTCCCGGATGCGGAGCCACTTCAGGGGCTCCACGTCGAGCCCGGGCCAGCGGACCTCGTGGTGTTGGATCCGGCTACCCAGGTGGTCTCGTACGCCCATGCCGTTCACCGCGTGAGCGAGGCTGCACCGATTCCTGAAGCCCGACCCACCCACCTGCTTGCCTACCGGGACTGCGCAGGCGAAGCCCGCTTGAAGGAGCTCACACCGGCCACCTCCGCGTTGCTGGTACTGGCCCAGACCATGCCGTTGGCGCAGGCAGCCGAAGCCCTGAACCTCCCCAGCCTCAGCCCTGCCCTGGACCTGCTCTGCGACCTTCGCCGGGCTGGCGCCATCGCAGGCTTCCAATCACCCACCTAGCCCGCGAGGCCTCCATGCTTCTTCGCTCCTTCCTGGCAGTCCTGCTGCTGGCCCTCCCTCTTCTGGCCCAAACCAAGGTCTTCCGTGCGGATGACAACCATACAGTGCTGGGATTCAAGGCCTCGACCCTGCTCTTCGATGTGCCGGGCCGATTCACGCGATACAAGGCGGACATCACGGGGGATCCCGCGGCCCCCGAAGGGGCGAAGGTCCTGCTCGAGATCGACACCAAGTCCATCAACACAGCGAATGCAACCCGGGACAACCACCTCCGGACGGCGGATTTCTTCGATGCCGCCAAGTACCCCAAGATCACCTTCACCTCGCAGAGCGTTCGCCGGGAGGGAGACCGCCTGGTGGTTCGAGGCACCCTCACCATGCATGGCGTGACCAAGGACCTGGAATTGGCGTTCGTGTCCGCGGAAGGCATGAACGGGGCGGGCACCCGCACCTGGTCGTACCGGGCCACCGTGCCCCTGGACCGGCTGGAGTACGGCATTGGTGCGGACAGCGTGGCGGCCAAGATCAGCCTGAAGCGACCGGTGGAGTTGGACCTTCTGCTGGTGGGCTTCTTCGAGGATCCGGCGCCAGCCTTGAAACCTGGGGCCGCCAGAGTAAAAAAGGGCCCTTCCAAGAAGTAGCGCTTGCCACTGGAAGGGTCGCCGCTGACACTGGCAGCGGCATGACGGAAGCCCCCCGGACCGAAACAGAGTTGATCCAGCTGGCCGCCACGGGCGACTCGGATGCCTTCGGCGCGCTGGTCCAGCCCCACCTCGCCCTCTTTCACAACGGGATCCAGCGCATCCTCGGCAACACCGCCGATACTCAGGATGCACTCCAGGACGCCCTCATGAGCATCCACCGCGATCTGCCCAGGTTCGAGGGCCGCAGCCGCTTCAGCAGCTGGGGCTACAAAATCTGCCTCAACGCGGCACTCATGGTGCGCAGGAGCCGGGTACGCCTCCATGACATGGAGCGAGCCGAGGGGCTGGCTATCGGACCCTTCGACGAGCGGGGCCACCACACGGAACAGGACCGTACCCCCGAATGGCAGGAGGAGGCCCAGGCGCACCAGCTGGTGGAGCGTCAGGAAATGCGGGAGTGCCTGACCCGGGCCCTCGACGAGCTGCCGGACTCCCACCGCATGGTATTTGTGCTGAAAGATCTTGAGGAGTGGGAGACCGACGATATTGCACGGCACCTGCAACTCACGCCCGCTGCTGTTCGCCAGCGGCTCCACCGTTCCCGAACCCTGCTGCAGGCCCGCCTCCGGACATTTGTCCTGGGAGGCCACCCATGACGCTCCTGCCCTCCTGCCGCGAAGTGCAGACCCAGCTCACTGAATACGCCGAGGGAACCCTGCCCCTCCCCCGCAGGATCGGTATCTGGATCCATCTCTTCTTCTGCCACGTGTGCGCTGGGTTCTTGCGTGGCTTGAGAGCCTTGCCTGGTTTGGCGAAGCGCGCCCTGGCTCCGCCTGAGGCTGCACCCGAGGAGGCGTCCCGGGCGCTGGCGGAAATCCAGACCCGGTTGAAGCGGCAACAGTCCTAGCCGCGCCTCAGGGTCAGGATGACGAGTTCCGGTGGCGCCCCGATGCGGAGGGGCAGGCCCACCACACCCAGGCCACGGCTCACATACAGCAGATCATCACCTTCCCGGTAGAGGCCATGGGTCCGGGGGCCGATCAGGCGCGCGCTGCTCCATCCGGGGATGGGATTGATCTGGCCGCCGTGGGTGTGCCCAGACAGGGTGAGTCGGGCGCCGGCCGTCAGGGCCTGCTCCCACTCGGTGGGACGGTGGTTGAGGCAGATGCGGAAGGCCTTGGCCGGAAGGTCCCGGGTGGCTTCGGCGGGCCTCGGTCCCGGCCCAAAGACCAGGCGGCGGAACCGGCCATTCCTGGCCATGGGGTCCTGCAGCCCCAGGATGGCCAGGGTGTCGCCACCCCGCTGCACCAGGGCAGCAGCGTTCTCCAGGCATCGGATGCCATCGCGCTCGAGGTCGCGCCAGATGGGACGGGGATCGTCGAAGTAGTCGTGGTTGCCCAGCACTGCGTAACGGCCCAAGGGGGGGAGCAATCCCTGGAAGGCATCAAGGATGGGCTGCAGTTCTTCGGGACGACTGTCCACCAAATCTCCGGTGAACAGCAGGAGCTCTGGATGCTCCCGTTCCGTGAGCACCCGCCAGCGCGCCAGGGTGTCAGGACCCACCAGCGGCCCTGCGTGGAGGTCACTCAAGTGGGCCATTCGCAGGCCATCCAGGCCGGGCGGAAGGTCGGAGAAGGAGAGGACCTTCCGGGTGATCTCGGGATCTCCAAAGGCCTCTCTGCCACCGACTGATCCGAAGGCCGCAGCAGCTCCGGTGCTGGCCAAGGCCGCCGTGCGCAGGAAGGTGCGGCGCCCGGGATCCACGGCAGCTTCGGGTTCAGAGGCTGGGTCCGAGGTCCGGTGGAAGATTCGCCACAGCCCCTCCGACACCATGCCGATGAGCAGGTGCAGCACCGTGAAGGCCTGGAAGTAGAATCCCCCACGCGCCAGGGCGCGCAGGAGCGGCAAGGCCCCATGTGTCCCCACACCGGAGATACGCATGAGCGCGAACAGAGCCAGGGGCAAGTGGGCCAGGCCGAGGGCCCAGGGCAGCCAGCGATGGGCGCGGTCCGGCAGTTCCAGTCTGAGCAGGCGGAGGTGGAACCACTGGATGAGGAAGATGAGAATGAGCGCGATGAAAAAGGGCATCTAGGGCCGCACGATGACGCTGATGGTTCCCACGGTCCGGTTCTTCATCAAGCCGTCCAGGGGTCGATGGATGCCCAGAGTGAAGGAAAGGTTGCCCGCAAGGCGCCTCAACACATCCATGGGCAGCGCCAGGTTCCGACTGTCGATTTCCACACCCGCCACGCGCTGGGCGGGGGGGCGCGGGGAGGCGTCGTTCCAGACGGTGGCCAGCTCCAAGTAGGCGGTGACGAAGCCCAGCTCCAAATCTCCACGCAGGTTCTGGAGACGGTTGCCCACTGCCGTGTAGGCGGGAAGGGCGGGTTGGGCGGCGCGATTTGCATCCAGGCTCGCGGGAACGATCGAAGTCTGGATCCCGCCCAGGTGGAAGCGGTCGAAGGGCGTGGGGTTGCCTCCGATGCGCCCCACTTCAGCCCGGAGTGTGAGTGGCGCCCAGGGATTGATCCAGCCCGTGGTGATGGCGAGTCGGGAGAGGGTCCAGGCAGATCCGTCGGTGCGCCCCTGGTAGGCCTGAAGGTCCGTGGAGCCCTGGAACCCCTCGCCATCCCAGCTCCATTGGTTGCCCAAGGAGGCCGTCCCGCCTGTCAAGACACGGAGGAATCCTCCTCCTCCAACGGGCGCGATGTGTTCAAAGGCGCTGGTGGGACGGATCTTCCAGCACGGACGGCCAAGATCCTCATGCTCAAAGGCCAATTCCCCACCGCGGCGCTCTCGGTCGAAGCCCTTGGCGGAGAGGAAATCCTGGTGCGAGGGGTAGTCCAATGAGGAGAACAGGTGAAGGGCCGGGGCCCAGCTCCAGCCTCGCCAGGCCGCGCCCAGCATGGCTCCGCGGGGACCTGTGCTGTTGCCGAGGGCCGCGAGTGCCTGCCAGTTCAGGCGGTCCAGGATGTCGTTGCCGCCGACACCCAGCTCATAGCTGATGGTGGATGGAGTGTTGCTGAAGCCGAACAACGGGATGACCTGATGGCTTTCCCCCACGCGGTAGGGATGGGGTTCGACCGTCACCGGCCCCGGCAGGGGGCTCGGCTCGTCAGCTTTCGGCAGCACCTGGTCCATCATCGGGAGCGCAGGGTCCTTGGGCAGGGGCCTTTCTTCAAGGGGTGGCTGGTGGGCGTCCAGCCTCCGGATCTGCAGCCCGGAGGCGCTGAGCTGCATGTAGTAGATCCACTGGCCATCCGGCGAGGCCACGGGGTTCCAGGCGGCAGCCAGGGTGCGGGTCAGGGGCCTCCCCTGAGCATCTTCCAGGTTCCAGATGCCAGCCACTTCCTTCCAACCTGGCCGCGATGGGGCGACAGTTGGCGGGGAAGACGGGCTCGAAACCCCTCCCAGGGACCACTGTTTGATGCTGGGCCGGAGCACGCCTTCGGAGTCGGGCAGGCGCAGCTGGTAGGCCACCGTGTTCGAGGAAGTCCACAGGGGCTTCCAGGGCAGCGCCCCATGGATCCGGCCCAGCCGGTGAGTGGGGGGGAGTATGGGGGCCAAGGGTGGATGTTCCGCCGGTTCTTCGGGGTCCTTGGCGACAGGTACAGGAGGCTTGGCCTTCAAGTCCCATACGTAGAGGCCCGGCTTTTTCGGGTCCTGCACCCGGGCCAGCAGCTTCGATCCGTCCGGACTGAGGGCCAGGTCCGTCATCCATCCCTTCAGCTGGGTGATGAGTTCGCCTTCACGCAGGCCCTCGGACCGGACACGGCGTTCCAATTCCAGGGCCGAATGGGTCAGCTCAGCACAGAAGCGCTGGTAGCCGTCCATAGGGGGGAAACCGAAGTTGGCCAGGAAGGCTTCCTCGAAATCACGCTTGCCCGCCAGTCGGGTCCAAAAGGTCTGCAACACCTTGGGATCACCCGACTTCGCCTCCAGCCATTCGAGGTAGGCGCTGCCTCCCAAGTAGGCCATGCTGCCGCCCAGGAACCCCTTGGTGTCATTCAGGGCTTCGTAGGGGGGAAGTTTGCCTTCAATGGCCCACTGGCGCAGCACTGAGGCGCGGATGGCGCTATGGGGACGGCCGCTGCCGGTGAGCTTGCCTTCGAGGAGCGTCGCATACCCCTCGATGACCCAGCGGGGGGCCTTCCGCGTCACGGGGCCGATGGCCGATAGCAGGTGTTCCCAGGGCCGCACATGTCTCGAGGGGCGCAAGAGGTGGTGCATGTGGCCCAGTTCATGGGCAAGCACCAGCTCCGCCCAGCCATGGTGGTGCCCGATGACCGAATCCGGTTCCGGCGGGGTCTTCCAGAGCACCACGAAGGGTCGATCGAGGAACGGCCAGGCCGAGCCGTTGGCTTCCAGCATGGGGTCCAGGATCAGGACATCGATGGGCTTCTCATACACGAATCCGATGAGGCCCAGGTACTGGGCATGGATGCCCTCGATGCGCCCCGCCACTTCCCGGCCAAAGGGCTCGAAGACCTTGGGGCAATGGATGCGGTAGTGGTCCGTGGTGAAGGTCAGCCACGCCGCGTCCGGGGCCTGACTGCGGGGCGTTGCCTGGACCAGTGAGCCCATCAGGAAGAGGCACGGGGGAAGGAGGCAAAGACGCATGGCTCCAGTTTGACCAGGGAGTGATCAGTGTCACATCATGAGAATCATTCTCAAAAAAGACCTTGAACCCGTCGATCATCTAATTGAGACTTTGTCTCATGTTTGAAGTTGTTCTCGCCTTTGCCGTCATGACGGGCCTGTCTGCTGAAGTCGCCAGCCTCGTCCCCAGCCCAGCGATGGATCGCACCATCCTGGCCATGGGGACCCAGTTGCGCCTCCATCTGGAAGGCACCGGTGACCTGGGTGGAGCATCGGAGGCGGCCCTGGCCGAATCGGCCCGCATCGAGGCGGCCTGTTCGACCTGGAACCCCGACTCCGCTTGGAGTCGCCTCAATGCCGCCAAGGGAGCGCCCGTGGCGCTGGCGGAGGAATGGCTGCAGCTGCTCGGGCAGCTCCAGGTCTGGAACCGGCTGACGGAGGGCACCTTTGACCCGGTGCTGATGAGTTTGCTCCAGGCTTGGGGCACTCGGCAGGGCGGCAGGACTCCAGATCAGCGATCGTTGGCCTCCGCTCGCCAGGCGTCGGGATCGCACCTGCTTCTGCTGGACAGGCACCATGGAACGGCCAGGCTGCTGCACCCCAGTGCCGGGGTCGAAGAAGGAGGGTTCCTCAAGGGCTACGCTCTGGACGCCATGCGCCGGAAGGCTGGGGTCCCTGCCGGCTGGATGGACTTTGGTGGACAGGTAATGGCTTGGGGCAAGCCGCTCTGTGTCGAGATCGCCGACCCCTTGGACCGGCTATCCGCCCGGTGCCGTCTCATGTTGACTGACGCCTCCCTCTCCTGCAGCGGCACCTCGGAACGGGGGCGGCATATCCTGGATCCTCGCCGTGGAGAACCTAGTCCGGCCTGGGGCAGTACTGCTGTCGTGGCGGGTGATGGGCTGACAGCAGACGTACTGTCCACCGCCCTGTACGTGATGGGTCCTGCCCAGGGCCTGGATTGGGCCGAGCAGCATGGTTTCGCTGCCGCGTTCCTGTTGAACGATGGAGGCATCCAGATGACTTCGGCCTTCCGGTCACTCAAACCCACGTTCATTCCCCAGGAGAGGCGATGAATTTCATTCCTGCCACCCTTGCTGGTGCGCTGCTCACAGGCCTGCTGGGGGCCCAGCAGCCCTCCGACACGGACAAGCGCGTGACGGAGCTGGAGCGGAGATTGGATGCCCTTTCGCGGCAATTGGAACAGCAGCAGACCGGGAATGCTCCGCCGGTGGCTGAGGGCGGCACGGGCAGCTACGGCCTTGGCGCTGCCGCGAGCAAGGTCTACGCGGCCCCGGTCGGTGTGTCCATTGGCGGCTACGGGGAGTTTCTCTACCAGAACTTCGCAGGCAGCTTGCAAAACGGAACCTACGCACCGCAGAACAACCAGATCGATACCCTCCGCGCGGTCTTCTACTTTGGCTACCACTTCAATGACTGGATCGTTTTCAACAGCGAAGTGGAATTCGAACACAGCGGCTATTCCGATGCCCATCCCGAAGGCGAAGCCATCATCGAGTTTGCCTACCTGGACTTCCTGATCCGGAAGGAATTCAATGTGCGGGCAGGACAGCTGCTGCTCCCCATCGGATTCGTCAACGAGATGCATGAACCGCCCGCAGTGCTCAGCGCAGCCCGGCCCATGGTGGAGCGCGAGGGCGGCCTCATTCCTACCACCTGGCATGAGAACGGAGCTGGGATCCACGGTGAGCTGCCAGGCGATGTCCGCTACCGCCTCTACTTGATCAATGGCATGAACGCCGCGAACTTCAGTGCGGGCGGCCTCAGCGCCGCCCGGCAGGATGGCAACAAGGCCAACGCGGAGCGCTTCGCCATGACCGGCCGCCTGGACTGGCAGCCGCTGTTGGGAGGTTCGGTCGGATTCAGCTTCTACCGGGGCAACAGCGTCTTTGAAAGCCCCTACGGGGCGCCTGTCCGCGCGACCACCATTCCGACCACCCTCGCTGACGTTCACACCGAATACCGGTCCCAGGGGTGGCAATTCCGGGCGCTCTACGCCCGCACGACCCTTGGACAATCCGAAATCGAATCCCTGGGCGCCACGACAGGGGCCTACTCCGTGGGCACGAAGCAGTGGGGCGGTTATCTGGAAGCGGGCTACGACCTGTTGAGCCGCAGCGGTTCCCGGCAGGCCCTCATTCCCTTCGTGCGGTGGGAGCGTCTCAACCTCCAGCAGCAGGTGGTGGCGGGAGTGCTGCCAGATCCCGCCAATGACCTGACAGTTCACACCGCAGGCCTGAGTTGGAGGCCCATTCCCCAGGTGGCTGTCAAAGCGGACTTTTCGCAAATCCGCAATGGCGCGCACACGGGGCGCAACCAATGGGATCTGGCGCTGGGTTATGAATTCTGAGGCGGCGCTTTGTGAGGTGTCCATATGATTCGCAGGCTTGCCCCCCTTGCCCTCGCGCTGCCGCTTTCCGCGGCCATGCCCACGTCCCAGGAGGCCCTGGCCCTGGCCTTCCCTGGGGCTCAACTCACGCGGAAGGAGCATGTGCTCACCGAAGCCCAGGCCGGCCGGGTCAAGGCCCTGGCCCAGGTGGACCTGACGGGAACCTGGACCGTGGCCTACGAGGCGCGCCGAGCTGGTACATGGGTGGGTGTCGGCTTTTTCGACACCCACCGGGTGCGGACCCTCAATGAAACCCTACTGGTGGCCATTTCGGCAGAAGGGCGCATCCTCCGGGTGGAGGCAGTGGCTTTCCGTGAGCCGGCGGAGTACATGGCGAAGGAGGCCTGGGTCAGGCAGTTCGAGGGCAAGGGTCTCGATGCCCAGCTGACGCTTAAAGGCTTCATCCACCCCCTGTCCGGCGCCACGCTCACGGCGAACGCCATGACCGATGCGGCCCGCCGCTGCCTGGCCCTCCACCAGGTGCTGTACCAGGAGGCGAAATGAACCGATTTGAACGCTGGAGCCTGCACCTTGCGGCCCTAGCCACCGCTGGCACAGGCCTGCTGGACGGACTGCTTCGCTGGTTCGGAGAGCGGGCCGGCGAGTTCGGGCCTGAGGCCCACCCTTGGCTGGGTGTGGCCCAGCACCTCCATGTCCTCGTCACCCCGGTCCTGGTCTTCACGCTGGGCATGATGGTTCGCGGCCACCTCTGGTCCCGGCTCCAGACGGGAGGCGAGGGGCGGCGGACAGGGTTGGGGGCGGCCTTCCTCATCGCTCCGATGGTGATCAGTGGGGTCGGCATCCAGGTGGTTACCAGCCCCGCCTGGCGGACCGGGCTGGCCTGGTTCCATGGATTCGCCTCAGGGGCCTTCCTCCTGGCTTATTTCGGTCACCTCGCCCTGCGGGGCTGGCAGCCCTCCAGCCTGCTTGTCTCACGCCGCCAGCAGGGGTGATGCTTCAGAGTCATGTGCCAGCCCCGAATTCTAGCGGACCAGGGGTCGAGCCTGCCCACTGTTGGTGAAGGGCCATGATCTTCCTCCGTGGGCAGCCGGATGACGACCCGATAGCGGGTCCTGGATCTAGACTGATCCCATGGCCAAGATTCGAGTACTCCCTGACCAAGTTGCGAATCAGATCGCGGCGGGCGAGGTCGTCGAAAGGCCTTCCTCCGTATTGAAGGAACTGGTGGAGAACGCCCTGGATGCGGGGGCTCGCCATATCGACATCGTCTGGGAGGAGGGCGGCAAGCGGCTGCTGGAAGTGGCCGATGACGGTTCGGGTCTGGCCAGGGATGACCTCTTCCTGGCCCTGGAGCGCCATGCCACCAGCAAGGTGCGCACGGCGGAGGATCTGGGGCACCTGGGTACCTTCGGCTTCAGAGGAGAAGCACTGCCCAGCATCGCCAGCGTCAGCCGCTTTGATCTGGTCAGCGCCGAAACCGAAGGTGCAGGCCATCGCCTCCGCAGCGAATTTGGCATCATCACGGGCGTGATACCCATGGCTCGAAGTCGAGGCACCACCGTCTCTGTGCGGGATCTGTTCGCGCAGTTGCCAGCTCGTCGCCGTTTTCTGAAATCCACGGACACCGAGCACGCGCAGCTCTGGGGCGTCGTGGCCAGGCTGGCCTTGAGCTCTCCGGGCGTGCACTGGACCATCCGCCCTGACCGAGGGGTGCCCATGGTGCTGCCACCGGTGGAAGGCGCGGGGCAACGTCTGGCTCCCCTGCTGGGGGAGAAACTGGGGCGGCTCGTGCCCTTCGTGAACGGCGAACTCCCCTGGTGTTTGCGAGGGTTTGTCTCACCGCCGGACCTGAGTTTCCGCGGTCGCAACCACCTGTACCTGTTTGTGAATGGCCGGGCGGTGCGGGATCGACTGCTGCTGGCGGCGCTGTCCGAGGCCTGGTCGGGCACCTTCGCCAAGGGCTCGTACCCAGCGGCGGTCCTCTTCCTGGAGCTTCCGCCTGAGGCGGTGGACGTGAATGTGCACCCCACCAAGGCCGAGGTGCGCTTCCGGGAGCCCCAGCGGATCTTCGCCTGGGTCCGTGGGGCAGCCGAGGAAGCCTGGTCGAAGCTGCGGGGAGGCCTCGCGTCCGTGCTGGAGCTGCCCCCCAGGCCGATGGAATCGGAGTTCGAGCTGGATCCCTCCCGGCGCGCTGGCCCGCAGCATCCTCGACTCTGGTCGGATTCCACAGCTGCCACCCAGGCAGCCTACCGGACCATGGCCGACACCTTCGCGACCCGTCCGTTGGATGAGCCGTACCCTCCAGTGCCCAGAGCTACGGGCGTATTCGAGGGAGCTGCCGCCCCCCCGGACATCCGGTACATCGGTGCCTTCGAGCAGACCTACCTGTTGGCCGAGATCCGAGGCGACCGAGGGGCCGAGCTGTGGATCATCGATCAGCATGTGGCCCATGAACGGGTGCTCTTCGAGCGTCTGTTCCTGCGTCGCCACGTGCCGGCCATCCAGCCCCTGATGCCACCCCAGGTAGTCCGCGTGGGGCCGGAGGCCTTGTCCCGCCTCGTGCCCTTCCTCACCGAACTGAACGTGGCGGGCGTGGAGGCTGACCCCTTCGGTGGCGATGCGCTGGTGGTGCGAGGCCTGCCGGATTTTCTGAGCGACCGGGACCCCCAGACCCTGCTGGAAGATCTGATGGCCCGGCTGGAACGGGAAGGTCGCGTGGATCTAGATTCCTTCCGCCGGGACCTCAACGCGGAACTGGCTTGCCGGGCTGCCATCAAGAAACACCATGCCCTGCCCCCGGACCTGGCCCTCGAGTTGATCCGGGACCTGCTGGCCTGCGAGGTGCCCAACACGTGTCCCCACGGCCGGCCCATCCTGAAGAAGCTCACCTTGGACGACCTTGAGCGGAGTTTCGGGCGCAAGGTGTGAGGCAGAGGTGTTCCTTCAAATCGGCTTGCGGTTCCGTTCCGACACCAGGTCCACGTTTAGGCGCTTTGCTGTGGCATAGAGGGCTGGTCTGGCCAGTCCCAGAGATTCCGCAGCCTCGGCCATATGGAAGCCGCAGGCGTGCAGGGTGTCCAGAAGCAGGCGCCGCTGGAAGGTCCGGGTGGCTTCCTCCCAGGTCCGAGCTGGGATGGCAGGGGAATCCAGTTCCGGGAAATGACATGGCTTGAGGAGCCCATGCTCGCAGCGGAGCACGGCCCGTTCGAGGGCATGGAGAAGCTCACGGATGTTGCCGGGCCAAGGCAACCGGGAGAGAGCCTGGGGCAGCCCGGGGGCCAGGGCTGGAGCGGGTCGCTTGACAGCGCTGGCGGCGCGGAGCGCCAGGCGGGGAATGAGGAAGGGGAACTCGTGGCGGCGCTCCGACAGGGCCGGCAGGTGGAGCACAGCCCCCTGCAGCCGGAACAGCAGATCCCTGCGGAAGGATCCACCGGCGGCGAGGTCCTCAAGGTCGCGATGGGTGGCGGCCACGAAGCGAACATCCACTTTGACGGCGTGATCCGAGCCCACTCGCCGCACCTCGCGCTCCTGGAGAACCCGGAGCAGCATGGACTGCAGCCGGGGAGATAGGTCCGCCACTTCATCGAGGAACAGGGTGCCGTAGCTCGCGCTCTCGATGGCACCGCTGCGATCCCGGTGGGCATCCGTGAAGGCGCCCTTCGTGTGGCCGAAGAGCTCGGATTCCAGCAGGCCTTCGGCCAGCGCGGAGCAGTTCACGGGAACCAGCTTGCCGGTGCGGCCCGAGCGCCGGTGGACTTCCCTGGCCACCAGTTCTTTTCCGCTGCCGGTGGGGCCGAGGATGAGCACGGGCAGGTCGGAATCCGATACACGCTCCAGTTCGCGTAAGACGGCGGCCATGGGTTCACTGCCATCAGTGATCAGCTGTCCGGAATCCACCTCGGGTTCCAAGGGGCGTTGAACCCGAAGGCTTGCCACCCAGGGCGAGATGAGCTGCGGCTCCGCCGCCGCCGCGGGCTTGAGATCCCCGCGCTGACCCAGGAGCACAGAGCCGACCGCACACCCCTCCCACATCAGAGGGTGGCCTTGCCAGACGAAGTCACCATGAAGAAAGGGCGGCAGGGATCCGTCCTTCGCAAGTCGGCTGAGCGCCCCTTCCGGCGGCACGTCCCCTGCGCCCAGGCTGTAGAGCTGGTCCCCTTCGATCCAGGTGATCCAGGTGGGTGTCTCCCGTTGGGAAAGCCACTGCTTCAGGAAGCTGGCCGGTTCGGGACACTGGGGCGTGTCGGCCTGCGGCCAGAGGGCTGCCAGGCGCCGCTGGTGCCTGAGCGAGCCAGCCCGGTCGGCGATGGCCTGCAGTTCGAGCAAGCCCAGGGCTGTGCGCTGGGTGGGCACCCGTTCCAGGGCCTGGAGCCCCAGTTCAAGGCGCATGATTTGGGTCGGGCACTCCCGCCAGGCTGACCAGAAGGCGGGCGGGCTTCCATGGTCGCGAAACAGGCGGTGGGCCTCCCAGCTGAGCCTGGTTTCGGGATCCGCCTGCGGAGGAGGACCCTCGTCCAGCGGACCCAGCGCCGCTTCGAGAAAGCGGGCATAGGGGTGCTCCCGGACATGCACCAACCCTTCCTCCACCAGGTCCCATTCCTCTCGGTCCAACCCGTGAGAGGCGAGCAGCCCCCAGCCTGGGGGGAAGGCAGGATGAGTCTCCACCAGGGCCCGGATGCGGATCAAGGCTGCCTCGGGCTCCAGGTACACCTCAGCGAGTTGGGCCTCCTCAAGATCCCGCCACGGCTGAGGCAGTGGGCCACGCTGGGAGGACCACCGGCCATGGGCCGGCAGGTCTGCCCACTGGAGGGCCATGTGAGCCGCATTGGAGGCCGCCCGGGCAGCCCAGGCTGAGGCTTTCAGCCGGAGGAAGTGCGCATGGGCCAGGGTGAAGGCCCGCAGGGCGTGTTCCGGCTGGCAGGCGTGGAAAAAGAGCTGGCCCTGGGCCATCCAGTGGAAGGGGTCCGCGCAGGGGTGGGCGGAGCAGCCCCAGGAAGGGTAGCCCGGGGTGGCCTCGGCTGGCCTCCCGCCCCAGCGCATGCGCAGGCGGTCCCAGGAAGGGTGCCCCGAGGGGGGCGGGACCGCCGGGCGTGGGAGCCGTTCCTGCAGGTCCGCTTCCAGCGCGTCGCTCCAGCCCGGAGGGTGGTTAGGTGGCAGGCGGAGGTTCAGGACATCAGCGAAATCGACATCGGGTGGGCTCCCAGCCCCCAGGTTCTTAGGGACCAGGGTGGCCAGCCCCCTGCCTGAGGCCCCGAGGCCACGACACCAGGCGCGAGTCCGGGGATCGATCATCCAGCTGCCTCCCACGGATTGATAGAGCCAGGTGGCGCCACGGTGGGGCGCCAGGTCCTCGGGAAGGCATGGCAGGATCAGGGGCTCCGCATGCTGGTGAATGACGGGCCAGGGAAGCCCAGGGTCGATGGCGCCCAAGGGCAGCAGGTGGCCATCTCCATCCAGATCCTTCAGAAGGGTCTCCCACCATCCTTGGGGGAGCGCTTGCCACTCTGGGGGGATCAGTTCCAGAAAGGGCGGGAGGTGGAGGCTGCCGTCCTCATCGATGGCTCCCAGGGCCACCACCCATCGAAGCCGTTGAGGCAGGTCCAGGAGCACCGAGCCCGCCGCCATCCATGGGGCGCCATTGCCTTCTAGCAAGGCCTCCCAGGCCCAGGCCAGCAGCTCGTCCTCCCGCGGTCCCCGCGCCTGAGCCGACACTCCGCTGCTGCCGTGCCGCATGCGAGCCACCCAGGCCGGATCGGGTCGAGGGCTGAATTCCGTAGGGTAGGCCTGCACTTGGGGCCCTTCCAGCCTCTTGGCCTCCTGGGTCAGCCGGGGCCAGCGGCCTTCGCGGCCCCCCAGCAGCCAACCTTGGGAGATCGCAGCCAGAGCCCAGGCTGGGTCCCCCCAGCGCCGGCCACGCTCCAGCCCCCACGGGGCTTTCCAGTGGCCGAGCCAGGGGGCTCTCAGCATCCAAGCATGCCTTGCCAGACCCCCCAGAAATCCGGGAAGGTCTTGGCCACGCATTGGGGATCCACGAGCTCACCACCCCAGCGGAGCCCGCCGAGGGCGGCGGCGAAGGCCATCCGGTGGTCGTTTCTTGGATGAAAGGGTAGACGTTCCCGGGAGGGCATTCCTGGCCGGATGCGAAGCGTATGATCGCCGATCACGTCTGTCTGGCCGCCCAGCCACCGCACCAGCTCGGCCGAGGCATCCAGCCGATCACACTCCTTGAGTGGCAGGGTCTGGAGGCCGCGCAGTTCTGAAGGCCCCGGGGCCAGAGCCGCCAGGGCCGCCAGGACGGGACCCAGATCGGGGCAGTCCGTCAGATCGGCATCCAGGCCTCGGTTCAGGGGGCCGGATAGTTCGAGCACCTGGGCCGAAGGCCAGTGGACCCGGCACCCAGCCGCCTCCAGGATGGAGACCATGGCCCGGTCTCCCTGGGTATCGTCCGGATCCAGGGGACCAACCTGGATGCTCCTCCCGGTGGCAGCAGCGGCCGCCAGAAAGGCCGCGGCTCCGCTCCAGTCCCCGGGCAACTCCAGCTCCTGGGCGGTGAGGCCGCCGCCGGCGATGCGCCAGGTGCCAAGGTCAAGTTCGGCCTCGCAGCCGAACCGCGTCAGCCATTGTGTGGTCAGGGCCAGGTAGCTGGAACTCGCCACCTCTGACCAGGTGAGCAGGCTTGGTTCCGGGAGTGCCGCGGCGGCCAGGGCCAGGCCCGACAGGAACTGGCTGCTGAGACGGGCATCGACGCGCAGATTCAGGCGACGTGGACGCTCGGGTGCTGGGTGGAGCCAGGCACCCCCGGCGTCCGGGAACCAGCCCGCGCCCAGGGACTGAAGTGGGTCCAGCAGGGGCCCCAGGGGGCGTTCGAAGAGCCGGGGATCACCCTCCAACCGGATGGGCCCCTCCGCCGCCAAAGCCAGCCAGGGTAAGAGAAAGCGCAAGGTCGTGCCCGAGGCGCCGAGCCACAGGGGGGTATTGGCGCTTGGCCTCGCCCCACCCCGCACGGTCCAGATACCGTCCACTTCCTCAAGCGCGAACCCCAGCCCCCGCAAAGCCTGGCGCATCCAGCGCGTGTCCTCGGCCTCCAGACCGCCTCGGAACCGGCTGGTGCCGGGAGCCAGAGCGGCAAGAAGGAGGGCCCGGTTGGTGATGGACTTGGATCCAGGGATCTGCACGGCGCGCAGGGCGCTCGTGGAATCCAGGTGGATGTCTTCTGGAAGTGACAGCTGCATGTGGGCAGGTTGCCGTGAGGCGCGGTTGACCGCAAGGGCAGATCAGATGTTTTCGAAGATCGGCTTGGAGATGCGCCTGTCAGTCACCAGGGTGTATTTGTAGGTCCCATAAAAATCGATGGTCCGCTTGTAGCGGAGGGTGATGGTGCAGATGCCACTATCACCGGCACCGGACTTGGTGACCCGGATGGCGGTCTTGTCCATCAGGGCCTCGATGACACCCAGTTCCCGGGCCTTTTCCTTGACTTCCTTTTCCACGATCTCGATGGGTTTCCGGCTGGCGCCGCTTGCGATGAAATCACAGGCATCGATCAGCTCACTGTTCCCGTAGTAGATCGGAACAGCCTTGTAGGCCACTGCCCCGAGGGTGCCCAGGAGAAGCATCGAGATGAGGCACCCGAGTTTTCCTTCGCCGCGCTGTTCCCGCATGGATTCCTCCACCTCACTTCAGGTCTTCGAGAGCCTGTCGGGCCATGGGTGCGACCAGGGGGCCATCGGGACCTTGAAGGGTTGCTTGAGGATACTTCAGGGCCTGCCGGAATGCCTGCACTGCTTCGGATTGGTAGCTCGCACCCAGGTGAATGAAGCAACGTCCGGTATGAAAATCGAGGGTGCCTTGGCTTACGCCCCGGCCGATGGAAAGCCGGGCATCGCGCAGTAACTCGATGGCCTTGTCGTACTTCCGGAACTGCATCAAGGCAAGTGCCACATTGAGCTTGATCAGTGTTGCTTCCTCTCCCTTGGTGCCGGCCTGGAGCAGCCGCAGGTGGGCGAGCAGGGCCGGATAGCAAAGGTCGGAGGCCCCCAGGGGGATCTCCAGGCCCTCCATCTGCACCGGCAGGTTCATGATTCCGCCCCCCTGGTCTACGCTGATGGGGCCCTTGGCTGTTCCCAGCAGCTCCTGGAGTTCGAGCACCGTGCCGACGACCTTTCCTTGGGCCTTGATGATGGGCCTGCCAGGCTGCAACCCCGCCTTGAAGCAAGCCTCCGACGCGGCAAGGACCCACGGCCCAGGCTGGCCTGGAACATCCAGCAAGGTCGCGCCCAGGCCGGGCCGCTGGATGAGTGGCAGATGGTTGATCCGGACGGCAAGTGCTCCCAGGGGGTCCTGCTCCAGAGGTTTCACGAGAATCCGTTCCTCTTCGCCTTCGAGGGTGGACAGGACCAGCTCGACCCGGTGGATCACCTTGTCCTGGACGGGCTTGGCCATAAGGAAGAGTTCGGCTTCACGGGAGGCCTTCAGCCGGACCAGGGCGTCTCCGGGTGTTTCGCCAGCGCGGGCCGCCTGGAAGGCCAGGGTTGGCAACCGTTCTCCCAGGGCTTCAAGTTGGCTCAGGAACCGGGATCGACCGGTGAATTCGCCACCTTCGAGACCCAGAAAAACCAGGCGCGGCTTGGGTTTGGCTTCAATCGCCAGAGACTTCCCGTCCTCCACGGTGATCCGGCGGGAGAACCCCCCCGCGGGGAACACGACCAGAAGGTCGTAGGTTCCCGAACAGACCGGTAGGTCCGCCAGGGGCAGCAGCCCCCGGCTCTGGCCAGAAAGGAACAGCTCGCCCCCGGACCAGGCGGAGCTGATGGAAACCGATCCCCTGGAGGGTTCCAGGCGAATGGGCTCAAGGGTATGGTCCGTGGCCGGGGTTGCCAGGTCTTCACCCAGTTCGAGGATTTTGGTCCGGAAGCAGGCGCACCGCAGTTCCAGTCGATGCTTCCCCGGGAGCAGCTCTGGAATGACAAAAGGTGCTGAGAGATCCTCTGGTCGGAGACCCAGGGGCAGGGCGAGGGATGCTGCGTTTTCACCGGCCTGACCTATGGCGAAACCGATGCTCTGTCCATCCAGGAGGACCTCGGTGTCGCGCGGCTGCACATAGAGGGTGATCGTCGAAGCCGTGCGGGTCAGCTTGAAGTCGGCGGCCTTCACGTCCCGCGGGCCGAGTTCCAGCGTGACCTCGGAGCCGGCGTAGCCTGGACGGCTGTAACTCAGCTTGTGGAGGCCGAAGGGGAGGAACCTGCGCGGCAGCAGGGAGGTCGGCTTGCCGTCGACCAGCAGCCGCCCCCCCTCCGGAAGGTAGGCCAGCTTGACCAAGGCGAATTTCTCACCCTTCATCCGATCGTAGAGGGCGAGGAGGCGCTGGGAGGTCAGGGCGCGGTCCAGTTCGAAGTCCGGGTTCAGTTCCATCAGGGCCTGCAGACGGACCTGGGCCCGGGGCCGATTCTGGGCGCTGCGGTCATCGAGGACAGCAAGCCAGTTGTAGCTCTCGCAAAGCACCTGGATCCACTCCGGCTCCAGAGTGGCCTGTTGCGAAGTGAGTGAGGCCACGACGCTGTCGAACCGGGTCGTGGCGCCTTCCCGGTCACCCTGGGTGGCCCAGAGGGTCTTGGCCTGCAGGAAGGTTTCCTTGAGGGCAGAGTCCTGACCCCACAGGGCGACGCAGAAGACGGGGATCGCAAGCAGCAGTCGGAGGCGCATATCAGTTCAACCGGAGGAGCAGATCGTTTCGGCGGTCGCACAGGATCACGCCGCCAGAGTGGTCCAGGGCGAGAGACGTGATGCGCCCCGTGATGCCAAGGGCCTTGAATGTGGCCTGACGGAGGACGGTCCCATCGGGTCCATAGATCACCACGCCTTCACCGAAATCACCGCCATCCACCAGCGCGGCCAAATGACCGGCGCCGTCCGCGGCCAGGGCTGTCACATAGCGGAACGGAGCAGGCAGGTCCTTGCCGTAGGGAATGATGGTGCGCGGCTGCCCCTCGGTATCCAGGAAGAGCAGTTTCCGGTCCGCATCGGCGGCGATGGCGACGCCCCCGGTGGGGAGTGGCGCCAATGCATTGGCCGTTGGTGAGGCGATGGTCCGGGATGCCCAGTTGGGAGCGAACACGGTCAAGGCGGGTGTCTTGGCATCCGCTACCCAGAGGTTGCCCCATCGGTCCAGGACGGCACCTGAAATGGCTGCCAGGGTACCGAGGGGCTGGGGGGCGATTGCCTCGGCCCGCATCAGGCCCGTCTTGGTGAGCATCCAGACGGAGCCAGGCACGGAGGTCAAGGCCCGGGTGCCAGATGCTGGGGGACCCACCGGCGTCAGGACCTCTTCATGGAGGCGGAAGGTCCGGTCGAGGTCGTTCTGGAAAATCAGAAGATCCCCGTCGGGAGCCAGACTCAGAAGTGTGGGTGTCTTCAGCCACTTGGTGCGGCCCACCGGCCAGGCTCCCTCGCTTTTGAGGGGCGGCTTCTGCAGCCGGTGTTTCACCCGGACAGCCATGCGCCAGGCTGCTTCCTGGGCTTGGGGCGACTGTGGCGCTTCGGCGCGCAGGCGCTGCAGCATCTGGAGGCAACCCGGCAGGTCGCCCATCAGGTCGAGGGTTTCCGCAGCCTCCAACATGGCCTGGGGCACCACCGCAGAGCCGGAGTGCAGGCGGAAGGCGTCCACGAACTGCTGGAGCGCCCGGCCCCACTGACCCTGGTCCCGCCATGCCAGACCCAACTGGAAATGGGCTTCTCCACAGGCGGCGGCATCGGGAAAGAGGTCCAGGATACGGTTGAATTCCGCCATGGCATCCTTCAACTCGGTGGGGCGGCGGGCCTGTTTCGCCAGCAGCACGCCCCTCAGCAGCAATCCCTCCGGAGCTTCGGGCGATTTGATGTACTCGCTCCGCAACCGGTCCAGAATGGGCATGGCCCCATCGGGATTATGCTCAATCTCCACCTGGTGCCGGGCGAGCCTGAGCAGGGCCATGGGCGCGAATTCGCTTTTCGGATCTGCCTGCAGCAACTGGCTCCAGGTGTCGAGAGCCTCCTTGTAGGCCTTGGCCGAATAGGCCCGTTCCCCACTACGGTAGAGCCGTTCTGCCAGGTCGCCGTCCGGGGTCTGCGCCAGGGCCGGCAGGACGCAGAGCAGAGCGGCCGAAGGTCGGAACCAGGAAGACAGGACAAACATGAAGGCCTCGGATCAGATGAAGAGCATATCCGGTCAGGGCTCCAACGCCTTCAGAAGGGCCTCAGGCCCATAAGGTTTGTACAGCACGCCCATGAGCCAGGATTCCCCAGGGCCCGTATCCCGGGCGGCGGTGGACAGGAGCACATGACGGCACCGTCGGGACTCCAACTGGCCCTTCAACCAGGGTCGCAAGTCCCCATCCCCATCGGACTGTTCGGAAAGCAACAGGTCCACCGGGTGATCCGCAAGGGCCTGTTCCGCATCCCGGCGGTTGCCCGCCTCCCGGACCTCAAACCCGGCCAGGGCCGACAGGAGTCGCTTGCGGAAAAAGGCGCTCGGCTCCAGCAGCAGGATGGTACGGATCGGGGCACGCCTGGAGATGCTTGCCTCGTCCAGGCCCAGGGCCAGCAGGGATTCCTTGGCGGCACTGCGCAGGCCAAGTCCGGTCGCACGGCTGAAGAGCTCCTTAATGGGTTCCACCAGATCCACCTGGCGTGTGATGCCGCCGATTTCACAGAGCCGGGCCAGATCCCTCCAGTCCTGGTCCTTGCGCTCGAATTCCCTGAGCACGAAGGTGGCCAGCTCGCCGGCCAGTTCGGCCCGCAGGATGAACTCGGGATCCTGCAGGGCTTCCCGGATCGCCAGCAGTGCGGGCGCCCGACCGGGGCCCTTCTGCGGGATCGCCTGGACCATGCCCCGGACTTTCTCCTCCCAGCCCGCGATGTGGCTGAGGCTGGCGCTGCGACGACCCAACTCCTTCACCACCGCGGCCACCCGGTCGTTGGTCTCGCGGTCCCAACCGCCCTTGGTGCGGAGATCGAACAGGAAGTCGGAGAAGGCATCCTTGAGGCGACCGTAGAGGGCCTGATCAAAACAATACAGGTGCTGTGTGGCTAGGATCGCCCGCAGGCGCTGACCCTCTCCCTCGCGGTCATCGCAGCAGCGTGTGACAAGCTGTTCCAGGCCAGGCAGCGAGTCCTGGGGAAGGGGCCTTTCGAAGCCCGGGAAGGCCGCAAGGAGCCCTTCCAGCGCTCGGATGAGTACATGGGACAGCTTGAGCTGGGCAGATTTGGCGAGGAGACCGAGGCCGGCCTCCGGAGTGCCAATCTCTGCCAGGGCCTCCACCAGGGCCTCCTGCAGACGGGCAGGCTTGCCATCGTGGAGCAGGTCCAGCAGGACGGGACTGGCCGATGGGCACCGGATGGCACCGAGGGCCTCCACAGCTTCGAGGAGCAGGTCGTCCCGGACATCCGATTTCAGGAAATTCATCAGCGGCTCGGCGGCCGCCTGGGTGGCGTTGACGGTGAAAATCCGCAGGGCCGTCCGGACCTTCTCTGGCTGGCCGGATACGAAGAGGTCCATCACGGCTGGATAGCTGGAAGGCAATTTGGCCAGATGATTCATGGCGCGCTGCCCGATTTCGACGATGGGATCCTGCATCGCATGAAGGAAGAAGGGCAGCAGCGCATCCTCTTCTCGTGCGCCGAGCGTATCCAGGCAGGCCGTTCTTCGCTTTGGATTTGACACAGCGTGGACCTTACTCAGGCCTGCTTCATCCGTGGCCGGAACCAGTCGACAGAAAGCCTGGTCCAGGCCTTCGCTGTTGGGGAAGCGGCCAAAGCCATCGGATAGTAAACCCACGACTTGGCTGACGGATAACCGCTCCTCCAGCACCTGGCGGACCAGGCCCTCACAGGCCTGGTTCAAGGTGCTGCCGAGCACGATTTGCTGCTTGGCTGCAGAATCCTGTGCTTCGGTGACCATTGCGCTAAACCGGGCCACCTTTCCTTCGAGAAGGACCCCCAGAGATTCCGTCAGGAACCGCTCGTAGGGTCCCCGCGCCTGCTCCCTGAGGCTCTCGAGAATGGGCAGTGGTTGGCCGCCTTCCCCCTTCGACAGAGACTGGCTCAGCGCCTGAAGCGTTGCCTCGTGCTGCTCACCCATCTGCCGACCCAAGGCCGCGATCAATTCCTCCTTGGCCGCCGATCGGGCGCCGACCTGCAGCTGGTGTGTCAGACCTTCGATGGCTTCAAGATCTTCCAGCGTTCCCAAGGTGTCCCTGAAGAGGTCGAGGAGCCTAAGGCCAGGAGCTTCCCCGGGCAGTTCCATGGCTGCCCTGAGCAAGAGCCGGGAGGCGAGGGGATCGGCACCATTCATGGCCTCCCAGATCACTGGCAGATCCCCCTGTTCGGCCACGGCGGCGAGGCCGCGGGCCCCTTGGTGGGCCAACCGGGTGTTGGTCTCCCCCTCCAGCAGGCGCCCAAGGTAGAAGGAAAGGGGTTGCAGCGCTTCCTGTCCGCCCAGTTCCCTGCGCAGGATCAGCTGCCGATCGGGGTCGGTCCGCTGAGCGGCCAGCTTCAGAAGGGCTTCCCTGGCCGACCGGAGTTCAAGACGTCCGAGGGCCGCGCAACCCTCGTCGAACACCCCCAGGTCGGGTTCGTGCGAAAGGGCCTGGAAGAAGAGCGGAACCCACTCCGGCCAGTCGAATTTCACCGTGAGCCCGAAGATGAATTTTTTCAGGGCTGGCGAACTCGATGGCCTGACCAGCCGGGAACCCAGTTCGGGCAGGGCCATCTGGCGGAGCTGTTGCAGCAGCTGGTGGAGGCGAACCTGGGAGGCCGAGTCGCCTTCCAGATGGTTGCCCAGCCAGGCCCGAAGTTCATCGAGCGAGGTCATGGGGATGTGTCGAAGGGGAGCAGCCATCCATTCTCCATCGGTCCGGAGGGCTGCCGGGTCAAGAACCACCATTTTCGTCTGGAAGTGTTAGCGTTTTCCCATGCGCACCCCGTTCATTGCCCTGATGGTTTGGAGCCTCCAGGCCCAGACACCGGCCTTCCTGGACCAGTTGCCACCGGCAGCCCAGGCCGAGGCCCTGGATATCGTGAAACGGGCCGATTTTGTTTTCGAGACCAGGACTCAACCCAAGCATGTGCGGCTCGCCACGATGGACAAGCTTTTCGACCATCCGGTCCTGGGTGCGGCCATGTGGCGAAATTGCCAGTTCGTGCCCGGCTTTTACGCCTTCGTTCATCCCGATGGGGCCTGGAGCATTGACGATACCAGGGGGCTCAGGGGCACCCTGCGCCTCGTCTACCGGCGTCCTGGTCAACGGGTGTATCTGGTGGAGGGTCGGGCGGAGCGGGGCCGCCTCAAGGCCCCCTTTGCCGTGGGTGCAAGGATGCTCACCTCCTACCGGTACTGGGAAGGCAAAGGTGGATTTGAAAGCCACTTGCAGACCTGGACTGCCCTGGATTCCGCCGTGCTTGGGGTGGTGGCACGTCCCTTCCGAGGCTATATCAAGGGGCGCCAGGATGAATTCATCGCCTACATCAATGGGAACGTCGCCACCTTCGGGGAATTTGCCGAGCTCAGCCCCAGAGACTTCCATGGTCCGCTGAAGCGGGACGGCGACCCAGTGGCCCTTCGCGAGTACGAAGCCCTCTTTCTGAGAAAGTAATGCGGTTCCCCTTTGCAGACTCCTTCCGGGCCCTGGTGGGTCCGGGACTTGCGTTCAAGCACCCCCCCCCGACGCTTGGCAGAGCCGTCGGAGGCATGGCGCTGGTTTGGATGCCCCTGGCCGCCTTCAATGCGGTCTGGCTGGTGCGCCTAGGGCTCAGAAGTTATATGGCCGTGCGGCAGGGGGCCGTTCTCCCGGAATGGTTGGGGACGCTGGGATTGGATCCGGGGGACCTTTCTGACCTGATCGCGACTTTGCCCCCAGCTCCGCCCTTCGGAAGGCTTCTCCCCTGGGTTCTTCTTCTGGTGCCCCTGGTGGTGCTGGGGACTTGGCTCCACCACGCCGTCTGGGACCATGCGGCGCTCTGGCTGCTCGGGGGGATGAAGCACCACCGCGGATTCCGGACCAGCCTCCTGGCGGAGGCCGAGGCCTTGCGCATCGCAGCCGTTGGGACCTTGGTGGGATTGCTTGGATACCTGCCCCTGGTCGGCGGGGCTCTGGCTCTGCCCCTGCTGTTGCTGGACGCCTACTTGTGGTTGTTCCGGGGGTTTGCTCTGGCCGCCCGGCATGGATGCGAACCCTGGCGGGGGATTGCCGCCACGGTCCTGCATGTGGTGCTGCTGGGATGCATGACAGGCGGGTTGTTCGTGTTGATGCTTGTCATGGTCCGGCTGGCGGCATGAGGCGGGTGCCTTGGGTGGCCCTGGCGTTCCTGCTGGCGGGGTTGGGCGCCTGGGCTGCCTCCTTTCTGAAGCCGGTGGTGGATCTGCTGCCGGGCTGCCCCTTCAAGCGCCTGACAGGGTTTGCCTGCGCCACGTGTGGCCTGACGCGTTGTGTGATGGCCTTGGGGCGCTGGGATTGGCCTGAAGCGATCCATTGGCACCCCGCCACGGCCGGCCTCGCGGCCCTGCTTCCGCTCCTCGCGCTCTGGGACCTCCGCCGGTCCTGGCGGAACGATCCCTATCCCCAATTGCCGGATTCGCGGGCATTCCGGGTGTCTGTCTGGCTGATTCTGCTGGGCATCTGGGGACTGCAGGTGGCGCGAGGGATCTAGTCCGGTCATGCTTTGGGCACGCAGCATCGGAGTCCCGCCATGTTCCAGCAAATCCTGGATCAGCTCATTCAACGTGTGCCAGAGGCCCTGGCGGCCACGTTCAATGACCGGGATGGAGATCCCATCTGTTCCCGCTCGATCCAGGTGTCCAACGAGGGGCTGCAGCTGCTGGGCGCCTATCAGCACGTGGTGAAGCGGCACCTGCAACAGGCGGTTGAGGAATTCGATCGTGGTGAGGTCAAGCAGGTGGCCTTCGCGACGGACCTGCACTGGATTCTCATGGTGGGAGCCAAGGAGCAGTGCACCCTGGTGCTCGTCATGCAACGGGAGGGCTTGCTGGGCCGGGCCCGGTTCCACATGGATCAGGCCATCTTCGCCCTGAACAACGAACTATAGGGGACGGGGATGGAACGGTTCATCGGACTGGCTGGAATCCTGGCCTTCATGGCCCTTGCGTACTTGCTTTCCCGGCAGCGCAGCGCCATTCATTGGCGGACCATTGGCTGGGGGCTTGCGCTCCAGTGGATATTTGCGCTGATCATCCTCAAAGGCCCTGCGATCTCAGGCCTGCTGTCCTTCCTCCCCTTCCCCAAGGGAGCGGGCTGGGTGGTTCTGGGCCTGATGTTCACACCCATGGTTCTGCGGCGTGTCGCCTCGATCGACAACAAGAAGCTGAACTGGGGCCTGTTCGGGGTGATCATCCTGGGTCTGCTCAGGGGCAATCTGGTCGGTGCATCGTTCGACAAGATGCGTATTGTGGTCGAGCACCTCATGGCGTACGCGCACGCAGGAGCGAGCTTCGTTTTCGGCTCACTCTCGGATGGTCCCGACGGCAAAGTGGGCATGGTGTTCGCTTTCGCAGTGCTGCCTACCATCATTTTCGTGGCCTCGATCTTCGCTGTGCTCTATTACATCGGGGTCATGCAGTGGGTGGTGAACGCGTCGGCCAAGGCCATGGGTCGCTTCCTCAAGGTGTCTGGGGCGGAAAGTGTCAGCGTGGCCGCCAGCATTCTCATGGGGCAGACCGAGGCGCCGCTCACCATCCGACCCTTCCTGGCGCGCCTGACCCGCAGTGAACTCATGGTGATCATGACGGCCGGCATGGCCCACGTCTCGGGCAGCATCATGGTGGCGTACGTCCAGGTCGCCCACGTGGACATCGTGCATCTGCTCACGGCCGTGCTGATGACCGCTCCAGGCGCGGTGATGATGGCCAAGATGCTGGAGCCCGAGACGGAACAGCCCGAAACGGCAGGCCAGATCAGCGTGGACATTCCCAACCATGATGCGAACGTGCTGGATGCGGCGGCCCGCGGGGCCTTCGAAGGCGGTCAGCTGGCCTTCAATGTGGCAGTCATGCTCATCGCGTTCATAGCGCTGATCTATCTCGTCAACGGCTTGATGAAGGCCATCCATCCCGGTTTCAGCCTGGAGCTGATCCTGGGCTGGATGTTCAAGATCCCCGCCTTTCTCATGGGCGTGCCATGGACCGAGGCAGGGCAGGTCGGGGGATTGTTGGGCAAGCGCATGGTGGTGAACGAATTCGTGGCCTTCCTGGATCTGGGGGGCATGACCTGGCTTTCCCCCAAGGCAAAGTTGATCTCCACCTTCGCCCTCTGCGGGTTTGCCAACTTCAGCAGCATCGCCATCCAGGTAGGCGGCATTGGCGCCCTGGTGCCGGAACGGCGCGGCGACCTGGCAAGGCTGGGCCTCAGGGCCATGCTGGCGGGGACCCTGGCGAACTTCCTGAGCGCATGCATTGCCGGCGTGCTGACCTAACCCGGAAAAAATTGCGCAGCATCGCGTACTCCAGTTCAGGCCTGGAAGCGTCGATGAGGGGGCTTCTGGAGGTTCCCTTGTCCCGATTCTGCTCCGCCCTGATGTCTTTGATCCTCGCCTCAGGCGCGCTCTCCGCAGGAGATTACGACGCCCTCATGGGGGCTGTGAAGAAATCCTGGCCGCAATGCACCACTGTGGCGGTGGTTTGCGACTCCACCAGCAGCAGGGCCGGGTTGGCCTCTCTCGTGAGTTCCGCAGGCGGCCTGAAATTGGTCGTGGTGGATGTGAAGGGTCCCCAGGACATGGGCAAGGCAGTCGGCACGTTGACGGGTCGGAAGCCGGACGCCATCGTCCTGCTGGCAGGGGACCATGTGGCTGGTGACGGATCCACCGCAGCGAGCTTCCTCATCCAGCGCATGGCTGCGATGAAAATCCCGACGGCGGCTACGACCGAAGCGGGTGTCAAGCAGGGTGCGGCTCTGGGGATCGGGCCTGGCACCGGGGGGAAGCTCCTTTCCAACGCCAAAGTCGCCATTGTCGCTGGGGTGGGCGTACCGGCCGGGGCCAGTTCTCTCTGACGGGCGCTCTCATAGCCCGATTGGGTCAATGAACGATCGCAGGGTCCTCCGGACCGTCGTGAGTGCTGTCGTGGGGGCCATCGTGGGGTGGTTCAATGCCGCGCCAGCCGGCTCTCCAGGCGATGTTCATGGCCAGCGTGAAGGTGATGTAGGCCGCGAAGAATCCGACGAAGAAGGCTTGCTGGAACAGAATCATCAGGGCAAAGAACAGCACGACGAGGAGGCTGGTGATCATCACCGCCCGGGGACTCGAGGCCCGCTTCTTGAAACTCGGGAACCGGATGGTCGACACCATCAGCAGTCCGATGGTGAACAGTTCCGCGGCGAACCAGTAGGCATAGGAGATCGAATTCAGTGGGGCGGGTCGCCAGATGATCACGGCGGCCACACAAGCCGCACCGGCGGGAATGGGGAGGCCCACGAAGTAGCGGGAATCCACCGCCCCCACCTGAATGTTGAACCGTGCCAGACGCAGGGCGCCGCAAGCCGTGAAGACGAAACAGGCTGCCCAGCCGATGGCCCGCAGGTGTGAGTCCTGGATGCCCAACTGGAAGAAACCATAGCGGTAGGCCAGGATGGCCGGGGCCATTCCGAAACTGATCACGTCGGCCAGACTGTCCAGTTGGACGCCGAATTCGGTGGCGGTGTTGGTGGCCCGGGCGACCCGCCCGTCCAGTCCATCGAAGACTCCCGCAAGCACCAGTAGACCCGCCGCCCAGAGAAAAAAGCGCTCCGGAGTGGCGCCGGCCGCATTGATGGACATGACCACACTGGAGAAACCGCAAAAAACAGAAGCCATGGTGATGCTGGATGGCAGCACGAACATGGACCGCCGCATGGCGCGCTTGCGTCTGGCTCGGCGCTCTTCGGGGCTCAGATGGGGTCGCATGGGGACAGTTTCTCATATCCGGGTGCCCAGGGGATGCCTCCCTTGCGGACGGGTATCCTGAATGGATGGGGAGGGACTTTTGAAACAAGTGGTGGTCATTGGCGGCGGACATGCCGGGATCGTCCCGACTCCGCGATTCCGCAAAGCGGAGCGCGGGAGCGGGGGACCAAGTGTCCCCCGCGATAGGAGGGAGGCCTCGATCCCAATGGACAGGGAACGAACGAAAGGATCGCGATGAAGCAAGTGGTGGTCATTGGCGGCGGACATGCCGGGATCGAGGCCGCACACATTGCCGCCCGAATGGGCATGGACACCACCCTGCTCACCATGAACCTCGACCAGATCGGACAGATGAGCTGCAATCCCAGCATCGGCGGAGTCGGCAAGGGGCACATGGTCAGGGAACTGGATGCCCTTGGTGGCGCCATGGGCCGCCTCATCGATGCCACCGGGATCCACTTCCGCATCCTCAACGAAAGCCGCGGAGTGGCCGTGCGGGGCCCCCGGGCCCAGGCCGACAAGGTGAAGTACCGCATCGCCGCCCGGAGGCTCCTGGAACACACCGAGCATTTGAAACTGCGACAGGGCATGGCCGCGAACCTGTTGTGGCAGGAGGGCACCCGGTGCCTGCGGGGCGTGGAGCTGTTGGATGGCACCGTGCTGGCTTGCCAAGCCGTGGTGGTGACCAGCGGTACCTTCCTGAATGGCCGCATCCTGATCGGGGATCGCCAGCTGGAGGCGGGTCGCGCGGGAGAGCCCGCCAGCACCCATCTGGCTGAACAGCTTCGTTCGCTCGGACTGCGGCACAAGCGGCTGAAAACCGGGACCAGCCCGCGGCTGGCCAAGGCCTCCATTGATTTCAGTCGCCTGGTGGTCCAGCCAGGCGATGATCCGCCGCGTCCCTTCAGTTTCTTCAGCGCAGGGATCCCCCAGCTCCAGGTGCCCTGCCACATCGTCCACACCACCCCGGAAACCGGGGGCATCGTCCGGGATAACCTGCAGAGATCCAGCTTGTATGGCGGCCATATCGAGGGCATTGGACCCCGCTATTGCCCTTCCATTGAAGACAAATTCGTGAAATTCCCCGACAAAGTGCGGCACCAGATATTCGTGGAGCCCGAGAGCCTCGAGACAGAAGAAATCTACCTGGCGGGCTTGTCCACCTCCATGCCCCCTGAGGTGCAGATTCAGATGGTGCGGAGCCTTCCCGGGTTCGAAGCGGCGGAGATCCTGAGGCCGGGGTATGCCATCGAGTACGACAGCTTCGATCCGCTGCAACTCCACCGGGACCTGTCGGTGGAAGGTCTCGAGGGCGTCTGGTTCGCGGGCCAGATCAATGGCACCACCGGGTACGAAGAAGCCGCAGGGCAGGGGCTCATGGCCGGAATCAACGCTGTGCGTTGGCTGAGGGGCCAGGAACCCATCATCTTGGGGCGGGACCAGGCCTACGTTGGCGTGATGATCGACGACCTCGTCACCAAGGGCACAGATGAACCCTACCGGATGCTCACCGCCCGGGCGGAACATCGGCTCGGATTGGCCTGCGACCTGGCTGACGGAAGGCTGATGGCCCTCGCCCGGGAGGTGGGTGCCCTGAGTGTCGATGAACTGGTCCGGGTGGAAGCCAAGGTGGCTCGGAGAGAACGTCTGAAGGGGCTTTGCGAGGAAGCCTGGGTGACCCAGACCAGCCCCTTCGGGCCGATCGCCGCCGGGGCGGGCGTCCGCCTCGAATCAGGCATGAGCCTCTCGGACTTCTTCCGGAGGCAGCAGGTCGGACCTTCTGAGGCTGACGCCTGCCTGGCCCTCCTAGATGATGGTGATCAAAGTTTCCCTGGTCGGGAGATGGCAACTGAACGGGATCTGCTGCTCTTCGACCTTCGGTACGCGCCCTATCGGGACCGCGAAGCCAGGCTCCTGGAGGGGCAGCGGGGCTGGGACCACGTTCGGATCCCCTCGGACCTACGGGTGGAACAGCTCCACGGCATTTCGAAGGAAGTGATGGAAAAGCTTGTGCTGCATCGACCGGAAACCCTTGGGCAGGCCAGCCGGATTCCAGGAATCACGCCTGCGGCCGTGACCCTGCTTCATTTGTTAATTCATCGATCTAAGAGCATATAATCAAGTTGCTTTGGGCCAGCAAGAGCCACCATGGATCTGGACCAAATTCTGATGCCCATTGGGTTTGGAGGCCGAGTTGACCACAGAAACCTATCGTGTGAATGGCATGACCTGCGGCGGGTGCGCAAAGCATGTCGAAAAGGCCCTCCGCTCTGTCCCTGGGGTGGCCGGAGTTGTCGTGGATGTGGCCAAGGGCACGGCCACGGTGGAGGGCACGGCAGCCCAAGATTCGTTGGCGGCGAGCGTGCTGGCCGCGGGCTACGAACTGATTGTCCAGGCCTGATTCAAGTTGCTGAAAGGAGGACTCGTGCCTCCGCAGACGTATGCTGTCACTGGAATGACGTGTGCCTCCTGCGTACGTCACGTGGAGAAGGCCTTGGCGGCAACGCCGGGCGTGTCCTCCGCCACTGTGAATCTGGCGACCGCCCAGGTCATCGTGAATGGCACAGCTTCCTTCAATGACCTGGCGGCCAGGGTCGAGGAGGCAGGCTACGGCTTGAGCCCGATCGAAGCAGACGGGCTGGAAGCTGAGGAGCTTTCCAGACCCCTGGCCAGGATGCTCGTTGCCCTGGTCCTCACGGCACCCATGGTGGCCACCATGATTCCTGGACTTGACTGGCACCTGCCGGGGTGGCTGCAGGCGCTGCTGGCCACTCCTGTCGTATTCGGTGCGGGTAGCGGGTTCTTCGTGAGGGCTGCAAAGCAGGCAAAGCATGGGCAGGCCTCCATGGATACCCTGGTCGCGTTGGGTTCGGGAACGGCTTGGCTCTTCGCCATGGGGGAGTGGTGGCAAGGTGCCCACCACCTCAGTTTCGAGACCGCCTCGGCCCTGGTGGCGTTCCTGTTGACGGGAAAGTATCTCGAATCCCGGGCCAAAGCTCATGCGACCGATGCGCTGAGGGCCCTGCTCACCCTGGCGCCCCCCACAGCCCTGCGGGTGGAGGACGATGGGTCCCTCCTCGAGGTGCCTGTGTCGATGCTCCTCGCCGGTAACCGTGCCCGAGTCCTCCCAGGGCAATCGGTACCGGCAGATGGGCGTGTCCTGTCAGGGCAGGCGGAGGTGGATGAATCCATGCTGTCGGGTGAGCCCATGCCTGTGCCCAAGGGTCCAGGAGATGCCCTGGTGGCCGGCACGGTGGTGCATGGTTCCTTCCTGGAGATGGAGATCAAGGCCGTGGGGGCCGATACGCAGTTGTCCCGCATGGCGGCCCTGGTCGCCCAGGCCCAGGGGTCCAAAGCGCCTGCCCAGGCCCTGGCGGATCGTGTCAGCGCCGTGTTCGTGCCGGCCATTCTCGTCCTGGCGCTGCTGACCTTCGCCAGCTGGTGGTGGTTGAGCGGAGGATTCAGCCACGCCTGGCGGCCCGCGGTCACGCTGCTGGTGATTGCCTGCCCCTGCGCCCTGGGTTTGGCCACGCCCGTGGCGGTGATGGTGGGCCTCGGTGCCGCAGCCCGACGGGGCGTACTGGTGCGTGATGCGGCCGCCTTGGAAGCCCTGGGGCAGGCCACGGACCTGGTGTTCGACAAGACCGGAACCCTCACGGAAGGTCGGCCCCGGCTGATCCGGGTGCAGGCCTGCGGTGACCTTGCAGAAGCGGACTTGCTGGAAGTGGCCGCAAGCCTGGAACGGGATTCGGAACACTCCATCGCCCGGGGGCTGCGGGCGGCGCACGGGGGTGCCACTTTGCCGGTGGATGGCTTCCGTTCCCACCCGGGGGGTGGCGTCTCAGGTCTGGTGAATGGGGTGAACTGGAGGCTCGGAAGCGAAGGCTTTCTTGGTCTCCCCTTTCCTGGCATGGACCAGGAGGGCATCGCCGTGGGACTGGCCAACGATGTCCGTCTACAGGGCGTATTCATCCTGGGAGATCGCCTGCGGCAGGAAGCGGCAGAGGTGGTGGCTGAGCTCCGGCATCAGGGGCTGAACCTTCATCTTCTGACCGGCGACCAGGTGGGCCCAGCTCGTGCCATGGCGGCCGCCGTCGGCATTCAGGAGGTCCTGGCTGGTGTCCGCCCGGAAGGGAAGTTGGACTTTTTGAAGGCGATGCAGGCTCGGGGCGCCATCGTTGGTTTTGTCGGGGATGGTGTTAATGATGCCCCGGCCCTGGCCCAGGCGGATTGTGGTATCGCCATGGGCTCCGGTGCAGGAGAGCAAGGCACGGGAGCTGCAATGGCCGCGGCCCCACTGGTCCTGCTGCGTCCCGGTCTGGAGCCGATCCTGTCGGCACGGATCATGGCCCTGCGAACACACCGGGTGATTCGCCAGAACCTGGCCTGGGCCTTTGGGTACAATCTGGTACTGGTGCCGCTGGCCGCCTTGGGACAGTTGGAGCGGTTTGGCGGCCCCATGCTGGCCGGCATGGCCATGGGGCTGAGTTCGTTGACCGTGGTGCTCAACGCGCTCCGGCTGAGGCGCTAGAGCCCCTTTGCGAGATCCTTCAGGTAGACCGCGAAGTCATCGCGCAGGTCAGGGCGCTTCAGCGCGAACTCGACATTGGCCTTCAGGTAGTCCAGTTTGTTGCCGGTGTCGTAGCGCTTGGCTGGAATGGGGGCCGCGACCAGCCTCCCTTCACGAGCAAGTACGGCAAGGGCGTCCGTCAGCTGGTACTCACCGCCCACGCCGGGTTCCAGCGCGGCGAGGTGCTCAAAAACGCGGGGTTCCAGGACGTAGCGGCCCACCACGGCCCAGCAGCTGGGCGCCTGGGTCGGGCTTGGCTTTTCGACAATGGCTGTCACATTCCAGATGGGGTCTCCGCCAATCGGGGCATTGACGATCCCATATCTCGAGACATGCTCAAGGGGTACTTCCTGGACACCCACCACGGATTTCCCGGTGGTCTTATATGCCTCGATGAGGGCATCCAGGGCCGAGTCCTGCTCGTCAAAGACGTCATCGCCCAGCAGCAGGGCGAATGGTTCATCGCCGACCGCATGACGGGCGCAAAGCACCGCGTGTCCCAGGCCGAGGGGTTCGCCCTGCCGGACGTAGGCAAATTGGGCAAGATGGCTGATCCCTTGGACCAGGGCAAGGTCCTCCTGCCTGCCCCTGCGTCGCAGGGTGTCTTCCAATTCAAAGGCCACGTCGAAGTGGTTTTCAATGGCGGCTTTCCCCCGCCCCGTCACCAGCACCAGGCTCTCAATGCCCGCTCGGATGGCCTCTTCCACCACGTACTGGATGACCGGAGTGTCGACCAAAGGAAGCATTTCCTTGGGTTGGGCCTTGGTGGCAGGGAGGAAGCGGGTGCCCAGGCCCGCGACGGGAATGACGGCTTTGCGAAGCGTCTTCATGGCATCTCCGATGGCCCATGATGGCCTAAGGAACAGCGCCAGATGAAGATCCCGGGCCTTCTCTGTAAATTTTTTCTTGCAACAAGGAACGCCGGTGTTAGTCTGAATGTCCTGCGCAGTTGAGGCTGTGGGGTGCAGGAGTGGCTGAGAGGCTGTTCCGGACCATGTGGAAGCATATGGTGGGCGTCTTTGAAAACCGGATAGAAGATAGGAAGCCTTTGAGGGTTCTGTTGGGCGTCTAAGGATGTCGGGCAGAATTCAGAACAATTTTTCGACCAGAGCATTTTTTCCAAGGCCACGAGAGT
>CAISFO010000052.1 GCA_903884655.1 uncultured Holophagaceae bacterium | reverse complement strand
GAAGTGGTAGCCCGTGGCGGGCACGGCCGTGACCGCGCTGCCGCTGGCGTTGTAGTTCACCGTCTGGGGCGTGGTTCCGGTGATGGAGCCATTGGCCCCGGCCGTGTACGTCAGGGTGAAGGTGTTGATGGCAAAGCTGGCCGTGACCGAGAGGTTCGCAGTCACAGAGGCATCCGTGCGGGTGGCGGTGAGCACCCCGTCGCTCCAGGTGGTGAAGTGGTAGCCCGTAGCGGGCACGGCCGTGACCGCGCTGCCGCTGGCGTTGTAGTTCACGGTCTGGGGCGTCGTCCCGGTGATGGAGCCATTGGCCCCGGCCGTGTACGTCAGGGTGAAGGTGTTGATGGCAAAGCTGGCGGTGACCGAGAGGTTCGCGACCACGGAACCATCCGTGCGGGTGGCGGTGAGCACGCCATCACTCCAGGTGGTGAAGTGGTAGCCCGTGGCGGGCACGGCCGTGACCGCGCTGCCGCTGGCGTTGTAGTTCACCGTCTGGGGCGTCGTCCCACTGATGGAGCCATTGGCCCCGGCCGTATAGGTCAGGGTGAAGGTGTTGATGGCGTAATGCGCCGTGAGGATCATGTTCGCCGTTACGTTGGTAACGGTCAGCGGATTGGACGCGGTGGTTGTGAATCCGCCAGTGCCCGTCCAGTTCACAAAGTGGTAGCCCACAGGTGTATTCGCCAGTACGGCGCTCGCATTGCCCCCATTGGCGACACTCTGGGAGGTAGTGCCTGTGAGACTGGAACCCAAGGTTCCATCTGTCTGGAAGGTCACCGTGTGATTGCTGCTCACGATGCCGGTGATGGCCACGGTCTGCGTGACGAGGACCGGTGATACCACCGGGATATTGAGAGTGGCATTGTAGGTTCCGGGCGTGTTTGACGTGAACGTTACGGTCACGGTGCAGCTGGCGCCATCGGCCAGGGTGATGCCGGAGCAGCCGTCTGCCGTCTTCCCGTAGGGTGAGATGGTATCGACCGTTCCAAAGGTGACGGGCGCCCCGCTGTGATTGGTGATGGTGACCAGCTGGGGAGTACCGGATGCTCCAGGGCTGATGGAGCCGAAATCGATGCTCGCGGGTGCAATCGTCAAATCCAGTGTCACGGGGGTGAGGGTTGTCGCAGCCGAACCGGTGGCACTCCCCGTGGCCGAGAGGGTGATGGTACTGGGGCTGGCCGCGCCACCTGGGACCACGACCTGCACCTGCACGGTGCTAGTACCGTTCGCAGGAATGCTGACGCTTCCGCCGCCCACCACCGAGCAGGTCCAGCCAGCACTGGAGGTGGGAGTGAGAGTCAGGTTGAGGGTCGAAGCTGCCGCCAGATTCTGGACGGTGAAGGGCAGCGTGACCGTCGTGCCGGGCACGGTGTTCTGCGGTCCGGGGGCGATCATCTGCAGCGCACCGCCTGGGGTCCAGATTTCGAAGGACTTGATGGTCCACGTGTCGCCGGGGGCCATGGTTGCCCGGTTCCATTGCAGGTAGTACCCCGCGTCTTGATAGCTGCTGGTGGTCGTATCGTTGAGAACGCCAATGGCAGCGGCCTGGTTGTCCCCGGTGCCGTAGTTACCCTGATAGTAGTGGGCCGCCGGGGTCGCCGGGTCCGCATAGAAACCCATGATGCCCCAGTTCGTGTAGTCCGAATTGCGCTCGTACACCATGGTTTTTGTGGCATCGAAGAAACCGTAGGCGCTGTCTGACCCTCCGAAAGTCGTATCGCCTCCGTGGAAGTGGCGGATATCGGTATAGGTGGTCGCGCCTGTATTCGTGAGGGTCCATTCCTTCGTGATGAACCGATCACCGGTGTTGTGGCTGAGCTTCTGGGTAAGCCGGAGTCCAGTGGCGCCCAGGTCCACCACGGTGGTAATGTCACCGCCGTTCGCGCGCAGGTTCAGCACATTGGACACAGGCGTGAAGATGGTGGGAATGGTCGTACCACTGCCCCAGGCACTCCAGCCGCTGGCATATCCACTGCTGAATTTCGATGCGCCGCCGTTGATCCAGAAGATGCTGCCCCAGTCTGGGCCGCTGTAATACTGGCTGACGAAACCGCCGCCGGTGGAGGCTTTGACCCAGAGGTCCGGCGTGCCATTGGTACTGACGATCATCTTGATGACATCCCCTGTGTAGGTCTGAGAAGCTTGGGCGAAGGCCTGAGCACCACAGAGGAACAGAAGGAGAGCCGTGATCGCTTTCAGAAGCTGCGAAAGGAGGCGAGAAGAGTAGGACATGGGGGCCTTCATGTCTTGAGGGTTGGACGAGAAAACCATCGGGTTCATCACTGCACCTCCACTTTCACGGTGCTCATCACCCACCCGCTGGCGTTCTGGGCGACGATGACAAAGGTGGTGGTCGAAGTCACCGACACAGACTTGCTGGCGGTTCCGGTCACATCACCCACGCCGTGGTCGATCCAGACCTTGGTGGCACCCTGGGCGTTCCAGGAAAGCAGAGTCTGGCCGCCGCCATGAGGCAGACTGGCGAGGCTTGCCTTCGTCGCAGTCAGCACGGGGGCATCCCGGTGAGGGCGCACGACACGGAATCCTATGGTGCGGAACTTCGCGCTTTGGGCGAGTGCATACCGCGTGGTTGCACGCAGGTTCTGACCCGCGTCGTTCCAGGCGCCTCCGCGCAGGGTGCGGAAGACCGTGGCTAGTCCCAAGACAGCGCTGCCGTCCACGGGTGCGCCCTGATAGTCAGGCTGGTAGGCGTCCGCGATCCACTCCATGGCGTTCCCAGCCATGTCCTTCAGGTTCCAAGCATTGGAAGCCAACTGATTCAGACTCTGGGTGCTGTCGAAGGCATTGTTCTTGTACCAGGCATACAGGCCCACGCTCTGAAGCGCCGGATCATCCCCCCAGAAGAACCGTGTGGAAGTGCCTGCACGATAGGCGTACTCCCATTCCGCCTCAGAAGGCAGCCGGAGGGCGTGCCATCCCAGCCGGGCGTTGGATTGGGCCAGGAAGGACTGCACATCCTCCCAGGACACCTGCTCCACCGGCAGGGATGAATTGGCTAGGAACTTGGAGCAGTCGGTGGGCTGGAAGAAGGAGGGATTGGAACCCATGAGCGTCCCCCAACCTCCCTGACTGATCTTCGACTGGGAGATCCAGAACCCCTGGGCAAAGGTGACCGTATGAGACGGCCCCTCATTCGCAGAGGCATCAGGGTCGCTGCCAGGGGTGCCCATCTGGAAAGTGCCCGCCGGGACCCATACCATCGTGATTCCCGTGGCTGGGTCGAGCCATGTCGTGCCACCCACCGTGGTCGAGCCAGGAGGATTGGGATCGCCCACGAGGATGCCTGTGGACGCGCTCACCGAGGCACCTGCGGAATTGGTCACCGTCAGGACATAGGTAGTGCTGCTCGACGGGGTCAGGGGTACCGCCTCGCCGCTCACCACCGAAATGTTTCCCGGCCTGATGACGCCTGTCCCGCCCTGAAAGACTGGGATCAGGGTCGTGGCATTCCCCATGGCCACGATGATGGGCAGTCCATTGAACGAAGTGATGACCGGAGGCGCGAGGACCTGGACTGGGGCCGTCCCCTGGACCACGGTCTGGGCGGCATTCGTGACGGAACACGAAACCGTCAATACACCCGCGTTCGGACCGGTACTGAAGGTTATCTGAGAGCCATCCGCTGCACTTGTGATGGTGCCACCCGTGACGGTCCAGGCATAATTGCACCCCGGCTGAGTCGGTACGCTCGCGGTCAGGCCTGTGGTTGCGACATTGGCATAGGTGGGCGCCGTGATGGTGGCGCTCGGGACCGGCACGGTCCGGAGGTTGGTGGTGCCCACGTACCGCGTATCGTTGCGGGCCGTAGCCACGATCACGCCAGTTCCAGGAGTGGTGGCGGTGAAGGCGCCGTCTGACGTGATCGTGCCCAGGCTGGAAGGGATCACGACCCAGCTGTAGGCGGTTCCGAAGACGTTTTGGGCCGTGAATGCCTGCGACTGCCCTACCGTCACAACCGGATTCCCGGGAGTGATCTGGACGGCGCGATTCACACCGGCGGCGTCGGCACCATTGTTCTTCTGGCCCCCACAGCCCTGGGTGATCAGAAGCGAAGCGGAAACGAGGGCGGCACTGAGAATGATCTGGATTCGCATGTGGGTTTCTCCTCGATTCGATTCAGAAGGTCCAGGACAGACCGAACTGTCCGACCTGCACGCGCTCGCCTTCCCAGCCGTAGGAACTGGATAGGACCCGCACTTCAGCCCTCACCTTGGGGCTGATCTGGTACCCGGCCACGAGGCTGATGCCCACTTTGGTCCAGCTGGGGTTGCTACTGTCCACCACCCTTCCGCCACCTCCTGGGGTGGTGATGTCGAGGGTGTCCGTCGAGTCCACTGTCCAACGAACCAGGTGGACCCCCCCCCCCACGCTTACCCGCGAGTCCGCCTTGAAAAGTTGCAGAATGTACTCCGCACCGAGGGTCCACCCCTGGACCTTGGTCTGCAGATCATGGGTCCAGGGATTCCCCCCGGTCGACCCAGATGAGCGCTTTCGCGCTGCTTGAAAGAAGAGACCATCCAAGCGGGTGCTCAAGGTGTGTCCCGGCATCACGGCATAATCCATGTGGCCGCCCAGATTCAGACTGAGCCCTTGATCGGCTGTGTCCTTAAGGTCGCCCGTCGAAAGGCCCAAGGCACCCTGAACGCCCCACTGGAGGGATCGCTCCTGGGCCCGGGCGGGCGAGACGCCCAGTCCAAAAACGATCGTGGCGATTAGGATGCTGACCAAGCGCATGTGCCCCCCGGAATGGAGTTATTTGATGACCACTCGGGAAGGTATCGGTTCGATTTGTAAACACTTGAAGACTGTAAATCGCTGTAGAACGCGAAGGACTCTTCGCGATTTTCACATTGCAACTCCTCTGCCCCTTACCACGGCCATACACCTTTAGGACACGCTTCCCAGCCTTGATGCCATCTTTCAGCGAAGCAGGATGGGACATGGCGTCCGAGTTCCGCACGGAGTTCAGAATCGGCAGGAATGCCCTGCACTCGCGGAACACCCTGGAAGGAATGTGCCGGAGCAGGATCTGAGGTGCAATACCGGTGGGGTTCGCTCCTAGGAGTACCGAACTACATGTTTCTCCGGTACTGCCCGCCGACCTCGTAGAGGGCCTGGCTGATCTGGCCGAGGCTGCAGACCTTGGCGGCGTCCAGGAGGGCATCGAAGAGGTTGCCGTTGGCGCGGGCCACCGCCTTGAGGCGATCCAGGGCCGCGGGCGCCCGGTGGGCGTTGCGGGCATGGAAGGCCTCCAGGTTCACGATCTGCTGCTGTTTTTCCGCCTCGGTGCTGCGGATCAGCTCAGGGGTGCCCGGCGGGACCGCCTGGGGGTTCAGGAACGTGTTCACCCCGATGATGGGCAGCTCCCCGCTGTGCTTGAGGTGCTCATACTGCATGGACTCTTCCTGGATCTTGCCCCGCTGGTACATGGTCTCCATGGCCCCCAGCACCCCGCCCCGGTCAGTGATGCGGCGGAACTCCAGGAGCACCGCCTCTTCCACCAGCTCCGTCAGCTGCTCGATGATGAAGGCGCCCTGCAGTGGGTTCTCGTTCTTGGCCTGGCCCAGCTCCCGGTTGATGATGAGCTGGATGGCGATGGCCCGCCGGACGCTCTCCTCGGTGGGCGTGGTGATGGCCTCGTCGTAGGCGTTGGTGTGCAGGCTGTTGCAGTTGTCATAAATGGCGTAGAGGGCCTGCAGCGTGGTGCGGATGTCATTGAAATCCACCTCCTGGGCGTGCAGGGAGCGGCCCGAGGTCTGGATGTGGTACTTCAGCTTCTGGCTGCGGTCGTTGGCCCCGTACTTCTCCTGCATGGCCACGGCCCAGATGCGCCGGGCCACCCGGCCGATGACGCTGTACTCGGGATCCAGACCATTGCTGAAGAAGAAGCTGAGGTTCGGCGCAAAGTCGTCGATGTGCATGCCCCGGGACAGGTAGTACTCCACGAAGGTGAAGCCGTTGGCCAGGGTGAAGGCCAGCTGGCTGATGGGGTTGGCGCCCGCCTCGGCGATGTGGTACCCGCTGATGCTTACCGAGTAGAAGTTCCGGATCTTCTCCTCGATGAAGGTGGCCTGGATGTCCCCCATGACCTTGAGGCTGAACTCGGTGCTGAAGATGCAGGTGTTCTGGGCCTGGTCCTCCTTGAGGATGTCTGCCTGCACGGTGCCCCGCACCGTCTGCAGCGCCTCGGTGCGCAGCTTCGCGTAGACCTCCGGCGGCAGGATCTCATCCGAGGTCACTCCCAGCAGGGCAAGGCCAAGCCCGCTGTTGCCCTCCGGCAGGGCACCCGCGTAGCTGGGCCGAGCCAGACCCCTGGCCGCGTACGACGCGTCGATCTTGGCCTGGGCGGTCTTGAGCTCGCCATGCTCCTTCAGCCAAGCCTCGGCCCGCTGATCGATGGCCGCGTTGAGGAAGAAGGCCAGCATGGTGGGAGCCGGGCCATTGATGGTCATGCTCACGCTGGTGGTGGGGCAAAGCAGGTCGAAGCCCGAGTAGAGCTTCTTGGCATCGTCCACGGTGCACACCGAGACGCCGCTGTTGCCCACCTTGCCGTAGATGTCCGGTCGGACATGGGGGTCCTCGCCGTAGAGCGTGACGCTGTCGAAGGCGGTGCTGAGGCGCACCGCGGGCTGGCCCTGGCTCACGTAATGGAAGCGCTTGTTGGTGCGCTCGGGGGTGCCCTCACCCGCGAACATGCGGGTCGGATCCTCTCCCACGCGCTTGTACTCGAAGACGCCGGCCGTGAATGGGAAGCGGCCCGGCAGGTTCTCCAGCAGCTGCCAGCGCAGCAGTTCGCCCCATCCTGAGTAGTGCGGCACGGCCACCTTGGGCACCATGGAGCCGCTGAGGGACACGGTATAGTTCGCCGTCCGGATCTCCCGGCCCCGCACCACGTAGACGTTCTCGGGCTCCGTGTAGCTGCGCTTCAGCTCGGCCCAGTCGTGGATGAGCCGGCGGTTCTCGGTGTGCAGCTCACCCAGGTGCTCCTGGTAGCGCTGGCGGAGGACCCGAATGGCCAAGCCCTGGTCCCCTTCGACGGATTCCGTCAGATGGATGGCATCGTAGAAGGCGCCTGCGGGGGGCACCTTGTCGCCCAGGGCCCGCAGACTGGTCCACAGGGCATGGGACAGCTCCGCGGTCTCTGCCTGGTGGCGGGCCCAGGCCTTGTAGCCCTGGACCGTGTCGGCAATCTCGGCGAGGTAGCGCACCCGTTCCGGAGGAATGATGGCGGCCCGGCGGGGGTTCCCGGCCTCGGCTTCGAGTTTCGGTGCCCAGTCCAATCCGACCTTGGCGGCGATGGCCTTCACCAGGTTCACGAACAGCCAGTTGGTGGCGGGGTCGTTGAACTGGCTGGCGCAGGTGGCATAGACCGGCATGGCATCCGCCACCTCGTTGAAGCGCTTGTGGGCCCGCTGGTACTGCTTGCGCACATCGCGGAGGGCATCCTCGGCGCCCCGCTTGTCAGCCTTGTTCAACACGACGATGTCCGCGAAATCCAGCATGTCGATCTTCTCGAGCTGGCTGGCGGCACCGTATTCCGGCGTCATCACATACATGGACAGATCCACCATGTCCGCGATCTCGCTGTCGCTCTGGCCGATGCCCGCGGTCTCCACGATCACCAGGTCGAAGGCCTCCGCCTTCGCGGCGGCGATGCAGGAGACCAGCGCCTCGCTGGTGGCCCGGTGGGCGGCTCCCCGGGTGGCCAGGCTTCGCATGAAGACCCGGTCCCGCAGCTCGGGGTGATAGAGCGAGTTCATGCGGATGCGGTCGCCCAGAAGGGCGCCCCCGGTTTTCCGCTTGGTGGGATCCACGCTGAGCACGGCCACGCGCTTGTCCGGGAAATCCACCAGGAAGCGGCGCAGCAGCTCATCGATAAGGGAGGACTTGCCCGCGCCGCCGGTGCCGGTGATGCCCAGGACGGCGGTGGACTTCTGGCCCTTGACTGAAGGCAGCGTGGGCATTTCCCCCAGCTCGATCTTGGTGATCCGCCGCGCCAAGGCATGGAATTCGGGCGTGGTGCAGGGATCGATGTCGCAGCGCCGCACCATGTCGTCGATCATGCCCTGGAGGCCCATGTGGCGACCGTCCTCAGGACTGTAGATGCGGGCCACGCCATAGGCTTCCAGCTCACGGATCTCTTCCGGGGAGATGACACCGCCACCACCACCGAAAACCTGGATCTGTCCTGCCCCCCGTTCCCGCAGGAGGTCCACCATGTACTTGAAGTACTCGACATGACCGCCCTGGTAGCTGGATACCGCAATGCCCTGGGCGTCTTCCTGAATGGCCGTCTCGACGATGTCCTGCACCGAGCGGTTGTGCCCCAGGTGGATCACCTCGCAACCCGTGGCCTGCAGGATGCGCCTCATGATGTTGATGCTGGCGTCGTGGCCGTCGAAGAGGCTGGCGGCGGTGATGAACCGCACCTTGTGATGGGGCGAATAACCCTCGGATGAGTGGCTGGCAGTCTCGGGCACAGTAAGTGTGGACATGGAACCCCCGTCGGGCGAGGCCCTAGTCTAGCGAGGCCCAGGGTCTATTCGAAGGGTGGTGTGGGGCGGACAGGTCCTTCCGGTCTGCGTTGAAGCCCCGGACTCCCGTGGAGACCCCATAATCTCTCCGGGAGCCTCCATGATCCGCCATGCCCTGACTGCCCTGCTGGCCCTTCCGTTCGCCGCCCCCAGCGCGGCCAAACCGGAGGTCCCCACCGAGGACACGACCATCCAGCGGTTCCGCACCCATGCGGCCCCCCGCAAGGTGGCTCCAAGGCCCTCGCTGAGTGCCGACGAGAAGAACATCATCCGCCGCTTCAAGGAGGCGAAGCCCAGTGTGGTCTTTGTCTCCGCCATCGCCAGCGCAAGGGACCCCCGGACCCTCGATATCACCAAGGTCCCCACGGGCGCCGGCACCGGATTCGTCTGGGACGAGTGGGGGCACATCGTCACCAACCACCACGTGATCACCGTGGAAAGGGAGGGCAAGCGCCTCGGGGACGTGGAAGAAGTGGAAGTGACGCTTTCCACCGGCAAGACCTACAAGGGCCGGGTCATCGCCACGAGCTTCGCCTACGACATCGCGGTGATCCAGGTCTTCGCACCCCTTGAGTCCCTGCGTCCCATCCCCATTGGCCGCAGCCGGGATCTCCAGGAGGGCCAGACGGTGCTGGCCATCGGGAACCCCTTCGGGCTGGACCACTCCCTGTCCGTGGGGGTCATCTCGGCTCTGGGCCGCGAGATCGACACGGGCTACAACACCCGCATCCTCAAGGCCATCCAGACGGACGCCGCGGTCAACCCCGGCAACTCCGGAGGGCCCCTCCTGGACAGCGCCGGGCGCATGGTCGGCATGAATACCGCCATCGTCGCCACCAAGGGCGAGGCTTCGGTCGGCGTCGGCTTCGCCATCCCTGTGGACACCCTGAACCACTTTGTTCCCCAGCTCATCGCCCGGGGCCGCCTGGAGCCGCCCCGTATGGGCTTCATGACCATGGGTGCCTACGAGGCCCAGCGGGTCTTCGGGATCACCCGGGGCGTGCTCGTGACAGAAGTGGAAGCCGGATCTCCTGCAAACAGGGCGGGCATCCGGCCCCTGCAGGTGGACGCCGAAGGGCACGTCAAAGTCATGGGCGACATCCTGCTGGGCTACCAGGGTCGGGTCATCGAAAGCGAAGGCCAGCTCCTGGCCATGCTGGAGGTGGAGCCTCCCGCCGATGAAGTCGTCTTCGACGTCCTCCGGGATGGCCAGGTGATCAAGGTGGTGCTGAACCTCAAGCAGGGGAAGGCCGAGGACAAACCCAAGCCCGCCCCCACCATCATCTGATCACCGCTTCGCCGGGACCTGGATCATGGGCGTCGCCCCGCCCATGGGCGTGATGATCAAGTTCCCCTTGGCACCGATCTCCCGCAGAGCCTGAATGCGGTTGTTCTCGATGATCTGAGGCGTGAGGCTCTGGCTCACGATCTGTTGGGCCCGGGCCTGACCCTCGGCCTCGATGCGCTTGCGCTCGGCTTCCTGCTTCTCCTTCTGGAGCACGAAGGCCATTTTCTGGGCGTCCTGGTCCGCCGCGATCTTGTCATTGATGGCCTTGGTGATCTGGTCCGGCAGCAGCACATTGCGCAGCAGGACCTGTTCCATGACGATCCCGCGTTCTTTGAAGGCCGTCGTGAGCGTCTTGGAGACGTTATCCACGAAGCCCATGCGCTTGGTGGTGTAGAGCTCGGTGGCGGTGAGGCCCGCAGCCGCATCCCGGAGCGAGGTGCGGATCTGGCTGCGAAGGATCTGGCCCTCCACATCCGTGCCGATCTTTTCGTAGATCTTGGCGCAGTATTCCTGGTCCAGGTGATAGAACACCGTGGAATCAAGCTTTACGGTAAGACCGTCAGACGTGATGACGGGGATGGAATCATCACCCTTCTTCTGCCCCTCGTCCGCGATGCCCGACATGGTGTAGTTCCGGGTTCGTACCTCCATCTCCACTACCTGGGAGAAAGGGTTGATGAAGTGCAGACCCGCCGGGAGCACCTGGCTCCGAACGGTCCCGAAAAGCACCACCACACCCGCCTGGCCCGGCGGCACGATGACGGCCATGGAAGCCAGGAGCACGAGCGAGCCGAGCCCAAGCCCCACCCACTGGACAATGCCCAGCCGTACCGACAGGGGGAATCCCACCTTGGTCTTCCATTTCCAGGCCAGGGCACCGACCAGCAGCAGCAGTACGGCAATGAGGACCATCAAACACCTCCAGGGGCGGCTCAGGTTAACAGGCCTTCTTGACTGGTCGGCTCCCGGGTCCCGTGAATCCCCGGTATCCTTCGCCCATGAGCCTGAAGCAGGAGCGGAGGCTCCATCTCCGCGAGTACCAGCGAGCGGGAGGTCGCACTGCGACCGATAGATGGAGTGCCACTTCGGCGCAGCCGAAGCCCACAGGGCCCCGCACAGGGAGGCTCCAGGTCGGCAAAGGTCGTGCGCCGGAGCACGCAGAGCGTGCGATACGTGGAGGTGCCTCGTGAAGAGCCACCGGAAGGTCCTCACCCTTCATGTTCCCGGCCGCACCGGCTTCGTGAACATCACGGAGGAGGTGGCCTCGGCTGTCCGCGCCAGTGGCATCCAGGAGGGGCTCTGCCTGGTGAACTCCATGCACATCACGTCCAGCGTCTTCATCAACGACGAGGAATCCGGCCTCAAGCAGGACTACCTGCGGTGGCTGGAGAAACTCGCTCCCTTCAACGCCGGCTCGGATCCCGCTCAAGGCGGCTACCTCCATAACCGCTCCGGCGAGGACAACGGCGACGCCCACCACAAACGCCAAGTGATGGGCCGCGAAGTGGTCATCGCCATCACAGGGGGACATCTCGATTTCGGGACCTGGGAACAGGTCTTCTATGGCGAGTTCGACGGCCGCCGGGACAAACGCATCCTTATTAAAATCATCGGAGAATGACCATGATCACCCGTGACCTCGCCGCCCTTCCCAAACGGGACGTGTATCGCATCCTCTCCAGCCTGGTGATCCCCCGGCCCATCGCCTGGGTCACCACTGTGGACGGTTCTGGGGTGGTGAACCTGGCCCCGTTCAGCAGCTTCATGGGCATCTTCGGACCGCCCATGCTGGCCCTCACCCTGGGACGCCGCAAGGACGGCTCCTTGAAAGACACCCACCGGAACCTGAAGGAGCGAGGCGAAGCCGTGGTCCACCTCGCGGACCTGCCCCTGCTGGAAGCCCTGCACGCCAGTGCCGCCGAGGTGGGACCCGACATCAGCGAGGTCGAGCAGCTTGGGCTCGCCACGGGAGCGTCCCTTCGCATCACCCCTCCGCGCCTGCTGGATGCGCCCGTGGCTCTGGAATGCCGCCTGAACCGCGAGCTGGACCTGGGCCCAGCCAGCACCCTGGTGCTGCTGGACGTCCTGGTGGCGCACGCCGCGGACCGCATCTGGAGCGCTGACGAAGACAGCGCAGACGCCAGCCTGTGGACGCCACTGGCCCGGCTGGCCTCCGTGGTCGGCCCCAACTATGGTGCTCTGGGTCAGACGTTCCGCCTCGGGACGCCCGAGTTGCCTTGACGGGTCCAGTCCAGAGCACGAAGAAGGAACAGTGAGTTCCCCATCGGGATCATTCCCAGTGGCGGATCCAGGCCGGATCGTACTTGCTTTCCGCGACCCGCGGTGTCGTCTCCAGCTTCACTTGGGCGATGCCGAGAGCCCGCAACGCAGCCATGAGGGTTTCCGCACGCTGTTTCTGAAGGGCCGGTTTCAGTGCCTTGGCCGCCGGCACTTGGATCATCCAGCGTCCCTCGGTCCCCCACTGCTCGACCCAGGTCTCCAGCTTCTTCAACCCCGCAAGGCTGAGCTCGGGCCGCTGGGGCAGGAAGAAGAGCACCCCTTCCCTGGGCGGCGCTTCGATCTTGGAGCTTGGTCCGGGTATCAAGGGCAGCGGGTCCACCTCCAGCCGACTCGTCGGGGGCATCCACTTCAGCACCTCGAGGATGGCGAGGTCTCCCTTCATGGGCGAATGATCGAGAACGGGAACGAACCGGGCCGAGGCCTGGTCCATGGAAACCCCTGTCACCCAGAAATGGCCGAAGGCCCTGGCCTCCCCTGGGCGCTTCACCAGCATGCGATCCCCTACCCGGAGTCCGCGATTCCTGCCTCCATCCAGGCGGTAGCTGCGGTCACCTTCTTCATAGGGAGGCAGTCCCTGGCGCTCCACGGCCACGACCCGCAGGGAGACCTGGGCACCGAGGGTGGCGGACAAGCCGAGGCAGAGGAGGAGCCGTCGCATGGGACCCTCATCGGCATGGGGGCGGGTGGATCCTTAGAATGGCTGGATGCCCATTTCGCGAAGAAGATCGCCCAGAAGGTAGAGCGACCCGGTCACCAGGCGGGGTGACTCCGAGTGGGCCTTCAAATGAGCCACCGCCTGCCGCAGGGTGAGCATGGAGGCTTCGATTCCCCATGCGTTCCCGAGGTCCTCCGCGGTGGCATACCTGGGCGCGTCGCCGTGTACGAAGGTCACTGACAGGGGGCGCATCCGCTTCAGTTCCCGGGCCACGCCCACATGATCCTTGTCCCCCATGGCACCTATATATAGATGGGGCTGCACGCCGCAGGCCAGTGCATGGTCGGCCAACACCCGCGCGCCATCGGGGTTGTGGGCCCCATCCATCCATACCTCTTCCAATCCAGGCGTCTTCCAGAGCCGGCCAGGCCACTGGACCTGTGCCACTGCGCTCCAGAGACGGTCCTCGGGAATCGGGAAGCCCAGTGCCTGAAGCTGGCGGATCGCTTCAAAGGCGGTCGCCAGGTTGTCGAGCTGATGGAGGCCTGCGAGGCCCACCCGCTGCCCCTGCACCCGGGAATGATCCCATCTGAGGTCCGCGTGCCCCAGTCGGGGCGCGGGGTGCAGAACAGGCTGGCAGGGCAGCAGGGGGCGGATCCACTCTGGATCCAGCGTGGGTCCCAGCACGAGCGGACGACCCTCCCGGGCCGTGCAGAGTTTTTCACGGGCGATGGCTTCCCGGGTGTCTCCCAGGTACTGCTGGTGGTCCAGGCCCACGGTCGTCAGCACCGTAAGAAGGGGATCCGTGGCGTTGGTGGCATCCCAGCGTCCGCCCATGCCCACTTCCAGCAGGGCCACTTCCACACCGGTCATGCGGAAGGCCGAGAGGGCGGCGGCGATCATCAGCTCGAAATAGGTCGCCTGGATGCCGGCGATGGCTTCGGCCTCGAAGGCTTCCCCCAGCAGGAGGTCCAGGGCGCCCGTACCGATGGGTTCACCATCCACCCAGATGCGTTCCGCGACCTCGACCAGGTGGGGGGACGTGGTCCAGCCCACCACGAAGCCTGAAGCCTTCAGCATGTGGGCGAGAAAGGCGCCGGTGCTGCCTTTGCCGTTGGTGCCGGCAATGAGGACCACAGGGAAACCTTCGTCCGGGCGGCCGAGACCATCGAGCAAGGCCCGAATGTTCTCCAACCCGCACTTGATGCCGAGATGGCCCCGTTCCTGGAGGCGAGGAAGGTAGACTGGCTTGAAATCCATCAGTCCCTGGGTGTTGGCATCATCCACGCCAGGCAGGCGGTGATGAAGTCCTTAAGGTGATCCCGGCTGACCACCTTGTCCACCATGCCGTGGGCCTGGAGAAACTCCGAGCGCTGGAAACCTTCGGGCAGGCTCTGCTTGATGGTCTGCTCGATGACCCGGGGTCCGGCGAACCCGATGAGGGCCTTGGGCTCGGCGATGTTGAGGTCCCCCAGCATGGCGTAGCTGGCGCTCACTCCACCGGTGGTGGGGTCGGTGAGGATGCTGAGGTACGGCAGGCCCGCCTTGTCCAGCTTGGCCAGAGCCGCGCTCACCTTGGCCATCTGCATGAGGGACAGGGTCCCCTCCTGCATGCGGGCGCCGCCGCTGCAGCTGACGATGATGAAGGCGCAGTGCTTCTCCAGGGCCCGTTCGGCCCCCAGGCGCAGCTTCTCGCCCACCACACTGCCCATGCTGGCGGCCAGGAAGTCGAAGTTCATGACGGCCGTCACCACCTCATGCCCCGAGATGGTGCCTCCACGACGACCACGGCATCTTCAGTCTGTCCGGCCTCATCCAGTTTCTTCAACTGGTCCTTGTAGCTCTTCATGGCCACGAAGCCCAGGGGATCCGAGCTGCGCAGGTCCCCGAACAGGGTGGTCCAGCCCTCGTCCATCAGGTTCTCGAGGCGCTCGTCCACACCAATGCGGAAGTGGTACCCGCACTTGGGACAGACATTGTGGGTGTTGACCAGTTCCTTGCGGTAGATCAGCTCTTTGCAGGCATCACACTTGATCCAGAGCCCCTCAGGCACGCGGACGGTCTTTTCCTCAACTGCGGTTTTCTGCTGACGCTTCTTGACGAACCAGGACGACATGGGAGCTCCTAACGGCGCTTGGCGGGGCCATGCTTGAGGGCTTCGAAGAGACGGTCCAGCTCACCCTCGCTGCCATAGTGCATCACCAGAGTGCCCGACTTGCCTTTGGCCTTGATCTCGATGCGAGTCCCCCAGGACTGGGTGAGCTCCTCGGCAGCAGCCTTGATGAACAACTCCTGGGGATGCTTCCGCTTTCCCTTGGTCTTGGCTTGCTTCTGGAGCTGCTGGATGCGGGCCTCCAGGGCGCGAACACTGAGCTGCTGGGCCACCACCTCGAAGGCCAGCTGCTCCTGGAGGCGGGGGTCCGGCACACCGAGCAGGACCTTGGCGTGGCCCGTACTCAGTCGACCGTGGGCCACCTCAGCCTTCAGTTCGGCCGGCAGGCGCAGGAGCCGCAGGGTGTTGGCCACCTGGGGCCGGGACTTGCCGACCCGATCCGCGACTTGTTCCTGGGTGAGCCTCAGATGCTCTCCAAGCTGCCAATAGGCCGTGGCCTCTTCGATGGGGTTCAGTTCCTGGCGCTGGATGTTCTCCACCAGGGCGATCTCGAGCAGGCGGTCATCGGGCACCTCCTTGATCACCACGGGAACCATGGCCAGGCCTGCCTTGCGGGCCGCCCGCCAACGCCGTTCGCCGGCGATGATCTCGAACTGGTCGCCCACTTTGCGGACCACGATGGGCTGGACCATGCCGTGCTGCTTCAGACTTTCCGCAAGCTCCGCCAGGGCCGTCTCGTCGAAGTGGGTGCGCGGCTGGGCCCGGTTCGGCACCATGCTGCCCAGGGGCAGCTCCCGCTGGTTGGCATCCTCAGGGGCCATCTGGCTCATGAGCGAGGTGAGTCCGCGGCCCAGGGCCGGTCGCTTCAACAGAGTCATCAGGCTTCCCTCCGTGCGAGGAGCTCCGCGCCGACCCATTCCTTCGCGAGGCTCAGGTAGGCCTGGGCGCCCTTGGAGCGCAGATCGTAGAAGGCTACAGGCTTGCCGTGGCTGGGGGCTTCAGCCAGCCGGATGTTGCGGGGGATCATGGTCTGGAAGACCTTCCCCGGGAAGGCGTGTCGGACCTCTGCGGCCACCGCCGCCCCGAGGTTGGTGCGTTCTTCCGCCATGGTCAACAGGATCCCGCCAAGCTGCAGCCTGGGATTCGGACCGGCCTGGATGCGCCGCAGGGTTTCGGTCAGTTCCGCCAGGCCATCGAGCGCGAAGAACTCGCAAGGCATGGGGACGATGACCTCGTCCGCCGCAGTGAGCGCGTTCAGAGTGATCATGCCGAGGCTTGGCGGAGGATCGATGAGGATGTAGTCGAAGCGTTCGATGAGGGGCGCGAGGGCCAGCTTCAGCACCTGGAGTTGGGGCAGCTCGAAGAGTTCGAATTCCAGCTGCGCGAGATCCTTGCCTGCGGGAATCACCTGCATCATTGGAACTTCCGTGCTGAGCAGCAGGGCCTCGGCAGGCGCACCCTTCATCAGGGCGTAGGCCCCGGCCCGGTGATCCGGCTTCGGGAAACCCAGGCCAGTGGTGCTGTGGCCCTGGGGATCGAAGTCCAGCAAGAGCACCATCTTTTCCATCATCGCGAGAGAGGCGGCCAGATTGATGGCCGTGGTGGTCTTGCCCACGCCGCCCTTCTGGTTTGCCAAGGCCACCACTCGGGCATGCATCAGACTGCCCTCAACATCGCGCAGGCGGTGGTCGCACCAAGCATCTCAGCATCCTCTCGGGTGTGGAACATGCCAGTCTAGCAGGTCGGGTTCCACGGCGAAGCGCCCATGTTCTCAGCGTCGCAACCGCAGCAAGAGCGAGGGATCAGGCTGCACAATTCCGAGCCGCCGGATGGGGCCGGACAGCCACAGGTTCCGCCACGAGCCATCCTGGTCGAGGGCGAGTTCCACCGTCACCGTCTCCCCGCCTGCCGTGTGAAGACGCCAGCTCGAACGACCATCGGTTTGGGCAAGCCACGCCGCAGCGACGGCGCAACCAGTGCCGCAGCAGAGGGTCTCGCCTTCCACACCCCGCTCCCAGGAACGGATCCTGGCTTCGCCCGGCGCCAGGACCTCCACCACATTCACGTTGGTGCCGCCCTGGATCGCGGCGTGATGTCGCAGTGGTGGCGCAAACACCGGCAAATCCACTGCGGCCACCGAAGGTACCCGCAGGATCAGCTGAGGATTGCCGATCCATCCGAAGGCCGCGGGCGTGGTTGTGGAAATGGGCACCGGGCGAAAACCGAACCCCGGTCCTTCAGGCATGCGAAGACCGACCTCACCTGTTTCCTCGCGGCGAAGGTGAATGACCTCGTCATTGGAGATGGCCTCGATGAAGACCTCGCCGGGGGCTCCCGCGATCGCCAAGGCTGCTCTGCTACCATTGGAACAAAAGGACTTGGAACCATCTGTATCCCAGTGTTCCAACCCCCATGGCCCTGGTCCGGGCCTTTGCATCAAAAAAAGGCCATCTAAACCAAACCCATGTCCCTTCGGACAAAGGATTCTGGCGTAATCAGCGCCAGTACAATCCTTAGCCTCGTCCAGCCAGAGATAGCCGAACACATTCCCAGCGGCGGAAGCCAGGTGCAAGTCCAAGCTACCGTTCCCGATTTCGGAAGGTGTAGACGGTCTCGCCCTTGCGGGCGTAGCCCTGCCGGCGCGCCAGGGCCTCCATCAGTTCGGGGTCCTTCGCCGCAAGCCGCTGGACCTCGTCCAGCAGCTCGCGGTTGTGCCGATTCAGTTCCACCAGTCGCGTCCTGGCGGTGCGCAGCTCGGCCTCACGCTTCCGCAGTTCGGGAATGCCGCCCTGGGAGAACAGCATGGCCATCAGGGACAGGAACCCTGAGACTCCCAGCACGCCCCACAGGGTGGAGGACTTGAGGAGCCAGTTGGCGTTCACGGTGGAACCTCCTAGGCGAGACGGGCTCCAAAGGCCTCACGGCCTGCGTAGCGGGCGGCGGCGCCCAGTTCCCACTCGATCTGCAGAAGACGGTTGTACTTGGCCACCCGGTCAGTACGGCAGGGGGCCCCGGTCTTGATCTGACCGGCCCCAGTGGCCACGGCCAGATCCGCGATGAAGCTGTCCTCAGTCTCGCCGCTACGGTGGCTGATGATGGCCCGGTACCCGGCCTTGTGGGCCATGTCCACGGCCCGGAGGGTCTCGGTCACGGTCCCGATCTGGTTCAGCTTGATGAGGATGGCATTGGCCACACCCTCGTCAATGCCTTTGGCCAGGATGGCCGGATTGGTCACAAAGAGGTCGTCCCCCACCAGCTGGGTCTTGGCCCCCATGGCCACGGTCTGGGCTTTCCAGCCTTTCCAGTCGCCTTCGGCAAAGCCGTCCTCGATGGAGACGACGGGATGCCGGGCCACCAGGCCAGCATAGTATTCCACCAGCTGGGCCGGTGTCTTCTGCGCCCCATCCAGGGCGTAGACCTTCCCATTGTGGAATTCGCTGGCCGCGCAATCCAGGCCCAGGTAGATGTCTTTGCCCAGCTTGTAGCCTGCCTTCTTGACTGCTTCCCCGATAAGTTCGAGGGCTTCCTCGTTGGAACCGAGGTTCGGGGCGAAGCCGCCTTCATCCCCCACGCCCGTGGCCAGTTTCCGGGCCTTCAGGACGCCCTTCAGGGCGTGGTAGACCTCGGCCCCCCAGCGGAGGGCCTCCCGGAAGCTCGGAGCCCCTATGGGCAGCACCATGAACTCCTGGATGTCCACGTTGTTGTCGGCGTGGGCCCCACCATTGAGGATGTTCATCATGGGCACGGGCAGCAGGCGCGCCGAGGCGCCACCCAGGTACCGGTAGAGCGGCAGCCGCGAGGCCTTGGCCGCGGCGTCCGCAAGGGCCATGGACACGCCCAGGATGGCGTTCGCGCCCAGGCGGCCCTTGTTCTCGGTGCCATCCAGGTCGCACATGAGCTCATCGAGCTCGGCCTGCTGGAAGGGGTCCATCCCCTGCAGCGTCCCGGCCAGCTCCACATTGATGGCATCCACGGCCCCAAGCACACCCTTGCCGAGGTAGCGCTTCTTGTCGCCATCGCGGCGCTCAAGGGCCTCACGGCTGCCCGTCGAGGCGCCCGAAGGGACGATGGCTTGACCGGTGGTTCCATCGGAGAGTTGAACCCTCGCCAGCACAGTGGGATTTCCACGGCTGTCGAGTACTTCGAGGGCGGACACGCGGTCGACAATGCTGTTCATGGTGACACCCGGCTCAGAAGGGCGCGCCAGTGCGCCCTTCTGAATATTAGCCAGGTTGGGTTTGCCAAATGGAGCTACTTCTTGGCGGCCTTCTTGGGGGCGGCCTTCTTCACGACCTTCTTGGCGGCCGGCTTCTTGGCGGCGGCCTTCTTCGGCGCGGCCTTCTTCACGACCTTCTTGGCGGCCGGCTTCTTGGCGGCGGCCTTCTTCGGCGCGGCCTTCTTCACGGCCTTCTTCACGGCGGCCTTCTTCGGCGCGGCCTTCTTCACGGCGGCCTTCTTCGGCGCGGCCTTCTTCGCGGCGGCCTTCTTCGGCGCGGCCTTCTTCACGGCCTTCTTGACAGCCGGCTTCTTGGCAGCGGCCTTCTTCGGCGCGGCCTTCTTCGCGGCGGGCTTCTTGGCGGCAGCCTTCTTCGGCGCGGCCTTCTTCGCAGCCGGCTTCTTGGGGGCGGCCTTCTTCTTGGGGGCGGCCTTCTTCGCCGGCTTCTTGGCGGCGACGGGCTCGGTGGTTGCGACCGGGTTGGTCATTTCAGCCATGGGTGGCTCCTTTACGCCCTTTTGGGCGGGGTTGGAAGGGGTCGTGCGGGAAGAAGGCTTTCCCTTAGCATCTTTCGCGCCAAGTTGAGACTGGTCTTTCCGCTGGGTGGATATGCGTTCCTTGGCCGCAGAAGCAGCCGTGGGGGCTTGCGCCGCTTCAGCGGCAGAGCCGGTCTTGCCCTTGGGCTTCGCGGCTTTTTTCGGGGGCTCCACGCCAGCCAGGATCTGGGCCAGGCGCTTGCCGGGATAGTAGTCATCGAGGAGGGCATCGCCGATCAGCAGGCCATGGACACCAAGGGCCTCCATCTGCTTGATCTGCTCCAGCCGATGGATTCCTCCCTCGACGATTTTGAGACAACTCTTGGGCACTTTCTTGATCAGGGCCACCGCCTGGTCCCAGGAGGGCTCCCAGGTATCCAGGTTCCGGCCCACGGCGCAGATGATGTCGGCACCGGCGTCCAGAGCTCGCTGCAACTCGCCCTCCGAGGTGACTTCGACGACCACGTCCAGACCCTTGCTGGTGGCGAATTTCAACAGGGTCGCCAACCGGTCCTGGGATAGCAGCGCCGGCATCAGGTAGATGGCATCAGCGCCGAGAATCTTGCTCTCCTCGACCTGGTACTCCTCGAAAATGAACTCCCTGCGCAGCAGAGGAAGCTTCACCTGGCTTCGGACCTCGGACAGGCACTTGTCCTCGCCGAAATAGAGGAACTTATCCGTGGCCACCGAAATGCCCCGTGCCCCGTTTTCAGCCAAGCTCTTGGCATGCGTGGAGGCCTTGTAGGATTCCCGGACCTGCCCACGACCGGGATCGCCTCCGGCCACTTCACCTAAAATTGTGATTCCAGGCTGACTTAGTTCTTCCTTCAGGGAGTGGTGCCCCTTGTAGGCATCCTTCACCGCCACAGGACCCCTTTGCTTCTTGATTTCCACATCCAGGGCCTTAAAAATGGCGACTTTCTTTAGCATTTCCCACTCTCCAAATCTCAGATACCTCGCTGCTGGCCCTATGGGGAAGATGATCGTCCGTTTTTCCTCTGATTCAATATCAAACCAGCGATTCAGATGAGGTCAACAGAGAAAAACAAAAAATCTTCATTTTTTTTGACGCTACCTCCTCCCAGTTCCGACATTCGTTTCTGACTCCCTGGTTCATGCTCCGGGCAGACACCCCGATCAGGAGGCCCGCATTTCGATCCACCCCGAGGCCACCACTTTGAAAGTTTTTCTCTTGGGATCCGCTCCAGCACACGTTCTACGCACCCGACAAGGATTCGTCCAGCCGATCCAAGCGGCGAGCCGGTGGACCGTGGTGCCGTCAGGTGAAGGGCCCGAAGGCGACACTTCAGGCCTGCCGTGAGGGCGCCCTCCTGCTAGGCTTCAGCTGGCACCTTCTCCCGCTTGGGCCGTGCGATCGCAACCCGGACCCCGGCGTTTTGCCTCGAGGTATCCATGACGATCCACGTTGTTGACCACCCCCTTGTCCACCACAAGCTCTCTCTCATCCGCGATCGCAAGACGCCCGGGAGCCTGTTTCGGGCCCTCATCGAGGAAGTGGGCTTGATCCTCGCTGCAGAAGCTACGCGCCAGCTCCCGACGGAGCCGGTGGTGGTGGAGACACCGCTCGAACGCACGAGTTCCCTGCGCCTGAAATCCCTGGATCCCGTGCTGGTGCCGGTTTTGCGGGCCGGGCTTGGCCTGCTTCCGTCCTTCCTCCAGCTGATGCCCACCGCGAAGGTCGGACATCTCGGCCTGTACCGCGACCACGATTCCCTTCAACCGGTTCCCTACTATCGCAACTTCCCGCCCCTCCTCGAGGCACGTCCCGTTTTCGTGCTGGATCCCATGCTCGCCACGGGTGGCAGTGCCTCGGAAGCAGTGAAACAGCTGAAGGTGGCAGGTGCCGTCAACCTCTCTCTCGTCGCCCTGCTCGCCGCACCGGAAGGTCTGGAACGGCTGCAAAAGGATCACCCGGAATTGATCATCGTTGTGGGCGCCGTTGACCGCCAGCTCAACGAGAAGGGCTACATCCTTCCTGGTCTTGGTGACGCCGGCGACCGGCTGTTTGGAACGGCCTAGCTGCCCCTGGCGGATCTCAGGGGTTCGGGCCTTCGGAGAAGCCTTCGCCCTTGAAGAGAACATGCTCCCAGGACCGGCGGATTTCACCCATCTGCGCGGCGATGAGTTTCAACCGGTCCCCATCATCGTTTTCGCCCGCTTCGGCGATTTCTCGCCCCCACCAGTCGTAGATCCGACTCAGATTGATCACTAGCTCGCCACCGTTCACGGGGTCCAGCCGCCGGTTGAGCTCCTCGAGGATGGCCAGGACTTTCTTCAGGTGGAAGTCCCTGGCCACGGGATCCTGCCGACGGATCGCCTCATCGGCCTTCGCCAGGAACCGCTGCCCGCCTTCCAGCAGCAACACCACCACGTGCTCAGGGATGTCTCTTGGCTCATTTGAGGCCGGAGCAGTGGTCGATGCCTGCTGGGGCGTCATCATACCCGTCCCCCCCAGAGGTACTGCGTCCACGGTATGGATCCCGGTGTGAGCCTCCTGGGGCGTCCTTCCGGCGAAATCAGGCTTCTCCGGGCGCTCCGGAGCCTGCGCCTCATGATCGGATCCAGCATTCACGGCATTGGACAGGAAAGTCATCGAACCCTCATGCCCCTCGTTTCGGCAGATTTCGGCCAGAGCTGAATCATGGCTCCCGCTTTCCTGAGTGCCCCCCGGGCTGGTCCAGCGGACTGCTAGGATGGGCGTCACTTCCCGGTTCCACGGAGCTTCCATGCCGACCAACAGATTCCAACCCTTTCCAGCCTTCGTAGAGATGTCGGACTGCCGCTATGGCCCCATGGTCTACTTGTCCTCGGATCAGTACGTGGGCCGCTCCTTCAAAGAGTACGGGCAGTTCAGCCAGGGCGAAGTCGAGATCTTCACCCACTTTCTGCGCCCAGGAATGGTCGCGCTGGACATTGGAGCCAATATCGGAGCCCACACGGTGCCCATGGCTCAGCTGGTCGGTCCCAAGGGCGCCGTGGTGGCCTTCGAGCCTCAGCCCATGCTGCACCGGATCCTGTGCGCGAACCTGGTGCTCAACAGCATTCCCAACTCCATCACCTATGCCATGGCCCTCGGCGACAGCCAGGGCACCTGCCAGATTCCCGTCCTGGACTATTCCCAATCCAATAATTATGGCGGAGTGAGCATGGATATGGTCGATGAGGGTGAACCCATTCCAATCGGTCGGCTGGACGACTTCCAGCTGGAGCGTGTCAATTTCATCAAGCTGGATGTGGAGGGCTTCGAAAGCAAGGTCCTCGGAGGTGCAGTGGAAACGATCAGGCGGTGCCGCCCGGTCATGTATGTGGAAAACGACCGGGCTGATCGGTCCCCCGAGCTGATCCAGCGGCTCTTCGATCTGGGGTACCGCCTCTGGTGGCACGCCCCCCCGCTCTTCAGTCCCAAAAATTTCAAAGGCAATCCGAAGGATGTTTTTCCGAACATCTTATCCATCAACATGATTGCCGTACACCGCGATCAAGGCCTGGAGACGGATCTCACGCCCATCACGTCCACCTCGGACACCCTGAACCTCAAACAGGCGGCTCCTGGCTGATCCGGTCCCAACCCCAGCGCCAGAAGCGCGCCCTGCCCAGATAAGGGGTCCTTGCAATTCGGCTACAGGGCGATCCTGCCGCCTTCCAGGTCCTTGAGCACTCGTTGAATCACCGAAGCCCAATCTTTCGCGTCGCGTTGCCGGTAGAGCCGCATGGAGGGATACCAGGGACTGTCCTCGCGGCCCATGAGCCAGCGCCAATCGGGTATGTCCGTGAGCAGTAGCAGGGTCGGAATGCCTAGGGCACCCGCCAGGTGGGCGAGGGCGGTATCAATGGTGATCACCAGGTCCATGCGGCTGACGGCATAGGCCGTGTCCGAAAAATTGCTCAGCGAGGACCCCAGGTCGCCGACGTCGTGAAGGGGCGGCACTTCCTGGACGCCATACTGGAGGGATAACCAGGCGACCTCGGGCAAGGCGTCCAATGGCTGAAACAGCTCCGGAAGGATGGACTTCCTGGCGGCTCCCTCGAAGCTCCGGCTGCAGACCCAGGAGATCCCGATCCGGGTGCGGCCTTCGGAGCCTGCCAGACATGCCTCTATTCCTGCCCGGTTCGGAACCTGGGGTGGAACGCCCAGGTAGGGCATCTCGGCCGGAATGGAGGCCAGATCCGTCCGGAAGAGCTTGGGAAGGCTCAGCAATGGCAGATGCACATCGAAGGGCGGGAGCGGAAATCCTTCGACGATGACCTCATCCACACCTGGGCAGGTGGCCACCAGATCCGCCAGTTCCGGCTGCGCGAGCAGGAGGACCCTGGCCCCGAGGCGCTTGGCTTTGGCGGCATACCGCACGAACATCAGGGTGTCGCCAAAGCCCTGCTCCCAATGCAACAGCAAGGTACGCCCCTCGATCGACTCCCCGCGCCAAAGGGGCCGAGCGAAGGCACGTTTGGGCGTCGTATTGGCGGGATGCACCAGACGGGACTCATGTTCGTCCCAGCCCTCGGGCATGATGCCGAAGAGGAGGTTGACGCAGGACCGTTCCCAGGCCAGGTCGACCCCGTGATGGTCCATGGTCACCCTTCGGAGCATCTCGTGGTGGAGCGAGGGCCAGTCCTCCTGCCGAATGAGGATGTCGATGAGGATGCGGGTGGCCGCCGCATTGACAGGATCCCTTTCCACCACCTTCGCGGCCGCGGCGCGGGCCGCATCCAGGTCGCCCGCTCTTGCCAGGCATCGGGCCAATTCCAAGCGGACCTCGTCCTGGTCGGGGTCCTTGGCAAGCGCCTGGTCGAAGTGGGCCGCGGCCTCGCGCCATCGGCCCAGGTGCATGCAGGCCTTCCCCGAACCCACCAGCGCAGGGAGACCATCCGGCAGAAGGGTGAGCGACCGTGAGAGGGCCACCAGGGCGCCTTCCGCCTGCCCGCTGGCCAGCATCAAAGTCCCGTATTCGGCCCAGGCTTCCGCCGACTCCGGGTGGAGAAGCAGCAGATTGCGGTAGGTCATCAGCGCACGCAGAGGCTGTCCCGCCTCCGCAAGTACGCGGGCTTCCTCCAGCATTTCCAGGGGCGATTGGGTCATGACGGATTCAGAACTCAGTCAAAGGGGTTGGAACCTGGATCGAAGGGTAGCAAAGAGACGGACCATCGTTGGAGCCTGGGCCAGGAATGACTTGAAGGCTCAGGTGAACGCATCCTGGCTGGTCAGGTCCAGGAGCATCCGCTGCACCACCGACGCCCAGTCTCCAGCCGTGGGCTGGCGGTAAATCCGCAAGGTGGGATACCAGGGACTGTCCTCTCGGCCCAGGAGCCACCGCCAATCCGGAAAGGCATGTACCAGAAGCAGCGTAGGAATGCCCATGGCGCCGGCCAGGTGGGCCAGGGCCGTATCCACCGTGATCACCAGATCCATGGCGGACACAGCGTAGGCTGAATCCGCAAAGGAACTCAAGATGGGCGCCAGGGCTGTTACGCCTGGGAAGGGAACTTCCTCCACTGGACCGAAGTGGAAGCCGTACCAGGCCACATCCGGCAGAGCCGCCAAGGGTGCAAGCAGTTCCCTCGGCATGGAGCGGTCGCTGTTCCGCTTGTGGGCGGGATTGCCCGACCAGGCGAGCCCGATGCGCAGCTTGCCCGAAGATCGGTCCAGGACCTCCCTTAGTTGCGCGAGGTTTGGGACCCGGCGGGGCACGTGCAGGTAGGGGACCTCGGCAGGAATGGTGGTCAGGTCGGTCCTGAAGATCCAGGGCAGCGACATCAGTGGCACATGGAGGTCGAAGGCCGGGAGCGGGTCGCCCGAAGGAATAACCTCGTCCACGCCCTGACAGGTAGCCACCACCTCGGCCACCGGTCGCTGCACCGACCAGATGACCCGGCCTCCCAGCGCCTTCACCCTCGGGGCGTACCGCACAAACATGAGGGTGTCACCGAGGCCCTGTTCCCAGTCCACCAGCAGGGTCTTTCCTTCGAAGGGCTCTCCTCTCCAACGTGGGTGATCCGGATGGGCCTCGGGTGGTGCCAGCATCCCCGCTGGCAGAGGATGGAGGTGGTAGGGACTCTCCGGTGGTACCACCGCGATCCCAGCCTTAAACAGCCACGGAAGGCCAACCATGGGTACACGGAAGTCGAAGGAAGGGGTTGCCTCGCCCACCCTGCAGACCTGATCGATGTGCCGGCATTGGGTGGCCGAAGTTTCAGAAGCTTGATCGACCTGCCACACCACCTTGCCTCCCAGCGCTTTCAGCAGGGGGGCGTAACGCAGGTACATCTGGAAATCCGCGGGATCCTCCTCCCATTCGACCAGCAGGGTCTTTCCAGGGAACGGTTGCCCCTTCCAGAGTGAAGGATCGGGCCTGCCTTGCGGGGGCCTCGCCACAGGCAACCCGAGACGGGACTCGTACTGCTCCCAGCCCTGGGGCATGTCGCCGAAGAGCAGGGACAGATTCGAAACCTCCAGCCGCGCTTCGGCACTGGAAACAGCTCCCAAGGCAGTGAACCGACGCAGGACCTCCCGGCGGGTTGAGGGCAGATCCTCTTTCAGCACCAGGATGCGGCAGAGCAGCTTGTGGGCATCCAGGTGGTCCGGAGCCAAGGTCAAGGTCCGCTCCAATTCCTCCCTGGCCGAGGCCAGATCTCCCCTCTTCATCAAACCTTCTGCCAGGGCCAGGCGAGCATCGTTGCGGCGGGGATCCTTAACCAGGACCCGCCGAAAATGCCGCTCCGCCTCTTCGTACGCACCCTGTTTCAAGAAGGTGCACCCGAGGTTGATCCTTGCTCCCGGACACGCGGGATCGATGGACAGGGCGCGTCGGCAGGCTGCCTCGGCCTTTTCGAGCTGACCGGAGAGCATGAGGAGGCCTCCATAATCACCCCAGGCTGCCGCGTTTTTTGGTTGCTGCTTCAGGAAGACGGTATAGGCCTTGGCCGCCGCCTCCCACTGACCATCCCGATCCAACCGGTGGGCTTCCTGGATTAGTTTAAGAAGTTCCCGTTTCATGATTCACCCATCAGGTCCGCTGCCAGTCGCTGCACAACGGTGGTCCAATCCCCGGGGCTGGATTGCCGGTAGATCCTCATGCTGGGGTACCAGGGCGAGTCCTCACGGCCCATCATCCACCGGAAATCCGGAAAGAAGGCGACCAGCAGCATCGTGGGAATCCCCATGGCTCCAGCCAAGTGAGCCAGGGCGGTATCCACCGTGATCACCAGCTGCATTCCGGAGAGGGCATAGGCGGTATCCGAGAAATTGCGAATATAGGGATCCAGGGGTACCAACCCTGGAAGGACGGGCGACTCCCTGGCTTCGAGCTGGAAGCTGTGCCAGGCAACGCCCGGAATCGCCGCCAGGGGGGCGAGCAGCGAAGGGGGCAAAGAGCGCTCCGCATCCCGAACATGGGTCGAACTTCCCGCCCAGACCAGCCCGATCCGGATCTGCCCCTCTGATGCCCCGAGCAGCGCTGCGATCTGCTGGCGATTGGGAACCCGTTCGGGCACATCCAGGTAGGGAACTTCGGCGGGGATGGTATTGAGTTCCGTCCTGAAGAGGCTGGGGAGCGACAGCAGGGACACCTGGATATCGAAAGGCGGCAGGGGCCTCCCATGGGGAACCACCTCATCCACACCCGGGCAGGTGGCTGCCACATCCGCCAGGGCCGACTGCACGGCCAGCAACACCCTGCCGCCAAGGGCCTTCGCCTTGGCCGCATACCGCACGAACATGAACGTATCCCCCAGACCCTGCTCGTAGTGGATCAGAAGGGTCTTTCCGGGGAAGGGAGCCCCGTCCCAACGGGGCTGGGAGAAGGTCCGTACGGGTCCGATCAACCCGGGGCACTGCAGGCGGCTTTCATACCCCAGCCAGCCCCGGGGCATGATCCCCAGCCGCAGATCCAGGAGCCCCAGTTCGTACGCTTCGATGGGTAACGGGTGGTTCTGCAGACGGATGAACCGCTGCATGACTTCGCCGAATCCAGCCCAATCCCCCTGGTCCGCAAGGAGCCTGATCAGCAGGCTGTTGACGGGCGCATTGAGCGGATCCCGCGCCAGGAAGGCTTCCAGGAGGCGGCACGCCTGCGACATGGCCCCTTCCCTCTCGAGCTGGCGGGCTTCCTCGAGCACCCGGCTGGCGGTTTGATTCAAGGGGAATTCCCTTCCTTGCAAAGAGGTTGGGGCTTATTGAGCATCCGAGAGATCCAATATGACCCTTCGAACCACCGTGTCCCAGTCTCCCACCGAGGGTTGGCGGTAGATCCGGAGGGTTGGGTACCACGGGCTATCGGCCCGGTCGAGCATCCAGCGCCAATCCGGGGCGAACGTCACCAGAAGCAAGGTCGGAATGCCCAGGGCGCCGGCCAAGTGCGCCACCGCCGTATCCACCGTGATGAGGAGGTCCATGGAGCTCAGCGCCAGCGCCGTGTCGGAGAAATCACCCAGCCAGGGGCCGAGGTCTCTTATTTCAGGGAAAGGAACCCCGGCGTCCTCTTCGCGCTGGAAGCTGTACCACGCAACCTGTGCCAGGCCCGCCAGGGGCCCAAGCTGCTCCGGCGAAATGGATCGCTCCCGGTCCCGCGGATGGAAGGCACTGCCTTTCCAGGCCAGGCCGATGCGGATGGAACCCTCGGGTGCAGCGAGGGCTGCTTGCAACTCCTGGCGGTGCGAGACCCTGTCCGGAACACGAAGGTAGGGGATATCGGCAGGGATGCTACTCAGGTCCGTCCGGAACACCCAGGGGAGGGAAAGCAGGGGCATATGGACATCGAAGGGCGGCGGCGGCGTTCCTTTCGGGATGACCAGGTCGATGCCCGGGCAGGTGGCCACGACCTCGGCCAGCGCCGCCTGGGCGGCGAGGATGACCGTGCCTCCCAGCGCCTTCACCATCGGCGCGTACCTCACGAACATCAGCGTGTCTCCTAGACCTTGCTCGTAGTGCAACAGGAGGGTCTTCCCTGCAAAGGGACGGCCATCCCAGCGGGGGTGGGTGAAGTGGCGCTGTGGCGTGATGAGTCCCGGCACCTGGAGGCGGGATTCATGCAGGTCCCATCCCTTGGGCAAGTCGCCCTTCAGCAGGCAGATTTCTGCCTGGGCACAGTCCAGCTTCTTGCGAGCAACCTCATTCACTCCTGGCTCCTAAATCCCCGCCACCAGATCAGAACGCACCTTCTCGATGACAGCCGGCCAGTTCCCTGGCTCCGGCTGACGATAGAGACGCATGCCGGGATACCAGGGACTGTCGTTCCGGCCCATCAACCAGCGCCAATCGGGGTGGGCTGTGATCATCAAGGAGGTGGGGATCCCGAGCGCCCCGGCCAAGTGGGCGGTGGCGGTGTCCACCGTGATGAGCTGCTCCATGGCGGAAAGGGCGTAGGCCGTATCGGCGAAGTTACCCCTGACCACCGGGCCCATGGGGATGATGCCAGGGAAGGGCTGCTCGGTCCCCGGCTCCATGTGGAAGCTGTGCCAGACCACGCCTGGCAGTGCCTCCAGGGGTTTCAACAGGGCTGGAGGAATGGAGCGTTCCGAATCCCTGGGATGTTTGGGGCTGCCGGCCCAGACCAAACCAAGGCGCCTGCAACCTGTCGTGGCGGCCATGATCCGGTCGATGCCCTCCCGGTGGGGCACCCGGTTCGGGATGGTCAAATAGGGAACCTCTGCGGGAATGGCCTCGAGGCCCGTCTGGAATATTCTTGGCAGAGAGAGCAGGGGCAACTGCAAGTCGAAGGGCGGGATGGGATCTCCATCCCGGACCACCCCATCAAGGCCCGGGCACGTCTCAAGCAAGTCCGCCAAGGGCGGAAGGACTTCGAGGAGCACGCGCCCACCCCTGGCTTTCGCCAGGGGAATGAACCGGGCGAACATGATGATGTCGCCAAACCCCTGTTCCCAGCGCAGCAGCAAGGTCTTCCCCGCAAAGGCCTCACCCTGCCAATGGGGTTGTGGGAGTATGTGGCTCGGTGGCCGAAGGTCGACTCCGGGAGCGGTCCACCGTGATTCGTACTGGTCCCATCCAAGGGGAATATGCCCAAACAACAAATTTAGATAACCTTTTTCCCATGCTGTAGAATCAGATGGATTCAAATCAAGAACCCTGTTGAATTCGTCATATAATTTTTGCCAATTTTGTTGTTTATAAAACAATAATATAAACAATTCGTGCAATTTTTTATTATTTTCAAATTTAATAATCATAGAGTTTAATAAATGTTCAACTTGATTAAATTCATTTATTTTCAACATTATTTTAGCAAGAATCAATTTATTTTCAAAACTATCGGGAAATAGATCAACAGCCCGCTTCACCGCTTCCATCGCCTCAACATCTCGGCCGCATTCCAGGAGAAGCCCGCCGAGACTGACCCAGGCTTCGACGCGAGAGGGCTCTAATTCCAGATACCTTCTATACAAGGAAACAGACGACTCGACCTGGTTGGCGCTATGTAACTCATGGGCCAAAGCAAGCAGCCTGTCCGTCTTTGAGTTCATGGTGGCTTCCAAAACAGCTAAATTCCAAATTGCAATTTTCCTGCTTGTTAAAAAATATCAATTTTTGTATAATCAATACTTTGAATATGATTTTTCTTCGATCAAACTTGAATTCAATAGCATATTGATCTGCTGTTTAATGGAGGATCTGCGATCATTTTGGCGACAAACAGACCGTGCCAGTTCAATGAATCGCGGACCGAATTCTTTCTCCCGCTCGCACTCTCGAATCTGGTCCTCCACGTCCCACAAATTCGAATTCACGCTTTTCAGGGCGGATACAAGGGCTTCCAATGAGGGCTCTTTCAGGAGCGCTTGGGTGCGAAAGGGCAGCAGGGCCTCCGGTTCTCGTTGGTCATGAACCAATTTGTGGGGCTCATGAATGGGCTCCAGCTTGATTTCAAGGATGCTGACCTTGTCAATCAGTTCGCCCCAGGAGACGGGAATTGGCACCGACATGCACTACCCCAGAAGTTGATCGTTCTTAAAGGCCAATGTGCAACTCTTATGCCTATTCGGGCAGAAGGAAAGGCAGGGTGAGAATCGATGGGCCTGAACCAGGCAGCCCTGGTCAAGCTATTGGAAGATAGGCCACCGTCAACGCCAGGGAACACTCGCCATTCTGGGGATCCTGCATGAGTGCCAAGTCATCCAAGTTGCTTGATACAGCTCGTCGACTGGATGCAGCCGGGAAACACGAGGACGCCCTGCTGGCCTTTCGCCAGCTCCTGGAGACCTGCCCAGACTCGATCGATGGCTGGGTGGATGTGGGCGGGCTGTTGCTGGTGCTGGGACGCTTCCAGGAGGCCCGGGAGGCCTGCGGAGCCGCATTGAAGCTGGATCCGCGTCATTACGGAGCGCAGGTGCATTTTGCTGCGGCACTCATGCATCTGGACTGCCTGGACGAAGCGGATGCCTGTTTTCGTGAGGCCATTGGCCGTGAACCAGGTCGCCCGGCTGGCCGTCTGATGCACTCGGACTGCCTGATCCGGCAGGGGAAGCTGGAACAGGCAAGGACCGAACTGGAGAAGGTGCTTGAGCGGGAACCCTTCAATCAGGCCGCCCTGGATCGCCGGAACACACTCATGGTCCGCCAGGGCGATTGGGCCAGCCTCCGCCTGGACATGGAACGCCAACTGGAAGGTTATTCTGGCCCCGAAGCCGAATACGTGGCGAGCCACCGGGACCTGCTGTTTGGCGACATGCCTGGAGGCTGGGATCGGTTCGAGTCGCGGCTCGCCATTCCGAACCGGATGCCCAGACGCAACTATCCCCAGCCGATCTGGGAAGGGAACCCGTTTCCCGACAAGACCCTGCTCCTGACTTGGGAACAGGGATTCGGCGACAGCCTCATGTTCCTCCGGTTCGCGCCCATGGTGAAGGCGCTTGGGGGTCGAGTCCTGTTGCTGGTTCAGCCGCCCCTGGCCCATCTCGCCGCCACCTGTCCGGGAATCGATCTGGTCATCGCGGAAGAGGCCCTGCTGCCACCTTTTGATTGGCACACATCCCTGCTTTCCCTCCCCCATCTGTTCCGCACGCGGCTGGATTCCATCCCAACCGACGTTCCCTACCTGCGCACTCCAGACTCGATTCCCGCCAGACAGGACATCGACGGCCTGCTGAGCACCACCTCGGACCGCCTGCGTGTGGCCCTGTGCTGGGCCGGCAACAGTAGGCATTCCAGGGACGCCAAGCGATCGCTGCCTGCCGCAGCGCTGGCGCCCCTCTCTGCCATTCCTGGCGTGGCTTGGTACAGCTTTCAATACGAGGCGCAAGAGGAGCCTCCATTGCCGGGACTCGTACCCCTCGGACCCCTGATGAAGGCCTTCTCGAACACAGCCCATGCCCTGTGCGGCATGGACCTGGTCATCACGGTGGACACCGTCCTGGCCCATCTCGCGGGGGCGCTCGGCCTTCCCACCTTCACCTTGCTGTCTTTCATTCCCGACTGGCGCTGGATGCTCGGACGGGATGACAGTCCCTGGTATCCCACCATGCGCCTCTATCGGCAACCCGCGCCGGGTGACTGGGAGGCCGTGATCCAGCAGGTGGTCCGCGACCTATCCAGCCCGGAGTGACATGGGGTCAGCGGGTGGTCCCGCCATAACCGCGGAGGGCCCGAAGGCCTTGCTCCTGGGCCTTCATGTCGGACTTGATGGATTCGTACACCTGCTCGACCTGCCCGGTCTTCGCCTCCAGCAGCCGACCCACGGCATGCGCCCTGGCCATCAGGTCCACCCACCCTGGTCCTTTCTCTGCGGTTTCCATGGCGGCGAGGAAGCCGGTGTGCCAGACCTCCAGGGCGCCTGGGTCCGGAACCCAGGCGCCCTGGCCGACCCAGGCCTCCATCTGTTCGATGGCGGCCAGCACTTCACCATCGCTCATACAACCTGATTGCTCAGCTGGAACCCCGAGGCCTGCGACATCCGGGACTTCTTTTCGTGGAGCTGCTCCCAGGCCTGACGGATTTCGCCCATGTGGTGCGAGACCATTTCCAGTTTGGCCGTGTCCTTGGTGCTGCCGGCGTCGAAGATCTCCCGGGTCCACCAGTCGTAGATCCTCATGAGGTTGTCGACCAGTTCCCCGCCATCTTCATGGTTCAAACGAACAACAGCCTCCGTGATCACTTCCGTGACCTTGCTGAGGCTCTTCGCCGTCTGGCGGTGGTCCTTCTGTTCCATGGCCCGGATGGCCTTCCCCAGGAACAGCTGCCCGACCTCCATGAGGAGGGCCGCCTGCTGCTCGGGACTGGCCGCCAAGACGCGCTGGGCGAGGTAGGTGTCTGCGGTGCGAGCGTAGGTATTCATTGAAGGGTTCCTTAAGAATTGATCTACACATGCGTTCCAGATTGTCGACCAAGCTAGGCGCCGATCAGGCTCCCGGCCGAGGCCCTCATCTGGGCAACGGTGACTTCCATATTGGAGAATTGCCTCTGGAGAATGGCCTTTTGCCTCGCCAGGGCGGATTGCCCCGCGCTGATCTGGAGGGCGAGTGAATTGTTGGTGTTCTGGATCGTCTTCAAGGCCGTGGCCAGCATGCTGCTGCCCGAGGAAGTGAGACTGAACAGCAGGTCACCCGCCAACTGGCCGGGGCCCTTGATGGTGGGAGCACCATTGGACCCGCCGGAGGTGATGAACAGATTCCTGACGGCGCTGGGGTTCTTCGCGAGAGCGGCCTGGAAGGTCGCCGTATTGAGGCTAAGGGTTCCATCGGATCCGGTGGTCACACCGATGGCGGCCAGCGAGGTATAGGGTGCTCCGGCTGCCGCCAGGGCGGACGACATCCCGGTGAGAGCGGACCGGATCTGGTTCAGCATGGCCTTGGAAGTTGAATCGCCGGTCAGGGCCGCCGCCTTGATGCTGCCATCGGCGTTCTTGGTGGCGGTGGAGGCACTGGCGTAGCCCGTCACGATAGTGTTGTACTTGGAGATCACATCCTGCAGGGCGGTGGTGGCAGCCGTCTTGTCCTGAGCCACGGACAGGGTGGTGGTCCCGGTCTGGCCACCTTGCAGCAGGTTGAAGGTGACGCCATCGGCCGCATCCGTGACTTGGTTGGTCTTGCGGCTCATCTGGATGCCATTGACCGAAAACTGGGCGTCATTGGCGGTCACGCCCGATTCGGTGGAAGTGAGTCCGCCGGTGATATTCGGAAGGCCACTCTTTAGGTCGGTCCCGACGGCACCCGAATGGATGCCCAGCGTGTTGTTTTCACCGCCGCTGGTGTCAGCGATGGTGACAACGCCGCCTGTGGTGCCCGTTCCCGTATCCTTGGCCGACAGAACCAGCTGGTAAGGGTTTGTCGCCCCGCCATTATTGATGATGGTGGCGGTCACGCCTGCCTTGGAGCCATTGATGGCGTCCCGCAGACCGGACAGGCTGTTGTCGCTCACTGAAATCGAGACGACGTTGCCGTCCGTGCCTTGGAGGGCGAAGGAACCCGTGGTGGCGCCATTGGAGAAAATGGGATCCGTCAGGCTGCCCACCGCCAGGTTCGAGGGGGCTCCTCCGGTCATCGTGGAAGAAATGCGGCCCCGGGTGGCCACCTTGGATACGGTCACATCGTAATTCCCGGCCGCCGCGCCAGTGGCCGTGGCCGTGACGTAGGCATTGTTGGGATCGGTGCTGGTGACGGTCCTGGTGTTGAGACCATCCTGCAAGGCTGCCAAGCTAATGTAGAGCGTATTCATGGCACTCTTCATGGCCGTCAGGGCGCTGGTCCTGTTGGTGTTGGCCGTCTGTCGGGCCTGCAGGGCCACCACACCCAGACCGTCCTGGGCAAGAATCGCACTGACCAGGGCATCCGTCTGAACCCCAGAGGCCAGTCCCTGGAAACTGAGCGCAGATGCTGCTGTCGCCATGTCGGACCTCGCGTTGCCGGAAAAATTCAGCCCTTCTTATCCATCAGGACACCGGAGGTGCCCATCTGCTTGTCCAGGTCCTGCAAACTATGGGCCATGGCCAGCACCCCTGCCGAAGGCATTTGCAAAACCACTTGCCCGGTTGAAGGATCCACGACCTTGTAGATGACCCGACCCGTGTCTGGATCCGCCTGGATGCGCAGTTCTGAACCCGCTTGCTGGAGGTGGCTGTTGACCTGTTCGACCGCCTTGCCGGGGGAACCAGACGCAGCTGTGCCCTCGGCGGGAGCCGACTCCTTGGATGAACCTCCGGCAATCTTGACCGGGTGGCCCCCCGGGACCACGGCAGCAGGTGCGGAAGGCGCCCCGGGGACGCCTGACCCCAGACCACCAATGGAACCAACCTGATCAGCCATGACCAACCTCCTCTTCCCTCATCAGGACAGAGAGGGGGGGCAGACAGGATCCGCCCCCCCGGAAGCCTTATTCAATCCGATTACCTGAAGAGGGCCAGGATGCTCTGACTCGACTGGTTCGCCTGACTCAGCGCACTGGTGCCAGCCTGCATGAGGATCTGGTACTTGGTGAGGTTCACCGTCTCAGCCCCGATGTCGGCGCCCATGATGGAATCCGCGATGGCAGTCTGACCTTCCGCCTTGATGCCATCAAGGTTCGCCTGGCTCTGGAAGTGGGCCATGCTGGCTGCGAGGGTGGAGCGAACGGCGTTGATGTCGGCGAGGGCAGCAGCCGCGTCCGTGCCCGTGCCCGCTGCGCTTCCGGCCGTGGCGGCGGCGGAGTAGAGGCCGAGAACGGCCGTGTACTCAGCGGTCGTGGTGTTGCCACTGCCTTCCAGTTCTGCCAGCCGCAGGGCCTGGTTGGTGGCTTCCCCAAGGTATCCGTCCGAGGACTGGAAGCTGAAATAGGAGTTGTTGTCACCGATCACGGTCGCCTGAGCCTTGGCGGCTTCGACCTGAGCCGTGGTGCCATTGACCAGGCCCGAGGCATCGTCCGTGGCGCTGTTGATGCGCTTGCCGGTGGTGAGCCGCTGGATCGCCCTCTGCAGGTTGCTGTTGGTGGTGCCCAGCTGACGGCTGGCCTGCATGGCGGTGACGTTATTAAGGATTTGCGGCATGACATCCTCCGTGATGTGCCGTGGCAGCATCCGTGCTGCCGGGTTGAGCGTGGGGGGGATCCCCCAACATCTTTCCTTTTCGGGCAGGCGGGCCCGGATCTTGAGAGAAATTTTAAAACTTTTATAAATTATTAATTTTTTTATACTTATATAATGTAAATTTGTTTTATCAGAGTGAAAATGTGAGTTTTTGATCTCGCTGCCACGACAGGTTTTGGCTGCCTGGGGGCGAGGCGGCATCATGGGCCCGTGGATGAAGCGGTAAGGAGATCAACCGGAGCGGCTGGTGGCGGGACCGGGCTGGTAGCATGAAGGTTCCCCCGAAAGGTTGCGATTTCGATGAAGCTGCTGGTCGTCATTCCCACCTGGAATCGAGCCAACCACCTGGACAAGGCCATCGGGGCCATCGCGGCAGCCCGGGCCGTGGCGCGGGCTGCGGATGGGGCATGCGAAGTGGAGCTTTTCATCTCCAACAACTGTTCCACGGACCACACCGTGGAGGTGGTGGCCCGCTGGCAAGACACCGCGCCCTGGATCCATCTGCGCACCTGGGAGGAGCACACCTCCAACTGGCCGCAAATTGTGAACCGGGCCTTCAGCGGTTCGGCCCTGGACTACGATTACGCCTGGCTGCAGGGCGACGATGACTGGATCACGGATGACACCGCGTACCAGCAGGTCATGCAGGCGCTTGAGGCGGGTTCCGACCAACCCCCGGCCATCCTCCACTGCTGTCAGGCCCGCCGGGCGCTTCCCGGGGATGCCCGGATCCTCAGCGGGCTCACGGAAGATCTCTGCAACACCTATGGCTGGCACGATCTGCTTGGCTGGATTTCAAGCCTGGTGATCTCCCGGGACACGGTGACCCGGATGCTTGCCTCACCCCAGTTCGCCATGAGCTCCCACTCGGCCTATTTTCATTCCGAGATCCTGCTGGAAGCGGCCTATGGCCAGCCCATGCTGATCCTGGCCAGGGGCCTCATCGACCAGCAGGATGAGAAACAGACCGCCGAGTGCATGGAACGCTGGGCCAAGGCCGGTGTGGGAGCGGCCTACTGGGGCATCATCCCCGGCCTGCTGAATATGAAGGAGCGGGGCGTGTTGACGGCCCCGCTGACGATCGCCTTCTTCCGCTACCTCACCTACAGCTTCTGGGACCGGTTCTCGGTTGAGACCATGACCCTGGCCGTCAACCGGGATACCCCCGAGGAAATCATCGCGACCAAGCTGCAGCTCCTCGGCCACTTCACCAATCTGCTTGGCTATGGTGAGGATCGCAAGCTCTACCAGAACTGGCTGGAGGGCTTCACGGATGACATTCATGAAGTCCGCGAGTCTACCAACATGATCTTTCGGCGGCTCGAATCGCTGGGGCGCCCGTCCTATTCATTCGAGCTGCTCTCGTCCCGCGACTAGCCCTTTTCACGGCCGAACATGCCCTTAAGTTTGCCCATGAGGCCAGCCTGGCCTTCCTTGGAAACAGGGGCTGGGATTGTCGAGTCTTCCTCGGCCCAACCGGCGGGCACAGCCACCGAGGGATCCAGACCCAACGCCCGACGGAAGCAGCCCTGTGCGTTGGCCTTGAACCCCTTGCGGTGGTAGAGCTCTCCCATCAGGGCCCAGGGTTCCGCGGCCTTGGGGTTGAGCCTGGAGGCCATCTGCAGGGCCTCGATGGCGCGCGTCGACCAGGCGGGATTGCTGAGCCGAAGCCGTCCGAGGAGCATCCAGGCCTCGTAGGCCCCCGGCGACTCGCCATCCACCTTGATGGCCTGCTCGAGTGCCCGGATGGCCTCGCTGGTGCGGTCCTGCATCACATAGGACTTGGCCTTGACCACCAGGCGTCGGGCCCTTTCTGGCGCGGAAGGCTCTTCTTCCTCCAGGGGGAAGGGCGGCAATGCGGTGGGCGTCGGACCAGGCACTTCGAGCTCAAGCGCCTCTTCCTCGAAGGCCATGGCTGGAGGAGGGGTCAGATCCTCCTGGATGATATAGATGGCATCCTGCTCGTGGTCGGGTTCCAGCTCGATTTCGGGCTCCGGCTCCTTGGCCGGGGGGGGAGGGGGTTCTTCCTTGGGGAGGAGCGGAAGCTCCCCACGAACAAGGTTCAGACCACCAAGGGCCCACAGGGTGGCCACCAGTTTGGCCGCATCCGCCTGCGGAAGCCCCGTCAGCGCCTCGATGGTGTCGCAGCTCAGAGGCTCGGATCCAAACAGGGAGAGCGCGTAGGCCAGGGTGGGCGTAAGCGGTAGGCTGCTGAGGGCGTCCAGCAGGTTCGGCAGGGCCTTCCAGCGCCAGTTGGGTTCGCTGCGGAACATGTCGACCAGTTCCCGGTCGATCTTGGCGCTCTGGAAGGTATCCCAGACCAGCCAGCGGTGGTCGAGGCGGAACTGGAGGTCCCCGCTGAGATTCCCCCCGAGGGCCCCGGGGATCCAGGTCATCTTGAGGATCGTATGCTCCATGGCGTGGAGCAGCACCGACCCCAGCAGTTCATGGAGCCGCTCGTCACACTCCTCCTGGGTCATCAGACCCCACTGGACCACCCGGTCACCCACTCGGGCGCCTTCTCCGTCGGCGAGCAGCTCCTTGAGGGAGGCCATGTCGAGCACGCCGCGGCGGATGAGGAAGTTGCCGAACTGTTCGCCGACCGCGTCGCTCCGGAGGTACTTGAGGTCACCATCGGCCCAGTAGAGCCGTCGCGTCCCGTCATTCTGCTCGAGCACAAGCTCGCCCTCGGCCCGTTGTTGATGGAGGGATCCCATCAGGGCCGGCAGAAAATGGCGCATGCGAACTTCGGGCACTTAGGCTCCGGTGGAGGTTTCTAGTTTGCATGTTCCGGGCCGGGGCGCCAGTCCTGAAAGCGGGGCCGGGAGCTCCTTTTTCCTGCCCCTTTTGTGGACAGGGTTGTCCCCGCACCACCCAGACGGTTCGACCCCCCTCCGAGCCCGGCCCACCCGCCTCAGCGACCCCCGAACTTCAGGACGGCCTCCACCAGCGCATCCACGTCCGAGGTCTGGGTCCGGTGGTTCACCAGGGCGGCCCGCAGGACCAGGTTCCCGTCGAGCCAGGTGGTGGATGGCGCGGCGATGCCGGACTCCTGTACGTCCACCGCGATGCGGGCATTCAGTGCGTCCGCATGGGAACCACGGTGTCGGAAACAAACGATGTTCAAGGTCACCGGCGCCATCAGTTCCAGTTTCGGCTCTGACAATACCCGAGCCTCGAGGTGTCGGGCCAGGACACAGGTCTGTTCGATGGTTTGGCCAATCCTCCGCAGCCCATGGGTCCGAAGCGTGAACCAGGTCTTCAGGGCCCGGAAGCCCCGGCTCAGATCCGGGCCGAAATCGCAGGGCCAAGGCGAGCCCGCTGCCAGACCCCGGGTCTCTCGTTGCAGGTAGGCTGCGGGCGAGGCGAAAGCCGCTTGGTGGAGCTCGCCGTTCCGAACCAGGAGGAAGCCCGCGTCGTAGGGAACCTGGGCCCACTTGTGGAAATCGAAGGCCAGGGAATCCGCCCGCTCCAGCCCCGCGAGCAGGGGAGCCAACCTGGGCGCGAGGATGGCCAAGGCACCGAAAGCACCATCCACGTGGAGCCAGAGCCGTTGCTGCTGGGCCCGTTCCGCCAGATCCGCCAGGGGGTCCACGGCACCGATATCCACCGTTCCGGCCGTGCCCACCAGCAGGAAGGGGTGCAGGCCCGCCGCACGGTCCTTGGCGATGGCCGCATCCAGTTCATCCAGTCGCATGCGACCGCACCCATCCGTGGGCACCAGACGCAGGACTCCGCGCCCGAGCCCTAGCATCTCCAGGGCCCGCGGGACGCAACCATGCACTGCGGACGAAGCGTAGGCCACGAGGTCGGCCTGGGCCGACCCGGAGCCAAGACTGCCGAGGACCGCGTGCCGGGCGACATGGATGCCCATGAGGTTGGCCATGGAGGTTCCGGTCACGAACAGGCCGCTGGCGGACGCAGGAAATCCAAACAGCTGCCGCACCCACCGGAGCACCTGCCGCTCCACCTCGATCGGTGCATGGTCCCGCCCGCCCAGGTTGGCGTTGAGCCCGCCCGCCAGCATCTCGCCCAGCATGCCCGCCAGGTTGCCTCCCCCGTGCACCCAGCCCATGAATCCCGGATGCAGGTTGCCAGTGCTGTAGGGCAGGACCCCATGGAGAAAGTCCTCGTGCACCTTGCCGAGGGTAGAGGGCTCCATCGGCAGGGCCGCGTCGAAAGAGGCCCGGACGGCATCTGGCATGGGCCGCCAGACCGGCCCGGACCGCAGGCCCTCGAGGTGGTCAAGCATGTCGTCCAGCATGCGGTGGGCCTGGGCACGGTCCGCCTGCCAATCCTCCGGATCGAGGCTGGGGATGCGTGGTTCCTCGATCGCCATGTCATTCACCTTGGTTTCGGTGAGTTTACGATCATCATGGTCCTGCCAGGAAGGAGACCTGCTGCGTGACTGCTGAACCTCGAGAGGGAAGCGCCCTGCCCGACCCGCCGCCATCCGCGACCACGGCTGACACAGGGATTTCCCTGGACACCTGGGCAGTCCTGGCCGCCGTCCTGGCCGCGGCACTGATTCGCATCGGCTGGGTCACCCGGGTCCCCTGGTAGCCGACCATGGCTGGGACCGCGGCAGTACCACGCGAATCCTCGACCGGCCGGACGCTCCGGCTCCTGCCGGGCGTGGCACTCCTGTTGGCCGTCGGCGTCGCCGGCAAGCTGCTCGAAAAGGGGATCAACACTCAAGCGAAAGCCCACCACTGGGCCTTTCCCAACATCGAGTACGTCCTCTGGGCCATCCTCATCGGGTTGGTCATATCCAACACTTTCGGCGTCCCCGCCATGTTCAAGCCCGGCGTGGCCACGTACGAATTCTGGCTGAAGGGGGGCATTGTCCTCCTCGGCTCGCGCTTCCTGCTCGGTGACGTCTGGAAGCTGGGTGGCGTCAGCCTGCTGCTGGTCATCCTCGAAATCGCCGGATCGCTCGCCTTCATGACCTTCCTGGGCCGCGCCTTCGGCCTCCGACCCAAGCTCACGGCGCTGCTGGCCGTTGGCTCGGCCATCTGCGGCGTCAGCGCCATCATCGCCACCAAGGGCGCCATCGACGCGGACGATGAGGACTCGTCCTTCGCCATCGCCGCCATCCTGGCTCTCGGCGCCATCGCCTTGTTCACCTTTCCACTCATCGGCCGGGTCCTCCACCTTTCCGATCACGCCTACGGCATCTGGTGCGGCCTGGCGGTCGACAATACTGCCGAAGCCGCCGCGGCCGGGGCCCTCTATTCCGACGCGGCGGGGCGGCTGGCCGTCCTCACCAAGACCACCCGCAACGCCCTCATCGGCTTCGTCGTCCTCGGCTACGCCCTGCATTGGGCGAGGCTGGGCCAGGCGCAGGCGGTGGGGCACAAGGCCGCCTTCCTCTGGCGGAAATTTCCGAAATTCGTCCTGGGTTTCCTGTTCATTTCGCTGCTCGCCACCTTCGGTTTCTTCACCAGGGATCAGAACACGGCCCTGGCCAACCTGTCGCGTTGGGCCTTCCTGCTCACCTTCGCCGGCGTCGGCCTGCGCATCAATGTCCGCGACATGCGGAAGCAGGGTCTCCGTCCCTTCGTGGTGGGCCTCATCGGTGAAATCGCCATCGCGCTCTTCACCCTGCTGCTGGTCCTGGTGGCCAGTCATCTCTTCGGGTTCTAGCGGGTTGCTGCCTTGGGCCGGGCGCCAGCCGTCGCGCCAGGGGGCAGCGTTCCTTCCGGGCGAGCTCAAGATGGGGGGGCGAGGCCTGGTGGGCAAAAGCTTTGCTGAGGAAGTGGCCCGGCCGCGGTTCGCTACAGCAGGCATGGAGCTGGATCTGGGCGGCGACATCGCCATCATCGGTCCCCATCCGAACGGTGAGCCTTGGCCAGCTGCAGCGATTACGAGCGGCACACTCTCGACTCGCGAACTGGATGGCCCATCCGGGGCCTGGTCTCCGTGAGCACGAATTCCACCCAGTGCATGGTGGCCGGCAGCGTCACCACCATCGCGGTGTTGAAAGGCACCCAGGGTATCCCGTGGCTGAGCTCCCTGAATGTGCCGCATGCCTGGGTCGACACCGAGGGGAACCAGGGGGGCTCACTGCCGCTGCCCGATTCCAGCCCGGTGCCTGTGTGCGGGGACGATGCCTAGGCCGCAGGCACTGCTAGACTCTGGATTCGAATTCTTCCATGAGGCAGGCATGAGTGCAGCACCGGAAAACTCCTGCCCTCCGAGGATTGCCGGTCTGGCCCCCCTGGCCCACCGGATCTTTCGGGGGGAGAACCTGGGCCACCTGCGCCTGCAGCTGGAGGCGCGGGTGGCCGAAGAACCCTCGGATGCAGCCGCCTGGCTGGATCTGGGCACCCTCCACGAACTGCTCTTCTACGTGGACGACGGCATCGAATGCCAGGCCAAGGCCCTGGCCCTGCAGAAGGTCTTCCGGGTGCCCGCCGCCACCGAAACAGCCGGCCTGCGCCTTCTCATGTTCGTCGGCCCCGGGGACATCATGGCCAACGTGCCGGCCCAGTTCCTTCTGGTGGGTTCAGATGTCTCCCTGGACCTGGCTTTCGTCGAGCCCGGCCTGCCCCTTCCGGATCTCCCTGCCCACGATCTGGCCCTGATCGGTATCGGGGAATCCGACACCAACCGGCCCCTGCTGGAACAGCTCCGGAGGGATCTGGCGGGGCATCCGGTGCCGGTGCTCCTGGACCCCGCCAGGATCCAAGCCCTTTCCCGCGAACGGCTCTGGCGCCTGCTCGAAGGCGTGCCGGGCCTGCTCATCCCACCCACAGTCCGCACCTCGATCGAGCATCTGATGGAACTCGCTGCGGGTCGGAAGCCCCTCGAGGAGCTGCTTCCGGGGGGCGTCTTCCCGATCCTGCTGCGCCCCATGGACAGCCACGGAGGCAAGGGGCTCGCGCGTCTGGCCGGACCTGCCGAGGTCGAGGCGTATCTCCAGCAGACCCCCGGCGAGGCGTTCTATATTTCCCGCTTCATCGACTACCGGGGCCACGACGGTCTGCACCGCAAGCTTCGGATCGCCCTCATCGATGGCAAGGCCTACGGCTGCCACATGGCCGTGGCGGAGCACTGGATGCTGCACTACCTCAACGCGGGCATGGACAAGGATCCCGCCAAACGCGAGGAGGAGGCCCGCCACTTCGCCACCTTCGATGCAGATTTCGCGGTGCGCCACGCCTCTGCCCTGGAGGGGCTGTGCGCCCGGGCCGGCCTGGAGTATTTCGCCATCGACTGTGCCGAGACCCGGGACGGAGAACTGCTGATCTTCGAGGCTGACACGGCCATGATCGTCCACGACATGGACCCTCCTGCCCTGTACCCCTACAAGGGGCCCCAGATGCAGCGGGTCTTCAAGGCCTTCCGGGACATGCTCGAACGCCATGCGGGCAAGCGGTCCTGACCCTCGGCCGCGGAACCGTTTCTGCCGTCACAGCGCGAAATCGGCCGTGTCCAGGATGGTGGTGTACTTGTCCACGTACAGATGGGGCGTGTCTCCGCAGAGGAAGGTGGCCACGATCTCTCCAGCGTCGTTCCGCAGGCTGTCCCACTGGGCGGGGTCCTGCCTGCTGCCCTCCAGGAAGCGGATGAGCCCGGCCAGGGCAAACCCCGAGCTGGGGCCCGCCAGGATTCCTGATCGGATCAGTTTCAGGCTGGCCCGGTAGCTCTCCTTGGTTTCCACTTCGACGCGATGGATGCCGTTCTGCCAGTCGAAGCGGATTTCCGCCAGGCGCGCCTCGGAGCGCACCCCTGGCACGGCACTACCCGGGGCACATAGGCAGCCCACCACTTGGACTTTCGGAGACAAGGCCTGGAAGGCATTCCGGGTGCCCACCAGGGTGCCCGTCGTGCCCATCCCGCTGCAGAAGACGGTCAAGGCGCCCTGGGTCTGGTCCCAGATCCCCGGGGCCGTCCACCGGGCATGGGCCTCGGGGTTTCCCGGATTCTCGTACTGCGCCAGGTTCAGGAAGCCGGCTTCCTTCCCCTGGGAGCGAGCCTTCTCAATGGCGGTAGGTTCCCCTGGAACATCCGTGCAGAGCACGAAGTTCACGCCGGCGAGGTGGAGCAGCTCCTTCTTCACGAAAGCCAGGTCAGCCGGGACGAAGGCGGATACGCCGGAAAGGCCGAAGGCCCTGGCCTGAAGCGCCAGGGACAGGGCCATGTTCCCGGAGGATGCCTCCACCACCCGCTGGCCCTTGGGACCCTTGGAATCCAGGGCCTGCTGCAGCATCTCGTAGGCCGGGGTCCATTTCAGATTCATCGTGGGGCTGAGGTACATCAGCTTCGCGAAGATCTTGACCTTCTCTTCCGCAGGAAAGGGATTGAACGGTGGCGGGAGGAGTACCAGGGGTGCCGGCGGGTGGAGCCCCGGGTTGAAAAATTCCTGGAGGGACATGAACACGTTTCGCATGGGTTCATCCTGCTGGGGGACAGCCATGGCAACTCCACTGCTTCCGGAGGCGGGCCTTCCGCCTTGCCAGAACCATCCTGATCGAGCGGCGGAAAAATCCCAAGTTTCTTGGTCCCGGCCCTGTCTCGACCTATCCTGGTATTCCGTCCACCTCTGAACCCGGAAGGGTCCCCATGTTCGAAAAGCTCGGGAAGTTCGAGATCAAGCGCGTGCTTGGCAACGGCGCCATGGGCGAGGTCTATCTGGGGGTGGATCCTTCCATCGGCCGCGAGGTGGCCATCAAGACCATCCTCCCGGCGGCGGCCCAGGGGGGCGAGGCCAAGGAGCGGTTCGCCCGCGAGGCCCGGGCCGCCGGGGTGCTCAATCATCCGAACCTGGTCACCATCTACGAGTTCGGAGAGGACCAGGGCGTGCTCTACATCGCCATGGAGTTCGTCAAGGGTCACGATCTCGAGGAACTGCTTCAGGATCAGTCGCTCTCCCGTTCCGAAGCCCTGGAGGTGCTGGCCCAGGTCTGCGACGGACTGAACTTCGCCCACCGCCAGCAGATCGTGCACCGGGACATCAAGCCCACGAACGTCCGGGTTCAACGGGATGGCAAGCGCCTGCACGCCAAAGTGATGGATTTCGGCGTGGCCAAAATCAGCAACTCGGACATGACCGCCACGGGAATGGTCATGGGCACGGTCAGTTACATGGCGCCGGAGTACATCCGCACGGGCAAGCCCGATCCCCGCAGCGACCTGTTCGCTGTGGGCGTCATGCTCTATGAATGCCTCAGCGGCCGCAAGCCCTTCGCGGGCGACACGACCCCCACGGTGCTCTACAAGATCGTGAACGAACCCCCGGACCCCATCGACATCGAGAAGCTGAAGGGCATCAGCCCGGCCATCCGCACCGTGCTCGACCGGTCCCTCTGCAAGAATCCCGATGAGCGCTACCAGACCGCCGAGGAGCTGGCCAAAGCCCTGCGGGCCGCCAAGGATCCTTCCTGGATGGGACAGGTCGAGGAGGCCACGACGGTACTGCGGGCCTCGGCGCCCACCGCCCCGGCCCGTCCCATTCCAGCCGACACCACCTTGCAGATTCCCGCCGCCGCACCCCCTGTGGTGGTCCCAGTGCCTCGTCCCGCTCCTCCCGCCAGCGGCAAGGGGAAGGGCCTCTGGATCGGCCTGGCGGCCCTGGCCCTGGTCGGCCTGGGAGGCGGTTCCTGGTGGTTCCTGAGGGGCGGGTCCACCCAGACACCAATCAGCCCGGAGGATCCCAAGGCAGCGGTGGTGGTGCCCCCAGTAGAAACCAAGGCGACGCCCAAAACCCAGGGAGGCCCAGTCGGAAACAAGACCACAGCTCAGGGATTCGGCTCCCAGGCGGCGGCTAAGCCCTTCGAGCCCGCCCCGTCCAACCCCGGGTCGCGGGTGGAGGCCAGGCCCGAGACTGGTCGGCCCACGCCACCAAAGGCTTCCGAGCCCAAGACCATCGACCAGCCCGAGTCCTTTCAGCCCGAGAAGCTCGACAAGCTGGAGGTCCACGAACGCAAGAACCTGGGCTTTGTGTCCCTGAGCGAGTCCATCCAGCTGGCTGACAGCCAGCCCGACAAGGCCATCCAGGGCTTTAGGCAGGCCCTCAAGGCCGATCCGTACAACGTCAACGCCCACGCCTGGCTGGCGGTGGTGCTCTTCGATCAGGGCCGCATGAGTGAATTCATCCAGGAGCTTCGGGAAGCCCGTCGGCAGGGCATCCTGGGGCAAATGGCCGCCCAGAACCTGCGGTTCAAGTCCGCATTCAACCGGGCCAGACTGAACCAGAAACTTCCCCCGGATCTGGCGAATTGACCGTGGCGCGAAGCAGGGATCCCTTGGGCGATCTGGAGGCCCGGCTGGGCTACCGGTTCCGGGATCAGGACCTGTTGGGGGAGGCCTTGACCCATGCGTCGGCCAGCTCCCCCCGGGACAACCAGCGCCTGGAGTTCCTTGGCGACGCGCTCCTCAATTTCACCGTGGCCCTGCTCCTCCATCGGGAACGCCCCGATTGGCAGGAGGGCTCCATGAGCAAGCTCCGGGGTGTGCTGGTCCGCACCGAGTCTTTGCACCACTGGGCCCTCGATCTGGGCCTGGATGGCGTGCTGCAGGCGGTCCATCCCAGGAAGGCGCCGCCCATGGGGCCCAAACCCCTGGCCGATGCCCTCGAAGCCCTGCTGGCAGCCATGTACCTCGATGTCCAGTCCATCGGGGAGGACGGGACCATGCGGGTGCTGGGTCTGGTGGAAGCCCGGTTTCTGGAGGCCATCCGCAGCGCCCGTCTTGAAAGCTGGACCCAGACCGATCCCAAGACCCACCTGCAGGAGACGGCCGCGCGTCTGGGCTTGCCCGCGCCGGTCTACACACAAGTCGAGTTGGCCGGGCCCGACCACGCGCCCAGGTTCACCATGCAAGTCTCGGTGGGTTCCCATTCGGCCCAGGCCGAGGGCCCGACCCGGAAGCGGGCCGAGGGCGCCGCTGCCCGGCGGCTGTTGGATCTCCTCGGCCCCTAGGAACGTGTCCAACTCCGCACCCTTGCGCTACACTCGCTACTGCCTCTTTCCCCGGGGTGAGCGCTTGAAGATCTACCCGACCTTGAACCTCCAGCACGGCCGTGTGGTCTCCACCGCGGGGCCGGCGAATGCCGTTACTTCAACACCTCTGGAGCTTGCCTGCCGCCTGATCGACGAGGGCGCCACTCGCCTGGCCCTGGTGGACGTGGATGCTGCCATGGGCCGGGGCAACAACCGGGACTTGATCGGGCAGATTCTCCACCTCTGCCAGGGAAGGGAGCGGAAGGTTTGCGTTCAGGTCGCGGGAGGCATCCGAAGCTCGGACCAGGCGCAGTTCTTCATCGACCAGGGCGCCGCCTGGCTGGTGGCGGGAACGATCCTGCACAAGTCCCCCATGGCTTCCGAACAGCTCATGGCCCGTTTCCAGTCTTCCCTGATCGCTGCCATCGACGCCCGCGGCGGCATGGTCCATCGGTCGGGGTGGGCCGACAGCACGACCCTGAGCGCCCTCGATCTGGCCCTGCGCGCCAAGTCCTATGGCTTCCGGCGCCTGCTCTTCGTCGACATTCCCGAACACGCCACCAACGCTCCGGATTTCCAGACCGCCCAGGATCTCGCCACCGCGACGGGTCTGCCCCTGGTCATGGGTGGCAGCCTCACGACTTCGGACCACCTCGAAGCGGCCCACACCCATCAAGGCCTGAAGGGTGCGCTTGTGGACGCGCTGCTGTTCCACCAGAATCCGAGGCTCATCGCCTTCCTTCAGGCCGCCTGCGCCTGATTCGGGGGGAACCGTGACAGCTGGGGAATCCGTGTTCGTGGAAACCCTCACGGAGTCGGAGCGAATCCACTTCCGCCACTTGGCCCTGGTGCGCCCCCAACTGCCTTCAGAGGGTCAGGTCCACATGCTCGAAGGGCTGGCCCGCTCCCTGGCTTCGCCCCGCCTGCTTACCCTCATGGCCCGCACGCCGCACTGGCTGGCCCACTGGCCCATCCTGCTAGGCCTGGCCGAGAACGAATCCACTCCTGAGGCCATCCGCCGGGATCTGGAGATGGTGGTGTCGCTCTTCGACCAGATGCGGGAGATGGACAAGGCCCCGGCCGCCGAGAAGGCCGAGCGCTCCGAATCCGTGAAGGCTCTCTATTCCCAGCTGAATGCCGGACTCAAACCCGTGGCCAAGCTGCTTGCCAAGCAACTGGCCAAGACGGTTTCCTCCACCGGGACCACCCAGGAGCTGCCCCCCCTCCCCGGCGATTCCCCGGACTGGGAAGGCCTCGCGGCCGTCCCCGAGGCACCGCCTGCGCGGCCCCAGGCCGTCGCCCTGGACCGGGCAGGCCGACTGGCCCGGGCCAGCGAGACAGCCCAGCTCGAAGAGCTGCACACCTTCCTGGTGGACTCCGACGCGGACCTGCGCCAAACCGCGCTGCAGAATCCCCTGGTGTCCGAGGACCTGATCTGCCGCGCGCTGGCTGAAAGCGCAGAAGCGCTGTTCTTCGAGGAAGTCTACGCCGAGGCGCGGTGGTACTTTCGCGAACCGGTGCGGGACAGCCTGCAACAATCCCCCGGCTGTCCGGCCCACCTCTCCAGGAGGGTGGGGCTTTCCCGGCATCTGGTGGCCGCCCTGGAACAGGGTGCGCCGGATCGCCCCAGCCTGCGCCGCATCGTCAGCCTCTTCACTCAGCTGGATGAAAGCGAGTACCAGTTCATCACGTTCTGGGTCAAACGGCAGGCACCGCAACTACTCCGCGTCGTGAAATACTTCTACGATCGCCTACAACGCCAGCGATCCGGGCTGGCTTCCACCCTGCCGGAGCGGGGCGAAGAGGGCCGCTGGGCCACGATGGAAGAACGCGTCTTCCTGGCCACTCAGGCCACCCAGGAAGAGCAGCTCGTCCAGGTGCTGAAGGACCCCGACCTCCAGGTGTTCAAGCTGGCCCTGGAGAACCCGGCCCTGAGCCCGAGGCTGCTGGTCTCCACGATATCCGCCCTGGACGCCACCCGGGTGGAGGTCCTCGCCACCCACAGCTCCTGGGCCGAAGACCTCCGGGTGGTCGAGGCCCTGGTGCACCATCACCTCCTGTCGGAACCCTCCGCCCTTCGCCTGCTGGACCGGTTCTCGGGAATGAAACCGTTCATTGAGATCCTCCGGGATGCCCGCATCCTGCACCTAGAGGTCAAGCGACGCGCCCTCGAGAGCCTGCGCAAGCTCTACCAGGGCATGGGCATTCCCGAGCGGATCATCGCCCTCCGGGCTTCCGGGGGCGAGCTCATGCGCCACCTGCCGCAGGAAGTGCTGCAGGACGAGGAGACGCTTCGGCAAATGGTGGCCGATCGCCAGCTGGACCCAGGCATCCTGCTGCGCCTGGCCCGGAACAAACTCACGCCCCGGTCCGTGCTGGAGCAGATCGCGGGTCATCCAGTGCTCATGGCCCATGCGGCGATCATGTCCGAGCTGCTGCTCAATCCAAAAACGCCGCGAAACGCCTCCATGCGGATCTGGAGCCTGCTCTCCGAGGCCGAGCAGCAGCAGCTGCTCCGAAGTCCCCACCTGCCCGCCTCCCTCCGGTCCATCGGCTGAGGGGAATGGGCCCGGACCTAGTAAACGCAAGTTGGACCGTCCCGTAGCCCGACCAGGAGCCGACATGCGATGCCCCGCAGCCATTCCAATCACCGCCGCGGTGGCCCTGGTCTGCCTGCCCTTCGCTACATCCTGCCACCCCAAAGCCTCCGTCCCCGGGTGGGTGGAGGTTGCCCCGGGCGATAGCCTCGCCGCCTTCTCCGGGGAGGCGGGCTGGATGCTGACCCACAAGGAAGTCCAGGCCTTCATTTCCCGCGATCCCATGGTGGAGCGGGCCCTCGATCTGTTCCTCCAGAAGGCCCACATCAATCCCCGCACGGAAAGCGGCCGGGTGACCTTCCACCTCATCGGCGTCCCGGCCAAGGAGGAAGACACCCTGCAGAAGGGCCTGGAACACGCCCTCATCCAGCTCAACCAGTTCAAGGATCCCGCCGCCCTCATCACGGCCCTGGCGGAATCCTTCCCCCAGGAGGGCAGCCTCAGGATCCGGGGCCGGGACTGGCCCCTCTATGTGATCCTGGATTTCGAAACCAACGGCACCAAGGCCCACATCCGGGCCGCCAGCGACGAGAAGGGCCAGATCTGGATCGGCTCGCTGGAGGCCCTCAACCGCCTGGCCTCCAAGGATGGGCTTGGAGCCCAGCCCGACGCCGCCCTGGCCGCCGAATGGATCAATCCCCGGGCCCCCTTCCAGGGTTTCCTCCGGCCGGAACCGTTGCTGGGAGGGCTGCGGAAGCACCTGGATGGCAGCCTCGTCAAGGATCTGCCCCAGGGCATCAGTGCGCTGTTCTGGAGCATCACCCCCGCCGCAGAACCCGGGCAGCCCCTCCGCTTCGAACTGGCCCTGGCGGGCACCCCCCAGGGCATCAACCAGGTTTCACCCTGGCTGCAGCGACTGGTGGCCGCGGCCAATGCCGTGCAGGCTGCTCCAGGCTCGGCGCCAGAGCTGCTGCAGGAGAAGCGCCGCGTGGGCCTGCGCTGCGCCCTGACCTCTGACCAGCTCAAGCTGGTCATGGAGAAGCTTGGCCAGCCTGGATTCTCCTTCGACCGGCCGGGCGGAGGCCGCAAGGCATGAGTTCCGCCTTCCCCCTCTCGGTGGACCGGGGATTCTCCTCGCCCGAGGAACTGCCCCCTGAACACTGGATGACCCAGCTGAAGGCGGGCAAGGAGGAGGCCCTGGCCCACCTCATGGCCCGGTTCGAACGCCCCCTCCTGGCCTTCCTGCACCGCCGCCTGCAGGGCGAGGCGGGCGTCGTCCAGGAACTGACCCAGGAGGTTTTCCTCAAGTGCCTCCAGCATTGCCAGCGGTTCGAGGATGGCCGACCCGTGGCCGCCTGGCTTTTTACACTGGCGGCTAATGCAGCCACCGACCACCTGCGTAGAAGAGGGCGGGAGGTACCCCCTCCCGAGACCTTTGACGCACCGGATCCCCATCAACCTTCACCCTGGGAATCCGTGGACCAAAGCCGGCGGATCCAGGCCCTGCAAGGGGCCCTGGAGGGGTTGACCCCCCGCCAGCGGGCCATGGTCCTCGCCTACTACGTCCACGAACATCCCGTGAAACGCATTGCCCAGGACTTGGGCTGCGCGGAAGGAACCGTGAAAGCCACCCTCTTCCAGAGCCTCCAGAAACTCCGCAAGATCCTTGGACCCCAGCCATGACCACCCCCGACCCTCAGCGCCTCGAGCCCGGTTCCCCGGACGAAGCCCGCCTGTTCGACCTGCTCGAGCAGCCTGAGGCCTGGCCCGAGGATCCTGCCCTCCAGGCGGAATTGGCGGATCTGCTGGAGCTTCACCTGGCGCTCGGCGCCCATGGCTCGGCCCTGGCCAAGGACCTGTCGCCCGCGCCCCGGGCCCGCTGGACCACTTCCTGGTCCCTGGCCGCGGCTGCCACCCTGCTGGTCGCCCTGGTTCCCTCAGCCTTCGCCATCCGGCGGCTGCAGACCCTCCGGACCCTGGCCCAGGATACAGTCCGGCTCGAGCAGCTGGCCCACAAGCGCACCCAGGATCGGGCCTGGATCGCCTTCTTCCAGCAGAGCACCACACTCCTCCAGGACTTCGAGCAGAATCCGACCCTCTGCCAGAAGGGCGAAGAAGACCGGCGGCAGGAACGCGAAATGGCCCTGGCCCTGCTCGAGGCCAGTCATCAGCTCTCCGCCCAGGGCGCCCCCCTCAAGGAGGCCGAAATCATTCGCGCCAGCCTCCATACCTGGCTCTCCGAAGTGGCCTTCGAGGACAGCTGCCTCAGCCCCGAACGCGCCAAGGAACTGCGCCAGTGGGCCGCCGCCCACAACCTGGAATCCCAGTCTGAACGCATGGAACGGCGCCTTCGGGGGGATGGCGCATGAGCATCGGTGCCCGGCTGGTGGTCCCGGCCCTGTTCCTGCCCGCAGCGCTGGGAGCCATGGGCGCCCCGCCTGCGGCGGCGAATCAGGCCGAGGCCCTGTTCCGCCAGGCCCGGGAACTCCGCTACGCCCAGAAATGGTTCGAAGCCGCCCAGGCCTACCGAACCCTGCTTCGCGAGTTCCCATCCTCCTCCCGCTCCGCCGATGCCCGCTACTGGCTGGCCTCGAGCCTGGAACAGGACCAGCGCTGGGATGATGCGGCAGAGGCCTACACGGACTTCCTGGGGAAGCACCCGGATCAGCGGCTGCTGGGCAAGGAGGCCCGGCTCAACCGGGTTCGCTGCTGGGGGATCCGTCAGTGGGACAGTCCCAACGCCACCGCCGGCCTGGCGGAGGCTCTGAAGGACGAGCGTGAAGACGTCCGCATCGCCGCGGCCCTCCAACTCGCCAAGCGCCGGGATCCCCAGGTGCTTCCCGTGCTCCAGGCGGGCCTGCGGGTGGAGGCCTCCTCCGAATCCTGCCGCCTCGCCCTGATGGCCATGGGCGCGCAACCCCAGGTTCCAGGCCCGGTCCAGGGCCGCTTCCTGGTGATCCGGGTGAAGGAGCGGGACAAGACGGATGCCCTCAGCATCCGCCTGGCGCTGGGGCTCGCCCGGGCGGTGGGCGGCTACCTGTCGGATGAACAGCTGCAGCAGGCCCGGAAGAAGGGGGTGGATTTGGACCGCCTCATGGACCAGGCCCTGAATGCGCCCAAAGGCACCGAGCTGTTCAGCCTGGATGACGGCAAGAGCACTGTCACTGTGACGGTGGAATAGGTTCGATCCGCTAAGCTGGTGGGTCGAGGCTTCATGTCCAGCATCCGCCGCTTCTACCGGGAGCATCTGCTCCGGTTCCTGCCCGCCATCCTCGGCGGCATGCTCCTGCTGCTGGCGGCCGGGCTCTGCCAGTCCCTGCTCATCGGCAGCCTGAACTTCGTGTTCAAGGACAACCTGCACATGGCGCCCACGGGCGCCAAGACCACGGGTGCTTTCGCGGCCCTGGACCAGCTGAAGCTCTGGCTGATGGCCCACCTGCCCCAGCAGAGCAACCTCCAGCAGAGCTCCCGCTTCGTGCCCCTGCTGCTAGTGACCCTCTTCCTCACCAAGGGCCTGCTGGCCTATAGCGGCACCCTGCTCATGGTCCGCTCCGGCATCCGCGCCACCCAGGAGCTGCGGGAGCGCCTCTTCTCCCACTTGCTGCGCCAGGAGCCCGCCTTCTTCCAGAAGCACCCCGTGGGCGAGCTCATCACCCGCTGCATATCGGATGTGGGCGCCGTGCAGGGCATCGCCAGCAACCAGCTGGCCGAGGCCGTGCGCGAGATCTGCCTGGCGGTGGCCATGGTGGGGGCCCTGCTCTGGATGGACTGGAAGCTCTCCCTCACGCTCTTCATCGCCGGACCCCTGGTGGTCATCCCCGTGCGGAAGCTCAGCCAGCGCATCCGGGCCGTGAACCATCGTAACCAGGAGGCCTCCAGCCGCCTGCTCCAGCGCCTGAAGGAGGTCTTCAGCAACATTCGCGTGGTGCTGGGCTTCGCCCGGGAGGACTTCGAGGTCCGCCGCTTTCAGGGTCAGAACTACGAGCTCTACCGCCTGGGCATGAAGAGCGCCCGGGCCTCGGCCCTCTCCACGCCCATCATGGAGCTCGTGGGCGGCTGCCTGCTGGCGGGCCTGGTGGCCTACGCCTCCGCGGAGATCCGCTCGGGTCGGCTCACCGGCGCCGACTTCTTCACCTACCTGCTGGCGGTCTACCAGCTCTATGACCCCTTGCGCCGCCTCACCAAGCTCAACAACGAAGTCCAGGTGGCCACCGCCAGCCTGGACCGCGTCTACAGCATGCTCGAGCGGAACAGCGAGCTGCCCGCGCCAGCCGCCCCCTCCCCGGTTCCGACTCGACCCAGCCTCCTGCGTTTCGAGGGTGTGGGCTTCGCCTACGACGACAAGCACCAGGTGCTGCGCGACATCGACCTGGAGGTGCGGGCCGGCGAGACCGTGGCCCTGGTGGGCGGCAGCGGCGGCGGCAAGACCACCCTGGTGAACCTGGTGCCCCGCTTCTTTGATCCCACCGCGGGCCGCCTCACCCTGGACGGCACGGACCTGCGGGACTTCGATCCGCGGGAGCTGCGCCAGCGCATCGGCATCGTCACCCAGGAGACCCTGCTCTTCATGGACACCGTGCACGACAACATCGCCTACGGCCTGGAGGCCAGCCGCGCGTCTGTCATCGAGGCCGCGAAGAAGGCCCACGCCCACGACTTCATTCAGGGACTCTCGAAGGGCTACGACACGCCCCTGGCGGAGACGGGCTCCAGCCTCAGCGGGGGCCAGCGCCAGCGCCTGGCCATCGCCCGGGCCCTGCTGCAGGATCCGCCCATCCTCATCCTGGACGAGGCCACCAGCGCCCTCGACACCGAAAGCGAACGGGCCGTGCAGGCGGCCCTGGAAACCCTCATGCAGAACCGCACCACCCTGGTGATCGCCCACCGCCTCAGCACCATCCAGCGGGCCACCCGCATCTGCGCCATGAAGCAGGGCAGCATCGTGGAGGAGGGCACCCACGACGAGCTGCTGGCCCGGCACGGCGAGTACGCGCGGCTGCACCGGCTGCAGTTCGCCGAGGCCTGACGGCCGGATGCTCCGCACTTCCTTCCACTTCGACCTGCCCCCTGGGCTCATCGCCCAGCACCCGGCGCCGGATCGCGACGGCGCGCGGCTGCTGGTGGTGGACGCCGGCACCGGAAGCTGGTCCCACCGGACCATCCGCGACCTGCCAAAGCTGGTGCCGGCTGGCAGCCTCTGCATACCCAACGATGTGCGAGTTCGCCACGCGCGGCTCTTCCTGCGGCGGCGTGGCGGTGGCGCGGGCGAGGCCCTGCTGTTGCGGAGCCTGGGCGCGGGGATCTTCGAAGCCCTGGTGCGGCCCGGCGCCCGGCTCAAGCCTGGCGCCTTGGCGGTGGTGATTGATCCCTTATCCGCCGCGGAGCTGGCGGGTCTGGAAGTGCTTGAATCCCTCCCCGAGGGCCTGCGGGCCGTGCGGGTTCACTCGGACCACGGCCTGGACTGGGATGAGATCGACCGCATCGGCCGCCTGCCCCTGCCGCCCTACATCGAGCACCTGGCGGGAGACGAGGACGAGGCACGCTACCAGACCGTGTTCGCCGCCCGGGAAGGGGAGGCGGTGGCGGCGCCCACGGCGGGCCTCCACTTCACTCCGGAGCTCATCGCCCAGCTTGAGGCCCGGGACTGCGGCTGGCACCCAGTGCGACTCCACGTGGGCCTGGGCACCTTCCGGCCCATGACCGCCGAGCGCCTCGAGGACCACGCCATGCACGAGGAGCGCTTCGAGATCCCCGAAGCCACCGCGGCCCTGCTGGAGCCCGTTCTGGAGGATCGAAGCCGGCCCGTCCTGTGCATTGGCACGACCTCCCTGCGCACCCTCGAAGGTTCTTGGGACGGCCACCACCTGGCCCGGAAAGGCGTCACCCGTCTCTTCATTACGCCGGGCTACCGGCTGCGCACCGCCGACCACCTGCTCACCAACTTCCACCTGCCCGAAAGCACGCTCTTTGTGCTGGTGTCGGCCCTGCTGGGTCTGGACCTCGCCCAGGCGGCCTACGCGGAGGCGGTGCGGGAGGGCTACCGGTTCTTCAGCTACGGCGACGCGATGCTGATTCTGAATGCCCGGCCCACGGGGCAGTGATTCGCCCCTGGCGGGGACCAGGCAAGGCTTCGTGTCTCTGGCGGGCTGCCAACGGCTACAAGTACTCCACGAACTGGTGGAGCACCGGAATCCTGTGTTTCTTGCCTTTCGTGGCCTGCAGGATGCTCGTCACGGACATGCCCAGGCACCAGAGCAGCCAGAGCGGCAGGAAGAACCGCACCGCGATGGAGCCGAAGATGGGGAAAAGACCGACAATCACCATGGCCAGTGTGAACACACACTCGGCGAAGGCCAGGATGACCCCCTGGCGAGCGTGCCAGAGCAGCTCTGAATCCTCGCGGTTCCGGATGTAGGGCAGAAAAGCCCAGGGCCCGGCATAGCAGAGGATCAAATCTCGCAGGCGCTCCCCCACATAAAGGGGGGTCGGGACATCCAGGGCCACGGCAACCTCCAGATTGAGAATAACTCAAGGCGGGCTAAACCCCGTGTTGTCTGTTTGTGCCGTGCGATTACACCTAAAGATCTATAAAGATTGATCTTGACCAACATTCCGCCTCGTTCATCCTGGTGCCAGACCCCATCTGGAGCACCGTGCGTCTGGCCTTGTTGTTCATACCGCTTTTCCTGCTCTGCGCCTGTGGTGGGGGCGGTGGCAGCGGCTCCACGCCACCCCAGCCACCACCCACGACCTGTCCCATTCCAGTGGCCAAGACCAGTCCTTCCTTTTCCGCCGATATCGTTCCCGCCCTTCAGAACAGTTGCGGATCTGCTGCCGTCAGCTGCCATCAGGGGCCCTCTCCCACGGGCCATGTGATCTATTCGGGCACTCCGGCCCAGGTCTATGCCCAGCTGGTGAGCGTGCCGCCTGCCAATGCGCCCTCGGGCCAGGGCTGGCTCCGGGTAGCGCCCGGCGACCTCGCCCATTCCTGGATCATCGAAAAGGTCACCAAGGACCAGCCCGGCGGCTCCGGCTATGGCACCCGCATGCCCCAGGGTGCCCCCAACCTGTGCCAGCCCACCGTGGACACCCTTTCGGCCTGGATCAGTGCCGGAGCCCTCGACAACTAGGAGCCTGCCATGGCCGTCCTCACCGCCATCACCACCTGGACCGTCGCGGATGTCCAGCACTTCGCCCGCCGGGCTGGCTTTGGGCTTAATGCAGCGGATGCCGCCGTGCTCCAGGCCCAGGCTCCCGGGGCCGCCATCGACGCCTGGATCGATGGGCTAGGCGCCGCCTATGACACCACCGCCTTCACGGCGGCCCTGGCCACGGCGGACGTGGTCACTGAACCCCTGGTCAGCGCCAATACGGCCGTCGCGGGAAGCGTCGATGTGCCGGCGGTGCCAGGACCCCATCCCTTTCTTGTTGAGGGCGCGAACGCCTGGCGCAACAACCTGAATACAGCCCAGGCCCTGTGTGCCTGGCGCATGCAGCATGACCCTTATGCCTTCCAGGAGCGCATGGCGCTCTTCTGGCACAATCTCTTCGCCACCGGCTGGCACAAGGTCAACAATGCGGCCCTGATGCTCAAGCAGTTCCAGCTGTTCCGTTCCCAGGGACTGGCGAAGTTCGATGATCTGCTGGTGGCGGTCAGCAAGGATCCGGCCATGTGCATCTGGCTGGATTCCGTCCTGAACAACGCCTCCGGCACGAACATCCCCAACGAGAACTACGCCCGGGAGGTCATGGAGCTGTACAGCCTGGGAGCCGACAACGGCTACAACCAGACGGACATCACCCAGCTGGCCAGGGCGCTCAGCGGCTGGAGCTTCACCTTTGCGGAGACCGACTACATCGCTGATCCCGCCAGTCCTACGACGAAGTACCCCGCAGACGGACATTTCAAAGTGTACGACGGCAGCGCCATCTCGCCCGACACCCGGCTGTGGTGGGGCGGGAGCGCCACGCTCAGCTATGCCATGCACGGCACTGGGACCATCTCCCTCTTCGGACAGCCCCTGGATATCACATCCACCGCCAATGGCTGGGCCAAGGGCGAGAACGCCGTCCGCAGCATCGTCTCGGTCCGGGGGTCCAACTGCGCCCAGTTCCTCGCCAAGCGGCTGCTCACCCACTTCGTCACCACCGGGTACTCCGCGCAGGACCTCAGCGATGTCGCAGCCATGATCCTGTCGGCGGGATTCGACCTGCGGGCCGTGATGAAGACCCTGCTCAAGTCCCAGTACTTCTTCGATCCCGCCAATCGCTTTGCGCTGGCCGAGGGGCCCGTATCCTGGCTCGTCCGCGCCGCCCGGATGCTCTGTCCTTCCCTGGCCTCGGCCAACGGGCAGACCCCAAAGGGATACCCCGCCTGGCGGCTGGTCATGAACGGCACGACGACCCTCGACCAGCTGGGCATGAAGCTGCTGGACGCCAGTGGCCCCAACGGCTGGAAGGAACACACGGGCTGGCTGAACAGCAACACCATGCGCTACCGCACCAAGGTGGCCGCCGCCCTGACCCTCGCGGAGACCCGCTCCTCCAGTGGCACCACCTATCCCCTGTTTCCGACCTTCCCCGCGACCGACTGGTTCTCCTCGCCTCCAGCAACAGCCCAGTCCGTCTATGACCAGCTGGCGGCTCGCCTGCAGCCAGGCCCCATTCCTGCAGGGGTCGCGACAGCGTGGCTGACAGCCCTCTGGCCATCGACGTTCACCTGGGATGCAGCGTCCCAGACCAAGGCGCGGGAGCTGGCCTTCCTCATCCTCTGCTCGCCCTCGGGCCAGCTCTACTAGGGAGGCGGACATGACCACGCGACGCGAATTCATCCAGGCTCTCGGAGCCACCGGTGCGGCCCTCGCCGGATTGTCGGCCTGCGGCGGCGGCGGCGGAAACGGCTCCAGCGGGGGTGGGTCCACCCAGCCACCCATCCCCGTACCGGCAGCACCGATCCTTGTGGTCGTGAACATCGATGGCGGCTGGGACTGGCTGAACGTGCTTCCCCCGAACAGCGGGACCAACCTCGGGGTGTACCAGGCGAAACGGGCCAACCTTGGAATCACCAACCCGACGCTGCTCACGGATCTTGGCGGCGGCATCGCCCTCAACCACGATTTCATCGGCATGGATCAGCTGCATGCCCTTGGCCGCGTGGCCTGGATCCCCGGGATCGGCATGCCCAATCCGAATCTGTCCCATTTCACGTCCATCGATCTTTGGGGACAGGGCGCCACCGTGCCCGCAGGAAACGGGTGGCTGGGCCGGTTTGCCGACTCGGCTTTCAACCCGAGCGGTGATGTGCTCAGGGGACTCACCGTCACATCGGATCTGCCGGTGATGCTGAAGGGCTCGAACCGCAGCTTCGTGTCCATCCCGAGCGCGGGCGGCTACGTGTTCCCCGCCTACCTGTTCAGCGGCGCCACAATGCCTGATGCGACCCTCCTCGAGGGTGGGTGGGGCACGGCCCTGAACGCCACCAGCATCGACCCCGGCTATCTGGCCGCGGCCCAGGCGGGGCGGCTTTTCTTTGATGCGCAGAACAACCCCGCCTTCGGCACTGGGGGGTCCATCGCGACCCGCACGCCCACTGTGCCCTACCCGGGGGATGCCACCTATCCCGTCACCAAGCTCAGTACGGCCCCTCTCACCAGCAGCCTCAGCAACCAGTTCAAGCTCATCGCCCAGATGATCGCGGCGGGTCTCCCCGCCCAGGTGTTCTTCTCGCGGTTGAGCGGCTGGGATACCCACAGCAACCAGGCCGTCGACCACCCGAACCTGCAGCGGGCCCTGGGTGGCTCCATCAAGGCCTTCTATGACGACCTCTCCAGCATCACCACCGCGTCCGGCAATGCCCAGGACCGGGTGATGATCCTGGCGTACAGTGAATTCGGCCGCCGGGTCCAGGAGAACAATGGCGGCACCGATCATGGCACCGCGGGGCTTTCCTTCTGCGTCGGCCGGGCAGTGAAAGGTGGGCTATTCGGCGGCTACCCCGACCTGACCAACCTGGACAGCAACGGGAACATGAAATTCACCACGGACTTCAGGAGCCTCTACGCCACGGTGCTGGAGCGTTGGCTGGGCCAGGCTGCAACCAGCACCGATGGCCTGCTTGGCACCACCTATCCCAGGCTGGGCTTCCTTTAGAACGACAAATCCCGGTCAGTGCCGGCGCACCACCACCAGCAGGGCCATCAGTACCGCCACGAAGCCGAAGGCCTGCTTCAGCTTCGCACTGGGCAGGCGCGTGGCCACCCGGGCCCCGACCAGGGCACCGACGGCGAATCCGGCGGCAACCCCAAGGATCACTCCCCAGGGCAGCCCTCCCTGGGCCCGGGCGTAGACAAAAACCCCTGGCAGGCCGATGGGCGGCAGGAGCATCACCAAACTCGTGAGTTGTGCCTCGTGCTGAGTCATCCTGAACCTCGTGGCCAGCAGCGGGATCACCACCACCGAGCCGCCCAGCCCCGTAAGGCCCGACCAGACACCTCCCAGAAGGCCAATGAACAGCCCCCAGCTCCAGAGTCCCGTCAGGTCGAAGGGATCCTGGCCCCTGTCCACGCCTGGCGGCTCCCGGCGCATCCAAGTGCGAATGGCGATGAACAGGAGAAACGAGGCATAGCACCACTTCAGAAGGGCGGAAGGGATGAGGTTGGCCACAACAGCCCCACCATAGACCCCGAAAAGGAAGGCCAGGATGAGCACGCCCACCAGGGGGAGGCTGGTGCGAATTCCCCGCCTCCAGTACTGGATCACAGCCGGAAGGCCCGTGGGAAGCAGCATGGCCGCAAGGGTTGCCCCTTGGGCCCGGTGCTGGTCGAGATTCAGTGCAAGTCCAAGCAGGGGCACCATGACAATGCCGCCACCCACGCCGAAGAGGCCAGAGAGGATGCCGCCACAGACACCGGTGCCCAGACCCGCCAGCAGGTGGTTCGAATCAAGGGTCAAGGCTCACCGCTTCCCATTCCAGGATTCTGCGCCGGCCTGTGGTCCAATGGAAGGTTGGAGGCTTCCGTGCAGGTGCAGCTCAGCGACGACGTGGTTCTCGACAGCCGCAGGGCTGTCTGGCTGCCGAAACAGAAGGCGCTGGTGCTTTCGGACCTGTTCTTCGGCCTGGGCGCCGCCCGGCGGCGGCGGCCGGACCCCATGCCCGCCACCCCGCACCTCGAGATCTGGGAGCGCGTCTTCAGCCTCATGGATGACTACGCCCCGGAGCAGGTGGCCCTGCTCGGGGATCTGAAGCCCAGCCAGGGCTCCGTGGAAGGCGACGAGGCCGAGGAACTGCGCACCATTTTCCGGAAGCTCAAGAACGGGGGTCGCAAGGTGGTCCAGGTGGTGGGGCATCCGGAGCGGAGCAGCGGCTCGGCCCTGGAGGGCACCGGCATCCAGCCTGTCGAACAGCATCGCGTGGGCCCCTTCACTCTCATGCACCGGCGGCGAATCTTCGTCTATCCCCGGCACGATCCCTCCCATGGCTTCTGGATCAACGGAGGGGTGCATCCCCTCTTCGCCGTGCCGGGTCTCGGCCCCATGGGCGAGCCCGATTGGCTCCGGCTGCCCGCCTTCCTCTACACGGGGTTTGCCCTGGTCATGCCCCCCTTCGTGAGCTACGCCCAGGGCTTCGAAGTCATCCAGCCCGAGCGTCTGCCCCGGCAGGCCCGGGCCTGGAAGCTGCTGGCGGACCGGCTCAGCCCCCTGGAGCTGGGCGAGCTCCCGCCCACGCCTGAACACCTGCGCACCCTCACGCGGCCGCCCAGGAAAGGGAAAGACATGGGCAAGACCGAGGAGTAGCCAGTCCTACTTTTTCTTGCCTTTGGGGGCCGGCAGGCCGCCCCGGACCACCCGCCCGTCATCCAGCGTGAGCTCCCAGCCCAGCCGGTCGCCCTTCTTTAGGCCCAGGCGCTTGAATGTGCCCGCAGGAAACTCGACGAAGTGGCGGGCTGGAACCGAGCCGCCATAGTTGGGACAGTCGTCGCCCCGCATCGGGCTGCAGGGTGGGACGTGTTCGGCCAACTCCGTCACGTGCCCCTCGGCATCGACCCAGGCCACGTCCAGGGCTATGAGGCAGTTCTTCATCCAGATGGAGTGGCTGCCTTCTTCGCCATAGACGAAGAACATGCAGCGGTCCTTCGCCAGGCTCTGGCGGTACATCAAGCCCTTCGCCCTTTCGGCGTCCGTCACCGCCACTTCGGCCAGGAAGGACGACTGCTTGACGAAGACTGTTCCCCCGCCCCCCGCCAGAAGCGGGAGGGACAACAGGATGGCGAACAGCTTGCGCATGACGACTCCAGGAACAGCATTATCCAATGAAATGCCCGCACGTCTCCGCAGAACCCCTGGCCTCATTTCTCCTCCGGGTCTGGCGGCCCTTCATGCGAAGGACCTGAGCCACGCCGCCACGCGCTCTACATCTCCCTCCGTGTGGAACCCGTGGAAGGCCACCCGGAGATACCCTTCCCGCACCGAGGCGAAGACGCCCTGCCGGTACCCAACCTTCAGGCAGCGGTTCAGGAAGTCTGGCCCTCGGCCGCCATGGTGGAAGGCGAGGATGGACCCCAACCGTCCCGACTGCAGAAGGGCCTGCAACCGGACTGTCTCCGTGTGCCAGATGGAACCCGCCAGGGCCTCCAGGAGGAAGGTCTGGAGGCGGGCCACGTGGCCAGCGATGGCCGGCACGCCCGCCTCGTTGATGAGCCGCAGGGATTCCAGCAGGGTGGAAGCCTGGAGGAGGTTGGGACCGCCGGGTTCCAGGGCCCGCCCATCCGGCAGCCACTCGCGCTGGAAATCCGTCGAGGGACGAGAGAAATCCGTCGCACCCTCCACCGCCAGCCAGGTGCCTGATGGCGCCAGAGCCTGCCGGAAAGCGGCCTCCGTCCACAGGAAGCCCATGCCCTGGGGGGCCAGCAGGCCCTTGTGGCCCCCGGTGGCGAAAGCCGAGAGGCCCTCGAGGTTCACTGGGACTGTGCCCACGCCCTGGATGCCATCGACCACCAGATGCACATCGCGCTCCCGGCAGGCCTGGCCAAGCCGGTTCAGGTCCAGCCTGTACCCATCCTGGAAGCGCACCCAAGAGAGCGCCAGGATCCGGGTCCCGTGGCCGATGGCCTCGATGAGCCGGGCCTCGGGTTCCGCCTCTGCCCGCGGGGGATCACCGACCCAGGCATCGACTCCGGCCCGGTGGCCTTCCCACAAAGACACCTCGCGGAAGGCGACCCCTCTGGAACGGAGTGCCAGCCAGGGCCAGGCGTTCGAGGGAAATTCCCCCAAGGGAGCGAGCACCTCATCGCCGACCTCCCAGGGAAAGCCCTGAGCCACTGCCACCAGGCCCGAGGAAGTGGTGGGACTGAGGCTGATGTCCTCTGCGCGGCCACCCAGCAGCGCTGCGGCCTCCGCCCGCAGGGCCGCTGGGATGCCCTGGAAGTCCTCCTCCCATCTCACGTCCCAGGGTTGCAGCTCCTTTTGCATGAAGGCTCGTGCCGCCCGCATCCCCGCCCGCGGCACAGGCCCCTCCGAGCAGTGCATGACCCACAAGTGGTCCTCGTCCAGGTGGAAGAGGGCCGGGTTGAGGGGGGGTGCGTTCATCCCTTGCGGTCGGCCAGGAGGGCCTTCAGGCCCACCGGAAAGAGAGGTTCCACCACGGTCCGCACGGCCGCGGCGTACTGCTGGATCTCCCACTGGGCGTGGCTATCGGCCCGGAGGCGGATGAAGTGGGCCACGGCCTGGAGGCTCACGGTCCAGTAGACCTCCGAATAGAGCCCCAGGGGCAGCACGCAGCGGGCCTGCTCCCGGCAGACCCCCAGGGCCAGCAGCTCCTTGTAGTGGGCCACCGCGCTGCGACAGCTTTCCAGGTAGCTCGCCATGGCACGGGCGTGGTCCGCCGGATCGATCGCACCCTCGCTGCCCTGCTTGTTCACCTTGGCCTGACGGCGGAACAGCTCCGGCACGAAGAACTCGTCCTCGGGGAACTCCACGTAGCGGCCGCTGATCTCGTTGAACTCGGACCCGATGCGGTGCTTCATCCACTGCCGGAACACGAAGATGGGCGCCTTCACATGGAGGGTCAGGGCCGTGTGGCGGAAGGGCGACGTGTGCTCGTGCTCCGCCAGATAGTCCACCAGCTTGGCGTCGCCCTCCTCGAAGGCGGTCTTTACCTTGCCAAAGGACACTCGGGCCGCGTTCACCACGGACAGGTCCGAACCCATGTGGTCGATGAGCCGCACGAAGCCTTTGTCGAGGACCTTGATCTCAGGGGCGGGCATGGCGACTCCAGTGAGTCGGCCCAGTGTAGCTTGGCCGCGCCCGGGGGGTCGCTCCTTGCCGAATCAAAAGGGATCCCGTAGTCCATTGGAAAACCATTGACGGCCTTCGCAATAGGCACAACGTACCAAGCGCGTGTGGAGTTTCAGGCACTCTGGGAGGAGGACGCCATGAGATACCCGTTCAGGACGCTCATCCTCAGGCTGGGCGTCCAGGTGGCCCTGGCCTTGATGTCCACCATCCTCCTGCTGTCCTGCGGGGGCGGTGGGGCGGGCGGAGGATCGGCCCCTGCCGCCCTCCTGCCGCCCGCCAACTTCACCGCCACCCAGGGTGTCGCCGACTTCGACACGGTGGACTTCACCTGGACCGCCGCCAGCGGTGGCATCACGGGCTACGAGGCCGAGGGACGCATGGGCAACGGAGCCTGGGAGTCTCTTGGTGTGCCCATCCCTCCGGAGGCCATTGGCGGTTCCATCACCTTTCTCTCCAGCGTTCCTGAGCTCACCGCCTTCAGCTTCCACATCCGGAGTCTGAGGGGCACCGAGCGCAGTGCCTGGAGCCCGGATGCACCCTACTTCCGAAGCCTCCGGCCCCCGATGGCTCTTGTGTCGGCCCTCGATACGAACCCTGAACAGGTCAGCCTCACCTGGACGCGAGGCTCCACGGCCAACACGGGAACCCGCCTTGAGCGCGCTCCGCTGACTTCCGGCGGCCCCTCCAGTGCCTACGTCCTCTTGGCCGACCTGGCTGCGGACGCCACCTCCTTCTTGGATGCCACGGCGGCCGAAGCCAGCTCCTACCAGTACCGGCTCCGGCACACCACCGGTTCCGTCCTGGGTATGGAAGTGACGAGTGCCAGTCCCGTCACGGCCCTGCGCACACCCACGGATTTCAGGACCCAGAGCGGTGTGGGGTCGGTCCACCTCCAGTGGACCAACCGGAGCACCGCCGCCACCTCCATCGCCATCCTCCGGGTAGATGGCGGCCTCGCCCCAACGCCACCGCCAGCCACGGTGGCCGTCCTGGGACCCGGTGTCACCTCCTTCCAGGACCAGACCCTCGCCGCCGGGTCGTACACCTACAGTCTGGAGCTGCGCGCCGGATCCCAGACCCGGCAGACCCCCTCACTCCCGGGTTACAGCCTGCCGGCCGCGGGCTGGGCCGGCAGCCAGCTCTTCCTCCCGGCCTTCGTCCGCACCATGGGCAAGGATGGCCGCTGGTACGGCTGGGAGAATGGCTATGGCACTGGACAGACCACCCTCTACCAGTCCTCCGGCAGCGGCTGGGTGACCCACGGGTTCCCCCCGGGCACCTGGAGCCTGCTTGACCCCGGCGTCCAGGTGGACGATCTCGGCCGCCTCCACGCAGCCTATGCCTGGCGGGATCCGGCCCTGCAGAATGGCCCCCTGGAACTGAGGCACGCCTGGCATGACGGCAGCTCATGGCAGGAGGAGACCGTGGTCACCAGGAATGCCATGAACTTCTCCAACAACCGGGCCCCCTGCTTCGGCGTGGCGGGGGATGGCACCCCTCACCTCCTTTGGTCCAGCTACGATTCGGGAAACAACGGAATCCTCGAATACGCGGTAAAGGAAGGCGGCGCCTGGTCGCTTCACACCATCACTTCGTCTGCCTGGTCCTCTTTGATCTACGTGGGGGCAATGGCCTTCCAGGTGGCTCCAGACAGCACCGCCTACCTGGCGTTGGGCCTCCCCTCCAACCATGTATCGACGGGCCAGCTGCTGCTCCAGAGGCGTCCCTCCGGCGGGCCCTGGAGTGAGGAGCTCGTGCCAGCCCCTGGGATCCAGGCTGACTCCAGTTCTTCCCTGGTGCTCCTGCCCACCAGCGCCACCCAGGTGGACCTGCTTTTCAATGTCTGGGAGTGGCCCGAAACCTCAGGCACGCCCTGGCACATCACCGCTCTCCGGAAATCCGGAGGGAGCTGGGGGCCGCCCACTGTCATCTACCAGCTCCCGACCTCCGGCAGCCAGCCCCAGCTTTCCGCCGCCATGAGTGCTTCCGGGAGTCGGATGGCGACTCCCCAGTGGCCTGCCATCGTACACCTCCAGGATCCCCTGTCGGGAACCTGGGGCACGGTGGGATTCCCGGCTTCCTGCGGCCTCGGGCCCATCTGGTTCGATGGGGCGGGTCACCTGCATGTCCTGACCCTGCAAAGCTATGTCCTGTCCGATCCTTTGCCGTACAGCCACTTCTGCGAGGGTCCCTGACCTTAGAGGATGTCCGGCGGAGCTTTCCCTGAGAGAATGTCGGATCCGACGTCCTGGGGAGCCCGGCATGAAGTTCTTTATCGATACCGCCAACATCGACGAGATCAAGCGCATCAACGCCCTGGGTGTGCTGGATGGGGTGACCACAAACCCCAGCCTCATCGCCAAGGAAACCGGAAAGCCCTTCGAGCAGATCATCGAGGAGATCTGTGGCATCGTGGACGGCCCCATCAGCGCCGAGGTCATCGGCCTGGAAGCCCCCGGCATGATCGAGGAGGGTCGCCGCCTCTCGAAGATTCACAGGAACGTGGTGGTGAAGCTGCCCCTCATCGCCGAGGGACTGAAGGCCTGCAAGGCCCTGACCGCCGAAGGCATCCACACCAACGTGACCCTCTGCTTCAGCGCCACCCAGGCCCTCATGGCCGCCAAGGCCGGCGCCACCTATGTGAGCCCCTTCGTGGGCCGGCTGGACGACATCAACCTGGACGGCATGGAGCTGATCCGCGAGATCTGCGCCATCTACGAAAACTACGGCTTCGACACCCAGGTACTGTCCGCCAGCATCCGCAGCCCTCGCCACGTCACCGAATCGGCCCTGGCCGGTGCCCATGTGGCCACCATCCCCACCAAGGTCTTCGACCAGATGCTGCGGCACCCCCTCACGGACAAGGGTGTCGAGGGGTTCCTGGCTGATTGGAGGAAGAGTGGGAGGTAACCAAATGACTGGGTCGGCGCGATGTGAGCCTCGGCACGAGGCGAACACAAAGAGCGGGCGCTGATGCGACGAGTCGTCCCCTTCCTGGTGGCCTTCGCCCTGCTGGCCGCCGAGGCGCCTGTACCGGCGCCGAAGGTCCAGACTGCCCAGTCCGGCCCCGCCGACTGCGTCTTCTGCAAGATCCTGGCGGGCACTGAACCCTCCCGGAAGGTCTACGAGAACCAGTACGTCCTGGCCTTCTGGGATATCCGTCCCCGCGCCAAGGTGCACCTCCTGGTCATCCCCAAGCAGCATGTGGCGAGCCTCAAGGAACTGGACGAACTGTCCGTGGAGACCCGCGCCGCCCTGCTGAGCGCCTGCGTCCGGGTAGCCCGGGACCAGGGGATCCTGGACAAGGGCTTCCGCGTCATCTCCAACGCCGGAAAGGACGCCAGCCAGAGCGTCTTCCACCTCCACTTCCACGTCGTGGGTGGCGAGCAGCTGCGCGAGGATGCCATCACCAAGGACCCGGTCGGCAGGCCCTGAGCATCCGACCTGAACGATCCGTCAAAGTGTAAGTGGATTTCTGCAAATTACGGACTCTGCGTAAACGGATGCCGTAGGATTGCGGCTTGCTGATGCTCGGCTTGGGGATGGTTCTATGGATGCGATCACGTCAGTTCTGCGACGTTGCGAAATTTTCTCGGGCCTGTCCGACAGCGATCTGGTCCTGATCGCCACCGCAGCCCGCCGTCGCGAGGTTCCCGCGGGCACCACGCTGTTCCGCCAGGGGGATGCTCGCCAAGGTGCCACCGTCATCGCCGAGGGCCGGGTGGAAATCCTCCGGGACAACGGGGACGGGCCCGAACCCGTGGTGATCCTGGGGCCCGGTGAGGTGCTGGGCGAACAGACCTTCCTGGCTGTCAGCAGCCATACCGCCACGGCCGTCGCCCTGTCCCCGGCCGCACTGCTGGACCTGGATCGAGACACCGTCCTCGAAAACCTCAGCCGGGATGGCGCCGCTGCCATTGCCGTGCTCAGCAAGGTGGCCAACGTCCTGCACCAGCGCCTGCTCTACTCCGCCACCCCCCGCACGGGGCGGGAGCAGGCCTATGCCAGCGGCCGGACCCGGAAGGAATCCGACCTGATTGGCCCCCTCGATGTGCCCGAAGATGCCCTCTTTGGCGTCCAGACCCTGCGGGCGGTCCACAACTTCCCCATCACGGGCACCCCTACGAGCCACTTTCCGGCCATGATCCGGGCCCTCGCCATGGTCAAGCAGGCCGCCGCCCGGGCCAACGGGAGACTGGGCCTGCTGGAGCCCCCCATCGCCGAGGCCATCGACAGGGCCTGCCAGGAGATCATCGATGGCCACTGGCATGGCCACTTCCCCACGGACATGGTGCAGGGTGGCGCCGGCACCTCCACCAACATGAACGCCAACGAAGTCATCGCCAACCGGGCCCTGGAGCTGCTGGGCCACAGGCGCGGCGACTACGCCCACTGCCATCCCAACGACCATGTGAACCTGGGCCAGAGTACCAATGACGTCTACCCCACGGCCCTGCGCCTCACCACCATCTTCATGCTGAAGAGCCTGCTGGAGGCCATGGAGCGCCTGATGGGCGCCCTCCGCGCCAAGGGGCGAGAATTCTCGGATGTCATCAAGATGGGCCGCACCCAGCTGCAGGACGCCGTGCCCATGACCCTGGGCCAGGAGTTCGAGGCCTACGCCATCACCACCGGCGAGGACATTCAGCGGCTGCGGGAAACCGCCCGCCTCTTTCTGGAAGTGAACATGGGCGGCACGGCCATCGGCACGGGCATCTGCGCTGATCCCCGCTACCCCACGATCGTGGTGGAAGAGCTGTGCAAGGTGACGGGCCTGGACATTGTCCTGGCCGAAAACCTGGTGGAGGCCACGCCCGATACCGGTGCCTTCGTCATGTTCTCCGGGGTGGTCAAGCGGGCCGCGGTGAAGCTGAGCAAGCTTTGCAACGACCTGCGCCTGCTCAGCAGCGGGCCCCGCTGCGGCTTCGGCGAGCTCAACCTGCCCCCCATGCAGCCCGGCAGCAGCATCATGCCCGGCAAGGTCAACCCGGTGATCCCCGAGGTGGTGAACCAGGTGGCTTACATGGTCATCGGCAACGATCTGACCATCACTCTGGCCGCTGAAGCAGGGCAGCTCCAGCTGAACGTGATGGAGCCCATCCTGGCCTACAGCCTGGCCAACAGTCTGCGCACCCTCACCGCGGCCGTGAACGTGCTCACCACCAAGTGCATCGTGGGTATCACCGCCAACCGGGAGCGTTGCCGGGACCTGGTGGAGCACAGCATCGGCATCGTCACCGCCGTCATGCCCGCCATCGGCTACAAGCGCGCCACCGAGGTGGCCAAGGAGGCACTGGAGACGGGCATTCCCGTCCGGGAATTGATCCTCCGCAAGGGCTACCTCAATCAGGAGGAACTGGACGAGGCCTTGAGCCTGGAGGCCATGACCCAGCCCAGACCCATGCGCTAGGTCAGCCCCCGGTCTCAAGTAGGCAGAGTCTCCCCAGAGTGCCGACCTTGGTCGATTGGCGCCGGCCCACGGGTACCTTCAGGGCCGCCTCGGGAGCCAGTCCTGGGGTAGACTAGGCGTTCCAATCCCCCAAGGCCTGATCTGATTCCACCCCGGGAGCTCCCATGTCCCTCGAAAAGAAAATCGAACAACTGAAGGCCAAGCACGCCCAGGCCCTGGCCGGAGGGGGCGAGGCCCGGGTGGCCAAGCAGCACGAGGGAGGCAAGTTGACGGCCCGGGAGCGCATCGCCGCCTTCCTGGACGAAGGCTCCTTCGAGGAGATGGACGCCCTCATGGTCCACCGCACCGATGGCGTGGAGAAGATCCCGGGCGACGGCGTGGTGACCGGCTTCGGCCGCGTGGACGGCCGCCCCGTGGCCATCTTCGCCCAGGATTTCACCGTGTTCGGAGGGTCACTGTCCGAAGCCTACGCCAAGAAGATCTGCAAGGTCATGGACCTGGCCATGAAGGTGGGCTGCCCCGTGGTGGGCCTCAACGACAGCGGCGGCGCCCGCATCCAGGAGGGCGTGGTCTCCCTGGGTGGCTACGCGGACATCTTCCTGCGCAACACCCTGGCCAGCGGCGTCATCCCCCAGATCAGCCTCATCATGGGCCCCTGCGCCGGTGGCGCGGTCTACAGTCCCGCCATCACGGACTTCATCACCATGGTGAAGGGCACGAGCTACATGTTCGTGACCGGCCCCGAAGTGATCAAGGCCGTCACCCACGAGGACGTGACGAAGGAAGAACTGGGTGGCGCCCACACCCACTCGGCCAAGAGCGGTGTGGCCCACTTTGTCACGGTGAGTGATCTTGCGGCGCTCGCCCATACTCGGGAGCTGCTGTCCTTCCTGCCCAGCAACAACCTGGGCGAGGCCCCGCGTCGGGCCTCCAAGAACCTGATGCCCCTCGAGAACCCCGACCTCGACAAGGTGGTGCCGGACGATCCCGGCAAGCCCTATGACATCCGCGACATCATCCGCGGCGTAGTGGATGACGCGCACTTCTTCGAGGTCCACGAGGCCTTCGCTCCCAACCTCGTCGTGGGCTTCGCCCGCATCGACGGCCGCAGCATCGGCATCGTGGCCAACCAGCCGGCCTTCTACGCCGGCGTGCTGGACATCGCCTCCAGCGAGAAGGGCGCCCGCTTCGTGCGCTTCTGCGACGCCTTCAACATTCCTCTCATCACCTTCGAGGACGTGCCGGGCTTCCTGCCGGGCGTGACCCAGGAGCATGGCGGCATCATCCGCCACGGCGCCAAGCTGCTCTTCGCCTTCTGCGAGGCCACGGTGCCCAAGATCACCGTCATCACCCGCAAGGCCTACGGCGGCGCCTACTGCGTGATGGCCAGCAAGCACATCCGCACGGACTTCAACTTCGCCTACCCCACGGCCGAGATCGCTGTCATGGGGGCCGAGGGCGCCATGAACGTCCTGCACGGCAAGGCCATCGCCGCCGCGCCGGATCCCGCCGCCAAGAAGGCAGAACTGGTGGCCGAGTACAACGAGAAGTTCGCCAATCCCTACATTGCCGCCGAATTCGGCTTCGTGGACGAGGTGATCCTGCCCCGGGAGACACGTCACAAGCTCATCAAGGCCCTCGCCTTCCTGGAGACCAAGCGGGATACCACACCTCCCAAGAAACACGGGAATATTCCGCTGTAGAGGAGCACCGCGCGGCGTTAGGATGCGGGAACCCTTTCCTGGAGTTCCCATGCGCCGGTACGCCCTCTGCCTGCTTGCCCTGCCCCTGTTCGCCCAGGGCCTGGATGAAGCGACCTTCCGGAGAGATGCCCGCAAGCTGGCCGGCACCTGTGCCGACCGGGCCCGGCTGCTGCGCCCCAAGGACGCGAAGATGCTCACAGAGTACGGCCGGGCCTTCCTGGCCGCCGGCGAGCGGGCCAAGGCCGAGGACTGCTTCCAGCTGGCCCGCATCGACAAGCCCAAGGACGCCGATGTGCACCGTCTCATCGCCGTAGCCTGGCTGCGGGCGGGACAGCGTGGTGAAGCCCTGAAAGCCATCGCCGACATGCAGGTGGCCGATCCCAAGGACAAGAACGCCTTCACCCGCGCCGCCGTCAACCTCCAGGACTTCGGCCTCGCGAAGGAGGCCGATGCCATCATGGAACGAGCCTGGATCCTGGATCCTTCCGACTGGCAGAACTGTGTGACGTTTGGACGCGCCTGCCTCCGCAAGACCCGCCGGGAGGGCGCAGCCAAGTGGTTCGCCCGGGCCAGCCAAGCCAAGCCTCAGGAGGAGCGCATGTGGAACGCAATCGCCCTCGCCTTTGCCGATCACGGCGCTGAACCAAGCTAGGAGTACCTGATGCGCGCAGCATTTCTCGCCCTTGCCGCCCTTGCCCTCGCTGCCCAGACGCCAAAACCCGCTCCCATTTTCAATGAGGCGTTCTTCAACGGGGACCGGCGGGCCATCCTCGCAGGCTGCGCCGACAAGGCCCGGTCCATCAAGCCCAAAGACGCCAAATACCTCGCCGAGTGTGGCCGGGCCTATCTGGCGGCCATGGACAGGCCTCGGGCCATCGAGGCCTTCCGGGAGGCCGAGGCCAGGGAATCCAAGGATGGCCAGGTGCTGCGTCTCATTGCCCAGGCCTGGCTGAAGCATGGCTACAAAACCGAGGCCCTGGAAGGCTACGAGAAGATCGTGCAGCGGGATCCCAAGAACAAGGAGGCCGTCACCCAGGCGGCCGTCGATCTTGCGGAAGTGGGCCTGGTGAACGAAGCCGAGCGGTACATGGGCGTGCTGGTGGCCATCGACAAGGACAGCTGGGAGCGCTTCGTGATGTTCGGCCGCGCCCTGTTGGTAGCCGGACAGCGCAAGAAAGCCGCCGCCTGGTTCGCCCGGGCCGCCACCTTGAAGCCGAACGAAGAGAAACTCTTCCTCGAGATTTCACGCTGCTTCGCGGAAACCCAGAGCGTGATGTAGGCCTCGGCCAGCACGGGCGGCGCCAGCCACAGCGCTTCTGGAGGACCTGTGTCCCTTAGTTTCATCGACGACCGCGGTTCCCTACGACCTGGTTGGAAAACCCTGGGATTCATCCTGCTGGTCCTGTCCCTCGGCGATCTGCTCGCCCTGGTGCGCAGCACCACCGGTCTGGCCTGGCTCCGGGGCCCTTGGGCGGGAGCCCTCGTGGGCGTGGGAGCCAGCCTGCTTTGTGTCCGGCTGGAGGGAAGGTCCTTCAGCAGTCTGGGCTTCTTGCCCGGGACCCGCTGGCTCAAGGACTGCGCCCTGGGCGCTTTGAGTGGACTGGCCCTCGCCCTGATCATCGCCATGTTGGTGCGGGGGATGGATGGCTTCCACTGGCAGCGGGCTCCGGCCGTGGGAACCCGACAGCTCCTCGCGGGTGCCTGGCTGCTCCTCGGTGTGAGCCTCAGCGAAGAGATCCTCTTCCGGGGTTTTCCTTTCCAGCGACTGGTGGAGGGCTTAGGGCCGTGGGTGGGACAGCTCACCTGCGCGGCACTCTTCACGTGGGTGCACTGGGCCAATCCGGGCATGCAAGGGGCCACCAGGGCCTGGGCTTCGATGAACATCAGCCTCTTGGGCATCCTGCTGGGCTTTTGCTACCTGCGCACCCGGAGCCTGGCCCTGCCCGTGGGCCTGCACTTCGGCTGGAACTGGGCCCAAGGCAGCCTGCTTGGGTTTGGCGTGAGCGGCACCACGGAATTCAAAGGCGCCTGGACACCCGTCTTCCACGGCCGTCCCGAATGGCTCACGGGCGGTTCCTTCGGACTGGAAGCAAGTCTTCCCTGTGCCCTCGTGTGCTCCGTGGCCGTCCTGGCGATGTGGCGGTGGAAGGGCCGACCAGCAAGCGGTACCCGCGCGGAATAGCTGGATCCTTCGTGCCACTCGTGGGCACCGCGTGGCAGGGGTCTGGGGAGAGGCTCCAGGTCTGTGAGCCTTTGCAAACAGGAGCACGCCCTGCGTGCAATACCTGAAGGACAGTGCCCCCCGGTGCGAGCATGCGCCCTGGGGCCCCAGAGGGGCCATGCCCCGATGGCAGTGCACCTCGCCATCACTCAGGTTGATCCAGTTGTTTCAGGCGAGGTGCACTAACGGCGGTGCTTCCACTGCTTCGGCGTCTTGATGCCCGCGCTCATCACCAGCCGCATCTCGCTGGTGGGCACGAAGCCCATGCGCTGGTACATGCCTTCGGCCTCGAGGCTGGCGTGCAGTTCCATGATCTCGATGCCCAGGTCCCGGGCCAGGTCCAGCGAGGCCGCGGTCAGGCGGGCGGCCAGGCCCTTGCGGCGATGCAGGGGCTCGGTGTAGACATTGAAGAGGTAGCCCCGCACCGACAACGGGGTGACAGGTGTGGGCAGGGTGTCCTTCAGCAGCATCAGCACGCTGGCGACAATCAGGCCCTGGTCCATCAGCACGAAGCCCCGGCACTGTCCCGTCACGAGCCAGCCGCGAAGCTGATGCCGGAAGGCGTCGGCCATGCGTTTGCGGCCCTCTTCGGTACCCATCTCCATGTCTCGGAACATGGCCACGCGGTGGGCTACGTGGGTCTCCAGGTCCGCTAGGGTCGAGGGTCTCAGGGTCGGCGTCGGCATGGGAATAGTGTAAGCGGTATCCTGGGTGATGCACTATGCGGCGCTGGCCTCGGGCTCCAAGGGAAACTGCCACGCCCTGTCAGGGGGTGGGCGAACCCTCCTCATCGACGCGGGCATCTCCCTGCTCCAGATCCGCCAGCGCCTAGCAGCCCTGGGGCGCAGCGCCGATGACATCCAGGCCCTGGCCCTGACCCACGAGCATTCCGATCACATCGGCGCCCTGGGGGTCATCCTTCGCCGGACGAACTGGTCCATTCTCGCCACCCGTGAGACTCGCCGGGCGGCTGAGCACGCCCAGAATGTGCAGATTCCAGCTAACCGGTGGATCGAGCTGGAGGCTGGGCATGCCCTGGATTGGGAAGGCTGGCGGTTGCTGCCCTTCGCCCTGCCCCACGACGCTGCGGATCCGGTCGCCTTCCGCCTCGAGGTCGACGGCTGGGCCTGCGCCGTGGTGACGGACCTGGGCCACCCCACCGCCCTGGTGGCGGACCACCTGCAGGAGCTGGACCTCCTGGTGCTGGAGGCCAACCACGACATCGACATGCTGCGGGAAGGGACCTACCCGCCCCCGCTCAAGGCCCGCATCCTGAGCCGGGTGGGCCACCTCAGCAACGCCGCCATGGCGGAACTGCTGGCTCGGGTGTGCTCGCCCCGCCTGAAGGCCCTGGTGCTGGCCCACCTGAGCGAATCCAACAACCACCCGGACCTGGCCCGGTTCGCCGCGGAGGAGGTCCTCCGGGGCACCACCGTGGCTCTGCATCTGGCCCACCAGCGCCAGCCCTTCGCCCTTTCCGCCAATTGAGCCTCAGGCACCCATGTTCCGAACCGCCCTCACCCTCCTCCTGCTGATCCCGGCCCTGGAAGCCCAGGCCCCGCCCCCCCTCCGCGAGGTGGTCGAGCACTTCGACAACGCCCAGGCCCAGGTCCAGACCCTGCAATGCCCCTTCACCCTGACCCTGCGCCGGGCCCTCCTGAAAACGCCCTCGGTCACCCGGGGCACGCTGTACCTCCAGGGCACCGATTTCGCCCACTTCGCCTTCCAGCCGCCGGAGGACCTGATCCTGCACCTGACGCCGAAGGCCCTGGTGTCCTACAGCCCTGGCGCTCATGAAGGCGAGCTCATGAAGATCGGCATCTTCAAGAACGCCGATCGGAAGTTCCTGGGCCTCGGTCAGAAGCTGAGCTACCTTTCGGACTACTTCCAGATCGCCCTCGGCGAGGCAAAGGATGGCACCAACACTTGGTTTCTGGCCCTCTCCCCGCGCACGCTGTCCCTCCGCAAGCGGATGCAGACCCTGAACCTCTGGGTGGACAAGGACTCTTGGTTGCCGCGCCAGGTGCAGTGGGTGGAACGCAGTGGAGATTCCTGGCTCCTGGAGTTGGGGGCCCTGAGGATCAATCAGCCGCTGCCCGCCAGTGTCAAGGACTTCACGCTCCCGGAGGGCATTCCCCTGCGCAGTGAATTCAGCTTCTTCGCCACGCGGAAGAAGTAGGTACACTTCAACTGCTTCCCGAGGGGCCCGATGATCGTGCCATGCCCGGCCTGCAAGGCCCGCTTCCAGTATGACGACAGCCGTTTTGGCGCTGCCCGCACCAAGCGGTTCAAGTGCCCGAAGTGCAGCCACGTCTTCGAAGTGGTCAATCCGGGCATTGCCGCGCTGCCTCCCGATGCCACCCTGTCCCGCCCCTATGCGGCCCCCGAGCCCCAGCCCGAAAGCGAGCCCACACCCCCGGCGCCGGTCGTGGCAGCCCGCACCACCGCCAAGCGGGACCGGGACGCCATGCTCATCGCCGCCGGCCTTCAGACGCCCGGAATGCCGCCCGGCCTGCGGTTCAGCCTGGCCTTCCTGACCGGTCCCCAGGCCTCCATGGTGCAGGTGCTCGAACGCCCACAGGCCATCATCGGCCGCGAAGAGGGCGATGTCGTGACCCGCGATCCAGAAACCTCCCGCCGCCATGCGATGGTCGAGATCCACAAGGATGGCACCGTGTGGATCAGCGACCTCCAGTCGACCAACGGGACCCTGGTGAATGGCGAGCGCATCGCGGGACCATCCCAGCTCCTCAGCCAGCAGGAGTTCACCTGCGGCAACAGCACCTTCATGTTGCTGGTGCGCAGTACGGACGAATACCCGCTGCATTGAGAATCGAACCCATGACCCATGATCCCTACGCGCCCCACCTCCGCAAGGCGGACGAACTCTTCGCCCAGGGAGAGATCGTCAAGGCCGGCCAGATCTGGCAGGCTGTCCTGAAACAGGATCCCTCCCACGGGGAAGCGCGTGCTGGGCTTATGGCCGTGAAGCAGCGCTTGCTCGCCCAGCGCGCGGCCGAGGAGTCCAACCCGCCGCCCGTTCCAGAGCCACCCGTTCCCGATGTGCCCGAGCCGAAGATCAGCCGGCCCGAGCCTGCCCCGGCGACTCTGGCGGAACCTGAACCAGCCCTTCCTCCGGTGATCGACCCGCGCTCCACAGCCCCCGAGGCCCCTCCGCCGGTGGATCCAGGCAGGGTGATCACCGGTACCCTGTCCCCCGATCGGTTGCTGGCGGAAGGCTGCACCCTGTATGACATGGGCCAGCTGGGGGACGCCCTGAAAAAATGGGAGCAGGTCCTGGCCCTGGATCCTGACCACGCCCTTGCCCGGGGCTATGCCAACGGCGCCCGCCGGGAACTGGGTCTGCCCCTGCTCCAGGCACCGGTGGCCCCCGTGGCCCCCCAGGCCGAGTCCCTGCCCGCCGAGGAGGACATCGACAAGCTCCTGCGGGAGGCCGTTCAGCTCTACGACATGGGCCTGGTCGAGGAGGCCATCTCCAAATGGGAAAGGGTCCTCGTCCTGGAACCCCAGCGACAGGAGATCTCCAACTACCTGCGGCAGGCCCGGGCTGAAGTGACCTCGTCCAGCCAGGCCTTCCAGCCCACCAGCACCACCGTGCGGGATTCCGAGGCTCTGGATCTGAAGCTCCGGCAGGCCGAACACCTGCTGGGCCTGCAACGCCGGGAAGAGGCCGCTTTCACCTTCCAGCAGGCACTGGGCCTGGACCCCGGCAATGCTCGCGCCCTGCAGGGCCTGGAGCGCTGCCGTCAGCCCATGGGGCGCCCCGCCCCCACCCCTGAGCCGCAGCATCAGGCCGCCGTGATGACCCTGGATGCCCAGGGCCGAATCGCCATGGCCAGGGAGGAACTCCCCGCCTCTGGTGAGGCTGAGGGAGTCGAACCTCCCGCCGCGCTGCTCAAGACCTCGCCAGCCCCCCGGGAAGGGCTGTCCCTGCCGGACCGCTTCCGGAAGGCGGCCGAGACCATGCCCTGGCTGAAGAATCCCAGGCTCCTCGCCGGGGCGGTTGGTGGTGTGGTGGTCCTGATCGTGGTCCTTGGCCTCGTCCACAGCTACCACAAGGATCAGGCGTTGAAGGAAGAGGTTTCCGCGGCCCGCGCTGCAGCCGTAGCACCCCTTGCCCACCAGGCCCAGGCCCCAGAGCTTACGGAAGCCTCCAGCGCCATCCGGCAGGAAGCTGAAATCGCCCTGAGTACCGATCCACTGCGGGCCTACCTCCGCGCGGAAATCCTCGCGGCCAGGAATCCGGGCGACGCCGCCGCAGCTCAGTTGCTGGAGAAGGCCCGGGCTGGCCTGGCTGGCGGCGTCACCGGAGCGAGCCTGCCGGAATTCCAGAAGCACCTGCAGAATGGGGACCTGGAAGCGGCCGGGAAAGTCATCGACGCCCTGCTTCGCGCTCAGCCGGACGATGCCGGCCTCAGAGCCCGGGCGGCCCGCCTGAACCTCACGCTCTGCTTCGCCCATGCCAGCCAGGCCAAGTGGGACGAGGCCCAGGAGGATCTCGTCCGGGGCCGCGCCTTGTTCCCGGAGGACAAGACCTGGCAGGCCCGGCTGAAGCTTCTCGAACGCGTGAAGACGATGCCTAAGGCTCAGCAGGCCTCGTGGATTCCACTGCTCAGCTGAAGCTCAATCCACCCAGATCTCCGGCGGCACGGGATGGCTCAGGAAGTGGGTCATGCCTTCGTTGAGGCCGTAGGCGCCTGTGGTGCCGAAGGCCAGCAGGTCACCTGACGCCAACCCGGGCAGGCGCACTTCGCCCAGGCGATCCAGACTGGTGCAGAGAGGCCCAGCCAGCGTGTAGGCCTGGATCCCCGCGCCCTTGCCCACCGCCTTCACAGGGAAGGGCTCGCCCGTCAGCAAGGGGCGGATGAGGTGGTTGATCCCACCCTCCAGGATGGCGAAGCGAGTGCCCCGGCTCTCCTTGAGGCGCACCACCCGGGCCAGGTAGACACCGCACGGACCCGCCAGGAACCGACCCGGCTCAAGGATCAGCTCGCCGCTGAACCAGGGATGCGCAGCCAGCAAGTCTGCCAGGCTCCCACCCAGGTTCATCAGATCCAGGGGTGTCTGGTCCGGCGCGTAGGGAATTCCCAGGCCACCGCCCAGGTCGATCTGCTCAAAAACCAGGCCGTGAGCTTCCTTGAGGCGCCTCGCCAGCTCCAGTACGGCGCAATGGATGGTCCGCAGCTTGGCCGCGTCCCGCTGGTTGCTGGCGGCAAAGACATGCAGGCCCCGGATGCGGACGTGGTGGAGCGTGGCGGCCCTCTGCAAAAGGTCGGGCAGGTCCTCCTCGTCCACGCCGAAGGCCGAGGGGCCGCTGCCGCCGATGATGCGGTTGCCCTCGTCGATGTCGAAGGCCGGATGCACCCGGAGGTTCACGGCCGTCTCCCGGTCCACCAGGGCATCGATGCGGGCCAGGTCCTCAAAGCCCTCCGCCTGGATGCGCACGCCCATGGCCAGGGCCTTGTGCAGCTCCTCCTCCCGTTTGCCCGGCCCGGCGAAGAAGGTGCGGCCTGGGGGCAGATTCAAGGCCTGCACCCGCTCCAGCTCACCGATGGAGGCGCAGTCGAAACTGGCGCCGAGACCTGCGAAACACTTCAGCAGGCCCGGATGGGGATTGGCCTTCACCGCGTAGGCGAGGCGCACCCGCGCGGGGAGCGCCGCCCGTAGTGAGCGGAATTGCTCCGCCGCTGTCGCGCCGGAGTAGGCGAAGCAGGGTGTGCCGTGGGCTTCCGCCAGTGTGCGGCAATTGGCATCGTCGAAAGCGAATAAGGAGGTCATGTGGGGCCTGCTGGGAGGGTGGTGATCGAACGGAGTGTCACAGATTCTGCCGCGCCTGGGATCTCAGGATCTTCGTGATCTGGCGGGTGTGAATCTGCACATGGAGCAGGTCCATCCTGAGTGCCTGGAGCAAAGTGATCGGCCCCGCCACAGGATGCACGAAGAAGGGTTTCCGGAGGGCGCCGGCACCCTGGTCAGCCTCGAAGGCTCGCAGCCAGCGCAGGTGCTGGTCCCATTCATCGCCGAGGTCGGCCAGGGAGCACTGGCCCACGGGAAGCATGCGCTTCGACGGCACCTTCACCGGGATGGCGAGTTTCAGGACCAGCATCACGAGGGGATACTTGATTCGGTGCTGGAAGCTGCGCGGACGCTCGACGAGTTCAGTTTGGACCGGCAGGCCCTGCAGGATGACGCGCTCGGCCACCACCAGGTGCTCTGCGATCTCGAGGACCGACCAGGTCCCGGGCTGCAGCCTGGCCTGGAGGGCCTCGGGAGCCAAGGCATCCAGGACCTCGAGCAGCGCACTGCGCCTGTCGTCCAGGGACTGAATGAGGCTGTGCAAAGGGGTTGGCATGGGGGCCTTGATTGGTTTAAGAAACGCCTAGAGACAGGGGCATGAGCGCTTCAGGGCGCGTTCGGCGGTCCTCATGCCTTCCAATACGGCGCCAGCCGTCGAACACCCTCCCGCAGCTGCTCGGGGGTGGCGGCGAAGCTCAGCCGGGCGTGACCGCGGCCCCCTTCGCCAAAGGCGAGACCGGGGATGAGCACCACCTTGGCCTCGTCCCTGAGTTTGAGGGCGAAGGCCAGGGGATCGGCGTGAGTCGCGGGCGGCAGGGGCAGGAAGTGATAGAAGGTGCCATCGGGCGGGGTGACACTGTGGCCCAGCTCCTCGCGCAGGGCCTCGGCCAGCGCCTCCCAGCGGAGCTGCACGGCGGCCCGCGCCTCCGCCAGCACGGTGTCCGAGTGCTCGATGAGCGCCAGCGCGGCCCACTGGGCGGGCGTGGCGGTACCCGTCACCGCGTATCCGTGGACGGTGCGGGCGGGCACCAGCCAGGCGGGATCGCCCACGGCCCACCCCACCCGGAGGCCCGGCGCCCCCCAGCCTTTGCTGACAGAGCTGGTGACCACTCCGCGATCAGTGACATCCCGCAGACTCGGAGCTCGCACCCCAAAGTGCAGATCCCGGTAGACCTCGTCGGAAATGAGCAGGATGCCCCGCGCCACGCAGGCATCCGCCACTCGCTTCAGCGAGGCGAGATCGCCACCCCCACCCGTGGGATTGGAGGGCAGGTTGAGGATCACGGCCGACACATCCGACGTGGCTTCCAGGACCCGAAGTAGCGCCTCCGCATCCAGGCGGAAACAGTCCGCCGTGAGTCGGTAGGGCACGGGTTCGGCGCCAGCCATGCGGGCCAGGGCCGGGTAGGCCACGAAGCCTGGATCGGGCACCAGCACTTTGGTGCCCGGATCCACCCAGGCCTGGTAGAGGGCGAAGAGGGCCCCTTGGGAACCGGTCGTGATGAGCACTTCGTCGGGGTGGGCGCCATGGAAGGACGCCACGGCTTTGCGGAGCTCCGTCAGCCCCGCGTGGGGCACGTAGCCGCAGGGGCCGGAAGGGCGGAGGAGGGCCTGGCGCCCCACCTCTGGTAGATCCCAGGTGGGCTCCCCCAGGCCCAGGGGGATGGCTCCGGGCGGCGTGCCATCCGTAATGGCGCGAATGGGCGAGGGTTTCAGCAGCGCCAGCCGTTCCGCCGGTCGCCGATGGGAATCATGGGTCATATCGCTTGGCTCCAATCAGCGGCAGAAGGAGCCGTAAGTGGAACGGCCAACTTGAAGCAGATCGTTCCACAACGGCTCCTAATCATCGGAGGGCCTGCTCCAGCGCCGTGGCCGCGTCGGTCTTATCGTCCCGGTACTTTACGATACAGGGGGCCGCCAGCTGCAGGCCATGGGCCTTGCCGTACTCGCCGGAGGCGGGCCGGGAGCCGGGCACCACCACGGCGCCTTCCGGCACTTCCTGGCGCAGCTCGCGACCGTTCACCAGGTCGTAGATGATGCTGCTGCCGGTGATGACCACGCCAGAGGCCAGTACGGCCCGGCGGCGCACCACGATGCCTTCGAAGAGGCCCACCAGGCCACCCACGAAAGCATCATCCTCCACCACCACGGGCCGGGCGCCAGCGGGCTCGAGCACGCCACCGATCTGAGCCGCGGCGGAAAGATGCACGCGCTTGCCGATCTGCGCGCAGCTGCCCACCAGGGCGTGACTGTCCACCATGGTGCCCTCGTCCACGAAGGCACCCACGTTCACGTAGGCCGGGGGCATGAGCACCACGCTGCGGGCGATGTGGGCCCCGCGGCGCACAGCGGAGCCACCGGGCACCAGACGCACCGCGTCCTCCAGACCGAAGTGCCGGGGCGGGTAGGCGGTCTTGTCGAACATGGGGAAGCCCGGACCCTCCATCTGCACCAGGTTTGTGCGGCGGAAGCCCGAGAGGATGGCCTGTTTTACCCAGGTGTTGGCCTGCCACGTGCCGTCCGGCTGGCGCTCCGCCGCGCGGATCGCGCCGGTTTCCAGGGCCACCAGCAGCACCTGGTGCCAAGCCGGGGCCTCGGGATCCTTGGCCAGCTCCTCAGCGGGCCGGCTGAAGAAAGCGCGGATGGAATCCTGATCGACGGTCATGACTTCACTCCCGGAAGGGTGCCATCCGTGGACAGACAGAGGGCTTCGGCCACGCGGGTGCGGGTGGCGGTTGAGGCGGACACCATGGGCAGGCGCAGGATGTCCTCGCCAAGGCCGATCAGCTTGAGGGCGGCCTTGAGGGGGATCGGATTGCTTTCCAGGAACAGGGCGTCCATCAGGGGCAGCAGCTGCTGGAAGAGGCGCAGGGCCTCGGCCCGGTCGCCCCGGCGGGCTGCGGCCACCATGTCGGCGGTCTCCCGGGGCAGCACATTGCCCACCACAGAGATCAGGCCCGAGGCTCCCACCGCCATGGCCGCCAGGGCCAGGCCATCGTCCCCCGCCAGCAGGGTCTTGCCCCGGGGCAGCGTGCGGGCCACCTCGGCGATCTGGGCGAGGTTGCCGCTGCTTTCCTTCACGGCCACCACCTGGGGATTCTCCCAGAGCCGCGCCAGCACCTGGGGCGTCACGTTCAGGGCCGTGCGGCCGGGCACGTTGTAGGCGATGATCGGCAGACCCGGCGCGGCTTCGGCAATGGCGGCATAGTGGGCCACCAGGCCATCAGGCGTGGGCTTGTTGTAGTAGGGCGTCACCACCAGGGCCCCGGAAGCCCCAAGCTGCTGCGCCCGCCGGGTCATGGCCGCGGCCTGGGCCGTGGCATTGGAGCCCGTGCCCACCACCACGGGACGGCCCTGGCATTCCTCGAGACAGGCGGCGATGATCGCGTCCCGTTCGCCATCCAGAAGGGTGGAGGCTTCGCCGGTGGTGCCCAGCGGTATGAGGGTGTCCACGCCCCCGGCTACCACGTGATGGACCAGTTTTCGGAAGGCCTTGAGATCCACCTCACCCGAGGGGGTGAAGGGTGTGGCAAGGGCGACGGCGAGACCGGAGAAATCCTGAGTCATGGCTTGCCTCCAAACATGAACAGCGGATCCAGCAGATCTGAGGCCAGTTCATCCATGGTGAAGAGGCCCTTCCGCCCGTGGAGCCAGCGGGCGGCCACCAGGGCGCCCTGGGCAAAGGGGGCCCGCGAACGCGCCATATGGGTGAGCTCGAGCACCTCGGCCGGCGCGTCCAAACCGACGGTGTGGGTGCCGAACTCCACGCCCGCCCTGATCACGCCGATGCTGAGCTGGTTTGGCGCGGGGGCCGTCAGCGTCCATTCCGTCTTCCGGGGACAGCCGGCCATGACCGCGGCGGCCAGGGTCTTGGCCGTGCCGGAGGGCGCGTCGGCCTTGAGCCGGTGGTGGTGCTCCACCAGGTAGGGGTCCCGGGCGGGATCCAGGGCCGCAAAGCGTCCCATCACCGTGGCCAGGCGGGCCATGAGCGCCACGGTGAGCGAGAAGTTCGAGGCGGTGAGGACACCGATGCGCCCGGCGATCCGATCGGCCAGGTCCGGCATGGACCAGCCCGTGGCGCCAATCACCAGGTTCGTGCCCGTCTCCAGGGCCCAGGTCAGGTGCTCCGGCACGGCCTCGGCCACACTGGCATCGATGACCACGTCCGCCGGGCCGGAGGGCGATTCACCCTGGTCCACATGCCAGCAGATGGCGTCCCCGGCTTCGGCGGCGATGGCTGAGCCCAGGCGGCCCCGGCCGAAGATGCCGATGCGCAGGGCGCTCACGAGATGCCTCCCACCAGCACCCGGTGCAGGCGCCGCAGAGCCTCGTTCGTGCTTTCGACTTTCACGACGATGCTCAAGTTGATCTCGTTGCCGCCCATGCTGATCATCTCGACATTGATATCACCCAGGGCGCCGAGCAGCAGGGCACCCAGGCCCGGGGTGGACTTCAGGCGTTCGCCCACAGCCGCGATGATGGCCCGGCCTTCATGGACTTCCACCTTGGCGAAGGCCGATAGCTCCTGGATCAGCGGCTTCAGCGGGACATCGGCCTCGACCGTGAGGGACACGCTCACTTCGGCAGTGGCGATGAGATCGACGCTCACGCCCCGCCGACCGAACACCTCGAAGAGCCGCGCCAGGAACCCGCTCTGCGCCAGCATTCGCGTGCTGCTCACCGTGAGCACGGTGATGGGGCCCCGGCTGGCCAGGGCAGTGATGGGACGGCCCGTGCTGACCTCGGCCGAAATGGTGGTGAAGCGGCCATCCGGCTTCTGGGTGTGCCGCACGGTCACGGGGATGCGGGCTTCCACCGCCGGCTGGATGGTCGCAGGGTGGAGCACCTTGGCGCCGAAAGCGGCCAGCTCCGCCGCTTCCGCGAAGCTTAACTCCGTGATGGGCAGGGCCTCGGGCACGATGCGGGGATCGCAGGTGAGCACGCCTTCCACATCCGTCCAGATCTGAACTTCCTTGGCCCCCAGGGCCGCCCCGAAAAGCGCAGCGGAATAATCGCTGCCGCCCCGGCCCAGGGTGGTGGTGTGCCCTTCCTCCGTGGCGCCGATGTAGCCCTGGGTGACCACGATCCGGTCCGCGTGGACCAGTGGCTTGAGGTGCTGGGTGGACAGGATGCGGATGGCCTCCTGCTGGGGCGTCGCCTCGCCAAAGACGTTGTCCGTGCGCAGCACGGTCCGCGCATCCACCCAGGTGCCACCCACGAAGGCCGCAAAAATCCGCGTGGACAGCCGCTCTCCCAGCGAGGCGATGGCGTCCATGCTGCGCGGGCTCAGTTCCTTCAGCAGCGCCACGCCGCGCAGGAGCAGTTCCAGCTCCCCGAAGAGCTCCGTCAGCGCCCTGTCCAGCTCCTCCGGCAGAGTCTCCCCGAGCAGGTCCATGGCCGCCTTCCGGTGGGCCGTCACCAGCAGCGCCTGCTGCTCCAGGGCCGCTTCCAGGTTCCCCGCCTCGGCGGCCTTGGCTGCGGCGAAGAGCCCGTTGGTGGTCTTGCCCATGGCCGACAGCACGATCAGTGGCGCCTTGGGAAGGGCCGCCTTGGCCAGCTCCGCCACCTGGCGCATGCAGGCCGCATCCGCCACACTGCTCCCACCGAATTTCAGGACGATCATCGGATGTACCCCTTCGCGTGCGCCAGCTCGGCATTCAGGATGCTGCCGCCGGCCGCACCTCTTTCAGTATTGTGGCCAAGGAGGGCGAACTTGAGGCCGAGGATGGGGCAGACGCGGATGCGGCCCACATGGACACTCATGCCTTCGTCCCGCTCCACGTCACGGCGCACCTGGGGGCGGTCCTCCAGGGTGTGCACGTGGATGGGCACAGCTGGCGCCGAAAACAGGCCCAGGCGCTGGGGCTCGGGCTTCCAGGCCAGGAAGGCCTCGCGCACGGCCTCGATGGAGGGATTGCCCTTCAGCTTCACGCTCACGGCCTCGGTGTGGCCTTCGATGACGGGCACCCGGTGGCAGAGGGCGCTCACGAGCATGGGCGCCATCTCCACGGCGCTGCCGGTGAAGCGGCCCAGCATCTTTGGTGTCTCCTCCTCAACCTTGGGTTCCTCGTTGCGGATGAAAGGGATTACGTTGCCCAGGATGTCCAGGCTGGCCACGCCGGGGTAGCCGGCCCCGCTGATGGCCTGCATGGAGGTCATCATCACGGCCTCCACGCCGAAGGCTTCGTGCAGCGGCGCAAGCGCCATCACCAGTACCGTGGAGGTGCAGTTGGCGTTCGTGACAATGCCACCCTTCCAGCCGTGGTGGTGGCGCTGGATGTCCAGCAGCCCCAGGTGGCTGGCGTTCACCTCAGGCACCAGCAGGGGCACTTCCGGCGACATGCGGAAGGCGGCGGCATTGGAGAAGACCATGGCGCCAGCCTTGGCGAATTCAGGCTCGAGCTCCTTGGCGGGGCTCGTGTCCAGGGCGCTGAACACCACCGGTGACAGGGCGAATTCCGGTGTGCCGTCGACCATGACCTGGTCCCCCAGGCCGCCGTAGGGCTCGCCATCCAGACGCCAGGCGCAGGCGTCCCGGTAGCGCTTCCCGGAGCTGCGCTCGCTGGCGGCCAGGTGCTCGACTCGAAAGAGGGGATGGTTGGCTAGGCGGCGCACGAACCTCTGGCCCACGACGCCGGTGGCACCTAAGACAGTGACGGGAATTTTTGCGATCATGGTTCAGTCTCCCAGGAAATGCAGGGCCAGGCGGCGGTTGAGAGCCACGCCTGCCTCAAGGTCAGTGAGGGTGAGGTGTTCGTCGAGTGCGTGGGCCACGGTGATGCTACCGGGGCCGGCCAGGACCACGGTGCGATCCGGCACCAGGGCCCGGAGGGCGGGGGCATCCGAGCCGAAGGGCATGGGGGCCTGCTCGAAGCCGGGCACCGCCGGGTAGAGGTCCGCGGGCTCGTCCAGGCGCAGGTGCACCTTGCCTTCAGCGGGTGCGAGCCTCCGGACGTCTTCCAGGAAGGCACTGCCGGGCACCACCCGGGCCATGAGCTGAGCCTCGGCCCTGGCCGGGATGGAATTCAGCGCCTCGCCCGCCTGGAGAAGGCCCAGGTTCCAGAGCTCCGGGCCCAGGGCGGGATCTGTAGGGCGGGGCTGTTCCCGCAGGCGCTGGAGCCAATCCAGGAGAGGCCAGGTGGCGTTGCGACCCAGCTCGGGACTGCCGCTGTGGGCGGCCCGACCTTCACAGCAGAGATGGACATGCTGCACGCCCCGCTGGCCGCTGGCCAGCTTCAGGCCCGTGGGTTCGCCATTGATGAGAACGTTCAGGTCCAGCAGCCGATCGGCCAGGCTCAGGGCCGTCGCTGCCCCGGCGCTGTCAGTCTCTTCGCCCACCACGCCCAACCAGGCCAGTCCTTCCCGGCCTTCACCCAGCAGGGACTTCACGGCCCCCAGCTGGGCCACGACCTGTCCCTTGGCATCACAGGTGCCTCGACCGAACAGGATCTCGCCTTCCAGGCGGGGCGGAATATAGGGTGGCACCGTATCGAGGTGGGTGGAGAAGAGCACCCTGGGTCTGCCCCAGAGGGCCAGCACGTTGGTCCGCCCTTCGGCCACCGGCTGCTCCACCACCGTCGCACCAAGTTCCTGAAGCAGCAGGCGCAGCGCTGGCAGGCCCAGGTCCTCGGCTCCCGAGGTGGTCTCCGCCGCGCACAGCGACATCAGGCGGGCGGTCAGCCAGCTCCTGAATTCTGCGGGGGATGCGTTCATGGAAACCTCGGCGTGCCGACGGTGCTCTCAGGAACGCGATGGGAAGCATCCCGCCGCTGCGCCTCAGGCCCTCCGCGCCGGGTGACCGGCACGACAGCCGCCGGGCTTTCGCCTCGTCGTCCAGGGGGCGCGTCGATGAGCCGCAATCCCTTCGGCGATCCTCCCCTTTCGCGTCGGGTCATCGGGTTCATCGCCCTCACCGTCGGTACTGATGGGGACCGCTCCTCCATCGGAAGCACCAGCTTCCCATGAGCAGGCCTCCGACGCAACCTTGGCCCTCAGGTTCGCCGGGGAGAGGTGGCGGGCACCAGTGCTTCCGCCAGGCGCCTGACATATCCGCTCAGGTCGGTGACGGCCCCGACCGCCTCGGGGGCTGTCCTGAGCAGCTGGAAGTAGCCTGCGTAGGCCGCGTAGGCCAAGAGGGCGCGCTCCCGGGCCTCGGCCTTCGACAAGCCGAGGGCCTGGAAGGACTCGATGCCGAAGGCGAGTCGTCGGTCCGTGGCTCGGCGAAGGAAGGGCTGTACCCGGGGATCCTCGCTGGATACCGCGAGGGCCGCGAAGAATTTTCCGTTCTCCACGTCCTCGAAGGCTGCAAAGAGCAGCACCCGCAGGCGTCGGCGCGGGTCCACGATGCCGCCGTAGCGTTCGACCACGTCCGCGCTTTGATCCTGTTCCCAGGCTTCCAGGGCGGCATGAATCAATTCGTCCCGGTTTTGGAAATGCCAATAGAAACTGCCCTTGGTCACACCCAGGGCCTGGGCGAGAGGTTCCACGGCCACGGCCTGCACGCCCTCCTGGGCGATGAGGTTCATGGCGGCCTTCACCCAGACTTCCCGGGACATGGGTGCGACCTGACGGATCTTTTTCCTGACGGTGGGCATGGCTTCCTTGACAGGCGAGGGGAAAAGCCTACCATACCTTACCGTATGGCGACCATACGCAAGCGTATTGAAGGAGAGTCTCAATGCGATCCATCTTCCTTTCCCTGTTCTCGGGCCTGTTTCTGCTGATGGTCGGCTGCGCCACGCCTGAGACCGTCCAGCGCCGCAGCAGCCTTTCCGCCTACCTGGGCGGAACACCCTCCCCGCCCGTCAATTCCCCGGTGGGGCCCGCCCGACTCCAGCTTCCTCTGCGCATGGGCATTGCCTTCGTTCCCCCCGAGGCGGGCCAGCGCACTGGCTCCCTGAATGCCACCGCCCCGGCCAACCTCCTGGAGGCGTCCCGGGAACAGGAACTGCACAAGAAAGTGTCCGACCTCTTCGGGCAGAAACCCTGGGCCCTGAGCTTCAAGATCATCCCCGCCCAGTACCTAACCAGGGGTGGCGGGTTCCAGGACCTGGAACAGGTGGCCCAAAGTTTCGGCGTGGAAGTCATGGCGCTGGTCAGCGTCGATCAGATGCAGTTCAGCAGTCCTCGCTGGTACTCCTGGACCTACTGGACCCTGGTGGGCGCCTACATGGTGAAAGGCGACAAGAACGACACCACCACCCTGGTGGACGCCGCCGTCTACCACGTTCCCACCCATACCTTCCTCTTCCGGGCTGGGGGTGTCGGCACGGTGAAGGGCGGGTCCACCTGGTCGGGCCGGGAAGACGCCTTCCGCCAGCAGTCCAGGGAGAGCCTGTCCCTGGCCATGGCGGACCTCTCCAAGTCGCTGGACGTGGGCGTGGCCGACTTCAAGCAGGAGCTGCTGAAAGGCTCCCGAAAGGATGTGGTCCTGCTGGACAGGGAAGGTAACCTCTTCGGCAGCACCGCCTATGATCCCGCCCGCAAGTAGCTGCGGTCTCTGATTCCGGAGTTCCCATGTCCCCTTCGATCCGGCCTTGCCTGGCCAGTGCCGTCCTTGCCCTGCTGGCCTGCCAAGGCTGCAACACACCCCAGACCACGGCCCGGCGCAGCAGCCTCATGGACTACCTCTACCCCAAGCAGCAGAGCGCCCCGGCGCCCAACCCCGCGGGCGCCCGGCTCAAGTTGCCACTCAGGGTCGGCATCGCCTTCGTGCCGGGCGGCACCAGCTCCTGGCGAGTGCAGAATTTGATGGCGCCGGGCCAGGAGAAGGTGCTGCTGGAGGTGGTGAAGCAGAGCTTCAAGGACAAGCCCTGGGTATCCGAGATCAAGCTGGTGCCCAGCACCTACCTGCGGGCTGGTGGGGGCTTCGAGAACATGGACCAGGTGGCCCGGATGTATGGCTCGGATGTCATGGCCCTGGTCAGCGTGGACCAGATCCAGTACACGGATCCCAAGTGGTACAGCTTCACCTACCTTTCCATCGTGGGCGCCTACGTGCTACCGGGTGACACCAACGATACCCGCACCCTGATCGATGCCGCGGTCTACGACGTGGCCAGCCACACCTTCCTCCTGCGGGCCCCCGGGCAGAGCCAGCTGAAGGGCAGCTCCACGTGGGCCTACCGCGAAGTGAAGCTGCGGGAACACTCCGCCAAAGGCCTGGAACTGGCCATGACGGACCTGGCCAAGAACCTCGACGCAGAGGTGGCCTCTTTCAAGGCCGAGATCGCCCGCGGCGAGCGCAAGGACGTGGACGTGGTGGACCGCCAGGGCGTGTCCCTTCGGCAGAGCGGCGGCAGGAATTTCGGCGGCGGCTTCAGTTGGATCGAGGCCCTGGGCACGTTGCTGATCCTGGGCATCGCCCTGAGGTTGCGGCGGGTCTGATGGATCCCTTCGCCCTCACGGCCGATGCCCTGCGCGAACCCTGGCGCCTCTGGACCTGCCACCTGGCGCACTTTGGCTGGGAACATGCCCTGGCCAACGTCTGCGCCCTGGCCATTCCCATCATCCTGGTCCAGCGGAAGGATCGGGACAGGCTCCTCATCGTCGCCCTGTTCATGGCCCCGCTGCTCAGCCTGCTGCTCCTGTCCACCTTGGATCAGGGGCAGTACCGCGGCGCCTCCGGCCTGGCTTGCCTCTTCTGGGCCTGGGTAGGGCTGCGCCTCGCAGTTCGCCGAGATTCCCTCGCCGTGGGCGCGACCTTGCTTGGGGGACTGGCCCTCAAGCTGTCCCTGGAAGGGGCCATGGGGTGGTCCCCCCTGAACCATCACTCGACCTGGCAGGTCCTGCCGGAGGCCCATGCCTGGGGCGCCCTCCTGGGACTCGCAGCGGCTCTGCCAGGGCTGCCCTTCCGCTGGAGACGCTCGCCGAGCCAGGTCTGAGGCCCCTGGCACGGCTACACTGGTGCTTCGGAGCGCCCATGTCCCTCGTCATCGCCGGCAAGACCTTCAACAACCGCCTCATCCTCGGAACCGGGAAATACAAGGATTTCGCCACCATGCAGGCCTGCTACCGGGCCGCACGGGTGGAAATGGTCACTCTGGCGGTGCGCCGCTTCGACCTGAACGCGAAGGGCGAGGAGAACATCCTGAATTGGATCCCCAAGGACATCGCCCTGCTGCCCAACACCGCCGGTTGCTACACCCGGGAGGACGCCCTGAGGGTGGCCCGCCTGGCCCGGGAGGCCTTGAACACGAACTGGGTGAAGCTCGAGGTCATCGGCGACCAGAAGAGCCTCTACCCCGACAACGAGGAGACCCTGGAGGCCGCGAAGATCCTCGTCAAGGAAGGCTTCATCGTGCTGCCCTACGTGAACGCCGACCCCATCCTCGCGAAGAAGCTCTGTGATGTGGGTTGCGCCGCAGTCATGCCCCTTGGCAGCGCCATCGGCTCCGGCCTGGGCGTGCAGAACCCCATGACCCTCCTGCTCATCAAGGAAGTCGTTGAATCCTTCAAACTCCCCATGATCGTGGACGCGGGGGTGGGCACAGCCTCCGACGCCGCGCTGGCCATGGAGCTCGGGGCCGATGGCGTGCTGCTCAACACCGCCGTGGCCGAGGCCGGCGAACCCACCAAGATGGCCCAGGCCATGGATCACGCGGTCATCGCGGGCCGCCTCGCCTTTGAAAGCGGTCGCATGGCCCGGCGCCTCTACGCCAGCGCCAGCAGCCCGCTCACGGGCATCATCGGCAAGTAGGACCACCTGCCGGTGGCCAAATAAGGAAGCGCCCGGCAACCGCCGGGCGCTGTTTTCTCCTGGTGTGTTCCTTACCGCGCCGGAACGGCTTCGCGAAGGCCCACCTCGGTCAGGGCCGTGGCCAGGAAGGCCACGGTGCGGTCCACGTTGTGCAGCTTGTCCAGTCCGAACAGGCCGATCCGGAAGGTCATGAAATCCGCCGGTTCATCGCACTGGAGGGGGACGCCAGCAGCAACCTGCAGACCCGCGGCCAGGAACTTCTTCCCGGATTGGATGTCGGGGTCCGTGGTGTAGCTCACCACCACTCCCGGGGCCTTGAAGCCCTCGGCGGCCACGCTGGGCAGGCCGCAGCTTTCGAGCAGGGCGCGGGCCTTGGCGCCCAGATCCGCCTGCTCGGCCCGCAGCTTCTCGAAGCCGTAGGCCTCCATCTCCTGCATCACCGCACAGTCCCGGGCCAGGGAATCCGTGGGCATGGTGGCGTGGTAGGCGTGGCCGCCCTTGAGGTAGGCGTCCATGATCGCGGACCACTTCTTGAGGTCGCAGGCGAAGCTGGTGCTGGTGGTGCCTTCCATCACGCCCTTGGCTTTCTCGGAGAGCATGACCATGGCGCAGCAGGGGCTGCCGCTCCAGCCCTTCTGGGGGGCGCTCACGAGGACATCCACACCGATGGCCTCCATGTCCACCCACATGCAACCTGACGCAATGCAATCCAGGACGAAGAGGCCGCCCACGGCGTGGGTGGCCTGGGCCACCGCCTTCAGGTAGTCGTCGGGGAGGATGATGCCCGCGGCGGTCTCCACATGGGGGGCGATCACCACCTGGGGCTTCTCGGCGGAAATGGCAGCCACGACTTCAGCGATGGGCGTGGGCACCCAGGGTGACTGGCTGCCGGTGCCCGTGCGGCGGGCCTTGAGCACGGTATGGGAAGCGGGGATTCCACCCATGTCGAAGATCTGGGACCAGCGGAAGCTGAAGAAGCCATCGCGGATCACCAGGGCCTTCTTGCCCGTGGCGAACTGGCGGGCCACGGCCTCCATGCCGAAGGTGCCGCTGCCGGGCACGATGACGGCGGCCTGGGCGTGGTAGACCTGGGTGAGGATGCGGTTCATGTCTCGCATCACCTGCTGGAAGCGTTTGGACATGTGGTTCAGGGCGCGGTCGGTGTAGACCACGGAGAATTCCAGCAGTCCATCGGGATCGATATTGGGAAGCAGTGCGGTCATGGCAGGTCCTCCTCGGATTGGGTCTAGAGCCAGTTGATGTCGGTGCCGGCGGGCAGGTGCGGGGTGAAGATCGACAGGTAGTGGAGATTCTCCTCCAGAGCCCTGGTGTCGTGGATGATGCCCCGGGGGCAGACATGCACATCGCCTGCCTTCACGGGTTTCCACTCGCCGTTGACCATGATCTCACCCTGGCCCCCCACCACGACCACGTACTCGTCGCAGACGGTATGGAAGTGGGTGCCGATGGTGGTGCCCTTCACGGCGGTGCGGATCATCATCTGCGTCCGGGGGCATTCGTAGACCACGTTGCTGTCCACGCCCTTCTCGGGCAGGGCGCGCTGGGCGTAGTAGTCGTTCAAGTGGATGAGGAGCGCCTCGTTCGGCGTGGAATCGACGAGACCCTTCAGGGTTTCCAGTTCACAGGTGGTCATGGGTTTTTCCTCGCTGTTGGGAAGTGGATTGGCAGGTGCCGACTCAACTGGCGGCTGGGGCGGTGGGAAGGATCCAGGGGATGACGAAGGCCTGCAGAAGCACCACGACCACCACGATCCCCAGGAGGATCATTGAATACTTTAAGGTCTTCCGGAAGATGTCCGTTTCCTTGCCCACCAGGCCCACGGCCGCGCAGGCCACGGCGATGGACTGGGGGGAGATCAGCTTGCCCATCACGCCACCGAAGAGATTGGCCGAAGTGGTGAGGACCGGGTTGAAGCCCAGGTGCGTGGCTGTCACTTGCTGGAGCTTGCCAAAGAGGGCTGCGGACGAGGTCACTGAACCGGTGAGGAAGACACCCAGAAGGCCGATGACTGGGGAGAAGATGGGAAAGGCCATGCCCGTGAGGACGGCCAGGGCCAGGCCCAGGGTGAAGGACATGCCGGAGTAGTTGGCCAGGAAGCCCAGGCCGATGACCGAGGACAGCGTGATGAGGGCGAAGCGGAGCTGCTTGAAGGTCTTCAGGAAGACCCTGCCGCCGGTGGCGGGGTTGATGCCCAGCACCGCCATGGAGATCAGCGCAGACAGGAACATGGCCGTGCCGGGGGCCGTGAGCCACTGCCATTTGTAGCTTGCGGCGTAGGCAGCTGGCTTCGCGACGATGGGTGCCGACTTGAAGACGACCCCATCCAGGCCCGGCCAGTGAGGCACCGCCAGGAACCAGTGATGGGTTTTTTCAGCGTAGTTCTTGAAGAAGGGAGTGCCCCAGATCCCCATGACCACCATGAGGATGAGGAAGGGAGACCAGGCTTTGAAGATCTGGCCCGGCGTGTGGCTGGTTCCAGTGGTCAGGCTTTCGGCCGCATCCTCATCGAAAGTCCAGGTGGTCCTGGGCTGCCAGAACTGGATGAAGACCACCAGGCACACCAGGGACACCACCGAGGCCGTGATGGCGGGCAACTCGGGCCCGAAATAGGTGGAGATCACGAGCGAGGTGGCGCCGTAGCTGATGCCGGCCACCAGGGCTGCCGGAATGACTTCCAGGGCCCGCTTGAAGCCCACCATGACCACCACCATGAAGAAGGGGATGATCAGGGCCATGAAGGCCATGTCGATGCCGATGGCGCGCGCCATGGTCGAAGCGGGAATCCCCGTCACCGTGGCCATCATCATCGTGGGCACGCCCACGGGGCCGAAGGGCACGGGAGGTGTGTTGGCCACCAGGCAGATGACGGCCGCGGTCAGGGGTGGGAAACCCAGGCCGATGAGCATGGCTGCAGCCACGGCTACGGGGGCACCCTGGCCCGCCACGCCCTCCATGAAGGCCGAGAAGGAGAAGGCGATGAGCAGGGCCTGGATGCGGCGGTCGGGGGATAGCGATGAGATGGAACTCTTGATGATCTCGAACTGCCCCGATTCCACCGTGAGATTGAACAGGAACACGGCGGTCAGGATGATCCAGCCGATGGGAAAGAGGCCGGTGACCATGCCCAGGGCCGAGGCCGAGAGCGCGGCGCTAACCGGCATCCGGTAGACGAGGACGCTGATGACGATGGTGATGACCAGTGTGAGGATACCGGCGACGTGGCCCTTCATGCGCTTCACGGCCAGGGCCCAGAAGAGGAAGAAAATGGGGATGGCCACCACCAGGGCCGTCAAGAGCAGGCTGCCATTCAGCGCGGCGTAGTTCTGGTTCCAGGGCATGCGTCGTCCTTTCGTGAAGGGGGTTGGAAAGGGGGCATCGCGGGGCGGCATCCGCTCCACGTCGGATCAGGTCGAGTGCAGTTCCCTTAGCGTTTCCCAGGTACCGGGCACAGCGCTGCTCTGCAGCCCTGCGTTCGGCGCTCCCTCGGTCAGCAGCAAGACGAGACGGGGGGTGGGATCCATGGGATTCGACCTCAATATGGGCTGAATACCTCATTAGGCGATGTGATTGTCGTCATATCTTTTATTGGTTTCATTGATAGTTAGAAAGCCTTGTGTCTGTCTAAACGGTCATTCAGACCCCCCGTTTCTTCCTGGTGGGACCCGCTGCCCCGGCGCAGGCTGGCGGGTTCACCTGGGTTCATACCTCAGGGAAGCCTGGCCTCTCGCCCATGGGCAGAAGGGCCGGCCGGTGGATAATGCCCCATGCCCGATTTCGACCTTGCCCCACTGGAATGCCGCGTCCTCGGCTGTCTGCTCGAAAAGCAGCTCAGCACGCCGGATGTGTATCCCCTCTCGATGAACGCCCTGCTGAACGCCTGCAACCAGTCCAGCAACCGGGAACCGGTTCTCTCCGTCACCGAAGCCGAGGTGCAGGATGCCGTGGCCTCACTCATCGCGAAGGGGCTCGCAGAGCACTGGCCGGGCCGCGTCCTGAAAGTGGCCCACACCGCCAAGCCCACCTGGAACCTGTCTGTGCAGGAGGCGGCCCTGCTGGCAGAACTGCTCCTGAGAGGCCCGCAGACCCCCGGTGAGCTGCGTACCAATACGCGCCGCATGTATGCTTTCCCCGACCTCGCCGAGGTGGAGGGATGCCTGGCTGTTCTCATGGAGGCCGAACCACCCCTGGTGGTCCGTCTGGCCAGGGCCCCCGGAGCGCGGGAAGCCCGCGTGGCGCACCTTTTGTCGGGCGCCGTGGAAAGTCCGACGGTGGCGGGCGTGGAAGCCGCTCCACCTCGTTCGGGCAGGATCGATCAACTGGAAGCGGATCTTCAGTCCCTCCGAGGGGAACTCGCCGAGCTCCGGATGGCATTCGAAGCCTTCAAGGCCCAGTTCTGATGGCCGCCACTGGCGTGGTGGACCGGTTCTACGAAGCCTTCGCCCGGAAGGATGCCGTGGGCATGGCGGCCTGTTACCACCCCCACGCCACCTTCGAGGATCCGGCCTTTGGACCATTGGACCGGGAAGGCGCCTGCGCCATGTGGGCCATGCTCCTGAGTCGTTCGACCGATTTGGCCGTGAACCACCAAATTCTTAGCGAGGCGGGATCCAAGGTGAGCGCCCGCTGGGAGGCTCGCTACACCTTCACCCGGACCGGCCGACCGGTGCTGAACCGCATCGAGGCCACGTTCACCCTGGAGGACGGCCTTATCCGCACCCATCGGGACACCTTCAGCTTCTGGGCCTGGGCCCGTCAGGCTTTCGGACCTTCGGGCCTGCTGCTGGGCTGGACCCCCTGGTTCAGGGGAAAGGTGCGGCTTGAGGCACTGAAGGGTCTCGAGAAGTTCCAGCGCCAGGTTTCCGCTGGCTCGGTCTGAAGAGTCTGGCTGTCCCTTCGGGTTGAATCTCCACCTGGTTGGAGTCTTGCCCACGTCTCGATTCAAGGAAGCTGATTTATCGATTAATTGCGGATGAGTCCTAGTATCCTTCCTCGCCAGATCCAATCCCTGGGAAGGAGAACGGATGACCACCTCCACACGCAGTGGCAAGGGACGGAAACTGCTTGCATTGGCCCTGGTAGCGATCCCGTGGTTCCTCAAGGACCATCTGGCGACCGCCCTTGAGGAGCGGTCCCGGGAGGCCCAGCAGGTGCTGATCGAGGAGAACAACCAGGGCCTGCGTGAAGAGCAGGGGCTGGAACAGCGGCAGATGATGGACCGCCTGGTCCGCATCGAGATCCGCCAGATGCAGTCCACGGGCGAGCTGTCGGAGGTTCAGGTTGCGGGAGCCGTCGCCGACGACTTGTCGCGCCGCTTCAACGCCGAAGGCAAGGCCCTGCACCACAGCCTGCAAAAGTTCCAGGAACTCCTGCCGAAGATTGCCATGGATGGCGCCACCAACAAGATTCTGGAAACGAAGGTTCACCAGGTCGAGGCAGTGGCCCAGGACCTGGAGAAGTTCCAGCCGGAGGCGGCCCACAAGGACAACCAGGTCCTGCTGGAAAAATGGGGGCATGCCGAGGTGGCCCTGGGCGATGCCTACGAGCAGTTGTCCAATGAAGCCGAGCGGGACCGGGACTCAAGTGCCAAGCTGGCCTTCTGGTCCCGTATTGCCGCCTGGTCCCTGACCGCAGTGGCGGCCCTCATGATGGGCGACTGGACGAAGGCGTTCGGTGGGGAAGACGGGGGATGAAGGTCTTCGCTTCCAGGTTATTGGCAGCCTCATTCGGCGGTGTCCATGGCCCCGATCCCTTCCACCAGTGTCCCGTAGTGCTCCTCTTCGGATTGGAGCACCAGCTTGAAAGGGCGGGGCGCCAAGTCCCCGCACACCACCCGAAGCACGGCCACGAGGGTTCGAAAGTCCTCGGGTGGCGCGTCCTGCAGGAGCTGCTCCGCATCCAAAACCAGGAAGGTGCCGCCTTCGGGAAGGTCCGCCAGGGCGTCCCGCAGGGCGTCCCAGGTGCCTCCGAAGTGGGGCGGGAACTGGGCGGCGGCGGCCCATTCGTCCATGAGGCCCCGGCGAGTTCGCATGCGCGAGCCGCGCAGCCACCACACCTGTCCCTGTCCCGAGGCCGCGTCCACCAGGGACTCGGCGGATCCACACCAGGGCTGGAGCAGGGGACCCCAGGGTCCAGCAGGAAGGGGGGGGGCGGTCATTTCACTTCGATGAAGGTACGGTAGTGATCGGCGGTGTACCAGGCTCGGCCATCGCTGCCGGTGATCAGCCGTTCCGTGCCGCGGGATCGATGTTCGGCCTTGAGATGCACGTCCCATTCCCGGTACTCGATGCGTTTTCTCTTCTCGTTGTAACGGGGCAGCAGGCCTTCGTAGTTTCCGAAAACCCGTCCGCCCACATAGCCAGGCGGGGCGTAGCCGTGCTGGTGGATGTAGTCGAGGGTCTGCCGGGCATGGACCGGGATTGGATCCTGGGGTGCTTGCTGGAACTGGGCCTGCGCTGGGAACGGCGGAGGTGGACTCGGCTCGGATCCGCACGCGCCCAGCGGCAGAAGGAGCCCCAGGCAGACCAGGCCTTCGGCCAGGTGTGCCAGGATCCTGCGCCAGCGGGTCATGGGTCCTCCGGAAGCCGGTCCCAGTCTAACCGGCGCCCTGGGCCAAGCGTCAGTCCCCAGCAGCGGATCCCGCTTCGAGCACACCGCCGTGGCGTTTGTCGGCCCGCAGCAGCAGGAAGGCGAAGACCAGACCAGCCACACCCAGGCCCGAGAACATGATCTGAGTGGCGGTATAGGTCCCGGTCTTGTCGCGCAACCAGCCATTGAGGAAGGGGAAAAGGGCGAGACCGAGGTTCTGGATGGCGGTCATGAGCCCGAAGGCCGTGCCCACCCGCTTCTCCTCCACCACCAGGGGCACGGAAGGCCACATGGCGGCCGGCACCAGCACGAAGGACACACCCAGCACCGCCATCATGGGGATGGGATTCCAGTGGGTAATGCCCAGGAGCAGGTGCGCCGGAATCATGAGCAGTGAGCCCACCACCATCAGGGAGGCCCGGCGGCCGATGCGGTCCACGAGGCCGCCCGCGAAGGGCGCGAAGATCATGGACGCTGCGATGGTGATGCTGGTGATGCCTGGCGCCGTGCTGAACATGTGAGTGAAATTGAAGAAGACCTTGGTCATGAAGCTCCCGGTCACCTCGCTCACTGAGGCGATGCCCCACTTGTCGTGGAACATGTCCGTGGACAGGGCTGTGAACGGGAAGATGGCGCTGTAGAAGGTCACGCAGAGCAGCACCACGAACCAGAAGGAAGAGGTGAACTTCTTGAGGTCGGCGAAGACGATCTTGTCGCCGGCTTCAGCCTTGGGCAGGGACAACACCTTCTCCCCGTGCTGGTCCATGACGATGTAGACCAGGTTGCACAGCACTGAGAACAGGCAGAGGAGGGCCGCCGCCCACAGGGCCGCGCGGAAGCTGTGGAAGTGGGCCGCGATGAGTTCTTCGGTGTTGAAGGCGAACATGGTGCCCACTCGGCTCAGCGTCAGGGCGATGCCAAAGGCCATGGCCATCTCCTTGCCCTTGAACCAGCGGCTGATGATGGCGCTCTGGACCACGATGAGGGATTCCGAGCCTGCCCCGAACACCAGCCGGCCGAAGATGAGCATCCACTTGCCCTTGGCCACAGCCACGATGACGGCACCGAGAAACACCAGGAGGCTGAAAAGCAGACTGGCCTTGCGGGGGCCCAGCTTGTCGTAGAGCATGCCGCCGAAGAACACGATGGCAATGGCAGCCAGCGAATAGGCGGTATAGAGCGTGCCGATGGTGCTGCGATCCAGGTGGAGTTCCACCATGAGGGTGTTCTCAAGGGCTCCGATGCTGTCATAGGCAAAGTAGCTGCCGAGAACCAGCAGGCTGATGAACACCAGGATGGTGAACCGGTAGAGCCGGGTGCTCGGGTGGAAGGCGCCGGGGGTATCGGGGGTCATGCTTGGGTCCTCATCAGCCGGGGCGGAACAACAAAGGGGCTGGGTTCAATCGGAGCAGAAGACCCGATGGTCCCACAGCCCCGGGACGCGTTGACAGGGTCTTTCGGGATTCGACGCTTCGTCAAAGGCCAGGTCCCACCCGAGAGGTGGTTCTCTGACGGACCGCTTTGCCTGATAGTGGACTGCGATGACCAGCCCGACTCGCCGCATCTGCCCCAGCTGCCAGACCCGCCTGTCCCCCCTGGCGGCGGAATGCCCTGAGTGCGGCCTGGCCCTGGCCCCACCGCAGCGGGGCCGCCCCATGCTCTTCCAGGCCTCCGCCCTGGCCCAGGCCACGTTCGAGCCCCCACCAAGGGCCCTGACGGCGCCTGCCCTGGGCCGTGTGGCCCCCATCGCCGTGGACGTGCGCGAGGAAGAACTGGTACCTCCCCGGGTGCTGGACCCGCTGCCGACCGCCATCCCCCAGCCGACCCTGGGGGGCGATGAACCTGCCGCCAGCTTCTGGCCTTTGGTGAAGGTGGAGGTCACCGAGGCGGCGCTGCTGTTCTTGACGCAGGGTTTGGCGCTGCTTCTGCCTTCCCTGGCCCTGGGCGTCCCTCCCACCCGGCTCCTGCTGGGGGCCTGGCCTTTGGTCGTGCCCTACCTGCTCTCAGTGTCCTGGCTGCTCTTCATGGGTCCCCTGGTGCTCACGGGACAATCCCCGTTGATGGGGCACTTTGGCGTCACCCTGCCGGAGAACACGCCCGAGCGGCGCATGGCCTTTTCCCTGGTCCACATGCTGTCGGTGCTCTGCTTCCCCCTGAGTTTCCTGTGCATGGTGCTGGGTCCCCGCCACCAGACACTGGCGGAGCTGCTCAGTGGCCAGGAGCTGCTCTCCCGGCCCACGACCCGGATGCGCTGACCCGGCCCTCTACTCCACCAGGGGTTCCAGGTGGTACGGAATGGAGATCACTACGGTCTTGGGCTTCATGAGCAATGTGGTCTTGATGCGCCAGGCGGTCTGGTTGTGCAGGAGGTTGGCCCACCAGTGACCGGTGACGAACTCGGGCAGGATCACGGTGATGGTGTACTCGGGCTCGGCCCGGCGCATGCGATCCAGCTCCTCCACGATGGGTTCCACGATCTTGCGGTAGGGGCTTTCGATGGCCCGGAGCGGAATGCCCTCGCAGTACCGGGGCCAGTCGGATCTCAGGCGCTCCAAAGCGGCGCTTTCCCGGCCGTACTCATCGGGGAAGTCCACGGTGATGGCCTCCACCTCGCCGTGCTCGGCGATGACCTTGGCGTAGTTCAGGGACTGGACGACCCCTGAGTGGATCCCCGAGACCAGCACGACCACCCGGTTCCGCCGATGGGGCAGGAACTCGGCCCGGCTGCCCGCCAGGATCGACTTCACGCGGATGTAGTGGCGATGGATCTGCAGGAACAGCCAGACCATCATCGGAATCAACACCACCACCAGCCAGGCTCCATGGATGAACTTGGTGACGGCGATGTCCACCATGACGATGCCCGAGGCTGACATCCCGAGGCCGTTGATCAAGGCCTTGCTCAGCCAGCGGGGCTCCGCGTCTTTGAGGCGGATCCAGTGGATGACCATGCCCGCCTGGGAAATGGTGAAGCCCGTGAACACACCCAGGGCATAGAGCGGCAGCAGCAGGTCGGTGTTGGCATGGAGGACGTAGACCAGGAAGCAGCTCACTCCGGTGAGGATCAGGATGCCGTTGGAGAAGACCAGGCGGTCGCCCTGGCTGGCGAACTGCCGGGGCAAGTAGTTGTCCCGTCCCATGAGGGCCGCGAGTCGCGGAAAGTCGGCGTAGGCCGTGTTGGCCGCCACCACGAGGATCGCAAACGTGAAGGTCTGGGTGAGGTAGTACATCACCTTCGGCAGGCCGTGGCTGACATCGCCATAGACAGCCTTGGCCAGCTTGGACAGGAGGGTTTCCGCCACGACGCTGGGGTCCGAGCTGTGGTGGTAGACCACCCCGAAGCGCTGGGACAGCAGGGTGATACCCAGGAACATCACGCCCAGCAGAAGCACCATCCAGATCATCGTCTTGGACGCATTCCGTTCCGGTGGATCCCGGAAGGCCTGCACCCCGTTGGAAATGGCTTCCACGCCCGTCAATGCCGTGCAGCCCGCCGAATAGGCCCGCATGAAGATCCAGATCAGGGCCAGGCTCCCGAAGCGCTGGGTGTGCTCGACCGCCCCCTGCACCTGCACGGGAGTTGGACCACCTGTGAAAACCGTGCGAACCGTTCCCGCCGCAAGCAGAACCAGCATGAGTGCCACGAAGCCGTAGGTGGGAATTGCGAAGAGAGCGCCACTTTCCTTCACGCCACGAAGGTTTGCCAGGGCGATGAAGACTATGGCGAACAGCGTGATGGCCACGTTGTGGCCCTGCAGCAATGGGAATGCCGCCGTGATGGCAGCCACTCCGGAAGACACGGAGGCGGCCACCGTAAGGATGTAATCGATGAGCAGGCTGGCACCTGCCACCAAGGCCGCCAGCTCCCCCAAGTTGGACTTGGCCACGATGTAGGCACCGCCCCCGGTGGGGTAGGCCAGGATGGTCTGGCGGTAGCTGATCCCCAGGATGGCGAGCAAGGCCACGATGCCAAGGGCCACCGGCACAGAAAGGCCGAAGAGCGGGTGCACGGCTGCCACGGTGGCCGCCACGGCCACCCCATGCAGGTTGCCGGAGAGGCTGGCCATGATTTCCTGAGTGGCATAGGCCACCGAGGACAGGGCATCCGAACTGAACACCGACAGGCCAATGAAGTTGCTGACCTTGGTGTGGGCAGAGTCCCCGCTGGTTAGACGTCTTCCCAGCAGAATCCGTCTAATGCTTTGCATTGATTTGCTCGAGCTCCAGAAGGGCGCCTACAGTGCGAAGATTACCGCGTGATGGAATATGGATGACTCATCATATTCTTTTCCTGAGGAGAAGGCCCCAGATGGCCTGGTGGCAGCCTCAGATAGGCTGAGCGGCTCCGCAACCCTAACGCCCGAAAGCGTTGACTCCACCCTTCACTCCACCAGAGGCTCCAGGTGGTACGGAATGGAGATCACCACGGTCTTGGGCTTCATCAGCAGGGTGGTCTTGATGCGCCAGGCGGTCTGGTTGTGCAGGAAGTTGGCCCACCAGTGGCCCGTCACAAACTCCGGGAGGATGACGGTGATGGTGTATTCGGGTTCCACCCGACGCATGCGGTCCAGCTCGTCCACGATGGGTTCCACGATCTTCCGGTAGGGGCTCCTGAGGGCCCGCAGGGGGATTCCCTCGCAGTACCGGGGCCAGTCTGAACGGAGTCTCTCCAGGGAGGCGCTGTCTCGCCCATGCTCGTCCGGGAAGTCGACGGTGATCGCTTCCACCTCACCGTGTTCGGCGATGACCTTGGCATAGTTCAGCGCCTGGACCACTCCCGAGTGGATCCCCGAGACCAGCACCACCACGCGATTCTTGCGGGGGCTGATGAAGTCCGCCCGGCTGCCGGCCAGGATGGATTTCACGCGGATGTAGTGGCGGTGGATGTTGAAGAAGGTGAAGACCAGTGCGGGCACCAGCAGCACCACCACCCAAACTCCGTGCATGAACTTGGTGGCGATGATGACGCACATGACCAGGAAAGTGGTCATGGCGCCAATGCCATTGACGACGGCCTTCAACTTCCAGCCTTTGCCGCCCTCCTTTCGCCAGTGGAGGACCATGCCAGACTGGCTGATGGTGAAGCCGATGAACACGCCCAGGGCGTAGAGGTCCAGCAGGTGGACTTCGTGCGCGTTGAAGATCACCACCAGGACTGACGCCGCCAAGCTTAGGATGATGATCCCGTTCGAGAACACGAGGCGGTCGCCCTGGCTCGTGAGCTGCCGGGGGAGGAAGCCGTCCCTGGCATGGAGGGCGGCCAGGCGGGGGAAGTCCGCATACGAGGTATTGGCTGCCAGGGCCAGGATGGCCGTCGTGAAGAGCTGTTGAGTCAGATAGACGAGGTGACCCATCCTGGAGGGCCCGTAGATCTTGTGTCCCAGCATGGACAGCAGTGATTCCGACATGTCCTCGGCATGCGCCAAGTGGTAGTGGTTGGACAGGTAGGTGATCCCCAGGAACATGGTCCCCAGGAGCAGCACCATCGTGGTCATGGTCTTGGCAGCGTTGTGGGAGACGGGATCCTTGAAGGCGGTCACGCCGTTGCTGATGGCCTCCACCCCGGTCAGCGCGGTACACCCTGCGGCATAGGCCCGGGCGAAGAGCCAGATCGCAGCCCATTTGCCCAGGGTGTTCACGTGGAGGGTCTGGATTTGGACCTGCTCGATGAGCTGGGCGTCCGTGTTTGTGAAGGCCCGGAACAGCCCGATGCTGACCATGATCAGGATGAGGAGCACGAAGCCATAGGTGGGCACGGCGAAGATCGCCCCGCTCTCCTTCACGCCCCGCAGGTTCATCATCGCAATGAACGCGATGATGAGCAGGGCCAGGGCCACGCGGTGGGGTTCCACGGCCGGGAAGGCGGAGGTGATGGCCGTGACGCCGGAAGAAACGGACACCGCCACGGTCAGGATGTAGTCAATCAGAAGGGAGGCGCCAGCGGTCTGGGCCGCCACCTCGCCCAGGTTGTCCTTGGCGACGAGGTAGGCACCGCCCCCGGAAGGATAGGCGTGGATGGTCTGCTTGTAGCTCACCATCAGGATCAGCAGCAGCGCGCTGATGCCCAGGGCCGCCCACCAGGACCAGAAGATGGCCCCCATGGCCATGGCCGCCCCGAGGCCCAGGGCGGGGGTCGCCTGGCTGATGGTATTCATGATGGCTTCCGTGCCATAGGCCACGGAGGACAGCGCATCGGAGCTGAACACGGCCAGAGCGACCGGGTTGCTGATCTTGGTTTCGTGCTGCTCTTCGCTGGTGAGGCGGCGGCCCAGAAGCAGTCTTCGGTAGTTCGGCATCTGCGGGGTTCCTGGATCAGTGGGTCATCAGCCTAAGGCTGGAAAGGGAAATCGCAAGGCCCACCATCCTGGGGGACACGCCTCGAAGAGAACCATTATGGGCATTGCGGTCCCGTGTGGGGACAAGGGTTGACGGACGCCACACCCATCAGCCGTGCCTCCGGAAGGCGAGGGCCTCGACCAGGTGGCGCTGCCCGGGGGCAAGGGGCCAGATCCAGCGCTCCTTCCGGGTCAGCTCGAGGCCTGGACCCAAGAGGCTCTCCGGAACATCTACACCGGCCAGGGCATCGCTGGCTTCCGCCTCTGATTGCAGCTGGCGCGCCCAGGACGCCTCCCAGGGGCCCAGTTCCAGGGGGCCGCCGCTGAAGACCACGGCCCGGTCGTGCACCAGCCACAGCTCCGCACCGCTGTCCCGCAGTACCCCCAGCAAGGCCGCGATGGACCGGCGATTCCAGTCCTCCAGGGCCTCGGCCAGGGGATCGGCCCGCTCGGGATCCGGGTCCCAAGGGACCCAGCCGAGGGCGGCTTCCACGATGCGCTCGGCCACGACGCCGAATTGTCCCAGGACATTGGCCACCAGGATGCTCCCGGGGCGGTGGGCCGCAATCCAGGTCGCCAGGGCATGGGGCTTGGGCTGGAGCGACGGCAGCAGACCCGCCAGCTGCCTCCGGGCAGATTCCCGATCCCGACGCCGCCCCGACCAGGGTTCCAGGGCCGAGCGGCTGGCAGTGGCTGCCAGGTCCGCCAGGCCCCCGGTGAGATCCTCGAAGACCCAGGGGGGCCAGCACCGGTGGCGCAGGGCGGTCCAGACCCGGCTCCAGGGATCCGCATCCCAGCCCGTGGTGCCAGCCGGCGCCAGGGCCCAAGGCACCTCCAGTCCCGACCCAGCGCCCAGAATCAGGACCGGGCGAGCAGGGTCCGCCACCTGGAGGCCCTCCGCCAGGAAGGACCGCACCCTGTCCAAGTGTTCACCCCAGCTGGAGTGGTCCCGGGACAGGAAGGCGAGCTGCTCCCGGAGCAGCAACCTGGATAGCGGCTTGGACATGGGGCCATCCTACGGGAAACTGGAAGATCAGGAGTGCGGATGGCCCGATTCTCAAAACGTGTTGGCAGGGAAGTCCTGGAAGGACACCTCCGGCTTCCCCCGTGGATCACCCAGGAACGGGTGAAGCTCGGCGAGCTGCACACCATGAAGGCAGGCCTTCGCACCTCGGGTCTCCACACGGTTTGCGAGGAGGCCCGCTGCCCCAACCGGGCCCACTGCTTCAGCCAGGGCACGGCCACCTTCCTGCTCATGGGCGAGGTCTGCACTCGGGCCTGCGGCTTCTGCAGCATTCAGAGCGGCCAGCCCCGGACCTTGGACCCTCGCGAACCCCAGGAGACCGCCGCGCGGGTGGCGGCCCTGGGCCTGCGCTTCGCCGTGCTCACCAGTGTGAACCGGGACGACTTGCCGGACGGCGGGGCAGCCCATTTCGCCGAGACCGTGCTGGCCATCCGGCACCGGAACCCCGGCGTGGGCGTGGAGGTGCTGGTGCCCGACTTCCTGGGGGACCTGGAGGCCGTGGCGCGGGTGGTGGCGGCCGGCCCGGCGGTGTTCAACCACAACACTGAGACCGTGCCCAGCCTCTATCCAGAGGTGCGGCCCGCGGGGAAGTTCGAGCGAAGCCTTCGCGTACTGGCTCACGCGAAGGAGATGGGAAGAGCCTTGTATGGAGACGGATTCCGCACCAAGAGTGGGCTCATGCTGGGGCTGGGGGAGACCGAGGCAGAACTTTTGATCACCTTCGAGGCCCTGGTGAAGGCAGGCGTAGACATCCTCACTTTGGGCCAGTATCTCCGGCCAACCCGCCGCCAGCTCCCCGTGCGGCGGTACGTGCCCCCGGAGGAGTTCGCCGAACTCGGCGCCAAGGCCAAGGCCTTCGGTTTCGCCACCGTCTACGCCGGCCCCCTGGTGCGCTCCAGCTTCAACGCCCACGAAGTCGCAGCGATGGAAGGGATCAGCATCGCCTGATCATCCCCTCCGCGGCTCCACCACAATAGCCATGGGTTCGGCTGGGCAGGCGAACACACAGATCCCGCAGCCGGTGCAGACTTCCGCGATCACCTCGGGATGGCCAATGGCGTCATCTTCTTCGGTCTTCACGATGCGGATGGCCTCTTCCGGGTAGGGGCACCGGTCCACACAGATCCGGCAGTCCCGGGCTTCCCGGTCCGTGGCCTCCCAGGTCACGCACCGGCCTTCCTTGATCTTCGCCGTGCCCATGCGGACAGCCTTGGCCCCTTCGATTTCCGATTTATCGGCCAGGGTGCGCCGGGGCCAGATCAGGGCTCCTTCCTCGCAGGCGGCCACGCAGGGCAGCTTGGTGCAAAGAAAGCAGGGGACACTCCGGGGATCAAGGTAGGGCGTCTTCAGGGCCAGCCCGGCCGAAGGTGGCGCCACGAGAATGGCATTCTCGGGGCAGGCGCGCATGCACTTGTCGCAGCGGGTGCACTTGGTGAGGAATTCCAGCTCGTCCACAGCACCCGGGGGGCGCAGCAGCTTGGGCCCCATGGCCGTGACCGCCTCTTCAATGCTGTTCGCGACCAGCCCCGCAAACAGGGTCCCCAGGGACTTGAAAAAGTCGCCGCGTTCCTGGGGCTCGTCCAGCTTCTTGGCCATTGTCGCGGCTTCCTACATCAACCCGAAGACCCGCATCGTGGGCCGCAGCACGCCCCACAGCACGGGGTCGAAGCCGAGCGTCAGCACCGCCGCTTTCCCGTCGTTGGAAAAGTCGGCATAGGCCAGCAGGTCCGCACTCACCGCCACGTCCCGGGAGCTGGGCGCGGACTCGACCCACTTCACCCCGAGGGGGGCCTCCTTCTTCGACAGGGTCTGGCCTTCTGCGGCACGCACCTGGAGGATGAGCAGATCCCCATGGAAGGAGGGCATCCGGATTTCCATAAGTCGGCCCTTGCCAACCACCGGGGTCACGGGCACCGCCTCGAAGGCCTGACGATAGCCCAGCTTGGCCAGGTCTGGATCCTCGCCATTGAGCACGGCCAGGGTCTGTTCCACCAGCCCTTCCAGGCCCCGGTCGCCCAGCCAGGCAATGGAGCGCAGGTGGGTACCGCCCACCTCGCCCACACCCTCCAGCAGGGACGGAATCAGGGCCAGCACCTGCTCAAGAGCCGGTCGGCCGCGCAGGGACTTGGCACCCTGGGGCCAGGGCCCAGCCAGGGGCAGGGCTTCGATGCGGGCCTCTGGCTCGGGACGAAGGTCAAGGATGCGGCCTGGAAAGCCCTCCAGCAGCTCCAGGTCCGGCGTGTCGGCCAGGATGACTGCGTCCAATCCCTCGAGAAGCAGCTTGCTGGGGGCGAAGACCACCAGATCGCCGATCTCTTCCTCCACGGTCAGGGCCCCAACGGAAAGCGGAACCACGGATGCGTCCCGGGCTTCCAGGGCGCTCACAAGTTCGCGCCCCAGGAGGGTCTGGGCGCCGATGACAGCAAGTTTCAGCATGTGTACCTCAAACCCGGACCGAGGCTTCGTCCGCCGGGGCGTGATCCTTCAGGGCGACGGCCACGGGGCCGGCGAGGAACTGCCGCACCTGTTCCCCGGCACGACCCGTAAAACGGGCGGCATCCAGCAGGGTGGCCAGTTCGGCTTCTGTCATGGCCCAGGCCGGGTCCTGGGCGAGCAGGTTCAGCAGTTCATTGGGCCGGCCCTCGGCCTTGATGCGGCGTCCCGCCTCCAAGGCCGCCACCCGGAAGCGCTCGTGGAGGTCCTGGCGATCACCGCCTCGCTTCACAGCCTCCATGAGCAGCACCTCTGCCGCCATGAAGGGGAGTTCCTGGGCAAGCCGGGCCTCGATCATCTTCGGGTAGACCACCAGGCCCGAAGCCACGTTCCGGTAGAGGACAAGGATGGCGTCGGCGGCCAGCAGGCCCTGGCTGATGGTGAGGCGGCGGTGGGCGCTGTCGTCCAGGGTCCGCTCCATCCACTGGCTGGCGCTGGTCTGGTAGGTGGAAGGCATGAGGCCCAGCACGAAGCGGGCGAGGCTGTTGATGCGCTCGGACCGCATGGGGTTCCGCTTGTAGGGCATGGCGCTGGAGCCGATCTGCTGGGTTTCGAAGGGCTCTTCGACTTCTTTCAAGTGCTGGAGCAGGCGCAGGTCACAGGCGAACTTCGAGGCCGAGGCCGCGATGCCGCAGAGTACCTGCCCCATGCGGTCCTCCAGCTTGCGGGTGGCGGTCTGGCCCGAGACGGGAATGGCCGGGAATCCCACCTTGTCGCAGAACCGCTGCTCCAGGGCCTCCACCTGGGCGCCATCCCCGTTGAACAGCTCCAGGAAGCTGGCCTGGGTGCCGGTGGTGCCCTTCACCCCCCGCACGGGGGTGGTCCGGATGAGGTGATCGAGGTCTTCCAGATCCAGCAGCAGATCCTGGATCCAGAGCGTGGCTCGCTTGCCCACGGTGGTGGGCTGGGCCGGCTGGAAGTGGGTGAAGCCCAGGGTCGGCTGATCCTGCCACTGGGCCGCGAAGGTCCCCAGTGCGGCGATCACGTCCTGCAGGCGGCGGCGGAGCAGGGCCAGGGCCTCCTGCACGATGAGCAGATCACCGTTGTCGGTGACGAAGCAGCTGGTGGCCCCCAGGTGGATGATGGGCCGGGCCCCCGGCGCCTGTTCCCCCCAGGCGTGGATGGCGGCCATGACATCGTGGCGCAGGGCGGACTCGTGCCGGGCGATGGTCTCGAGGTTGACGTCATCCTGCGTGGCCTTCAGCTCGGCAATTTGGGCTGCGGTCACGGGCAGGCCCAGTTCGGATTCGGCCTCCGCCAGGGCGACCCAGAGCCGTCGCCAGACCCGCTGGCGGTAGAGGGGCGACAGCAGGCGGACCATGGCCTTGCTCGCATAGCGGGTGGCCAGGGGATGCTCGAAGCGCTCCAGTTCGGGGCCGTCGTGGGGCGGAAGGAAAGACATAAGAACTCCGGGCATTCAGTGTCTCATAGGCCCAGGACTGTGACCCCGCTCACGAACAGGGGGTCCGAGGATTCCGCGGTCGCGGCTAGGATTAATGCATGCCCTTGGGAGTCGCCACCATGTATGAAGTGATCCGAACCTCGGACCCCGCTGTGTTCCAGGCCCTGGAGCTGGAGGTTCAGCGCCAGCGGCACCACCTGGAACTCATCGCTTCGGAGAACTACGCCTCCCGCGCGGTCATGCAGACCATGGGCTCCCACTTCACCAACAAGTACGCTGAAGGCTACCCGGGCAAGCGGTACTACGGCGGCTGCAGCCAGGTGGACATCATCGAGAACCTGGCCCGGGACCGGGCCAAGCTGATCTTCGGCGCCGAGCATGCCAACGTGCAGCCCCACAGCGGAGCCCAGGCCAACATGGCAGTCTACCTGGCGGCCCTGAAGCCCGGCGACACAGTCATGGGCCTGGACCTCGCCCATGGCGGCCACCTCACCCATGGGCACCCCCTCAACAGCTCCGGCATTCTCTACAAGTTCGTGCCCTACCACGTGCGCCAGGAAGACGAGCGGGTGGACATGGATGAGGTCCGCGCCCTGGCCAAGGAGCACCGCCCCAAGATGATCGTGGTGGGCGCCTCCGCCTACAGCCGCACCTGGGACTTCAAGACCTTCCGCGAGATCTGCGACGAGGTGGGTGCCCTGCTCATGGTGGACATGGCCCACATCGCCGGCCTGGTGGCCACCGGGCATCACCCGAGCCCTGTGCCCCATGCGGATTATGTAACCACCACCACCCACAAGACCATGCGTGGCCCCCGGGGCGGCATGATTCTCTGCAAGTCCCACCTTGCCAAGGATATCGATCGGGCGGTCTTCCCCGGAGTCCAGGGCGGGCCCCTCATGCATGTGATCGCGGCCAAGGCGGTGGCCCTGCACGAGATCCAGCAGCCGGACTTCAAGGCCTACAGCGGCCAGGTGATCCGCAATGCCCATGCCCTGGCCAAGGGGCTCCAGGAGCGCGGCTGGCGCATCGTCAGCGGCGGCACTGACAACCACCTTTTCCTGGTGGACCTGAGGGACCACGGCCTGCTGGGTAACGAAGCCGAGACCTGCCTCCACCGTGCCGGCATGACCACCAACAAGAACGGCATCCCCTTCGACCCCAACCCGCCCCTCAAGCCCTCCGGTGTGCGCCTGGGCAGCCCTGCCCTCACCACTCGCGGCATGAAGGAGGAGGAAATGGACCAGATCGCCCGCTTCTTCGACGTGACCCTCCGGCACCGGGGCGATGAAAGCACCTTCGCCCGGATCCGGCAGGAGGTCTTCCATCTCACGGACCAGTTCCCGATTCCCGAATAGTCCTATCGAGCTTGAGCATCCAGACCGCCGCCAAAACGCCCCGCGTTTTGGCGGTATGTTTTCCTGGGGATGACATGGAACCAGCCGATGGTCTGTTCGTATACGGAACCCTTCGGGAGGGTGGGTCGAACCACGCCTGGCTGCAGCGCACCCATCCCGAAGGCCTCTCGGGGGCCTGGGTGGCGGGTCGGCTCTTCCACCTTCCGGTGGGCTTCCCTGCCCTGGTGCCCGGGCCAGAACCGCGAACGCCACCCCCGGGACCCGGCTGGGTGCGGGGGGATTTCGTGGGTTACGGGGATGAGGTTGATCTGGATTCCGCCCTGGCGGATCTGGACCCCCTCGAGGGCGTCGAAGAGGGGCTGTTCAGCCGGGAGGTGTTGCCGGTCCACCTGGAAGGTGGCCACCATTACCGGGCCTGGGTCTATGTGTTCCATGTGGAACGCCTGCCCCGACTGGAGCGGGAGGCTGTGGAAGTCCCCGGTGGAGACTGGGCCTCTTATCTCTAATGAAAAACGGGGCGGTCTTTTCGCCCCGTTTTGCGCCTGGCAATCGAATCGTTCCTACAGCCCCAACTTGGGCTGCTCTCCGCTCTCGTCAGGCCCCGGATGGGCCACCTCGGGCTCGACCAGGTCATCCTCCTCGTCCAGGGCCATGGCGCTGGCGTCGATCTTGGCGAGACCTACGACCCGGTCATCGGCGCTGGCCAGCTTGAGGAGGCCGACGCCCTGGGCGTTGCGGCCGGTCTTCCGGACCTCGTCGATGAGGAAGCGGATGACCATGCCCTCCTGGCTGATGAGGAGGCACCCTTCCCCGGGCTTGACCAGCTTGAAGCCCACCACATGGCCATTGCGGACCCCGGCCCGGATGTTGATGACACCGGTGCCGCCCCGGCCCTGGAGCCGGTAGTCCTGGAGCATGCTGCGCTTGCCATAGCCCTTCTCGCAGACCGTGAGCAGCATGCCGTGCTCCTCGGTGCTTTCATCGGGCTCCACTCCTTCTGGCAGGTCCGGCAGGGCATCAGCCACTTCCATGTCGACGATGTGGTCCTTCGTGGCCAGCTTCATGCCGCGAACGCCGGTGCTGGCCCGACCCGTGGCGCGTACATCCTCTTCGGGGAAGCGGATGGCCTTGCCCTGGGCAGTGGCCAGCACAATCTGCTGGGACCCCGTGGAGCGCCGCACGGCCACCAGGGCGTTCCCATCGTCGATGTTGAGGGCGATGAGACCGTTGGCCCGGATGTTGGCGTAGGCCGCCAGACTGGACTTCTTCACGGTACCGTCACTGGTGGCGAAAACCAGGTTCTCGCCTTCGGGGAAGTCCCGCAGAGCCATGAGGGTGACCACATTCTCCCCGTCCTTCAGGGAGATGAGGTTGCGGATGTGCTTGCCCCGGGTGGAGGCGGCGGCCTCCGGCAGATCGTAGACCTTGAGGGCATAGACAATGCCCTTGTCCGTGAAGGCCATGAGGGTGTCGTGGGCTTTGGTCATGAAGAGCTGCTCGACGAAATCCTCGTCCTTGGTCTTCATGCCCACCTTGCCTCGGCCGCCCCGCCGCTGACGACGATAGGCGTTGAGGTCCGTGCGCTTGATGTAGCCGGTCTTCGACATGGTGACGACCATGGGATCGTCTGGGACCACGTCCTCCATGCGAATCTCGCCGGAGTAGCCCACGATCTCCGTGCGGCGGTCGTTGCCGAACTGATCGGCCACCTGCTGGAGCTCTTCCTTGATGACCTTCAAAAGCAGCTTCTCGTCGGCCAGGATGGCCTTGAGCTTGGCAATGACTTTTTCGAGCTCGGCCAGCTCGTCGAGGATCTTCTCCCGTTCCAGGCCGGTGAGGCGCTGGAGGCGCATGTCCAGGATGGCCTGGGCCTGAACGGCCGACAGGCACAGGGTCGGGTCCTTCTTGATGGCCGCGGCGGTGGCGAAGGCCCCGGCCATGAGACCAGCCTTGGCCTCCTCGGGGCTCTTGGCGGCCCGGATGAGCTTGATGACGGCGTCCAGGTGGTCCAGGGCGATCTTGAGGCCCATAAGGACGTGGTGCCGCTCCTCGGCCTTCCGCAGCTGGAACAGGGTGCGCCGGGTGACCACCTCGCGGCGGAAGCCGATGAACTCCTGAAGGATTTCCCGCAGGGTGCAGATGCGGGGCTGACCATTCACGATGGCCAGCATGGTGATGGGGAAGCTGTTCTGGAGCTGAGTCTGCTGGTACAGCTGGTTGAGCACGATGTCGCTGGGCTCGTTCTTCTTCAGCTCCACCACCAGGCGGATGCCCTCCCGGTCGGACTCGTCCCGAAGGTCGCTGATGCCATCGATCTTCTTTTCGCGGACCAGTTCGGCGATCTTCTCGATCAAGGTGGACTTGTTGACCTGGTAGGGGAGTTCTGTGAAGACCAGTTGCTCCCGGTCCCCTGCCCGCTTGATCTGTTCGACGTGGGACTTGGCCCGCACCACACAGCGGCCCCGGCCCGTGCGGTAGGCGTCAAGCACCCCCTCGGTGCCGAGCATGATGCCCCCGCCGGGAAAATCCGGCGCCTTGATGTGGGCCATGAGGCCATCCAGGGCCAGGGATGGCTGGTCGATGAGGTTGATCAGGGCATTGCAGCACTCGCGCAGGTTGTGGGGCGGGATGCTGGTGGCCATGCCTACGGCGATACCCTGGGAACCGTTCACCAGCAGGTTCGGGAAACGGCTGGGGAGCACCAATGGCTCCTCCATGCTGCCGTCATAGTTGGGTCCGAAATCCACCGTGTCCTGGTCGATGTCGCCCATCATCTCGTTGGCAAGACGGGAGAGGCGGGCCTCGGTATAGCGCATGGCCGCCGCAGAATCCCCATCGATGGAACCGAAGTTGCCCTGCCCATCCACCAGCACGTGGCGCATGGAGAATGGCTGGGCCATGCGAACGAGGGTGTCGTAGATGGCCGAGTCGCCATGTGGGTGATACTTACCCATCACGTCGCCCACGGTGCGGGCGGACTTCTTGTAGGCCCGGTTCCAGTCGTTGCCGGATTCCTTCATGGCGAACAGCACTCGGCGGTGCACGGGCTTGAGTCCATCGCGGACATCGGGCAGGGCCCGGCCGACGATGACACTCATGGCGTAGTCCAGGTAGGACTTCCGCATTTCTTTTTCGATTTCCAGAGGCTCGATGCGATTCGGGTTCATGTGTCCTTCGGTGTTCTACGTGGAACGCAACTCGACATGCTTTAAAAACAACAACTTAGATGTCGATGTTCTCGGCCAGGAGGGCATTGGTCTCGATGAAGCGCCGCCGGGGTTCCACGGCATCGCCCATGAGGATGGTGAAGATCTCGTCCGCTTCCACGGCATCGTCCACCCGGACCTGCAGAAGGGTCCGGCGCTCGGGATCCATGGTGGTCTCCCAGAGCTGCTCGGGGTTCATCTCGCCCAGGCCCTTGTAGCGCTGGATGCCGAGGCCCCGCTTGCCCTCTTCCATGACCATGGCAAGCATGGCCTCGGGGTCGGTGAAGACCATGTCCTTGCTGAGCTTGGGAGCTTCCTCGGCCTCTTCTTCCTTGTCCTTGACGGTTTCTTTGGCGTCCTTGAGGCGTCGAAGCCGCAGCTCCCCGCCACGGAAGCCCGCCAGTTCCACATTGAGGGCAGCCAGCCGGCGGAACTCGCCCCAGTGCGCCACCTGGGTATCGATCCACAGGGTGATGGGCCGGCTGAGGTGCATCCGTACTACCCGGAGCCGGTGGCTCGCCGGGATGGTGATGGCGGGATCCTCGCCCTCGGCGGGCCGCTCCGAGGACTCGATGGTTTCGATTTCGCAGGTGCCCAGCTTCTGTTTAGTGATGGCGGCGGCCAACTGCTCCAGGGATTCCTGGCTGGCAAACCGGTCCACATCCAGGAGACCTTCGGCCAACAGGGCATCCACAATGGTTCGGGCGTAGCCGCGGCGGTTGAGCTTGCCATAGAGCTGCTGGACCTCGCCCCACTTCTTCATCTCGCGGACCAGGACCGCGCCCTTGTGCTCATTCCCGTCCGGCAGGGTCAGCACCCAGCCATCCAGCGCCTTCTGGAACAGGAACTCTTCCAGGGCCCGCTCGTCCTTGAGGTACTTCTCGGTCTTCCCCTTCTTCACTTTGTACAAGGGCGGCTGGGCGATGTAGAGGTGCCCGCGCTCCACCAACTCGGGCATCTGCCGGTAGAAGAAAGTCAGCAGCAGGGTGCGGATGTGGGAGCCGTCCACATCGGCGTCGGTCATGAGCACGACCTTGTGGTAGCGGAGGTTCTCGACCTTGAACTCCTCCTTGCCGATGCCCGTGCCCAGGGCCTGGATGAGCACCCGCAGCTCGTTGTGGCTCAGGATCTTGTCGAAGCGGGCCTTCTCCACGTTGAGCACCTTGCCCTTGAGGGGCAGGATGGCCTGGGTGGCCCGGTGGCGACCCTGCTTGGCGCTGCCGCCAGCGGAATCACCCTCCACCAGGAAGATCTCACTGAGGGCCGGGTCCTTCTCCTGGCAGTCCGCCAGCTTGCCGGGCAGGCCGCCCCCATCCAGGGCACCCTTGCGACGGGTCAGGTCCCGGGCCTTCCGGGCCGCCTCGCGGGCCCTGGCGGCCTCAATGGCCTTCTCCAGGATGGCCTTGGCCTCCCGGGGGTTCTCCTCGAAGAAGGCGGACAACTTCTCGTAGACGATGGTCTGGACGATGCCCTTCACTTCGCTGGAGACCAGGCGATCCTTGGTCTGACTTGAAAACTTGGGATCAGGGACCTTGGCACTCAAGACGGCCGTCAGGCCCTCGCGGACATCCTCGCCAGAGAGAGTCACCTTGGCGCTCTTCAGCAGGTTGTTCTTCTCGGCATACGAGTTCACCACCCGGGTCATGGCTGCCCGGAAGCCTTCCAGGTGGGCGCCGCCGTCCCGGTTGCGGATGTTGTTGGTGAAGCAGTAGAGGGTTTCCTGGTAGGAGTCGTTCCACTGGAGGGCCACCTCCACCGTGGTGTCCTGCTTCTCGTCCTTGATGTAGATCGGGGGCTTGTGGAGGACCACCTTGTTCCGGTTCAGGTGCTCCACAAAGGCGCTGATGCCACCCGCGTTCACGAAATCGTGGGTATCCCCAGTGCGCTCGTCGGTGATGCGGATGTGGACACCCTGGTTCAGGTAGCTCAACTCCCGCAGGCGCTGGCTCAGGATCTCGAAGCTGAAGTCGAGGACGTTGTTGAACACCCCGGGATCCGGCAGGAACCTTACCCGCGTGCCGCGCCGGGCCGTGGGCCCCACGGGCTTCAGGGGGGCGTCGGCCTTGCCCTGGGAGAAGGTCATGGCGTATTCCTTGCCTTCCTTCCACACGGTGAGCCAGAGCTTGCTGGAGAGGGCGTTCACACAGGACACGCCCACGCCATGGAGCCCGCCGGACACCTTGTAGGCGTTCTTGCCGTCGGTGCTGGTGTTGTCGAATTTTCCACCCGCGTGGAGCACGGTCATGATCACTTCTGCGGCGCTGCGGCCCTCTTCCTTGTGGATATCCACAGGAATGCCGCGGCCGTCATCCTCCACACTGCAACTTCCGTCGCCGTGCAGGATCACGTCCACACGCTTGCAGAAGCCCGCCAGGGCTTCATCGACAGAGTTGTCCACCACCTCGTAGACCATGTGGTGCAGGCCGCTGCCATCGTCGGTATCGCCGATGTACATGCCGGGACGCTTGCGGACGGCCTCGAGGTCTCTCAGGACCGTGATGTTGTCGGCGGTGTAGCTGTCGGTTTCCAGGGGGGTGTGTACGCGCGCGCTAAGGACTTCTTCGGGCATCAAGACTCACTTGGTTGGGTTCGGTGAAATGCGGTGTTCCAGCGCTGGTTAGGCGGAAGCGCTGTTGGCAAAGCGGACGGGCATGAGGACATAGCGGAAGCTGAAATCCTCGAGACTGGGGGACATGAAGACCCCTTGGCCAACCTCGTCCTTGAACTGGTAGACCACCTCCTCGCCCGGCAGTCGTTCCAGCAGTTCGGTGAGGTAGTCGATGTTGAAGGCCAGTTCGAAGGGGTTTTCCTCGCCGGTGAAGGGCAGTGTCGCCTGATTGACGCCTTCGTCGGGGTGCTGAAAGACTGTGCGCAGGTTGGGAAATTCAAAGAATAAACGCACGTTCTTGTTGTAGTCGTCCTTCTTCAACCCCACAAAGCGGAGGGTGCGAAGGAAGACCTCGCGGTCCACGATCACCCGCTTGGGAAGCTCGGCGGGAAGGACTTTTTCGTAGGCGGGATAATTGCCCGTCACAAGGCGGGTGCTGAACTTCAGACCAGGCTGGTCCAGGAACAGGGTGGTGGCATCCCAGCAGAGTTCCACTTCTCCCTCATCCCCCAGGAGGGTCGGGATGAGATCCAGGGCCCGCTTGGGCACGATGAGGCGCACTTCATCCTTCAGCTTGGTATCGCAGGGAACTTCGGCCACCGCCAGACGGAACCCGTCTGTGGAGACCACCCGGACATGGTGCTTGGAGAGATGCAGCAGCACGGCGGAGAGTGTGGGCTTGGTGGCGTCCTTGCTGACGGCGATGGAGCCCAATTGGATGGCACGCTTGAACCGCAGCACGGGAATCTTCACCACAGGAAGTTCTTTGCTGGGGGAGGGAAGCTCCGGGAAACCTTCCCCGGGCTGGATATTGTGCTCGGAGTTCATGCCTTTGGCGCGCAGCCAGAGGCGGCCCCCTGCCTCTGGGCATTCCAGACTCAGGATGCCTTCCGGGAATACCCGCACAGTTTCGATGAACTTCTTTCCGGGAACCGCCATGGTCCATTGGCCCTGTCCCTCGCCTGGAACGGTGGCTTCAAAGGCGAGTTCCATGTCCGTCGCCTTCATGACGACTTCCTTAGGGCGGACATCCACGAGGATGTGCTGAAGAATCGGCAGCGTCACCCGACGATCAAGGGCATGTTTCAGGAGACCCAGTGTCCGATCCAGACGATCCTTGGAAACCTGTAATTGAAGATTCATGAATCACCCTTGATGATGCTGAGGACCTGGGCAACCTGTGGAAAGTCGTGTCAAAGCTCTATCCTACCGGAGTTTCGCCGCTCGGGACAGGCTGTGGAAAGGCACCGGAACCCTGTGGACGAGAGGTGTTTTGATCGCCAGCAAGGCAGCAGCTGACCAGGTTGTGGATCCCGTAGACACAGCGTGTGTGGATAACTTTATAAACCAAACAAAATCAATTGATACTATTGAGAAGCGCCTGGACCATCCTGTGGAATTCCGGATCCCGCTTCATGCGGTCCCTGACAGAATCAATGGCGTTCATGACCGTGGAATGATGCATGTTGAAGGACCGCCCGATGTCGGCGAAGGGAGATGAGGCAATCTCCCGGACGAGGTACATGGCGACCTGACGCGGAACGAGGATCGCCTGTTGACGGGACCTTTTCTTCATCAGGTCCACAAAGGACACATTGAATGTCTCTGCGGTCATCCGATAAATGCGATCGGGATGCACTGGTGCGGTGGGTTCCTCTCCGCTCTGACCCTGGAATGCGGCATGCGCCACCTCCAGGGACGGTGACACTCCAATGAGGCTTGCCTGGAAGATCACGCGTGTAAGAAAGCCTTCCAGGTCGCGCACGCTTCCCTTGGCTTTGTGGGCGATGAAGGTGAGCACATCCTCGGGGATGGGTGGAACCTGCCGGAAATCCACATCCTCCAGCTTCTTCTTCAGGATGGCGATGCGCGTCTCGAAGTCAGGGGGCTGGATGTCAGCCGTCAGGCCCCACTTGAAGCGCGTGATGAGCCTCTCGTGGCAGCCCTCCAGCCGCTGGGGGGGCTTGTCCGAGGTGATGACGATCTGCTTCCCATGCTGGAGCAGGTGTTCGAGGATGTGAAAGATCTCCTCCTGGGTGCGCTCCATCTTGCCCAGCGTCTGCACGTCATCCAGCAGCAGCACGTCGTTCTGCTGGTACTTCTTCCGCATGGGCTCGGTGTTCTTGGCGCGGATGGCCACGGTGAGCTCGTTGAAGAAGTTGTCCACCTTCAGGTAGACCACGCGAAGCCGAGGATCCCGCTCCAGCAGGCCCTTGCCGATGCCCACCATGAGGTGGGTCTTGCCGAGTCCCGCGCCGCCATAGATGAACAGCGGATTCATGCTGAGGGGCGTGGCAGCCTTGCCGTAGCTGTCCACCACCGCTCGAGCTGCCGCAAAGGCCAATTGACTGCCCGGGCCGACCACGAAGCGGTCAAGCGTGTAGCGATTGAACAGGTGTGGAAAGGAAACAGACTGTTCGGGAGCCCCAACCGAAGCGTGGCTGGGCTTCTTGGCAACAGGCTTCAGCGCTGTCGCAGGTGAACCGTTGATGTGGAATTCAAGACGCAAGTCAGCCAGACCGCCCTGGGCGAGGGCATCATTGAACTCTTCCGGAAGCTGTTGTTCGATCCATAGTTTCGCGGCAGCACTGGGAACCTGGATCCACAGCACGCCCTCCTGCACCCTGAGGGGCTCACAGGGCGCGATCCATTCCTTGAAACTGGCCTCCGGGAGCTGCTTGGACAAGCCAAGGCGGATGGTGTCCCAGAGGGCTGTGGGATCGGCGGAGCGCATGGGTTCACCAGCATCGGTGGTACAAGGGCGCGGACACGCGCCGTCGGCGGAGGGTGCAGCGCACGCTCCGTCCACGCCGGGCTCGCGAGGGGGGTATTCAATCTAGCATCCCGCAGCACTCCCTGGTGGGGCGGAATTGCTCTTGAGCCTGTGGCCGCTCGCTGATAACCTCTAAGGTTCGTTCTCCTCCCCGGGAGGGGACTCCCGAGGTGGAACCATGAAGCGCACCTTTCAGCCCAACAACCGTCGCCGTGCCAAGACCCACGGCTTCCTGAGCCGCATGAAGACCAAGAATGGCCGACTGGTGCTGAAGCGCCGCCGCGCCAAGGGCCGCCACGTCCTGGCGCTCTAGCCCTTTCTGTGATCTTCAAAGGCCGCTTCCGGACGGTGCGGCACCAAGACCACGCGGTTCCCGCACCGTTGCCCCGGCCCCTGCTGGGGCAGTCGTCGTGGCTGGACATCCGTGCCTGGCGCGTCGCGAGCCCGGAAGGACCTCTCCTGCTGGTGACCTCACCAAGGAAGTCTGGCGGCGCCGTACAGCGCAACCGGTTTCGCCGGCGGGTCAGGATGGCCTTCCTGGCTGGGTCGAAGTCGCTGTCGAACGAACCATGGGTGGTGTGGATTCGCCCAGGCCGCACCGCGCCACCGCTAGATACCATCAGTTTCCAGGACATTGAACACCAGTTACGGATGGCCCTGCTTCGACTTCCCGCTTTGGATGGCCCATGAACAACCGCAACATCCTCTACTTCATTGTCGGAAGCCTGATCTTGCTTGGAGGCCAGTTCTGGCTGTCCTCCAAGTACGCCAAGCCCGTGCCGAACCCCGTGGCCCAACAAGCCAGTCCAGTCGTAAGCAAGCCGGCAGCGCCTCCGGTCGAAGAAACCAGGCCGCAGACGCCGGTTGCGATGGCGGGCGCAGAGGCCAAGGTTGCGGACCCAGCCCTCCTGCACACACTTTCATCTGAAGAGCTCACCCTCACCTGGCAGGTGGCCACCGGGGCCCTCAAGCAGGCGGTGTGGCGGGTGGACGGCACCACTTTTTTCCCCACAGGCTTTGCCGGGCTGGGCTCCATGAAGGGGATCGGCTTCGAGTCGGTACGTGAGGAGCGGGGACCTGGTGGCACCTCAGTCCTGTTTGAAAACAGCAAAGGGGACCGTCTCACCTACCTGGTTCCCGCCAAGGGCCACAGCCTGAAGATCGACGCGGTTATAGCGGGTAATGGCCCCCTGCAGCTGATCTCTAACCCCAGCAGCGACGACCCGGTCAAAGGCCTGGGCCGGGTATTCACGGTCACCGAAAAGGGCGTGGAGGCTGTCACCTGGAGCGAGATGCTGCACGATCCGTTCTTCAGCTTTCTGGGCGCCAAGCGCAAGGTGCTGCCTCCCTCCACGGAGCGCCTCGGCCTGGATGCTGGGGTAGACAAGGGCGCCAAGAGCCAGTCCAATCATTACTTTGTGGCCCTGTGGAAACTACCTCGTCCAGCAGGTCGAGACAATTCTGGCTACGAGCTCCTGCCCCAGAATGGCCGCCTGGAAGCCTCGCTCTACCTGGGGCCCAAGCAGGCGGAGCCCCTGTTGGCCTTCGAAAAACCCTTCACCGAGGTCATCGACTATGGCTTCTTTGGCGCGGTGTCCCACCTGCTCTTCTGGATGCTGAAGAAGGTCCACGCCCTGGTTGGAAATTGGGGCTGGGCCATCGTGATCTTCACGTTGATCATCCGCCTCGCCACCTGGCACCTGAACACGAAGCAGACCATCTCCATGCTCCGCATGAAGGACTTCGAGCCGCACCAGAAGGCCCTCCAGGCCAAGTATGAGAAGTTCGGCAGCGATATGACCAAGAAGGCCGAGATGCAGAAGGAACTCATGGCCCTCTACAAGAAGAATGGCCATAACCCCATGGGCGGGTGCCTGCCCATGCTGCTCCAGATGCCGATCTTCCTGGCTCTGTGGTCGATGCTGAACAATGTCTACGAGCTTCGCCACGCCGCCTTCTTCGGCTGGATCACGGATCTGTCCGCCCGGGATCCCTATTTTGTCTACCCGGTGCTCATGGGCGCCTCCATGTTCGCCCAGCAGTACATGACCCCTGCCGTAGGCGACGCCTCCCAGCGCAAGATGATGATGGTGATGATGCCGGCCATGATGACGTTCATGTTCGCGCAGAGTCCCGCCGGGGTTGCGGTCTACTACTTCGTCTTCAACATGATCGGCCTGGCCCAGACCTGGTGGGTCATGCGTTCCTACCAGCCCCAGCCCATCGTCCTGTAGGAGTCCCGCCATGAGGAAAAGCGGCGCCAGTCTGGAGTCCGTCCCCGAGCTCATCGCCCGTTGGGGCGGCCATTTGGGTCTGCAGCTGGAAGCCCGCTTTGCGCCCTCAGGCGATGAGGAGGCTTTTCCCAACAGAGTCGCCGTCTCGGGTCCAGACGCGGGCATCCTGGGTGCCAATCGTGGTGCGGCCCTGGATGCCCTGCAATTCCTGGTGCACGAAGCCCAGGGTGAGCGGGAAGACCAGAAGCTGGCCTATCTGGACACCAAGGGAGCCCGGCTCTTCCGCATGCAGGAAGTGATGGCCATGGGGCAGTTCGCTGCCCAGAAGGCCCGGGAGCTTGGCAGCCACACGCTCGGTGCCCTCAGTGCCCGGGAGCGCCGCTGGGTGCATCTGGTCGTAAGCCGTGAGGCTGGCCTTGGTACCGAGAGTGAAGGCACTGGAACCTTCAAGCCCGTGCGAGTGTTCAGGAAATAGGCGGTTCCGGGGAGGATCGGGACAGGATCCTGGCCTTGCCGGGAGATAGAAATGCAAGGGTGATTCCTTTGTCCACGTTGTCCCTGACCCCCATCTGCGCGCCCGCCACCCCCCTGCTGCCTTCAGCCGTGGTGGTGCTCCGTGTCTCGGGACCGGACCTGTCGGCCGTGCTCCTGCCCTTCGTAGCGCTGCCCCCGCCAAGGGTCGCATCCCTGCGAACCCTGTGTTGGGGCGGCTTCCGCGAAAGGGCCCTGGTCCTGTTCTTCCCGGGGCCGGCCAGCTACACGGGGGAGGATGTTGTCGAGTTCCAGATCCACGGCAACCCACTGCTGGCGAGGCGCCTGCTCCAACACCTGGGCACCCTGGGTGTGCGCCTGGCGGAACCTGGCGAGTTCACGCGGCGGGCCCTTCTGAACGGGAAACTGGGATTGCTGGAGGCAGAGGCACTGAGGGACCTGGTGGTGGCCGAGACGGACGCGCAGATCCGATTGGCCCAGGCAAGGGCTGGGGCTGAACCCGACTGGATTTCAGAGGCACGTCGGGGCCTCGCTCCATGGATGGCCAGGGCCGAAGCCGTGGTGGACTATGGAGAGGAAGAGGGAATCTTGTTGAATTTGAAAGACTTGGCCAAAGCCATGGAGCCATTCCGGGCCCGGTTCCACGTGGAACAAGTCCGTGCCAGGGCGGCCCGTCATCTGCAGGATGGTATCCGACTGGCCTTGGTTGGCGCCCCAAATTCCGGCAAGAGCACCCTCTTCAACGCGTTGGCAGGAGAGGACCGGGCCATCGTGACCGAGCTTCCTGGTACCACCCGGGACGTGCTGGAGGTGCGCTGCGAGTGGCGGGGTCTGCCTTTGCGTCTGTTTGATACAGCAGGGCTGAGGGAATCCGAGGATCCCGTCGAGCGGCTTGGGGTGGCGCGTGTGGGACCGGTTTTGGAGATGGTGGATCTGGTGCTGCACCTGATCCCCGCAGGGGTCGAGACTCCGGATCTGGTTCGCACCATGCTCGTGCCGTTCCAGGCCAAGGTGCTGGTGGTCCACACGTTCGCGGACCTTTGCCCTGCCCCGGGACTGGCCATCGCCACCACCTTGGGTGATCTGGACGCGTTGGAAACGGGTCTCAAGGAGCGTCTGCTGGGCGGGCTGGCACCGGACGCCTGCCTGGGCGCCCTTGCCACGGGCCGGCAGCTTGAACTCCTTGACGAACTGGGGAAACAACTGGACTTGCTGGTGGATTTAGATGCGGGATGTTTCCCAGAATTGCCGGCCTCGCTACTGCAGGGTGCCTGGGGCCTGCTGGCGCGCCTCACGGGCGAAGACCGCGCCGACAGCGCCCTGGATGCGCTTTTCGGCGGTTTCTGTCTCGGAAAGTAGGCAAACGGTAGACTGACCGGGGGTGTGGCGCATGAAGCTTGGGTTCGAAGCGGTGATTGGGCTGGAGGTGCATGTCCAGCTGAAGACCCGGTCCAAAATGTTCTGCGCCTGCCGTAATTTGGCGGGGGCCGCCCCCAACAGCCAGACCTGCCCCGTTTGCCTGGGCCTGCCGGGGGCTCTGCCTGCCCTCAACGCCGAAGCCGTCCGCATGGCCATTCGACTGGGCCTGGCACTGGGCGCTGAGATCCGGTCAACGAGCGCCTTCTACCGGAAGCAGTATTTCTATCCGGACCTGCCCAAGGGGTACCAGATCACCCAGGGCCCCGTGGCCATCGTGGAGGAAGGGCACCTGGATATCCCCGGGGATCCCCGGGTTCGTGGCGGGGAGGGATCCACGCGGATCCGGGTGGAGAGGGCCCACCTGGAGGAGGATGCAGGAAAGAGCCACCACGACCTGGATGAAGTGTCCAGCCACGTGGACCTGAACCGGGCCGGGGTCCCCCTGCTGGAAATTGTCGGAGCTCCGGATCTCCGAAGCGCTCGGGAGGCTTCGGATTACCTGAAGGGCCTCCATCGACTGGTGGTGGGTCTGGGAATCTGCGACGGGAGCATGGAGGACGGCAGTTTCCGCTGCGACGCCAACATCAGCGTGCGCAGGCCGGGCCAAGCGGTTCTTGGCACCCGGGTTGAAGTGAAAAACCTGAATTCCTTCCGGTTCGTCCGCCAGGCCCTGGAGCATGAGATCGAGCGACAGTCGAGACTGCTTGACCAGGGTCGGGTTGTGCAGATGGAGACCCGCGGCTGGGATGCCGTGTTGGGGGAGACCCGGGCCCAGCGCACCAAAGAAGCGGCCATGGACTACCGTTATTTCCCAGAGCCGGATCTTCCCCCTCTGGTGGTGGATCCCCTGGAAATCGAAATCGAGCGCCAGGCCCTTCCCGAGCTGCCCGACCAGCGCATCCACCGCTGGTGCGGGAACTATCTGTTGGGCCTGGAGGAGGCTCAGGCCCTTGCCCAGAGTCCGGCCTTTGCGGCCTACTTCGAGACCGTGGCGGAACTCAGCGGCTCCGGCCGGGGGGCCGCTGCATGGATGCTGGGGGAGGTCAGCCGCATCCTAAATGAGCGTGGCCTGGACATTGAGGCCTTGCCCTTGGCACCCGAGGCCCTGGCAGGACTGGTCCGCCTGGTGGAAGCCAGGACCCTTGGGTTCGGTACCGCCAAGGAACAGGTGTTCCCGGCCCTGCTGGCAGGAGAAGGCAGTGCGGAACAGATCGTAGCTGCCAAGGGGCTGGCCCAGGTCGGGGACCGGGACGCCATCAAGTTGCTGGTGCACCAGATCATGGCGGCCCAGCCCGGCCCAGTGGCCCAGATCCGGGGCGGCAAGGACAGCCTCAGGGGATTCCTGGTGGGGCAGATCCTCAAGGCGGGCGAGGGGCGCCTGGATGCGAGGCTGGTCCAGGAAGTGTTGACCGAAGAACTGGCCAAGGGCTGAAGGAGGTCCCATGCTGGGGCCATGAGCCCGAAGCAGGAGCAGAGACTCCATGTCCGCGAGCTCTGGCGAGCGGGAGGACAGCGTAGTGCGCTGTCTGATACATGGAGGGCCACTTTGGCGCAGCCGAAGCCCGAAGGGTGCGGCACTGGAGGTGACGCATGACCAACGAGATCCCCCCCGCCCTCGAGGCTTACCATCCCGGCGTGGTGCATGTCTGCCAGGGCTGTGGTGCCACCGTGGTGGATGCGGTGATCACGCCTGGTGAAGCCTTCCGATGCGTGGACTGCCGTGGCCTGGCGCCGACACCTGTGGACGAGTTGACCCGTGCGGCCCTCGAAGACCGGGGACCCTTCGACCTGCCAGATGATCGCCCCACGGTCTGGCGGCTCATCGTGGTGATCCTCTTTTCCGTTGTGGCCCTGGCCATCGTCTTCTGGAAGCGTTAGGCCAGACGCGCCTATGCTGGTGGCTGGAGCCACCGCCATGCCCAAACCCTGGGGACCCACCACCACCGCCATTCACGCCGGCAGACGCCACAACCCTACCAGGGCCGTGATCACGCCGATTTTCCAGACCTCGGTGTTCCAGTTGATGGAAAACCACGAGGGTGCCGAGTTCTCGGCCAGCATCGAGCCCGCGACGTTCTACACACGCTGGGGCAACCCCAATGCGAGCGAGGTGGAGGCGGTCCTGGCGGAGCTTGAGGGCGCCGAGCGGGCTCTGGTCACTTCCTCCGGCATGGCCGCTTTCGCCCTGGTATTTGAGGCGTTCCTGAAGCAGGGAGACCACCTGGTGGCTCCGGCAGCCCTCTACCTGGGCACGGAACAACTCATCCGACGCTGGGAAGCTGAGCGAGGACTCAAGGTGACCTGGGTGCAGAACACCCTGGATCTGGGGGAGTGGGAAGGCGCCATCCAACCAGGGACCCGCCTGATCTGGATCGAGACACCCTCCAACCCGACCCTGGCGCTGACCGACCTGGCTGGTGTGGCCTCCATCGCCAAGCGGTACGGGGTCCGGACCGTGGCAGACAACACCTTCCCGAGCCCCATCCATACCCGGCCCCTATCCTTTGGCATTGATCTGAGTGTGGCCTCGGCCACCAAGTACCTGGGGGGCCACTCTGATCTGGTGGCTGGCGTCATCGCGGGCATGGACGCGGATGTGGTGGCCTGCTGGCACTTGGCTAAGCTCCTGGGGCCAACACTGGATCCCATGGCAGCCTGGCTGCTGCACCGCGGTCTCAAAACCCTGGCCCTGAGGGTCCGCCGGGCCTCCGACAACGCGCAGGCCCTGGCCCAGTGGCTGCTGTGGCAACCTCATGTGGCCCGGGTGGACTATCCCGGGCTCTCGACCCACCTTGGCCATGAAATCGCGGTGCGCCAGATGGAAAAGGGCTACGGGGCCATGATCGCCTTTGAGTTGCGAGCCGGACTGGTGGCTGGACAACGATTTTGTGAGGCGCTGGAGGTGATCACCCGTGGGGTGAGTCTCGGCGGTGTCGAAAGCCTCATCCAGCACCCCGCCAGCATGAGCCACCTAAAGACCGCTCCGGAGGTGAAGGCCCGGCTGGGAATCACGGATGGTCTTTTGCGCTTTTCTGTGGGCATCGAGGATCAACCGGATCTCATCGCGGATCTTGAAAAGGGCTTCCAGGCCGCGGCGGAACTCCGATGAGGCTGTGCATCAACGGGGAGATCCGCGAGACCCCTGTCCTGTCGACGGTGGCCGACCTTGCGGCTTGGCTGGACCTCCCAACCTTCGGCAGCGCCATCGAGCTCAACGGTGAGGTGATCCGGAGGGCGCAACACCCAACGACAGCCCTGAGAGAGGGTGACCGCCTGGAAGTCATCCGGCTGGTGGGCGGAGGCTAGGGCCAGCGCTGTGTGGGGTGGGACGGGAAACGACTTTACCTGCTGGGGCCTAGCGCCAGACCTCCCATCGTCCAGAGGGCCAGCGGGCGGCGGTGGCCAGTTGCCAGGTGGCCGGCAGGGCGAGTTCAGTTCTGGGGCCCAGGGCCGGTGCATCGCTTTGGAAGCGATGGAATTCATCCACCAGTCCTTGGGTGAGGAATCCATTGGCGAGCGTGGCTCCACCCTCCACCAACACGCGTCCGACGCCCCGAGCCGCCAGTTCGTAGAGCAGGTGACGCAGGCTGCAACCCCGTCCTTCCGGAGGCAGGTCCAGGTCCTCGACCCCTTTCAGTGGGCTGGGATCCCCTGTTACTGCCCGAAAGACCGGCTGGCCGGCCACCGGGATCCAGACACGAGCCGTGGCGGGGACCAACCCCGCCTCGTCCATGACCACCCGGGCCAGAGTGCGATGAGGCGCGGAAGGGGCAGGCCAGCGGTCCGTCAGCTGGGGATCATCCACCTCGATGGTGTGCCGTCCCACCACGATGGCCTCTGATGCCCTGCGAAGGGCATGAGCCAGCCGTTGAACTTCGGGAGGCGTCACCTGGGTGGTCCTTCCAAGGGGGCCCAGGGAACCGTCTGAGCCCAGGGCCAGCTTCAGGGACACCCAGGGCAGGCCTGTCCGGATGTGTTTGAAGAAGGGAGCATGGAAGCGGCCGCAGGCCTCCCCCAGGAGCCCTTCCTGTACGACGATCCCTTGGGCCCTCAGGATGGCCAAGCCACCGCCGTCCACGCGGGGGTTAGGATCCTTGACGCCCACAACCACCCGTACTATTCCGGCCTGAAGGAGGGCCATGGTGCAGGGACCTGTTCGTCCATGGTGGCAGCAGGGTTCCAGGGTCACATAGGCTGTGGCACCCTTCGGATCCACACCGCGGGCTTCAGCATCTCTCAAGGCCATGATTTCGCCATGAGGATCACCTGCGCGGGTGTGGACGCCGGCGCCGATCACTTGACCAGCTTTCACCAGGACGCACCCCACAGGGGGATTGGGGCTCGAAAGTCCCACTCCTTTCATGCCTTCTTGAAGGGCCAGGGCCATGTATCGGGTATCGCCCTCGAAGTCGTTGGGATCCGGCCAGGGGCCTCCCGTGGCCAGGGCCCAGGCGACCGTGGGGCTGAGCAGCAGGTCAGGCATCGAGCAGGCCAGCCACGAAAGCCTCGGCTTCGAAGGGAATGAGGTCATCCAGGCCTTCACCCACCCCCACGAAAGCGATGGGCAACCCCAAGCGCTCCAAAATGGGGACCACCACCCCGCCCTTGGCGCTGCCATCCAGCTTGGTGAGCACCAGGTCCGTGACACCTGCGGACTTTGCAAAGACCTCCGCCTGGGCCAGCCCGTTTTGCCCGGTGGTGGCGTCCAGGACAAGCAGGACCCGATGAGGTGCTTCAGGGATCACCTTCTGAAGGCTGCGCCGGATCTTGTCCAGTTCCTTCATCAGGTGGTCCTTGGTGTGCAGGCGGCCGGCGGTATCGATGAGTACCCAGGAGGTGCCTCTGGCCTTGGCACTGGTGGCGCCGTCGAAAGCGATGGCTGCGGGATCCCCGCCCATCTGGTTGCGAAGGACTGGCACCCCGGCCCGCTCCCCCCAGCGTTCGAGCTGATCGATGGCCGCGGCGCGAAAGGTATCCCCGGCGACCACCAGCACGGATTCGCCGCCTGCCTTGAGGCGGGCGGCGAGTTTGCCAAGGGTCGTGGTCTTGCCCACGCCATTCACTCCCACCAGGAGCACGACCTGGGTGCCCTGGGCAAGGAAGGGCATGGCAGAACGCGGGCGAAGGATCTTGAGCAGCTCCTCTTTCAGGACGGCTTTAGCGTCGATTTCGGTGCCGCCCCTGAGTTCAAACCGCAGCCTGGCCATCAGCTGATCCACGGCCTTCACACCCAGGTCAGCCTGGAGCAGCAGATCCTCCAGTTCCTCCAGGTGTCCTTCATCCAGACGCTGGAGACGCAGAAGGCGGCCCAGGGGCGCCAGTACCAGCTCCTGAGTGCGCTTCAGGCCCTTCTTGAACTTGTTGATCAGGCCACCAAGCAAACCCACGGACACCTCGCGAAGGTCCAGTCTAGCGAGCCTTTGGGGGCATCCGTGAAGGGGATCCACCAGCCAGCCCCAAGGAACCTTTCTAAATGTGTTCCACATGGAACAGGAAGGTCCTAATTCATAATTCATAATTCAGTGGTGATGGATGTTGTGCAGCAGGTTGAGGGCCTCAGGGGAGGGGTGTTTGTAAAATTTCGACAAACAGTCCTTTATTTGCGTCTGCTCCTGGCCCTCGCCTTGGCGGCGGGTCGGATGGCGGCGGGCTTCATCCAGCCAACCAGGGCCAGCGTGAAGACTTCTTCCACATGCTTGACCGGATGGAAGCGCAGCTGGTTCCGGAGTTCAGGGTCGATCTCCTCCAGGTCCTTCTGGTTGGCGTAGGGAATGATGATGTCCTTGATGCCCAGGCGAAGGGCCGCCAGGGCTTTTTCCTTGAGACCACCGATGGCCAACGCCTCGCCGCGCAGGTCGATCTCCCCAGTCATGGCCAGAGTGTTTTTCACGGGGATATCCTTCAGCACTGACAACAGTACCGTGGCGATCGCGAGACCTGCGCTTGGTCCATCCTTGGGGATGGCCCCCTCGGGGAAGTGGATGTGGAGGTCTTGCTTCTGAAACACCTCGGGATCGATCTGGAAAGCCTCCCCCCGGCTTCGGATATAGCTGAGGGCCGCCTGGGCGCTTTCTTTCATGACGTCGCCCAGTTGGCCCGTGAGGATCAGGGCCCCCTTCCCTGGCATCCGCAGGGCCTCGACGAAGAGCACGTCGCCGCCCACGGAGGTCCAGGCCAGGCCCGTCACCACACCGACCCGAGGGGCTTTCAGGCGCTCGTCCTGCAAGAGTTTCACCGGGCCCAGCAATTCGTGAATGCTCTTCTCGTCGAGGGTGAGCTTTTTCGTCAGCCGATTCTCGGCGACCCGCCGGGCCACCTTTCGGCAGACCGCGCCGATTTCCCGCTCCAGCTGGCGCAGTCCGGCTTCCCGCGTGTAGCCCATGATGATGGCCTTCAGGGCTTTCTTCGGAATGGCCACCTGCTTCTTGGTGACGCCGTGCTTCTCCAACTGCTTGGGGATGAGGTGCCGCTCGGCGATGCCCAGTTTCTCCTCCAGGGTGTAGCTGTGGAGGTAGATGATTTCCATGCGGTCCTTGAAGGCCGGGTGGATGGGCTCGAGCTCATTGGCATTGGCGAGGAACAGCACCTGGCTCAGGTCGAGCGGCACATTCAGGTAGTGGTCCCGGAAGGTGTGGTTCTGCTCCGGATCCAGCACTTCCAGCAGGGCCGCGCTGGGATCGCCGCGCATGTCCCGACCGATCTTGTCCACCTCGTCGAGCATGATCACGGGGTTCATGCTTTTCACCTGGTGCAGGGCCTGCACGATGCGGCCGGGCATGGCGCCCACGTAGGTCCGCCGGTGGCCGCGGATCTCGCTCTCGTCGTGGACACCACCCAGGGAAATGCGGGAGTACTTGCGACCCAGGGCCCGGGCGATGGATTTGCCCAGTGAGGTCTTGCCCACGCCTGGAGGGCCCACGAAGCAGAGGATGGTACCCCGGAGGTCGGGCTTCAGCTTTCGCACCGCCAGGAACTCCAGGAGCCGGTCCTTGATCTTCACCAGCCCGAAGTGGTCCTCGTCCAGCACGGCCTGGGCCTGCTTGAGGTCCAGGTTGTCTTCGGTCTGGATGCCCCAGGGAAGTTCGGTCATCCACTCCAGGTAGGTCCGCGTCACGGCGGTCTCACTGGAATCCGGGTGCATGCGCTCCAGCTTCTTCAGATTGCGTTCGATCTCCACCCGGGGTTCTTCGGGCACCTTCATCTTCGCCAGCTTCTCGTGGAAGGCAGTGACTTCCTCGGCCAGCTCTGAACCTTCGCCCAGCTCCTGCTGGATGGCCTTGAGCTGCTGCCGGAGGTAGTACTCCCGCTGGCTCTTGTCCATCTCTCCACGGGCCTCCATCGTGATCTTCTGCTGCACTTCCAGCAGCTGGATCTCCCGCTGAAGCAGTTCGTTCACACGCTTCAGGCGCAGGCCAGGGTGGGCGATCTCCAGCACTTCCTGGGTCTGCTGGAGCTTGAGGTCCAGATTGGAGGCCACCAGATCCGCCAGGCGACCTGGATTGTCCAGGTTTCCCGCGATGACCAGCACTTCCTGGGGGAGGGTCTTGCCGAGGGCCACGGCCTTTTCGAGTGTCTGCTTCACGCTGCGGAGGAGAGCATCCTGCTCCAGATCCGGGGACTTCATCTCCGGCTCGGTCAGGGGCTCCACACGGGCCTTGAAGAGGTTCTCGGTCTCGGTGAAGTACTCCACGCGAACGCGCTGCAGACCCTGCACCAGGGCACGGATGCGTCCATCAGGCAGTTTCAGTACGCGCATGATGAGTGCCGCCGTGCCTACCTGGTACAGGTCCTCCGGGCGCGGGTTGTCCATTTCCGTCTGCTTCTGGGAGAGCAGCAGAATCATCCGGTTTTCCGCCAGGGCCGTGTCCACGGCGCGGATGGACTTCTCGCGACTGATGCTGAGGGGCAGAATCACATATGGATAGACAACCACATCGCGTAACGGCAGCACCGGCAACTCTTCCGGCAGCTTGGGCGTCTCGTCAGGGGTCGGGGGCAGGAGGACATCGTCGGCCACGGGAAGAACCTCGACCTCCAGGATACCCCTACTTCTTGCGCGCCTTCAGGACGGGTCCCTCGGCTTCGCCCGGAAACAAAGCCAGAGCCACGGGTTTGACGATTTGTGGAGGGGGCGAAACGGGTGTGGTGCCCGCTGGTACGGCCCTGCCACTGGTCGTCTCCTTGTGCATAAGTCCTTCTAGTGCCTTGACGAAATCGGGCAGGTCCTTGAAATCCCGATAGACGCTGGCGAAGCGAACGTAGGCCACCTGGTCCAGGGCCTTCAGTTCGTCCATGATCAGCTCGCCCAGCTCCAGACTCCGGATTTCCCGATCGGGCCGCTCCATCAACCGGGCGTGCAGATCGCCCACCAACTGCTCGATGCGCGCCAGGGACACCGGCCGCTTTTGGCTGGCCAGCAGCAGGCCCTTCATGACTTTCTGCCGGTCGAAGGGCTCGCGGCGGCCGTCCTTCTTGAGGATCACCAGGGGCACTTCTTCCACGCGTTCGTAGCTGGTGAAGCGGCGGCCGCAGGAGAGGCACTCCCGGCGGCGGCGGATGGAATCCCCTTCCCGGGACTCACGAGAGTCCACCACCTTGTCCTCGATGTGCCCGCAGAAGGGACAGTGCATGGATCTCCTGGCAGCTAGGCTTCGACCACGCGTGGGTTCAGGATGGCTTCGCACGTGACAGAGTTGGCCACGAAGCAGTATTTGTGGGCCTTTTGGAACAGTTCGAGCACCTTGGGAACGTCAGTCCCCCTGCGGACGATGATGACGGGGCGCAGGAATACCTGGGTGATGCGCGCGACCTTGTCGATGGTGTCCAGGATGGCCTCGGCGTGGTCCTCGTAACCAAGAATTTCGATCCGTGTCTTCGCGCAGAGGGCCAGGAACGTGAGCATGTGGCAGGTGGCTAGCGCGGAACCGAGCAGATCCTCGGGGTTCCAGCGGGTGGCATCGCCGGCGTACTCTGGGGCGCTGCTTACGGACAGTGGGGTTTTGCCGGGGTTTGACACGATGGCGTTGCGATTGTAGGTGTCGTCAAGCGTGTTGCCGGTCCAGTTCAGGGTGAGGGGGTAGCTGTGGGCCATGGGAGCTCCTCGGGAAGTCCGGCCCCAGGATGCCACAGGCTTCGCATGCTAGCCTGGGTCGGCCTTAGAGTGCCAAACCAAACCCCGACGAGGCCGCGATGAAGCCAGGCAGGATGCACCGCAAGAAAGGGCCCGCAGGGCAACGTGGTTCGTTGTCCAAGGGACCTGACGCCGCGGGGCGCCTGCCCGGCTTCATCCCTTCGGGCGAGGTGCGGCGGGCGTCGCGATGCCGCGTCACGCTCGTCGCACGCAGAACCCGCTACGCTTTGACTCGCGTTCCCCGCCTCGCTCGCCCGGCGACCCTCGCGCAGCCCCGTGGGAGTTTGGTTAGGCACCCTTAGGAGCCCCATGCCCACCGCCGCCCGCCTCCATGTCGCCCACGCCCTCCACGAGGTTTTCGGAGAAGGGGGCCGCGTGCCCGACATTTGGGACCGGGACCTGGGCGATGATGCGCACCTGGCCCAAGCCCTGCTCGGCCTATGCCTCCGCCGCTGGGGTCGCCTGCAGGCCTGGGTGAAGCCCAAATTGAAGGATCCGGATCGGGGCGTGCCCCTGGGCACCCGCGTCAGCCTCGCCATGGGTCTCGCCCAGCTGGCCTGGCTGCCAGGTGTGACAGACCATGCGGCCGTGAACGAATCCGTGGATCTCGCGGCCGATCGGGACCTGGGCTTCCTGCCCCACAAGGGCCTGGTGAATGCCCTGCTGCGCCGGGCTGCCAAGGACCGGGCGGCACTGGCCGCTGAGCTGGAGGCCCTGCCCCCCTCCCTGGACCGCGGCCCCGCCACCGACAGGGCCCTGGGAGCGGCCTTGGCACCTCACCACGCCGGGGCGGAGTTGGAGTCCCTCTGGGCCCGTCTCCAGGTGCCACCCCGGCCAGACTTCCGGCTGATCAGGGGCGAGGTGCCCGAAGGCCTGGTTCCAATTCCAGATTTGTCGGGCTGCCTCCGCCTCGCCGAAGGCGCCCCCTTTCCCCGCCTCTGGCTGGAATCCTCGGGTGGCATGGTGCAAGACCGCAGTTCCCAGGCCCTGCTGGCCTACCGACGGGAAGCCCCGGTCACCCGCATCCTGGATGCCTGTGCCGCCCCAGGCGGCAAGACCACCACCCTGGCCCTGCGCCATCCCGGCGCGACGATCACCGCCCTTGAGGTGCATCCCAGACGCGCAGCGCGTCTGCGCCAGACGCTTCAGCAGCGCGGCCTCCAGGTCCAGGTGATCCAGGCGGACGCAGCGGAATGGCTGGAGGTCTGTGGCGCCAGTTTCGACCTCATCCTGATCGACGCCCCCTGCAGTGGCAGCGGGACCCTGCAGAAGCACCCCGAGTGGGCTTGGCTCAAGCACGATGATCTGCCCAGGTTGACGGGCCTCCAGCGCAGGCTGTTGGCGGCGGCTGCGGATCGACTTGCTCCCGGCGGCCTGCTCATCTACGCGGTCTGCTCCTGGCTCCCCGAGGAAGGTGCCGCCCATCGCGAATGGCTGGCACAGGCTCGGCCCGACCTGCGTCCGGCCGAGGTCTGGCCTGCGGCCATGGGGGCGGCTTCCGATGCCGGGGACGGGCTCACTTCCTACTTCAGACCGCACCCCATGAGCTGGGAGGGTGAGGGCTTTCAGGGGTTCGCGGTGGTTCGGGAGTGAGGCTTCCTGGCGTTGCCTGCGCTTCGCTACCCATTGGTCAGACCCAGCAGAAGGCCAAGGCCCCCCTGTTCGGGGGACACCTCCGCCAGCGAAACCCGTCGCAGGTTGCGACAGGCCACTTCTGCAAGGTTGGCTGTGAGCTGGCTGGGGAGGACGTGGGGTCCTGAAGTCAGGTCAGGTTTCCACCGACGTGGACAAGCCTTCGAAAACAGGTCTGCCTACTTGGCGATGACCTTCACCATTTCCAGCACCTTGCAGGAGTAGCCCCACTCGTTGTCGTACCAGGACACCACCTTCACGAAGGTGCCGTCCAGCGCCATGCCGGCCTCGGCGTCGAAGACCGAGGTGCAGCTCTCGCCCCGGAAGTCCGTGGAGACCACCTTCTGGTCCGTGTAGCCCAGGACTCCCTTCATGGGGCCTTCGGCGGCGGCCTTCATGGCGGCGCAGATGGCCTCGTAGGTGGTCTCCTCGATGAGCTCGACCGTGAGGTCCACCACGGAGACATCGCTGGTGGGCACCCGGAAGGCCATGCCCGTGAGCTTCTTGTTCAGCTCGGGGATGACCTTGCCCACGGCCTTGGCCGCGCCGGTGCTGCTGGGGATGATGTTCTCCAGGATGCCGCGTCCGCCGCGCCAGTCCTTGTTGCTGGGGCCGTCCACGGTCTTCTGGGTGGCGGTGGCGGCGTGCACGGTGGTCATGAGGCCGCGCTTGATGCCGAAGGTGTCGTTCAGCACCTTGGCCACGGGGGCCAGGCAGTTGGTAGTGCAGCTGGCGTTGCTGATGATGGCCTGGCCCGCGTAGGACTTGTCGTTCACACCGAAGACGAACATGGGTGTGTCGTCCTTGCTGGGCGCGGACAGAATCACCTTCTTGGCACCGGCGGCGAGGTGCTTCTCGGCGGTCTCCTTTGTGAGGAAGAGGCCCGTGGACTCGACGACCACGTCTGCGCCCACCTCATTCCACTTGAGCTCAGCCGGATCCTTCACCGCAGTCAGCCGGATCTTCTTGCCGTTGACGATCAGCGTCGTCCCCTCCACGGCGATGGTGCCCTTGAACCGACCGTGAACCGAGTCGAACTGGAGCATGTAGGCCAGGTAGTCCGGCTCCAGCAGGTCGTTGATGCCCACGATCTCGATGTCCGGGAAGTTCTGGACGGCCGCGCGGAACACCATGCGTCCGATGCGCCCGAAACCGTTGATGCCGACTTTGATCGTCATGGGTCTACTCCTGGTGGTGGGAAATCAAGTGATGGGCGGGTGAGGTGGCCCTAGAGGGCTAGGCCCATGATGGCCTTCCCGGAACCCAAGGCCAAGGGGGTGTTGGGATTCCAGTGGGATCCAGGCCGGGAATCAACCAGGGCAGCCTGCCGGGAACCAATTCAGGGCAGGTTGGTTGGCTTGTAGGCGGCTGGGGCGGCTCCGGGTTCGGCCACCACGGAGCCGGCGGCCATGCGTGCGGCGATGGAGGGATCCCTGGGAAGGCCTGCGGGAAACTGCCGAGCCCCCAGGGACACACCCGGGAGGGTCCAGGGCAAGTGGGACCATGGCTGGTGCGCGGTTCCTCCGGCGTCGGGCAGGATTCCCTCAGACCAGCCGGTCTTGAAGGAGACCCCGAGTGGGGCCAACTGGTCTTGCATCCATTTGAGCGCACCATCGGAGAGGCCGCTTTCCGCGTTTTCCACAGGGTACCCACCGCCCACATCGCCATGGGCCCCCGGGAACAGCACCTGGCTGATCCGATCCGCCGGATCCCAGAGGGTGGGTACGAAATCATTGCGCCGCTCGTCCAGGGCCACGGCGTGGAAGCCGTGCTGGACCTTGGGGCTCAGTTTGGTATCGGCGAACTTGAAGGCGTCCTCTCGCTTACCGCCGGAGGCGTAGTCCGGGAAGCCCATGGCGCCCACCGTGTCCCAGACCCCGACCGCGGTGATCTGGTCCACTGGGATGAAGTCAGCATCTGTGAGGGAATCCTGGGAAAGGAAGGCCGGGAGGTCCGCTACGATCTCAGCGAGATGGGCGAGGCTGAAGGGGTTCTTCATCGTCTGCCGAAAGCGGTACCAGGCCTGGGCCCCGCAGCGGTAGGCCGTTTCCTTGTCGCTGGTGATCGCGGTGCCCAACACACCCTGGGAGGCGATCAGTCCGGCCAGGGCGCGGGCCGTGTAGGCCCCGCGACTGAACCCGGTGATGACGATGCCGTCACCTGGCTGGAAGTTGCGTGAGATGAACGTATAGCCCCGGACGATGCGCGAGATGATGCCCGCTCCGAAGGCTCCACCCATGAGCTTGATGATGGGATTCCGGGAGTCCCCCACGCCATGGAGATACTTGGCGATCTGAAGGGCGGTACCACTCTCCGTAAGCACCTTCTCCTGTTCATCGGCCAGCAGGATGGAATCTGGAGTCAGCTCGCCCGCCAGCCCCGTGAACAGCTTGTAGACGTTGGTGGGGTCCGCGGTGTGGTCCTGGTTCTCGTCCTCGTTGGGGTTGTTCCAGGTTCCGTCCGCGCAAAACACGATGGTCTTTGACATGCCGCCTCCTGGGATGGATGTCTCGTTGGGGGGAACGTCCCCGGTCTTGACCTGGGTCGGGGGCGTGCCACCAAGGTAGACCCATCTTCAAGCGGGCGCCCGTGGGGATATGCAAAAACCAGGCAAACGACCCGACCCGGGTCCATCCCTGCGCTGATTCAGGCCGACTCAGGGGGCGCCATCTTGTCAGGTTCGACGACCACAACGGTGGCGGCGATGCGGTCATGGACGGTCTGCCGGTTTTCGGCGATGAAGTACTGGAGGAATCCGAACCCAAGCTCCAGTGCTGAAGCGCCATAGCCGAGGGCTCTTTCAAGGGAGTGCCAGAGCGAAAGTCTCGGGTGCAGCGTAGACACCACACGGATGCGGGTCAATCGCTTGCCGGGGGTCTGGCCGTTCCCGTAGAAGGTGGTCAGGCCGAAGTACACCACCAGGGACAGGACGCTGTACCAGTGGTGGAAGTCGAACTCGAGGTGGACGTGAGCATCCGCCGGCATCAGGTGCAGGCGGGCGGCCAGCTGCGTACCCCCCAGCACCAGCAACATCACCAGGGTGATGGCCAGCAGGAAATCCAGGCCGAAAGCAAGAACTCGACGGCCGAAGGGCGCCAGCCGCCGGCCGTCGAGTTCTTGCATGCGGTGTGTCGCATGGGAAGTGTAGGTCTCCGGTGCCATCGCGTCCCCTTTGGGGAAATTGTGGCCGAAGGAGCTTCTCTTGGTCAGCAGCAGGTGGCCAGGGCTTCCGACTGGGACAAGGCGTCCAGGGCAGCCGTGTAGGGCAGACCCAGGCTCTCGGCCACGGCGGGATGGGTGATCATGCCGGCGTGGACGTTCAGGCCGTGGCGGAGGTGGACGTCCTGGCGAATGGCGTCCAGGCCGCCCTTGGCCAGGGCCAGGCCGAAGCGCAGGGTGGCGTTGTTCAGGGCATGGCTGGAGGTGAGGGGCACGGCGCCTGGCATGTTGGCCACGCAGTAGTTGATGACGCCATCCACCTCGAAGGTGGGCTCGGCATGGGTGGTGGGACGGGAAGTCTCGAAGCAGCCACCCTGGTCGATGGCCACGTCCACCAGCACAGCACCGCGCTTCATGGTGGGCAGCATGGCCCGGGTCACCAGTTTGGGAGCATTCGCGCCCGGCACCAGGACCGCGCCGATGACGGCATCTGCCGCCCGTACTTCCTGCTCGACGGCTTCGGCGGTGGAGAAGCGGGTCTTCACCCGGCCCTGGAACAGCTCGTCCAGCTGGCGCAGGCGCGGGATGGACCGGTCGATGATGGTCACGTCGGCGCCCAGGCCCACGGCCATGCGGGCCGCATGGGTGCCCACGACGCCGCCGCCCAGTACCACCACCTTGGCGGGAGCCACGCCGGGCACGCCACCCAGCAGCAGGCCCCGGCCGCCGTTGGAGCGCCGGAGGGCTTCGCCGGCAGCTTCAATGGCCAGGCGCCCGGCCACTTCGCTCATGGGGGCCAGCAGGGGCAGGCCCAGCGCGTCATCGGTGACGGTTTCATAGGCCACGGCCGTGCAGCCGGAGGCCATGAGGGCCTGGGCCTGCTTCGGATCCGGCGCAAGGTGCAGGTAGGTGAAGAGCAGCTGGCCCGGCCGCAGGCGGGCGATTTCCACCGGCTGGGGCTCCTTCACCTTGACGATCATCTCCGCATCGGCGAAGAGCGCATTAACACTTTCCGCGATGGTGGCCCCAGCGGCCAGGTAGTCCGCATCCGCGGCATGGATGCCCAGGCCCGCGCCCTTCTCGATCTGCACCGAGTGGCCCTGGGCCACGTACTCGCGCACGGAGGCAGGGGTGAGTCCGACGCGGAACTCGTTGTTCTTGACCTCTTTCGGGACACCGATACGCATGTCTTTCTCCTTGGGATGACTGAGCATCCAGTCTAGGAAAAAGGGGCCTTGGGATGGCTGCGTATTGAGGACATAATGGGGGCTTGATAGGTGAAAACCATCAATAAATCAATGGAGTACGCATGAATCATGCGCCTGATGTCGATAGTCTCGATTTATCCATCCTCAGGGTGCTCCTTGAGGAGGGCCGCATCAGCCATGTGGACCTCGGTGTCAAGGTGGGGCTCTCTTCCACCGCTTGTGCCCGACGCATGACCAAGCTCGAGGCGGCGGGGGTGGTGCGGGGCTACCAGGCCAGGCTAGAGGCCCGCAGCCTGGGGGTGGGCGCCACCGTGATCGTGCGCATCACCCTGGAAGGACAGACTGAAGAGGAGCTCGCACGATTCGAAAAGGCCGTGGCCGAGTGTCCCGAAGTCTTTTCCTGCTACCTGATGTCGGGTACGGATGACTACCTGGTCATGGTCGCCGCCCGGGACATCGCCGACTATGAGCGCCTCCACCAGGATGTCCTCTCCCGGCTTCCAGGTGTGTCCCGGTTCCAGTCCAGCTTCGCCCTGCGTCAGGTCATCAACCGCTCCAGCGCCTGTGGAGTGCTGGCCCCTGCCCCCCGCCGACGGGTGCGCTGAGCCTTCTGTGGTGCGGTCACTAGGGAAGTGCCACTAAGGCCAGGGCTGTCTTCCCATCTCGAACTGCACGGCCCCCAGCAGGGCCACTGGGGCCGTGACGGCTCTGAGAATGCTTCGTCCCAGACTGACCGGCTGCCAGCCCGCCTTGCTCAGGGCCGTGAATTCCTCGTCAGTGATTCCGCCTTCGGGGCCGCTGGTGAAGGCCAAGGTTTCCCGGCGGAGGGTGGGATTGGTCTGGCCCGTGGCCAGCTCGTAGGCCACCCATTTCTGGGTGGCCTCCCAGGTGAGCAGGGCGGCGAACGGCATGGGAGGCCGCAGTTCCGGCAGGCGGCTGCGGTGACTCTGCTCACAGGCGGACTGGATGATCCGAGACCATCGCTCTTGGCGGGCGGCCGTTTTAGGGCCATCGAACTCGCTACGCAGATAGGCCACCGGCTGGATGACTGTGACGCCAAGCTCCACAAGGGGGGGCAGCCATTCGTCAAAGAGGCTGAGTTGGGCCGGAAGCGGCAGGCAGGCCTGAAGGGGGATGGGGGGCTCGCGATCCTCCATCAGCGGTGCCACCAGCCGGGCCGCCGCCCGACCCCGATCCAGTTCTGCAAGGTCGGCGGTCCAGATCTGGTCGCCCAGCACCAGCTCCAGGGCCACGCCGGGTTTCAGGCGGAGAGCCTTGAGGTGGCGCACGGCCTCGGGACCCAGGGGGACCAGGGCGTTCTCTGCGGCTGGCAGAGCATCCAAGAAAAAACGCGGCAGGCTCATGAAGACATGATGCGGGAATCCGGACCCTTTGGGTGGGGCCGGGTGCACCCCGCGCAACGCATCCCGGCTAAGCTGTTGGCTCTGGAGGATCCTTGGTCGACGCCCTGCTCCAAGCCGCGCCCTGGTGGGCCTGGGTGGGTTTTCACGCCTTTGTCTTCCTGATGCTGGCCCTGGATCTGGGGGTATTCAACCGGCGGGTCCATGCACCCTCTGTCCGCGAAGCGGCCATCTGGAGCAGCGTCTGGATCACATTGGCACTGCTGTTCAATGCCCTGATCTTTCAGGCAGAGGGCCCCCAGAAGGGTCTGGAGTGGCTCACTGGCTATGTGCTGGAAAAGTCCCTCAGCGTCGACAACCTGTTCGTGTTCGTCCTGGTCTTCCAGAGCTTCCAGGTGGACCTGCGGCATCAGCACCGGGTGCTCTTCTGGGGTGTGCTGGGGGCACTGATCATGCGTGCTGTCATGATCCTGGCGGGCACGGCCCTGTTGAACCGCTTCGAGTGGATGATGTATGTCTTCGGCGGCTTTCTCATCTACACCGGACTGAAGATGCTGTTGGTGGAAGAAGCGGAGGCTGACCCGGCCCAGAGCCCCATGGTGCGGGTCTTCCGGCGCCTTCTTCCTTTTGATGAGGCAGGTGGCCACGAGCACTTCACCGTGCTGAGGGAGGGGCGGCGCTTCGCCACACCCATGCTGCTCGTGCTTATCACCATCGAGGTGTCGGATCTGGTCTTCGCCGTCGACTCCATCCCAGCGGTCCTGGCCGTGAGCCGGGATCCCTTTGTGGTCTACACGTCGAACATTTTCGCGGTGATGGGATTGCGGAGCCTCTACTTCCTGCTGGCCAAGATGATCGACCGCTTCCACCGGCTCAAGACTGGATTGGCGGTGGTCCTGGCCTTCGTGGGCGTGAAGATGTGCATGGCCGAATGGATCAAGATTCCCATTCAGTACAGCCTGCTGGTCATCGCGGCGGTGCTGGCGGGCAGTGTGGTCGCCAGTCTGGCCTGGCCCGCCGAACAGGCTGGGGGGGAATGATGGAGGTCTGGCGGCATGCCCTCGAGAGCGCCCCATCTGCGGGTCCCTTTGTGGTGACCCTGGGCACCTTCGACGGGGTGCATGCTGGCCACCGGGAGCTGTTGCAAGTGGCTTCCGGGCGAGCCAGGACCCTGGGCCATCGAGCCGCCGTGGTGACCTTTGATCCCCATCCCGCCCTGGTGGTGGCGCCCCAGCGGAAGCCGAAACTGCTCATGACCCTGGAGCAGCGGCTGGCGGCCTTCGAGTCCGAGGCCATGGATCTGGCCTGGGTGATCCCCTTCAGTCGGGCCTTTTCCGAACTGAGTCCCGAGGCTTTCCTGGATCGCATCCAGCAGACCCTCTCTCCTGTGGAAATCCATGTGGGCCGTGCATTCTGCTTCGGCCGGGACCGCAGCGGCACCGTGGAGACCCTGGAGACCTGGGGGGCGGTCCATGGCTGCCAGATCCATACCCTGGCCCTGCGGGCACCGGACGGTGGACGGTTGTCCAGCACCCGGATCCGGGAAGCCCTGGCTGCAGGAAACGCCGAAGCTGCCGCCGACCTGCTGGGCCATCCCTACGCCCTCACCGGCGTGGTGGTCGAGGGGGACCGGAGGGGGCGGCACTTGGGCTTCCCCACGGCGAACCTGGCCTGGGAACAGGAGCAGCTGCCGGCCTTCGGTGTCTACGTGACGGAGGCGGTGCTCCCCCATCACGGGGGAACTCACCTGGGGCTCACCAACGTGGGCGAGAAACCCACCTTCGAAGGGCAGTGCCTCACCGTGGAAACCCACCTGCCCGGCTTCGAAGATGATCTCTATGGCGCCCGCATGATGGTGCGCTTCCTCCACCGCATCCGGGGGGAAGCCAAATTTGCGTCCGTCGATGAACTGAGGGCCCAGATCGCCAAGGACGTGGCCGAGGGCACGGCCTGGTGGACAGCCTTCAGGGGCGACGTCTAGGTTGCGTGGCCGCTCCTAGCTCGCAGCGTCCACCCGCCACCGGGTGAGGGGGCGTTCCGCCAGATCCCAGATCTGGATGCCCAGGGGTAGGCGGCTCACGCCCAGGCGCTTCCGGAGCTGGGCCTTGGCGGCCTCCAGGCTGTCAGCCTCGAGGGGTCCGTACTCCATGAAGTAGCCGCTGAACTTGTAACCGAAACTGCGAAAGCTGGTCCGCATGGGGGCTCCATCTGTCCCGTTTACCAAGTATTCGTTTTTATTTCGCATTTGTCAAGGTCCGATGCGAAAAAAAGGGGTGCCCGGTGCGGGGCCCGCCACCCATCATGCCGTCTGCCATCGGACAGCAGGTGTCGAATGGGAAGGCGAGTCAGCGCAAGCGGACGTCGATCCTGCCCTGGAAAGGGAGCGCCAGCGGGTGGGCCCACACGGCGACGCGATCGTCGTCCCAGTCACGGTGGTGGTTGTACGCATGGCGCTCCCACCGATTCTCCCAGCGCCGGTTCTCCCATCGGTGCGCCGGGCGGCAGGATTCCTCGATCACGATGACGGGACGCCGGTCGTGCCAGTGGTCATGGGCCGAAAGGGGGAGGGCTGCTGTAGCCGTGAGAGCAAGCAGGACCAGGGTTCGCATGAGAGCTCCTTGAGGGGGTGGGAGGATTTCAACCCCGTGCCCAGGACTCTCATGACGCGTACCAGTTAGGAGGTCATATCAATTCACCAACTTAAAAGAATACCCCCCGCTGATCGCACGCGTTCTGCAACATGGGAATGCCACGGTGTGGCAAGAGGCTCCAGCGGCGGGAAGGGCCTCGGTGAGCGATGCACCTCACCTGGTCCGACGGTCTCCGATCACCTTCGCGGGCACCCCCGCCACGATGGCCCAGTCCGGCACATCCCGGGTCACCACGGCGCCCAGGGCCACCACCGCATGGTCGCCGATGGTGACGCCATCAGTGATGCCTGCATTCGCTCCGATCCAGACGTCCCTTCCGATGCAGATGCCCCGGGAGCGCACGGGCTGATTCTTGATATCCCTGTCTGGCTTGAATCCGTGATCGAAAGCATAGATCGCCGCACCACTGGCGATGCGGGTGCCGTCACCCACCACAAGTCCCTTGCGACCCCCGTCCAGCCTGGCCCCCGCGTTGACACTGACGTCCCTGCCCAGGGTGATGGGTCCGTGCAGGAAGGCCTGGGCGGCGATGGCGCAGCGGTCACCCAGTACGACGATTCGCCCCGGTTCGCCGAAGATGGCCGCCTCCGGCGCGATGAAACAGTCCTCCCCAAGCTGCACGGTCTCCTGAGCCAGGAGGCGCCCCTGCACCTCCACCTGCCAGGCCTCGGCCCAGGATCGATGCCGCGCCTTGAGGGCGAAGTAGAGCCAGGGCATCCAGGATAGGCGGCGCTTGTGCTGGTCGCGAAGAGCCTCAAGGTCACGCATGGCGACATGGTAGCGGTACAGTGGAGCCATGCCCCACATTGGTCCCCTGCCCACCTGGTCCTTTGCCCTTGGCGTCACCACCTCGCTGTTTTCCGTGCTCAATCCCATCAGCTCGGCGGCCATCTTCGCCGGGGCCACTGCGGGCATGGAGCGTACGGCCCTGCGGCGCAGCGCCAGGAAGGCCGCGCTCACCGCCGGGGCGGCCATGCTGGGCTTCGCCCTGGTAGGGCAGTTCATCTTCAGCCTCTTCGGCTTTACGGCCTTGGCCATGCGCTTCGTGGGCGGGGTGCTCCTGCTCTATCGTTCCATCGGGATGCTCTATGGCGAAGATCCCCGGGAGCGGAGCAGCGAGAACGAAAAGGCCGAGGCCCGGAGCAAGCTCCCCGAGGACTTCGCCATCATTCCCTTCGGCATCCCCCTGGTGGCAGGTCCCGGCACCATCTCCACCGTCATGGGCATGATCGTGCACCTGGGCTGGCTGGAGTACGGGGTGGTGCTGCTGGCGATCCTCCTGAACGCCTGGATCGTCTATCTCTTCCTGCGCAAGGCCCCAGCCGTGTTCTCCCGCCTGGGCGCTATCGGCACCAACGTCGTGAACAAGCTCATGGGCCTCATCCTCGCTGCCGTGGCCATGCAGTTCCTCATCAACGGAGTGAAGGAGCTCTACATCGAGATTCAGCAGGCCACACCACCGGCCGTGGTCACGACGCAATAGTCACTTCAGCGCGGCCTCAATGGCCGCCTTCAGATCGGCACTGTCCGGGGCCACCTTGCTCCCAAAAGCCTGGATCACCTGCCCATCCTTGCCCACCAGGTACTTGTGGAAATTCCAGGCGGGCTCGCCGTGCTTGGCGGTGAGGAACCGGTAGAGGGGGGCCTGGCCTGGGCCTTTCACTTCCAGCTTCTCGAAAAGGGGGAAGGTCACCCCGTAGTTCTTCTGGCAGAAGGACTCGATCTGGTTCGCGCTGCCCGGCTCCTGGCCGCCAAACTGGTTGCAGGGGAAGCCGAGGACCACCAGGCCCTGGCCCTTCTTTTCGGTGTACAACTTCTGCAGCCCAGCGTACTGAGGCGTGAAACCGCATTCGCTGGCCACGTTGACGGCCAGCACCACCTTGCCTTTGTAGGCGGCCAGAGTCTGGGGTTTCCCTTCCAGTGTGTTGAGGGTGATGTCGTACAGGGACATGGGGGCCTTCCTTTCTGCAGCGGGGGTGGACAGGACAGAGACCAGGGCGAGGAAGAGGGTGGGGCGCATGGGAGCTCCAGGACTGTTTACTTGGGTGCCGGAGGCGAAGAACCCGTTCCATGAGCTAGGATGAGTATTGAACCCCGGACATCTCCTATGCCCGAGTCCATGCAGATCCATCCGCGCGCAGAGGTGGCCATCACGGGGGCCCTGCGAGTGGCCCTTCTGTATGCAGGGTTCTCAGGGCTCTGGATTCTTTTGTCGGACCGGGCCGTGGAAGTCCTGGTGCACGATCCAGCCCTCATGACCCGGATCAGCATCGCCAAGGGCTGGGTCTTCGTGGCGGTCACGGCGACCATGCTCTTCGTCATGGTGAAGCGGTTGGTCGAGAGTGTGGCCAGCCGGGAGGCCAAGCTTCAGGCGCTCATTCACGCCATTCCGGATCTTGTGTGGCTGAAGGATCCCAAGGGCGTCTACCTGAGCTGCAATCAGGCCTTCGAGGGCCTCTACGGGGCCAGGGAAGCCGACATCATCGGCAAGACCGACTACGACTTCACTTCTCGTGAAGAGGCAGACCTCTTCCGTCGGAATGATCAGGAAGCCATCGAGATGGGGCACACCCTACAGAAGGAGGAGTGGGTCACCATGGCAGAGACTGGCCAACAGCTGCTGCTCCAGTCCCTGAAGACGCCTATCCGCGACCGCAAAGGAGCCTTGATCGGGGTGCTGGGCATCGGGCGGGATATTACTGAACATCGCCGTCTGGTCATGGAACAGGAGCAACTTCAGGCCCGGCTACACCAGGCCCAGAAGATGGAACTGGTGGGTCGTTTCGCCGGTGAGGTGGCCCATGACTACAACAACATGCTCGGGGTGATCCTGGGTAACGCGGATCTGGCACTTCACCAGATGTCCGCGGCTGGTCCGGAACGCAAGCAGCTGGAGGAGATCATCAAAGCGGCCCGCCACTCGGCGGAGTTGACCCGCCAGCTTTTGTCCTTTGCCCGTCAGCAACCCATCGACCCCAAAGTATTAGATGTCGACGAGTCCTTGAATGGCCTGCGGAGTGGACTCGAGCAGCTGGCAGGGCCCGGCATCAGCATCACCTGGAAGCCCGGTGCAGAGTCCTGGAAGATCCGGATGGACCCGACCCAGCTCCATCAGGTGCTTACCAATCTGATCGTGAATGCCCGGGATGCCATGGGCGGACCCGGCAGGATCGAGCTGGTCACGTCACTGCGCGACGACAATTACACCTGTGCATCGGTGACAACTACACCAGGGCGTCTGGAGTAGCGCCGAACGGGTAATTTCATGCCCTGCTGGTCCTACGGTCCAATGGACGTAGGAAGGCGGTGCCATGGCCCCGGTCACAG
>CAISFO010000051.1 GCA_903884655.1 uncultured Holophagaceae bacterium | reverse complement strand
CTTCTGTTTGGTGGAGCCAATCGGGATCGAACCGACGACCTCTTGCATGCCATGCAAGCGCTCTCCCAGCTGAGCTATGGCCCCATTCGGGAAGAACCAGTATCCCACTCCTTCCCGGCTTCCGCAAGCCGGGATCATCAAGTTGATCAGCGGGGCGTCAACCGCAGCCGTTGCCCGGCCTGGAGGCGCTTCTCCTTCAGCCCGTTCCAGGCCTTGAGGTCCGCAGGATCCACGCCGTATTTCCGGGCAATGCCAACCAGGGTTTCACCCTTCTGCACCCGGTGGCTCCTTAGCACGGAGGCGGGCTTGGCCGCTGCCACACCACCCGGGAGCCGCACTGCATCACCGGTGTGCAGCACCTTCACCGCCTCGGGATTCAGACGCATCAGTTCGCTCAGGGAAACCTGGTGGGACCGGGCGAGCTTAGCCAGCGTATCGCCCGGCCTGGCACGCACCATGGCAGGAGTGGCGGGGGCCGGGACCCCGGCAGCGGAAGGCCCAGTCTCGGCAGGGACTTTGTCTTTGGACAGCGGCCCAGCCGGCACTCCGGCAGCAACCGTCAGAGGGGATGAAGCGGGATCCAGGGAAGGTCTGATCTCCTCCGGCTGGGCATCCCCAGGTCCCTCCTTGTCATGGGGCATGGCTGGCAATGGCGCCAGGGGACGATCTCCGAGGGGCTTCACGCTGCCTTTTCCGGAAGCCAAGTCCTGATCTTCCACGGTGATGACCGGCGGGGGCGGCACCAGCAGGCGCTTGCCCGGCTTGAACTGTTTCGGGGTCAGGTCGTTGGCGTCAAGCAGGTCGTCTGGCGACAGCTTGAACCGCCTCGCCACCTTGGCCAGGGTGTCCCCCTTGCGCACCGTGTAGTTCTTGAAGTCCAGCCGCTGGGCAGCAGGCATGCGGGCCAGTTGGCGAAGACAATCCATGGCCTTGCCGGGGGGGACCCGCAGCTGGTAGGTCCCTGGGGGCGTCGAACCACGCAGCAGCTCGGGATTCAGGCCCTTCAGTGTGGCGGCATCAGTGCCGGCGCAGCGGGCCAGCACCGTGAGGCTGGTCATGTTGGAGACCGTCACGGCTTCGTAGGTGTAGGGCACGAGCGGCGCGATGTGCAGGCCGTAGCGCTCCGGATTCCGACCCACCAGGATGGCCGCGCAGAGTTCGGGAATGTAGTTCTTCGTCTCGGTCCTCAGCCAGCGGGAGCGGCTTAGATCCCAGAAGTTTCGGGTTCCCATGTTCTGGATGGCCCGCTCGAGTGTGAGCGGCCCGGCGTTGTAGCTGGAGGCTGCGAGATACCAATCGCCCGTGATTTCGTACAGGCGCTTGAGATACCGGGCGGCGGCTCGGGTGGCCTTCACGGGATCCCGGCGCTCTTCGAGCCAGGCGTTCCCTTTCAGTCCGTAGATGCGGCCCGTGGACCGGATGAACTGCCACATGCCCACGGCCTTGGCCTTGCTTTTGGCCTCGTTGCGGAAGCCGGACTCGATGACCGCGAGATAGGCCAGATCCGAGGGCACGCCTTCCTCGGCGAAGACCTGGCGGATCATGGGCATGTACTGGGAGGCTCGCCCCAGCGCGTTCTCCATGAAACCCCGCTTGGTGGAGCTGAACAGGCTCACCCAGGTGAGTACCTTGTCGTTCAGGTCGATGGGGTAGTCGTAGGTGGTGCCCAGTTCCGCTGAACGCACCAGCTCGAGTTCGGCCCGCAGTTCGTCACCGGTGATGGACACGACCTCTTCCGGCGCCTTCAAGCCGGGCTCGGATCCGGGCGCCGTCTCCTCTTCCGCGAGTTGTTCCTGCACGTCCTTCAGGCGCTGCAGCAGCCCCTGGACTTCCGCCTGTTCGAGCAGTTGGAGGGGCCAGTCCGCGGTGAGGACATCGGCCTCTTCAGCCCTGGCCCCGGCCTTTTCGTCGTCATCGGCCTCCAGCGCCGCCTCCGCAGCTCCCACCAGGGCCCTGAGCTGCTGGATGCGAGTGGCATCCGACTCGGCGGACCTGGCTGGAACCGTGGCCACGTAGGCCTGTGGGGTTGGTGCCGGGGATTGCGCCGGCGCTGCCCCCCATAGGAAGGTAGCCAGGACCAGAATCGGCATGGGCCTAGTGGCTTTCCGCACTCACCAGGGCCTCATAGGCCTTGGCGTCCAGCAGACCCGCAAGGTCGCCCGAAAGCTTGAGCTTCACCATCCAGCCCTTGCCGTAGGGATCCTCGTTCACAGCCTCGGGATGATCGGCCAGGGCACCGTTCACTTCGAGGATCTCGCCCGCGGCGGGCATGTTCAGCTCCGAGACCGTCTTCACGGACTCCACGGTGCCGAACTCGTCACCGGCCCCGAACGCTTCCCCGGCTTCAGGCAGATCCACGAACACCACGTCCCCCAGCGCCTCCTGCGCGTACTGGGTAATGCCCACCAGGGCCGTGCCATCGCCCGCAGGCTTGAGCCACTCGTGGTCCTTGGTGTACTTCAGGTCGGCGGGGAACATGGATCCTCCAGGCAGGGATGGGTTGGTAAAGGCTACTTCTGGCGCTTGTAGAAGGGGGTCGGGATGATCTCCGCGGCCACGGCGCGGCCCCGGATCTCGATCTGGATGCGGCCGCCTATCTTGGCCAGTTCCGTGGGGACATAGGCCAGGCCGAGGTTGATGCCGCAGGTGGGCGAGGGGGCGGCGCTGGTGACAAAGCCGATCTGCTGGCCATCCTGCACCACCGGCATGTGGTCCCGGGCGATGTCGCGCTTCTCCAGAGTCTTGAACCCCACCAGCTTCCGGGGCGCCGGGGCGGCCTTGGCGGCCAGCAGGGCCGCGCGGCCGATGAAATCGCCCTTGTCCAGCTTGACGATCCAGCCGAGCCCGGCTTCCAGCGCGTGGATGGTGTCGTCGATCTCGTGGCCGTAGAGGGCCATCTTGCACTCCAGGCGCAGAGTGTTGCGGCAGCCCAGGCCCGTGGGTAGCAGGCCCTTGGGGGTCCCGGCCGCCATCACCGCGTTCCAGACCTTCTCGGCCTCGCCCGCGGGGCAGTAGAGCTCAAAGCCGTCCTCGCCGGTGTAGCCGGTGCGGCTGATGAGGCACTTCACTCCCGCCACTTCGCCGTGGGTGAACCAGTAGTACCCGATGGGCGCCAGCTCCGTCTTCGTGAGGGGCTGCAGGATGTCCAGGGACAGCGGCCCCTGCAGGGCGATCTGGCCCGTGGCGGGGCTTTCGTTCACCACCGTGCAGTCGTACCCGGGGGCGTGCTGCTGCACCCAGGCGAAATCCTTGTCCGAGTTGCCCGCGTTCACCACCAGCAGGAACTCCTCCTCGCCCACGCGGTAGACCAGGAGATCGTCCACGAAGGTGCCATTCTCGTACAGAAAGGCGGTGTAGTGCACCTGGCCGATGGCGAGCAGGGAAACCGCGTTGGGCGTCAGGTGCTCCACCAGGGCCAAGGCCCCGGGACCCTTCACGCGGATCTCGCCCATGTGACTCACGTCAAAGAGGCCGGCCCTGGTGCGGACCGCCTCATGCTCGGCCAGGATCCCGGCCGGGTATTGGACCGGCATGTCCCAGCCCCCGAAATCCACCATCTTGGCTCCCAGGGCCCGGTGGGCCGCGTTGAGAGGCGTCTTCATCAGTTCGGATGCGGCGATGGACATGGTGGCTCCGGCATGGACTGTCAGTCTATCGCCGGGGGGTCCAAGGCAGAAGGCCCGGCAATTCCCAGCCGAGGCTCCACAGTCCATCGGCCCCTGGGCTTGTGATCAGGCGCACAGCCAGAGGCAGCACCAGCACGCCGTTTTCTGCGGCCCGATCCAGTTCGGTCGCGTAGCCGGGATCGACCTCCCGTGCAGCGTCAAACCGGTCTACATCCTCACGATGGACAAAAAAGGCGATGGCGGCGCGATGCCCTTCGCGGACCATCGCGCGAAGTTCCCGGAGGTGCTTGGCACCCCGCTCGGTCACCGCGTCGGGGAAGAGGGCCCAGTCACCAGCCTTCAGGGTCGTGTTTTTCACTTCGACAAAAACCTGGTGGTCCTCACCATCCAGCGCCAGCACATCGATGCGGCTGTTCTCCGCTCCGTACCGCACTTCCGTGCGGACCGAATGCAGACCTTCCAGCCCGGGCAGCACGTCCCGACGGGCGGCTGCGGACACCACCCGGTTGGGCATGCCGGTCTCCACACCGATCCAAGTCCCATCCCGTTCCACCGCCAGCCAGGTGAATTTCAGCTTGCGTTCAGGATTGGCCGCTGTTTCCACCAGCACGCGGTCCCCGGGTTCCCAGCAGGTCTTCATCGTCCCGGTATTGGTGCAGTGGGCGGTGACCAGGCGACCGTCCTCCAGGCGGATATCCGCCAGGAATCGTTTGTATCTCTGAACCAGCGTTCCCAGCAGCAGTCCCGACTTCTCGACGAGGATCATGGCCAATGGGCCAGGATTCGTTCAATGGCGTCGGGAAGGTTCTCGGCCACCAGATCGGCTGTGGAGCCATCGACCTGGGAACCGTAGCCCGTCCGAACCAACGCCACCCGGCAACCCGCCCGGCGCCCCGCCTCCAGATCGATGCCTTTGTCGCCCACCATCCACGAGCGCGAAGGGTCCAGGTCATGCTCTTCCGCAGCCCTCAGCAGCATGCCGGGATTCGGCTTCCGGTCGGGATGGTCGGCCACCGCGTACTCGCCGAGGGCCTTCTCATGATGGGGCGAGGCGTACACCGCGTCGATCCTGGCGTTTTCGAGGGCCAGCAATTCGGACATGCGGACCATCACGGCGGCAAAGTCGGACCAGCCATACTTTCCGCGCCCGATGCCGCTCTGGTTGGTGACCACCACCACCGGAACGCCCCTGGCGTTGAGACGGGCCACCGCTGCGGCCGCCCCGGGAATCAGCACCAGCTGTTCGGGGTCCGAAAGGAAGTCCACCTCCTCGTTGAGGGTGCCATCACGATCCAGGAAGATGGCAGGTCTTCCGCTCATGCGGCACCTCCTGTGCCGCACCCTGCGAGCTTCGGCTTCGCCAAAGTGGCACTCCGCTCCTGCTTCGTGCTCATGGCACCCACTCCGCGACACATACATCGAACTGGCGGCTGCCCCGGGGGCTGCGTCCACTCACCCAGAGCAGCTTCCGGCCATCCGGGCTGAAGTGTGGAAAGGAGTTGAACACCCCGGTCCAGGTGATCCGCTCGAGCCCGGTGCCATCCAGATCGATGCGGAAGAGGTCGAAAGTTCGGCCCTTGCCCTGGTTGTCATGGTGGTTGGACGCGAACACGATGCCCTTGCCATCTGGAGTGAACGCGGGTGCGAACGCCGCACCCGGCAGCCGGGTGACCTGCCGCTTGGCGCTGCCATCCGCCTTCATCACCCAGATATCCATCTCCATGGGCTCGACCAGATGCTGCTTGAGCAGTTCCTTGTACTTGGCGGTGGCGGCGTCACCCTTGGGGTAGTTCGTGCGCCAGGCGATGAGCTTGGAATCGGGACTGAAGACGGCGCCGCCGTCGTAGCCGATGCCATCCGTGAGGCGGATCAGGTTCTTGCCGTCGAGATCCACCCGCCAGATATCCACATCCCCGCTGCGCTCGCTGGTGAAGACAATCCATTCGCCGTTGGGGGCGACCGTGGCCTCGGCATCGTACCCGGGCGAAGGCAGGAAGGCCTGCACATCACTGCCATCCACATTGGCGGTGTAGAGATCGTAGCCCTGGAAGATCGGCCACTGGTACTTGCCGGGAGTGAAGGGTGGCCCCTCGGGGCAGTCCGGTCCGGCGCCATGGGTGCTGGCGAAGATGATCCGCCGGTCGCCCGGCAGGAACCAGCCACAGGTCACGCGGCCCTTGCCCGGGCTCACTCGCCTCTGGTCCGATCCATCCGCATTCATCACATAGAGCTGGTCGCAGGGATACCCATCCCGGGTGCTCTGGAAGACAATCAGCTTCCCATTATTCGACCAGTAGGCTTCGGCATTGGAGCCGGTGCTTGTCAGCTTCTTCACGTTCCGGAAGTGGACCTCCCGAGCGTCCGCCAGGGCCTCCGTGGGAAGTCCTTGCGCGCTGAGCAGCAGCGAAGAGAACAGCAGCGCAAGGGCTCGTTTCATGGCGGACTTCCTTCGGCAGGCTGGGAAAGGAACATGGGCGGAATTCCTAAAAAGAGCGCTATTCCATCTTGAAGCTGATCCGCACCAGGGAGCCGTGGTCCCTGGGGACGATCTCGACGGTGCCGTTGTAGGTGTTCATGAGCTGGGCACAGGCGGAAAGCCCCTGACCCGGTCTCCGGCCGGCTTCGTTCAGCGTGGGACGCAGATCCGGAAAAGGCTCGAAAGCACCCACCAGCAGCCCGGCCAGGACGGGAGCCCCATCATCCTCTACCTCGATCTGGAACTGGCCGTCACTGCCCTGCGTCCGGATGCAAAGGTGCTGCGGGTGGCCTTCCAGTGCGTGGCTGATCAGGTGTCCGAAGCCTTCGCTGAAATCCGAATAGACGCCGAACATCTTGTCTGCCGGGGCCTGGAAGGTCATCTCCACGGGCAGGGACTCGGGCAGGCTGCCCTCGGCGCGCAGGAGTTCCACTTCCTGTCCCAGGAGTTCGTGGAGGTGGAGCCATTCGGGGGAGCTCGCTTCTCCTTGGCCGGCCCGGCGAAGCAGGGCGCGAACCACGCCGTCAACCTGGAAGATGGCCTGCTGGATCTTGTGCATGGAATGGTGGCATTCCCTCCGTTCGTTCGGCACCGGAAGTTCCGGTCGATCCATGATGAGGGCGAGGGCGGAAGTCTCGTCCTTCAAGACACCGACAGGCGACTGGAGCCGCTTGGCCATGTTGATGAACAGAGTCCCCAGCGCGGATTTCTGGTTCTGGGCATTCAAGGCCCTCTGGGCGATCTTCAGCGACTCGTACGCCGATTCCAGTCCCTCGTAGCTGGTACCCAGGGCCTGACTGGTCTCGGCGAGATGGGCGATGAGCCCTGCGTTTTCAAGGCTGACCTGGAGAATGCCCGCGTGCAGTGCTGCCAATTCGGTCTCGAAGGGCTGGAAGGGCTTGTCCGGGCGGTCTGCGGCCAGGATGCCCCAGAGCTGCCGTTCATCGGATCGGCTGCGCAGGGGAAGCAACAGCGCCTGGGCCCTGGGCGCCCAGAGCCCGAGGTCGATGCCCTGCTGCCAGGGCGTGGACTGCCGCAGCGGATCTCCCGTCAGCACCGTCCCCAAGGGGAGGGACGCGGTCCAGAAGGCGAGCGGATGGGACATCGGCAGCACTGGCAATTCCTCGAACCCATCCGCGGTCCTGGCCAACCCCTCGAAATAGGCTCCGCTGCCATGCAGACGGTAGGCCCGGAGATGGTCCAGATGCAACACTTCCTGCAGCTTGTCGAGGACCCGGCGAAGAATTTCCTGTTCGTTCCGGATGGGGATGATGTCCTTGCTGAGGGAAAGCAGGCGGGACAGATGCTGGCTGCGTTCTTCCAGTTCGGCTTGGACTTCCAGCAGCTTGCGGTTGCTGTCCTGGGCTTCCCTCAACTGGGTTTCGAGATGCTCGACCACCTGCTGGCTGAACTGGCGCAGGGCGGCCCCTTCCCTGCCCTTGTCCAGCTGGTCGCGGCGGCCCCCAAGGTAGGCCTCCACCTGCCCGACGAACAGGAAGGGATCGATGGGTTTCGAGATGAAGCCGTCGCACCCGGTGACCAGGGCCGTTTCCCGGTCGTGGCGCATGGTCTTGGCGGTCAGGGCCACGATGAGGGTGCCATCCATGCCTCGGTTCTGCCGCAGCTTGGTGGCGACTTCGAACCCCGACAGGCCGGGCAGGTTGATGTCCAGGAGGATCAGGGCTGGTTTCAGGGACAGGGCCAGTTCGCAGCCCTTGAGGCCATCCTCGGCCCAGTGCATCTCATAGCCCGCCTGCGACAACAGGCGCTGAACGAGGCGCCAGTTCATCGGGTTGTCCTCGATGCACAGGATGCGGGGGATCACCTCGGTCATTGGCTGCTGGGTCTTGGTCATGATCCTTCTCCGCCCACGCTTGGCATTTCGGTAATGAAAGTGCTGCCTTCCCCTTTGCGGCTGGTGGCCCAGATGCGACCGTGCATCAGGCTCATGAACCGCTGGCTGATCGCCAGGCCCAGCCCAGTTCCACCGAAGCGCCGCGTGATGCTGCCATCCACCTGCTGGAAGGGTTTGAAGAGACGCTCAAGCTCCTCCTCCGACATGCCGATGCCCGTATCCTCGATGATCACTTTGAACCGCCCGGCTTCTTGTGTGGCGGTGATGGATACCGAACCGGATTCCGTGAACTTGATCGCGTTCCCGGCGATGTTCGTGAACACTTGGCGGAGTCGATCCCGATCGCCCATGACGCGGATGGCACCTTCGGGACGGAGGTAGCGCAGCTCGATCGGGCGCCCCTTGATGAGCCCGGCCGACATGGCCTTGACCTCATCCAGCAGGACCACGGGGTCAACCTCCTCCAGTTCCAGATCCATCTTGCCCGCTTCGATCTTCGAAAGATCGAGAATCGAATCGATGAGCCCCAGCAGGGACCGCCCGTTCTGGTAGATGATCTGTAGATCCTCCCGGGCTTCCACCCCCAGCCGCCCCTGCGGATCCTGCATGAGCATGCCCGAGAACCCGATGATGGAATTGAGCGGCGTGCGGAGCTCGTGGCTCATGTTGGCCAGGAAGTCGTCCTTGAGGCGGTCCACCTCCTTCAGCTTCTGGTAACTGATGAGCAGGTTGTCATTGAGTTCCTGGAGCTCCTGGGTCTTCTCCTGGACCTTCTCTTCCAGTGTGTTGGCCCATGCCTTGAGTTCGGCGCGGCTCTGTTCCAGTCCCCGGGTGCGATCCTGGACGAGTTGTTCCAGGTTCGCCCGGATCTCCTCCAGTTCCCAGATGGTCTCCATCAACTGCCGGGTGCGCTCCTGCACGCGGTACTCCAGCAATCGGTTCTGCCGTTCGATCTCGTCCCTGGAGACCCTCAACTTGTCCGTCATCCCTTCGAAGGACTGGCTCAGGTCCTGGATTTCATCCCTGGTGGTCACCTTCACGGAGACGGTTTCAAGGTTGCCTTGGGCGACCTTCTGGGCCGCCTCGGTCAGCTCGATGACCGGACGGAGGTAGCGGTTCGAGAAGAAGATGGCCGCGCCCACCCCCAGGACCAGGGTCACCAGGCCGACCGTGAGGCTGGCCTTGATGTTGTCGCTGACCGCCCGCTGAGTGCCTTCCGTGGTGAATCCGATGATCAGGGTGCCCACCTCGTCGGCCCTGGGTTCTTCGTAGAAGACCGGTGCCACCGCCACCAGCATGCTGTCCGCCGGACGGATGTAGGTCTTGGAAATGACCACTCGGGGCACCGGGCCGAGGGCCCACTCGGGCGTGGTGGGCGTACTGTCGAGAGGTTCTCCCTTGGACCCGTAGACCGCGCTGAAGCGGAAGGCCGGGTTGTTCTGCACCCCCTGCAGGACCTTGGCGATCTCGCGGGTGTTCCCGTGGCTGACCGCGGGCCCCAGCGCGTAGCTGGCGGTCTCCGCCACCTGCCGGGCGCTCCATTCGGCCTGGGTTCGGATCTGCTGCTCCACCCAACGCGGGTAGTACAGCAGATTGAAGGTGATGAACGACAGGACCAGGATGCTGATGACAGCGCTCAGCTTGGTCTTGATGGAAAAACGATACATGAGGGGAAGCCCGGGAACAGGCCTTCAGCCTAGCAGGTGGAAACACTCTCTAAAGCTTGAAGAGGTTCACTTCCCGATTGAGCATGTGCACCTGGGCGCCCAGCTGCTCCACGGCGCCGCTGGAAGCCTCGATGGCCCGTTCGCTCTCCAGAGCCTTGCCCAGCACTCGGTTCATGGTGTCCTTCAGGGCGATGACGTGGTCCTCCTGCTGGGACAAGATCTCGTGCAGCTGGCCGGCGAGGGATCGGACCTGCTCGGTGGCCTTCGCGATCTCGTCGCTGCCCGTGCTCTGCTCCTTGGTCGAATCCCGCACCACCGCCGTGGCCTGCTGGACGGTCATGGCCAGCGAGAGAATGTAGTTGCTGGTGTGCTGCTGTTCCTCGATGACGGCCCGGATGGTTTCCACCTGATGGTGAATGTTCCGGTTCGCTTCATGGATCAGGGAAGCCTGACCAGCCTGCTGCAGAGTCTCGCTGAGAATGCTTTCCACGACGCTGTCTGTCTCGCTGATGGATTCGAGAATGGCCTGCAGGGCTTCCTGGCTCTGCCCGACGGAAAGGGCGCCGTCCCGGACCGCGTCCAGGCCAAGCTCCACCTGCTGGTAGGCCTTCCGGATCTCGGCCTGGAGGGTACCGATGATCTGCTTGATCTCCTGAGTGGATCTGGCGGTCTGTTCCGAAAGCAGCTTGATTTCGTCGGCCACCACGGAGAAGCCCTTGGACTGGGCATCCCCGGCGGCGCCCTGGGAGGCGATGATGGCCGCGTTCAGCGCCAGGAGGTTGGTCTGCTGGGCGTGATCCCCGATGTAGTCGAGGATCTTGGCGATGTCCACGCCCAGCTGGAGCAGCGTCCGCGTGGTGCCGTGGAACTCCTGGACGACCCGCTCGATGACCTGGATCTTGTCCTGGTTGCGGGCCACCAGCTCCATGCCACGGCCGGCGTTCTGGATGACTTTCTTGGTGTACCGCTGGGCGATCTTGACGCTGTCGTCGATAGCCGAGGTGGCTTGTTCCAGGTTTTCGGCGAATTCCTTGGTGTGTTCGGCGTGGCCGGCGAGGTGGTCGACGTTCTTGCCCACGTTCTTGATGGCCATGTCGAAATCGCGGATGGCCGAGGTGATCCCGTCCACCACCATCACCAGCTCATCCATGCTCTGGTTGATCTGCTGGACGCTGGCGGCCATCTGGATGATGGTGGCGTTGGTGCTTTCGGAGGCGAGGCTGAGTTCCATGGAACTGGCGCTGATGCCGATGGAGGTGTCCGTCAGCTCGTTGATTTCCTGGTGGAAGACCTCAATGAGCTCCCGCTGGTCCTGGTTGGACTGGCGGACCCCGTCGCCCGACTCCCGGATCAGGGCCGAGGCCTTGGCCAGGTCCCGGCTGGCGGACCGGATCTGCACCACCATGCCCCGCAGGCTGCCGACCATGTGGCCGAAGCCCCGCGCCAGCGAGGCCACCTCGTCATCGCTGTAGACGGGCTCCTGGCGATCGATCCGCCCCTCACCCACCAACTGCGCATTGCGGGTCAGCAGCGTCAGCGGCTGCTGTACATCCTTGAGGATCAAGTGCATGAAATACGCCAGGAAAATCCCCGCGAAGACGAGGATGGCGAAGTTCGGCCTGAGAGCCTTCCAGATGGCGTCGGCATAGTCTCCTTCGGGAATGACGGCCAGGAGTTCGCTTCCATCCGGGAGGGCCTGGACCACCAGGATGTCGCCGCCCCCGGCGGGCTGGAGCTTGGACCCCAGGAGGCCACCACCCCTGGAGGGAGGCAGCTTGAGGGAGACACCCCTGCCGGCGCCCAGCCTCAGGGTTCCCAGGAAGGCATCCAGGTCCTGCTGAGATGGGTTCATCCGGGAGACCGCCGTCACCGATCCCGCGAGGTTCGCCAGTTCATGGCTGGCATAGGTGGCCAACTTCGTCCGGATCGAGGACTGCAGTGTGAGCCCGGAAACGAGGGTGGACAGCAGGAGGACACTCCCAGTTGTGCACAGGAGACCGATCCCGAACTTGATCCGCAGGTTGGTCGTGAACCGGGCCTGGGACTCGGCGAAACCTGGTTGTCCCGCGAAGATCTTGAAGATCTTCATCAGGTTCTGCTTGGCCAGGAAGTACTGGCAGATGCCGCCGAGGCCGGCGATCACCACGAACATGGCCATGATTATGAAACTGACCCAGGCGCTCTGCTTCAGGTGGAACCGCGACCAGAGATAGGTGGAGCAGCCGAGGGACACGCCCAGGATGAACAGGAGGGAGGAGGACACCTGGGGGAAGCGCGTCAGAGACCGGTAGAGCTCGGGCCCCAGGGGTTGTTCCGTCAGGCTGCGGCCAAGCTGGTGGATGTGCAGGATGGAAAGCCCGATTACAAGGGCCAGCAGGGCAAATACGACCATCAAGCCCTGGGCCGTCACCTGGAATCCGGGCGGGGCACCCAGGAGGAACAGGATGGCCGCCACCAGGAACCCGGTGAACCAGATGAGGCTCGTGCTCAAGCGGAGGCGTCCAAGGATCAGAGACCAGGCCGACCTGTCGAGTCGCTCGAGTACCTGACCTGTGGCCTCAGGCAGGAATCCAGAAGTGGAATTGGGCTGCACCATATTCGCGTGTTTCGGCCAGGATCCACTCGGGCTGTAATTCCAGCGTGGTCTTCCGGTCCGTTTCGAAGACCAGGACCCCATCAGGAGCCACCCAGGACCGCAGGGACTTGGCCATCCGGGGCCAGAGGGCTCGTGCCAGGTCGTAGGGCGGGTCGAGGAAGATCACGGACTGGCGATGAAAGGCATCCACCTGCAGTCGCCTGAGATCCGTGCGGAAGGCCTGGATCGGGAGCCCCCTGAGGTTGGCCTGGAGACAGGACCAGCCCGGTTCAAGGGCTTCCACGCAGGCCACCGGGACGTATCCTCTGGAATGAGCCTCGATGCCGACGGCCCCGGTTCCCGCGCAGAGGTCCAGGAAGGCCCCCTGGGGCCACTTCTGAAGGATCGAGAAGAGCGCCTCCCGCGCGCGGTCCGCCGTGGGCCGCACCCGCAGGTCGCGGGGCGGAGGGGGCGCGAGTCGGCGCCCCTTCAGCGTTCCGGCCACCACTCGCATGGCGGGATCAGTAGGCCCAGCGCAGCAGCGTGGCCCCCCAGGTAAAGCCGGCCCCGAAGGCGGCCAGCGCCACCAGATCACCCTTCTCGACGCGGTTCTCCTGGACGGCCTGGTGGAGCGCGGTGGGAATGGTGGCGGCGGTGGTGTTGGCGTACCGGTCGATGTTCACCATCATGCGCGACGGATCCAGTTCCAGCCGCTTGGCGGCGGCGTCCATGATGCGGATATTGGCCTGGTGGGGCACGAAGAGCTTGAGCTGATCCCCCGTGAAACCGTTACGGTCCATGAGGAGGCGGCTGTTGTCGGCCATCTCCCGCACCGCCTTCTTGAATACTTCGCTGCCGGACTGATGGATGTAGTGTTCCCTGGCCGCCACGGTTTCCGCCGAAGCCGGCTTCAAGGAGCCACCAGCAGGCATGTGGAGGAAACAGGCCCCAGTTCCATCCACCTTGAGCTCGGAGTCCAGGATGCCCAGGCCTTCCTCCACCCGCTCCACGATGACGGCGCCGGCGCCGTCCCCGAAGAGCACCGACGTGGATCGGTCCTCCAGGTTGATGATGGTCGACATGATGTCCACACCCACCACCGCAGCCCGGTTGATCGCCCCGCCGGCGACCATGCCCGCGGCGGCGTTGAGGGCAAAGAGGAAGCCCGAGCAGGCTGCGTTCAAGTCGAAGCCGAAGGCATTGGTGGCGCCCACCATGTCCTGGATCCGGCAGGAAGTGGCAGGGAACATGGTGTCAGGAGTCACCGTCGCCACGACGATGAGATCCAGCTCGGAGGCCTTGATACCCCGGTTGTCCAGGGCCATCTGGAGGGCCGGGGCTCCCAGCTGCGAGGCGCCCGTGCCTGGTTCAGCCCAGCGCCGCTCCCGGATACCGGTCCGAGTTCGGATCCATTCGTCGTTGGTCTCCATGATCTTGGACAGATCATCGTTGGTGACAACCCTGGAAGGGAAACATTCCCCGGTGCCAGTGATACCAACGGGGGCGGCAAGACGACGGTTCAAGGGGCCTCCGGTACGAAACCACTATCATCGCACAAACGGCCCCAGGTCACCCTCAGCGATCCTCCCTGTAGCGGTGCAGCAGCGCAATGAGCCGATCCGGATCCACCAGTCGCAGCTCCAGACCAGCCACGCGGCATACTCCCCCAAGCCAGGCTCCGGCGTCGTCCTTTTCGTCCACGTCACCCCATGCCTCCGGCGGCGGTGTGATGGTGCCGATGACACGCTCAACCGGCAGTCCCAATCGGGGCCTCAGAACAGCCATGGCCGTGGTTGCCCCCAGAGTCCCCTCGCAGCCCGGCAGGTCCTCCCAGGCCAGCACCGGCAGGAACTCCCCCTGGTAGAACACCACGCCCTGGATCCCTCTTGAGCGTCCGGGCAGAGGTGCCACAGGGGCCGACACCACCACTTCGCGCAGATCCAGGGTGGACAGCAGCAGATTCATGCCCGCCGCCCTCACATGAAGCCAGGAGCCACGCTCAGACACGGGCCACCCGCCGCATCAGCGAGTCCATGGCCAGCCCCAGCATGGCCTCTGGATCCAGCACCCAGAGCACGCCCTCTTCCTGAGCGCTGCCACCCATGACGCCGGCAGCATGAGCCAGCTCCGGCAGGCTCCGCAGGAGCAGGTCTCCCCGGCCCAGGATCTCGTCCACGCCCAGCGCCACAGCCACGCTCCGGGCCGCAGCCCCCTGCTGGCCCAGCACCACGAATGCCTGCTGGCCCTGGGGCTCAGGCAGCCCCAGGCAGGCCTGGAGGGATTCCAGAGGCAGGGACATGCCAAGGACCTTCACCTGGTCGCCGCCGAAGCGCAGCTCTGGCCCCGCCTGGACCCGCATCACGCTGCCAAGCGGAATCCCGAAGTCCAGCCCGGCGCAGCGGACTTTCAGGCAGCTGACCACCGCCCGGCTGAGGGGAATGCTCATCCGGACCAGACTGCCCCGCCTGGCCTCGCTGGACAGGTGGATTTCTCCGCCCAGAGCCTCGATTTCCGACCGGACGACATCCATGCCCACCCCCCGTCCGGAAAGCTGCGAAGCACGGTCCTTGGTGGAGAAGCCCGGCTCCAGAGTCAGGCGATGCAGGCGTTCTGGCGAATGGGGTTGTCCAGCCTTGAGCAGCCCCAGGTCGATGCCCCTGGCCTCGATCCGTTCCAGGTTGAAGCCGCGGCCATCGTCCCGGATGTCGAAACGCAGATTGCGCCCACGCTGGGAGGCCGAAATGCGCATGGCGCCACTTTCGTTCTTGCCGAGGGCTATGCGTTCCTCGGGCGGTTCGAGTCCGTGATCCACAGCATTCCTCACCAGATGCAGGAAGGGCTCGGTCAGTCTGGCCAAGAGACTGCGTTCGAGCTCTAGATCGCCTCCGGTGAAGGTGAGCTTCACGGGTTTCCCTGTATCCCTGCTCAGGCTTTTCACGATGGGTTCAATGCGGGAGAACAGGCTCTCGACCTTCACCATCCGCATTTGCAGCAGCGCCTTTTGTACCTCCAGGAGACCGTCCTCCATCTGGGCCATGAGGGCCAGCGGACGGTCCCCGCCGGCCTTCCCGGTCCTGTGCAGGAGCAGGCTGGCCGTGTCCCGCAACTGTCCCACGGCCATGAGCTGCGCTTCCAGGGCCTCCAGCCGATGGGCCGGGAGCCGAAGAATCTCGACCTCCTGGGCCGGTGGGGGCTGAGGCGTTCCGGAGGGAGCCGATGGCGAGCTCTCCAGGAGGGGAAGGGTGGGGGGCGGCACACTGGCCTCGGGGCCGGCAGCTTCGCCAGATTGATTGGATCTGCTGGAGTTGAGGGCGGCCAGGATCCGGGTGGGATCGGCCAGCAGAGCGGTGCCGAACAGTTCGGCTTCCAGTAGGGGCAAGCCATCCAGGGCCAAGACCGGGCAGGCCGTCATCAGGAGGAAGGCGATCCCTTCCCGCCCTTCAGGGGCTTCCCAGGGCAGGGTGGAGATCAGCTCCCCCTGTGCGCCCAGAGCCTGACTCAGGAGGCGCAGGCGCTCATCAAAGGTGGCGAAATCGAGGCACACCATGGCCCCATGGATCGGCATGCCGCTCAGAAGGAGGGCCGTCACGCGGGTCCGTTCGTACTCGGACAGGGCCTTGATGACCTCCTGGGGCAGATCCAGCATGGCCGTCAGGTCCTGGCTCTCGCCTTCCGCGGGCAGAGCCAGGGCTTCCAGTTCCCCCAACTCCCGCCGGAGGGAATGAAGGTAGTCCTCGGGCTCGGGCCTGCCCCGCCGCAACTCCTCCATGCCCGACTCCAAGGTCAGGACACCAGCCTCGAGGGTATCCACCAGCGCGTTCGTGGCATCCAGCCGCCCCTTGCGAATGAGGTCGAAAATGTCCTCCAGGCGATGGGCCGCCCGGCTGAAGCTGAGAAATCCGAGCATTCCCGCCATGCCCTTGAGCGTGTGAGTGGTCCTGAACAGGGCGTTGACCGAAGCCTGGACCAGGTGGGCCGGCTGCGGCTCTTTCAGCGAGGCGAGGGTCTGGCGGGCCTGCGCGAACAGGTCCTCGCATTCCGCCCAGACATCGTCGAAGGATTGATCCAAGTGCAGGCTCCCGCTCCCAGAGGCATCGGCAGGGGCGGGTGGGGTCTGGAATCTGGAGTCGATCCCACCGCCTTTCGCCTGATTTACACTGGCTCCATGCGCACCCTCGCCGTCCTCCCCTCCCGATTCCAGGCCTCCCGCTTCCCCGGGAAGCCCCTGGCGCCCATTGCCGGAAGGCCCATGATCCAGTGGGTCTTCGAGGCCGCCAGCCGTGCCGAGGGCGTGAACCGGGTGGTGGTGGCCACGGACGATGAACGCATCGCCGCGGCCGTCCGTGGGTTCGGCGGGGAAGCCGTGATGACCGATCCTGCCCTGCCCTCTGGCACGGATCGCACCGCAGCAGCCCTGGCGGCCCTGGGGGAGTCCTTCGATTGCGTACTCAACATCCAGGGTGACGAGCCCGCCATGCACCCGGAGACGGTGGCGGCGGTGGTCGCCCTCATGCGCGAGCAGCCCGATCTGCCCATGGGCACCGCCGCCTGTCCCTTCGCCCACGTGGACGAGCTGTTCAACCCCAATGCCGTGAAGGTGGTGGTAGATGACCGCCAGCGGGCCCTCTACTTCAGCCGCAGCCCCATCCCCTACCTGCGGAACTCCTCCATCTTCGAGCCGGATTTCAGACCCTGGCTGAAACCCGAGCAGCTGACCCACTTCAAGCGCCACCTGGGGCTCTACGCCTACCGGCCCGATGCCCTTCGCGCCTTCACCCAGCTGCCACCCCATCCCCTGGAGCTCATGGAGATGCTGGAACAACTGCGGGCCCTGGCCGCGGGCATCCCCATCGGCGTGGCCCATACCCCCTATCTCAGCCTCGGTGTCGATATCCCTGGGGATGTGCCAGCGGCGGAAGCCCTGCTCCGGGAGCGGGGGCTGGTCCGTCACTGAAACCACCGAGGGGTCGAAGTTGAAGGCTGGATTTCATTCATAGAAATACGAAAGGTCGCCGAGGAATTTGCAGCCCAGTCCGGGATACGGCCACCAACCGGTTCTTATGACTTTTTCACCACCGATAAACACCGATACACTCCGATAAAAAGCTGATAAAGACAGAGGGTTACGGAATCGAGATTCGGGTTGACCATAGGGTTATGCCGGCCTTCAAGACTTACTGCCGTTTTCATTCTTTTCTCGGTGTTCATCGGTGGCTAAAAAGCATTTCCCTCGGTGGTAGGCTCCTCCCGGTTTAACCCGAACCGGCGAAACCGACATACACGCTAGACTCAATGGTTGGGCTTCGCCCGTTCCTTGCCAGGAGATTCTGTGAGCCACCACAAAGTCGTCGTGATCGGTACCGGCCCCGCGGGCTACACCGCGGCGCTCTACACCTCCAGGGCGAACCTGGCGCCGCTGGTGTTCGAGGGCGTCCAGCCCGGCGGGCAGCTCACCATCACCACGGAAGTGGAGAACTTCCCGGGCTTCCGGAACGGCATCGCCGGGCCCGCCCTGATGGATGAGATGCGGGAGCAGGTGCTCCGCTTCGGCACCACCATCAAGGCCGAGACCGTGCTCAAGGCGGATCTCCAGTCCCGACCTTTCAAGCTCACTACCGATCAGGGCGAGTACACCGCCGATGCCGTGATCATCGCCACCGGCGCCTCCGCCAAGTGGCTGGGCATCGGCAAGGACGAGCAGCTCTCCCGCTCCGGCGGCGGCGTCAGTGCCTGTGCCACCTGCGATGGCTTCTTCTTCCGCGGCAAGGAGATCGCCGTGGTGGGCGGCGGCGACACCGCGGTGGAGGAGGCGACCTTCCTCACCAAGTTCGCCAGCAAGGTGCACCTCATCCATCGCCGGGACAAGCTCCGCGCCTCCAAGGCCATGCAGGACCGGGCCCTGCAGAACGAGAAGATCCACCCCATCTGGAACAAGGGTGTACTGGACGTGCTCACCACCACCCTCGAGACCCCCATGGGCGAGAAGATCGAGAAGATCCGCGCCCTGAAGCTGCAGGACACGGTGGATGGATCGATCTCCGAACTGGCGGTGGAGGGACTGTTCGTGGCCATCGGCCACCAGCCCAACACGGGTCTCTTCACAGGCCAGCTGCCCATGGACGAGACCGGGTACCTCCAGGTGGAGAAGGGCTCCAGCCGCACCCCGATCGAGGGCGTCTTCGCCTGTGGTGATGTGCAGGACCACACCTACCGCCAAGCCATCACCGCCGCCGGCAGCGGCTGCATGGCGGCCATCGACGCCGAGCGCTGGCTCACGGAAAAGGGCCTCGCGGAGTGAATGAACAGTACCTGGAACCCCTGAAGGCTCACCCTGAAGGCCGGGCCCTCCGGGCCGAGGTTGATCTGGGACGCATCGCCCGGAACCTGAAGCGCATCCAGACTGCTTCGGGGGGAAGGGGCGTCTGGGGCGTGGTCAAAGCCAATGCCTACGGCCATGGGTCCGTTCCCGTGGGTCGGGCCCTGGCCTCTGCCGGAGCCCACGGCCTGGCGGTCTCCAGCCTGGAGGAAGGTCTGGAGCTTCGCCAGGGAGGCATCGAGTGCCCCATTCTCGTGCTGGGCGGCCTCCGTCCCGAGGCGCTGCCCGTCGCCAGCGCGGAAGGCCTCACGGTCACCATGGTCGGCCCCGAGCACCTGGCGGAGTACGCCCAGGCCCTGCCGGACCATCCTCTACGCCTGCACCTGAAACTGGACACCGGCATGGGCCGATTTGGCTTCCTCCCTTCGGAACTGGGGGAGTGTCTGCCGGGGCTCCGCCGCCTTGCGCCATGGATCGAAGGGGTCATGGGCCATTTCGCCACGGCCGATGATCCCGACCTGGGCTTCGCCCACCGGCAGCGTCGCATCTTCGAGACCTGCCTTGCCCAGCTGGCCGACGCAGGCATCCGCCCGGGCCAGAGCCATCACGGCAACAGCGATGCCTGTTTTCGAGGGCTATTGGAAACGGACACCCACCTCCGACCCGGACTGGCCCTGTTCGGCCTCACCACCATCCCCGAGGGCCGTGCCATCGGCCTGGAGCCCGCCTTGGCCCTGGTGGCCGAGGTCGCCCGGGTGAAGATCGTCCCCTCGGGCACCACGGTGGGCTATGGCCGGACCTTTGTGGCCCCGCAGCCCATGCAGATCGCCACCCTGGCCTGCGGCTACGCCGACGGCTACCGGCGGGACCTGGGAAACCGAGGCGTCGTGGGATTCGCTGGCCGCACCTTCCCGGTGGTGGGACGGGTTTCCATGGACTATCTGGCGGTGGCCCTGCCCCTGGGTTTCCCGGTCTCCCCCGGAGACCCGATGACGCTGTTCAGTCCGGATCCGGACGCCCCTCACAGCGTGGAACGACTCGCGCAGACCCTTGGCACCATCCCCTACGAGCTGGTCTGCGCCCTCCACCGGCGCATCACACGCCGATATTTTCCTTAGGTATAGACCTTTTGGATTACCATGGTGGGCTCTTGCTCCGGTCCCCATGAACCTCCTCGTGATCACCCGCCATGATGACCTGGTCGAGCGCCTGAAGATGGCGTTCGAGGGCGCGGGCCATCGCATCACCCATGCCCGCGACCCGCTGGAAGCCCTGGCCCAGGACGCCTGGGGCCAGGCCCAGGTGCTCCTTGTGGATGCCGGCGGCGATCCCATGGATGGCTACCGACTATGCCGCCTGCTCCGAGGGGAAGCGCGGATTCTGTTCCGGAACCTTCCGATCTTCCTGATCCTGGACCATGCCCCGGTCGAGTCGGATCTGCGGTCGCTGAAGGAAGCCGAGGCGGATGGCGTCATCCTCGCCGGCAACACCATCCAGCAGCTGCTCAACCACCTCGGTCCCGTGCTGGCCGGCAACGTCTCCCGGGAGGAAGGCCAGCGCGTCCCGGTCCTGGCCATCGGGCTTCACCCTGATCTCGCCATGCGAGCCCGGGACATGCTTCACCACTACGCCATGGAAGTCCACTCGCCTCCGGCCCGGAATGCGGTGGAAGCCCAGCGCGTGCTCAAGGCCCCCGTACTCCTGCTGGGGCTGTCCAGCGGAGGGGTCGAAGGGGCACTGGCGATGCTCTCCCAGCTGAGGGAGAAGAACCTGCTGCCCTATACCATCCTCGTGGGCATGGTCAAAGACGAGGCGGCCCAGCGAAAGCTGCTGCTGGCGGGCATCTCCGATTGGGTGCCACTGCCTCTTTCGGGACCCCGTCTGCTCCATGCCAGCAAACGCGCCATCGAGTGGATGCATGCCCGTCGAATCCAGACGGAGTATGAATCCGCGATCCATGACCTGCGGGAGCGCAGGAGCATGCTGGAAATCGAGGCGGCCGCCCTGCGCAATGAAGTGCTGACGGACCCGCTCACCGAGTTGCTCAACCGCCGGGCCTTCGACCAGAACCTGGACCATGCCGTGCGCCAATGGGAACGGCACCGTCGCGCCTTCGTCCTCGTCCTCGGTGATGTGGACCACTTCAAGCTCATCAATGACCGCTTCGGCCACCCCGTGGGGGATGAAGTCCTTCGCCAGATGGCGGAGCGCATCCGCTCGGCGCTTCGCAAATCCGATCTAGCCTTCCGCATTGGTGGCGAAGAGTTTGCCGTGCTCCTGACGGAAACCAGCCTCAAGGCAGGATCCGAGGTGGCCAACAAGCTGCGCCGGCGCATCGATGAAGACCCGATCCTGCTCTCCACTGGTCAGACCATCTTTCCCACCATGAGCTTCGGTGTGGGGGGACCGGGGGCCGCCACCCTGCCTGAGCTGATGTCCCAGGTGGACAAGGCGCTCTACCAGGCCAAGGGCCTCGGACGGAACCGGGTGGTGGTGGCCAACGAAGGCGAGTACCCGCCCCGCGCCGTCACCGCCGGAAGCTGAAGAGGTCTCCCAGCCCGCGCAGCGTCAGGGTGAGATCCACTCGGTCCTCATGGCTTCCCGCCACCAACGTGGTATTCAGGGCCACGTGGGTGTATTTCAACACGTAGGCCACACAGGCCTGCATGAAGGCCAGGGCCACGGTGCTGGAGGCAAAGCCATGGTTCCTGAAATCGTAGTTGGCGCTGAATTCGAAGCGGACGCGGTCGTCCCAGACGCGCTGGACACCACCAAACTGGAGTCCCTGCTGTCGGACCAGGAACTGGTTGATGCCCGTGGAGAAGTAGGCCAGGTTGAACCTCCCGCCATCGCGGGCCTTCACATCCAGGCTCAGGGCATTGTCGGAGCCACCTGCCGTGATGTCAGAGGAGCTGTGGAGGCTCAACCGCCAGCGGTCGTCCGGCTCCACATCCAGATCCGAATCCAGAGAGGACCAGCCCTTCTTGTAGGTACCGTCGCTGAGAATGACGGGCGTCAGGTGGAACCGGGTCGCGACCCGCAGCCGCAACAGGTCGGCGAATCCGCCACCGGAGGCGGTCCGCCCCAGGATGTGCTGCTTGAGGCCCAGCTCGAAACTGCGTTCCCCCGAAGCGCTGTCATTCACGCCAGGCAGGTAGTCCGCCACATCAAACCGGGGAATGCTGCCCGCCTCGCCGTAGTTGCTGGTTTCGGTAAATCCGAAATAGGGTTCGAGCACATGCTTGAGTTCGCCGTGGTAGCCCAGGATGGATACGTCCTGGTAGCTGCGACCCACCTGGGGGCCCGAGAGACGAAGGTGGCTGGAAATCACATACCGATTGGCCGATGCCCCATCCACCTCGAATGGGCTGGTGGCCGGGTCGATCACGGTCCCGTTGACGCCGCCATTCGCGTCGAACACCGGTGAGGACAGGGTGGAGCTGTAGTGACTGGCTCGCCCCATCATCTCGAAATCGGCCCGGAAGGGGCCCCACTGCCCCAGGCGTCCATGGAGCCGGGCGTTGGCATCCTGGCGGTTCCAGGAGAAGCTCTGGTTCGGCGTCGTCGTGCTGCCCTCGATGATGTAGGCGAAGCGGCCTGTGCGAAGCCCACCATCCAGGTAGAGCGGTCCCGCCACCGGCACGGGAAAGAACCGGAACTCGGCCTGGGGCAGGGTCTGGCGCCGGAGGGAGGCGGGGAACTCAGGGCTGTAGAAGGGATCCCCCTGGACCGCTGTGGAGAAGAAGCTGCGCTGCTCGGTCGCATTCAGGCTGAGGCTGCCGAACGTGAAGCTCTTCCCCAGATAGAGGGCCGAATCGAAGTTGGCGGCCCCCAGGCCACCGAGCCCCCGACCGTAGTCAGACTGAACCAGGTTGTCCGAGGCCTGGTTCACATCCGCCGTCAGCTGCCAGCCATCCTCGCGCTGCCAGACTTCCTTCAGGGCGAACTGGTAGCGCTCCGTGCCCAGGCTCTGCGAATGGATGGTCATCCCCGACAGGCTGCCCTGGTGGGTGAGGTCCGGGTGCCAGCGGGCCTCCCCACCCCACAGCGTTCCCTCTTTGCTGAAATACTCCGGGGAGAGGGTCGCATCCGCCGAGTTCCCGAACACCTGGTAGTAGGAGATGCCTGCGGTGGCACCAAGGGTGCTGGACAGGCCCAACTGCGGGGCGAGCAGCCCAGACGTGCGCTCCGCCTGGGCGGGGTACAGGGCATAGGGCAGGTAGAAGATCGGCACTGAGCTCAACTGGATCCGAGCGTTCCAGAGGGTGGCAAACCCATCGAGATCCACCTGGAGGCTGGAGAGCTTGGCCTTCCAGCCCGGCCTGTCTTCGGGGCAGGGACTCAGGTCCACTTCCGCGAAGGCCCAGGTCCGCAGGGTCGTGAAGGCGACATGGCTGGACTTGAGGGTCCAGGTGGGCGGCAGGTCCATCTGGAGGGCCCAGGCCTCGCCAGAGCGCAATTCCCAGTTCATATCGAGTCGCTCGCTGCGCAGTCGCAGGTCGGGACCTTCCAGGCGGACGTGTCCCTCCGCGGTCAGGTGCCCATCCGGAATCCGGTACTCGATGTGGTCCGCCAGGAGCAGCAGACCTTCAGCCTGGATGGAGCCGTGCTCGAGCTGCCAGACCTCGGCCTTCTCCTGGAGTTCGCCTCGCCAGTCGAACGGCACCCTGGAGTTGCCAGGCCCATGCTCAAGCCGGTAGGGGCGGAGCGGCAGCAGCTCGGCCGGGGTCGGAGCGTCCAGCGGCTGCAGAACCGGAGCTACGGGCAGGTCCTGGGCCGCCAGAAGGGAGGCGAGAAAACTCAGCAACCAGCCGCCACGCAAGGACCGTCCGAGTCCCATGGGGGGCTCAGTGGTGGTGCGGCAGCAGCCGCGCGCTGACAAGGAAGATCCCGACGCCTGATAGCAGGGCGAGGGTGCTGCGGAGACCCGACACCTTTTGCACCTCGGGCAGCAGATCCGAGCTCGCCACATAGAGCGCCAGACCTGCGGTAAGGCCAAGCATCGGTCCCGTCGGCAGGTTCAGCAGGGCCTGACCGGCCGAACCGACCAGGGCTGCCAGTGCCAGGGTGCCTGCCGCCAGGAGGGCGCCACGGTTGCCGAACCCCCGGACCAGGAAGATCGAGGCGATGGTCCCGCCCTCCGGAATGCGATGGAACAGGATCCCCAGGACCACCAGCGGCCCCAGGTTGCTGTGAGTGGCCAGAGCCGCGGCGATGGCGACGCCATCCATGAGGCTGTGCAGGGAGAGGCCCACAAGGGCCAGGACCCCGCTGAGGGGTGACCCATCGGTATGCGTCTCCTCGCCATAGTGAAAGTGAAGCGTGATGCCATGTTCCATGACGTGCACCAGCAGGTAGCCGGCCAGCACCCAGAGGGCATTGCCCTCCCCGCCTTTCGCCTCCAGGCATTCAGGGATGATGCGAACCAGGGTGACCGACAGCAGGTAGCCGGCGGCCACGCCCGAGAGCAGGCGCATGAACTGCGCCCGGCCCTGGAGGAAGCGCACCACGCCCCAGCCTCCCAGGAGGGTGGCCAGGGAGGCGAGGGGCGCCAGCCAATAAAGCGACATCCGGCCCTACTCGAGGATGGCCTTTTTCGCCCGAGCCTTCTTGGGCTTGGGGGTCTCCTCGATGGTCTTGGCGGCCTTCACCTTCGTGGCGGGGGCCTTGGCGGCCTTGGCCTTGGGAGCAGCCTTCTTCTTCATGGGCTCAGCGGCCGCGGGCTCAGGAGCCGGGGCGGGGGCCACCGGAGCGGGTTCCGGTGTGGTGGCCACCTTGGCGCGGGGGGTGCGTTTCGGCTTGGGTGGCTCGATGGCAACGGCGGGGGCCGCCGGTGACCCGATCCGGCGCCGTGGGCTGGGGGTCAGCAGGCTGGCGACCAGATCCGGAGTGGCCTGGGGCGGCTCAGGCATGGCTTCCACCCTGGCTTCAGGCAGGCGGTCTTCGTCGGAGGAAAGAACCTGGGTTGTGGCCTCCCCGACTTTGTCAGCACCGCCCTTGCGTCGCCGGCGGCGGCGCTTGCGCTTGGCGCCATCGCCCTTGGGCTCATCGCCGGATTCCTCGGCGGCATCCTCGGCCTCGTCATCTTCGGGCTTGGCGCTTTCGAAGAGGGCCCGCAGGCGTTCCCGCTCATCCAGGGCCGCCCGCTGCAGGTCGCGCCGATCGTATTTGAAGGCCTCCTTCTTGGCCTCCTTGGGACCTTCGCCATGCAGGCCCAGGGCCTTCTCGAAGGAGATGGGGCTGTCCCCACCCAATACAACCGTTTCTTCCTCGGGTGCGCCCTTCTCGCGGAAGGGCTTGGGCGCGGGCTTTTCGACCGGGACCTCCTCGGCCCGCTCGATCTCCGCGGCCATCTCGCCATAGCTCATGGACCAGTCGGCCTGGATGAGGATTTTCGCGTCGCTCTCCTCCTCCATACGGAGCAGGTCGCCACGCTTCTCGTTGAGTACCGCGGCAGCAATGGCCGGTGCCAGCTTCACGCGGATCTCGCCGATGCCGCCCTTGGCCAGGAGGCCATGCAGCTTGCGCACCACCGAAAGCGCCATGGCTTCGATGGTCTTCACCTTGCCGGTGCCCGCGCAGGTGGGGCAGTTCTCATGGTTCACGTGCTGGAGGCTGGGCCGGATGCGCTGGCGGGTCATGACCAGCACCCCAAAGCGGTTGATCTTCCCTACCTCCATGCGGGCCTTGTCGGCCTTGAGGCAGTCCACCAGGCGGTCCTGCACGGCGCGAATGTGGGATTCGCGCTTCATGTCGATGAAATCAATGGCGATGAGGCCCGCCAGGTCGCGGAGGCGCAGCTGCCGCGCCACTTCCTCCGCGGCCTCCATGTTGGTCTTGTGGGCCATGTCCTCCACGCCGTCGCCGGAGGTCTTGCCACTGTTCACGTCGATGGCCACCAGGGCCTCGGTCTGATCCAGCACCAGGGCCCCGCCGCTGGGCAGGCCCACTTTGCGCCCGTAGATCCGGTCGATCTGCTCTTCCAGCTGGTGGCGGGAGAACAGGGGTTTCTTGCCGCTGTAGTGCTTCAGCACGTCCAGGTGCTGGGGCATGGTGCGCTTGAAGAAGGACTGCGCGGCGTGGAAGGTGTCCTCGTCATCGATCTGGACTTCCTCCACATCGGCACTGAAGGTGTCCCGGAGGGTGCGGGTGACCACATCGTCCTCCTGCCACACCAGGCCGACCCCGTGGCGATGCTTGTAGCGGTTCAGCACTTCCTTGTAGGTGTCCAGCAGGTATTCCAGGTCGCGCTGGAAGTCCTCCTTGGTGACCCCCAGGCTGGCGGTGCGCACGATCACGCCAATGTCTTCGGGGATGTCCAGAGTGTCGATGAGCTGCTTGAAGTGGCGGCGCTCCTCGGTGGCCTCGATCTTCCGGCTGATGCCATTGACCGGGTTGCCCGGCGTGATCACCAGGTAGCGGCCCGCCAGGCTCACCTGGCCGGTCATCATGGCGCCCTTGCCACCCAGCTCTTCACGCACGGCCTGGACGAGAATCTCCTGATCCCGCTGCAGGACATCCTGGATGCGAGCCCGGCGGCCGTCGCCGCTCATGGCCCGGGGCAGCTCGCCCAGCGGCAGGAAGCCGTTCTTCTGGCCGCCGAAGTGGACAAAGGCCGCCTGCAGGCTGGTATCCACCCGCACGACCCGAGCCTTGTAGAGGTTGCCCTTGATCTTCTCGTTGTGCAGGAATTCGACATCGAAGTCGAACAGCACACCGTCGATCAGGGTGGCCACCCGGATTTCTTCCGGATCCGTGGCGTTGATCAGCATGGTTTTCTTGGCGCTCAAAGAGGCTCCTGTTGGGGCCCGGGGGTCTGGCTGCGGCTTACGCCCGGCAGGCTCAGCGGCCCTGGGAATGGTGTATGGATTGGAGATGGTGGATGGGGAAACCGAAGGGGGCCCTGCCCTGACTTCGGCCACCCGGAGAAAAAGCAGGATGGTCGCGACCCTCGGGAAGAGGCGATGCCTCAATCGACCCGCAGGATCTTCAAGCATTAAACCCACTTATTTCCCGGAGGGCAAGCCGGAAGGGTAGGCAAGTTACAGGGATGTCACACGGCGTTACAAGGCCCTTCACCTCCAGGATTCAGCATCAGAGGCATGAAGGAGGCATCCATGAGGATCCGCAGCTTGGCCCAGACCGTTCTGGCCGCCCTGGTAGGCATGTCGGCACTGGCGCAAACCGTCAAGGTGGACCCCAAGGTCTCCACCTACAAGAAAGTCTCAGGCATCAGCGGCAACCTGAACTCCATCGGGTCCGACACGCTGAACAACCTCATGGCCTACTGGGTCGAGGGCTTCAACAAGAAGTATCCCAACGTGAAGATCCAGGTGGAAGGCAAGGGCTCCACCACCGCCCCCCCGGCCCTCATCGAGAGCACCAGCCAGCTGGGACCCATGAGCCGGGAGATGAAATCCGAGGAGAGCGACAAGTTCGAGAAGAAGTTCGGCTACAAGCCCACCAAGGTGGCCGTGGCCATCGACACCCTGGCCGTGTTTGTGAACAAGAGCAACCCCATCAAGTCCCTGAGCATGCAGCAGATCGATGCGATCTTCTCCAAGGGCCGCAAGGGTGGCTACGCCAAGGACATCAAGACCTGGGGCGACGCGGGCCTTACCGGTGAGTTCGCCGGCCGCGCCATCAGCATCTACGGCCGCAACAGCGCCAGCGGCACCTACGGCTACTTCAAGGAGCACGCCCTCTTCAAGGG
>CAISFO010000050.1 GCA_903884655.1 uncultured Holophagaceae bacterium | reverse complement strand
GGCAACGCCATCGCCCAGGTCGGCACCATCTCCGCCAACGGCGACGAAGAGATCGGCCGCATCATCGCCGAGGCCATGGGCAAGGTCGGCAAGGATGGCGTCATCACCGTCGAGGAAGCCAAGGGCCGTGATACCGAGCTGTCCGTGGTCGAGGGCATGCAGTTCGATCGTGGCTACCTCAGCCCCTACTTCGTGACCAACCCCGACCAGATGAAGGTCGAGCTGGAGAATCCCTACATTCTCGCCTACGAGAAGAAGGTCTCCAACATGCGCGACCTCCTGCCCCTGCTGGAGCAGGTTGTCAACAGCCGCCGCCCCCTGCTGATCATCGCCGAAGACGTGGATGGCGAAGCGCTGGCCACCCTGGTGGTGAACAAGATCCGCGGCACCCTGAACGTGGCGGCTGTGAAGGCTCCCGGCTTCGGCGACCGACGCAAGGCCATGCTCGAGGACATCGCCACCCTGACCGGCGGCAAGGCCATCAGCGAGGACCTGGGCCTCAAGCTCGAGAACCTCACGCTGGCTGATCTCGGCAGCGCCAAGAAGATCGTCATCGACAAGGAGAACACCACCATCGTCGAGGGCGCCGGCAGCACCGAGGCCATCCAGGGCCGCGTGAAGCAGATCCGTGCCCAGGTGGAGACCTCCACCAGCGACTACGACAAGGAGAAGCTCCAGGAGCGCCTGGCCAAGCTCGTGGGTGGCGTCGCCGTCATCAAGGTGGGCGCGGCTTCCGAGACCGAAATGAAGGAGAAGAAGGCTCGCGTGGAAGACGCCATGCACGCCACCAAGGCAGCCGTCGAGGATGGCATCGTGGCTGGCGGCGGCGTGGCCCTGCTTCGTGCTCTGACCAAGCTCGCTGACCTGAAGGTCACCGGCGACCAGGCCACGGGTGTGGAAATCATCCGCAAGTCCCTGCAGGAGCCCCTCCGCCAGATCGCCACCAACGCCGGTGTGGAAGGTTCCGTGGTCGTCAATGCGGTTCGCGAGGGCAAGGGCAACTACGGCTACAACGCGGCCACGGACGCCTATGGCGACATGGTGGCTTTCGGAGTGGTCGATCCTGCCAAAGTGGTCAAGTCCGCCCTTCGGAACGCGGCTTCCGTGGCCTCCATGATGCTCACCACCGAGGCGATCATCACTGAGATCCCTGAGCCCAAGTCCCCCGCTCCTGGCGGTGGCCCCGGCATGGGCGGCATGGAAGACATGTACTAGTCAGCCCTTAATCTGTTGTCCAAGAAGGCCCCGCGCGAGTGGGGCCTTCTTGTGGGTGGCCATCCAGGTGGGGTGCATGGCCGTCCCCCCGCAGAACCCCCGCTTCGCAGGGCCGGGGCGATCCAGTCAAACCAATGGGCAGAAATCACGAATTTCCGGCTGCACGGAGGTGACTCGCTCCCAGTGGGGCCCCGCTTCGCAGGGCCAGGGCGATCCAGTCGAAACAATGGGCAGAAATCACGAAATTCCGGCTGCACGGAGGTGACTCGCTCCCAGTGGGGCCCCGCTTCGCAGGGCCAGGGCGATCCAGTCGAAACAATGGGCAGAAGTCACGAATTTCCGGCTGCACGGAGGTGACTCGCTCCCAGTGGGGCCTCGCTTCGCAGGGCCAGGGCGATCCAGTCGAAACAATGGGCAGAAATCACGAATTTCTGCCTCCACAGAGGTGACTCGCTCCCCGGGGGGGGGCCCGCTCTGCAGGACCAGGGCGATCCAGTCGAAACAATGGGCAGAAGTCACGAATTTCCGGCTGCACGGAGGTGACTCGCTCCCAGTGGGGCCCCGCTTCGCAGGCTCCACTGGAGCCTGCTGCGCGACCCACTTGGTCGCGACTTCGACGGTTTTTTCATGCCCCCTGGGTCCACTGTCTGAAAGATACAGTTGCAGGATTATTGCCGACCTCGAGGGGGTCAGAAAGAAGAAATTAATCCCCTTTGGCATCAACAAAAATGCCCACCTGTAAGGGGTTTGTATTAATCATGATATCTATATCGGTTTTATTTGCTACCAAGGGGTTGACTATACTAAATGTGGGGCGCATGCTTCAGCCGAACCTCCCGGGAATCCCTCCCAGGGGCGATTGATAGGGCGGGTGCACCCATGAGCATGGGCCTTCTCGTTGACACGACGCGCTGCATTGGATGTGGCGCCTGCAGCTCTGCATGCAAGGAGCAGAACAAGCTACCTGGAAAGGTAGAGGAGGTGTTGACGGCCTACACCTGGACCACGGTCCAGCCAAAGGAAGGCCTCAACGTCCGGCGCATGTGCATGCACTGCGAAGTTCCCACCTGCGCCTCAGTCTGCCCCGTGGCCGCCCTGACGAAGACCGCCGATGGCCCCGTCGTCTACGATGCCGAACGCTGCATGGGCTGCCGCTACTGCATGATGGCCTGTCCCTTCGAGGTCCCCAAGTACCAGTGGGATAAAGCGGTTCCCGTGGTCGGCAAGTGCATCATGTGCGCGGGTCGCCTGAAGGAGGGCAAGCAGACCGCCTGCGCCGAAGCCTGCCCTGCTGAAGCCACCACCTTCGGGAAGAAGGAGGACCTCATCTGGGAAGCCCGCACGCGCCTTCGCTCGAAGCCGGGCGCCTATGTGAACCACATCTACGGATTGAGCGAGGCCGGCGGCACTTCGGTCATGCTGATTTCTAGCGTGCCCATGGACAAGCTGGGGCTGAAGTCGAACCTTCCGGCCGATCCTCCGGCCATGCGCACCTGGCAGGTGCTTTCCAACATCCCGGATTTCATCGGGGTCTGGGGCGTCTTCCTATACGGAGTCCACTGGATCACGGCCCGGCGCGAGCAGGTGGCCAAAGCAGGCAATCACGACAATGGACGGGAGGATCGGTGATGAACACCGCCATGACAATGACCCCTAAGCGGTTCCGTCCGGGCTTCTGGTCCGCGATTGCTGCAGTCCTCTTCCTCGCCTTCTGCACCGTGACCGTGATCCGGTTCACCAAGGGCCTTGGCGCCGTCACGAATCTGAGCGACAAGTTCCCCTGGGGCCTCTGGATCGGCTTTGATCTGCTCTGCGGAGTGGGCCTGGCGGCCGGCGCCTTCACTCTCACGGCCGTCGTCCACCTCTTCAACCTGAAGAAATTCGAGCCCATCGTCCGGCCTACCATCCTCACCGGCTTCCTCGGCTACGCCTTCGTCATCGTGGCGCTGCTGCTGGATCTGGGCCAGCCCTGGCGCATCTGGCACGCCATCGTCTACTGGAATCCCCACTCCGTCATGTTCGAGGTGGCCTGGTGCGTGATGCTCTACACCTCGGTCCTGGCGCTGGAGTTCTCCCCGGTGGTCTTCGAATACTTTGGTTTCCATACTCCGGCCAGGATCATCCACCGGCTCATCACTCCATTGGTCATCCTGGGGGTGATCCTCTCGACCCTCCACCAGTCCTCGCTGGGGTCCTTGTACCTGATCGTTCCTAGCAAGCTCCATGCGCTCTGGTACTCCCCCATGCTGCCCCTCCATTTCTACATCTCGGCCATCGGTGCGGGCATCGGCATGGTGATCCTTGAGTCCTATCTAAGTGGCCGGGCCTTCCACCGCCACCTGGAGATGGACCTGCTGGAACCCCTCGCCCGTGGCATGGTGGTCGCCCTTGGCATCTATGGGCTCATGCGCCTCCAGGCCATCCGTCGGAACCACGCCTTCGGGAGCATTCTCGAATTCGGGTACGAGGGGAAGATGTTCCTCCTCGAGATCACGCTGGGGGTGATCCTCCCCGTGGCGCTGATGTCCTTCCGGAAGCTGCGGACCAACCCCGACTGGCTGGTGGGCAGCGCCTTCATGGCGGTGCTTGGCTTCGTGATGAACCGGCTGAACATCAGCATCACGGGTATGGAGGCGGCCAGCGGGACCCGCTACATGCCTTCCTTCATGGAGATCATCGTCTCGGTGGGCCTGGTCGCCACCGGCATGGCGGTGTTCGCCTTCGCGGTGCGCATCTTCCCCATCTTCCCGGAAGGCGAGGGCGCCAAATCCCTGGAGATGGACAAAGGAGCCTGAGCCATGCGAACACGCATTGGCACACGTCTGATCATCGGCGCCGGCCTTGCCACGGCGACGGTCATCGGCGGCATGGCGTTCACCATCCTGAAGTCGCAGACTGCCCAGCTGATGGCAGAGCGGACGCGTAGCGCCGACCAGCTGAGCGAGACGATCAAGAGCGCCACCCACTTCGACATGCTCGAGAACCGACGGGACAACCTCCACCGCCAGATCCGCGCGGTGGGCGGACTGCAGGACCAGGGCATCCGCAAGGTCCGGGTGTTCAACAAGGAGGGGCGGATCATGTTCTCCTCCACCAGCGAGGAGATCGGCACCAGCCTCGATCCCAAGGGCGAGGCCTGCTATGCCTGCCACGCGGAAGGCCGCCCCCTCGACAAGCTGGAAATCCAGGCCCGTGCCAGGACCTTCAAGGCCCCCGATGGCACCCGGATCCTGGGTGTCATCAACCCGATCCCGAACGAGCCCACCTGCTCTACGGCTGCCTGCCATGCCCACAGCGCCAAGCAGAGCCTGCTGGGGGTCCTGGATGTGAATGTGTCCCTGGCGGAAGTGGACCTGGAAATCGCTCACAGCCGCAGGGTGATCATGGTCTCCGCCATCCTGGCCATCCTGGGGGGCAGCCTCATGCTCTGGTGGCTCAACCGCCGCCTGGTGTCCCGCCCGGTGGCCGCACTGGTGGAAGGCACGCGGCGGGTCAGTGCCGGCGACCTGAACGTGACCATTCCCTTCATTGGACGGCACGAACTGGGAGAACTGGCGAAGGCCTTCAACAGCATGATCCACAACCTGGCCGACACCCAAAAGCAGCTGGCCCAGTCGGACAAGCTCGCTTCGGTGGGACGACTGGCGGCAGGGATCGCCCATGAGATCAACAACCCACTCACAGGGGTACTGAGCTACGCATCGCTGCTTCGGAAGCGGATGGGTGAGGACCCCTCCGCCTGCGAGGATCTCGATGTCATCGTGCGGGAGACCGTCCGCTGCCGCGGCATCATCCGAGGCCTCCTGGACTTCGCTCGGCCCACCGCTCCGGCTCGGCAGCCCACCGATCTCAACGATGTGGTGCGCCGGTCTGTTTCAGTGGTGATGACCCAGCTGTCCATGCAGAAGGTCGTGCTCTCGCTGGACCTGGCCCCGGAACTCCCTTCCGCCAATCTCGATGGAAACCAGATTCAGCAGGTGGTGGTCAATCTGCTGCTCAACGCCGCGGATGCCATCGGAACCGGGGGCGGCACCATCCGGGCCCACACCAGCCCTGCACCGGAGTCCACCATCGAACTCCGGCTGGAGGACAATGGGAAGGGCATCCCCGCAGAAGACCTGCCACGGATCTTCGAGCCTTTCTTCACTACCAAAGGTAACCATGGCACTGGGCTTGGACTTGCGGTCAGCTGGGGCATCGTCGAAGCCCATGGTGGATCGCTGGAAGCCACGAGCGAGCCCGGCCAGGGCACCTGCTTCACTCTTCGTCTGCCGACGTCCGCCATCCCAGATAGTGGCACGCCCACTCTTTCCACACTCACCTAGGAGGTTCCCATGACCGCCCTTTTGATCATCATCATGTTCGTGGCCTTCGTCGGCATCGATTTCCTGGTGCGTTCGAGCCTCCGCCGGATGCACGAGGCGCGCGAACGCCAGGCCCGAGAGGCCGTGCTGAATACCTCCATTCGCCTGGATTTCACGCACGAGGCGAAGAGTCTCAAGCGGGTCGAGGTTCCCAATCCCAAGGCCCGCATCCTTGCCGTGGATGACGAGTCCGTGGTGCTGGATTCCTTCCGCCGGATCCTCGTGCTGGAGGGCTTCAGCGTGGACACCGTGGAGCATGGCCCCGAGGCCCTGGGACTGATCCAGCGCCGCGACTACGATTTCGTCTTCACTGACCTCAAAATGCCGGACATGGACGGGGTGGAAGTCGTGAAGGCGGTGAAGCACCTGCGACCTGATGTGGATGTGGTTGTCATCACCGGTTATGGCAGCATCGAGACCGCCGTCCAGACCCTTCAGCAGGGCGCCTGCGAGTACGTCCAGAAGCCGTTCACCGCCGACGAGCTGGGCGAGTTCGCCAAGAAGCTGCTCATCAAGCGTGAGGCGCGGATCCAGGCGGCCCAGCGGCCCACTGTCCGGGTCGTGAGCCCCGAAATGGCCGAGGTGGTTCCTGCCTCCGAATACAGTGTGCCGGGCGGCGCCTTCCTCTCCAGCGGCCACGCCTGGGTGCGCATCGAACCCGAAGGACAGGTGCGCATCGGCATCGACGACTTCATGCGCAAGGCGCTGGGATCCGTGAAAGAAGTGATCCTTCCGGAGCGGGGCAAGACCTTCCGCCAGGGCGACACGCTCTTCACCTTGAAGGGGCTTTCGGGCACCGTCCAGGTGGCCGCGCCCCTTTCGGGTCGCATTGAGCACGACAATGCCGGGCTCAAGGGCGATCCTGGCGAAATGATTCACAGCCCCTACGACCGCGGGTGGGTCTGCCTGATGACTCCCAGCGACCTCGCCACCGAGTTGTCCTCTCTGAAGATCGGTAAGCCGGTGATCGACTGGTACCAGGAGGAAATCGCTCGACTTCGAGGCTCGAATGGACTGGATAGCACCGGTTCACTGGACTGGAAGACCTTCGAACAGCAGTTTCTCAGCATGAACGTGCACGCCCAGGTCTAGTGGACTGACATTGGCAGGCTTCGGGGGCGCTCAGTCCCCGAAGCCTGCTCCTGCGTGGTAGCTGGACCGGACGAGCGGGGCGGACTCCACCCGCTGGAAGCCCATTTCCAGGCCCCTGCGGGCATACATGTCGAATTCCGCCGGCTCCACGTAGCGCTGCAGCGGCAGGTGGACTGCCGAGGGTGGAAGATACTGCCCGATGGTTGCGATATCCACGCCGCTTCGCCGCCAGTCGGCCATGAGCTCCAACACTTGCTCTGGCAACTCGCCGAGGCCCACCATGATGCCGCTTTTCACGCGCATCCCCGGTGCATGGCGGTCCCGCCATTGGGCAGACCGATGGAGCACTTCAAGGCTTTGCCCGTAGTCGGCGTCCGGTCGTACCCGCCGGTACAGGTGAGGCACAGTCTCCACGTTGTGGTTGAGCACGTCCGGGCCGGCCTCGAGAACGGTGAGCAGGGCTGCTTCGCTACCCTGGAAATCGGGAATGAGCACTTCGACACCGCTGCCGGGCGAAAGGCTGCGGATCCAGCGGATGGCCGCCGCGACGTGGGCGGACCCACCATCCTCCAGGTCGTCCCGATTGACTGAAGTCACCACGGCGAATTTCAATCCCAGCTGGGCCACGGCTTCGGCCACCCGCTGGGGTTCCTGCGGGTCGAGGTCCCCGGGGCGGCCCTTGCCCACATTGCAGAACCCGCAGTGCCGGGTGCAGACATCACCCATCAGCATGAAGGTGGCCGTGCGGTGAATGCCCCAGCACTCGTGGAGGTTCGGGCAGCGGGCCTCCTCGCACACTGTCACCAGGTTCTTATCCCGGATGAGCCCCTCCACTTCGGCAACCACCTCCGGCGCCGGGACGCGAATCTTCAGCCAATCTGGTCGGGGGCCGGGGAGGACAGGGGGACGGGCCATGGCCTACCATTGTGTCCCAATGGCCTCCGATTGGATTCAATTCGAAAGTCAAAGGCAACAGTGAAAAACCAATAGCCACCGATAAACTCCGATAACTGCATGAATAGATCACTTTGCTTTTGCAGTGTTACTCGGTGTTTATCGGTGGTTCAAAATGCTTTTTCAGTGGCGATGTCCGGGCACATGGCCCGGTTAGAATGGAGCCATGTCCGACACCCCCCAGGAAGTTCCCGATTCAGTGGCTGAAGTGGTGGTGCCGGAGGTTTCCCGGACCTTCGAGGCCCCCAGGGGATTCGAGACGAAGTTCCGGGGCCTGGCGTTGCACCTCACGACCTTCGAGGGGCCCCTGGACCTGCTGCTACACCTCATCCACGAGCAGAAGCTGGACCTCCTGAACCTGCCCATGGCCGAAGTCACCCGGCAGTACATGGACTACCTGAAGCTCATGGAGGAACTGAACCTGGAGATCGCCGCGGAGTTCGTGGCCATGGCCGCCCAGCTTCTGCAGATCAAGTCCCGGCTCATGCTGCCCAGACCACCCCAGGTCTGCGGCGAGGAGGACCCGCGGGAGGCCCTGGTGCAGCGCCTGCTTGACTACCAGCAAGTGAAAGCGGCGGCCCAGGTGCTTTCCAGCCGGGAATCCGAATGGCAGAAGATCGCCTTCGCGCCCGGCATCGATCTGGACGATCACAAGCGCGTCGAGGAAGAGCCCATCCGTGCCACCCTTTTCGACCTGCTGGGCGCCTACCGGGAAGCCCTCAAGCAGCTGCTGCCCCCACCGCCGGTGGAGGTCCGTACCCAGCCCAAGTCGCTCGAGCAGCGGGTCATGGAAGTCCTGGGCAGCCTTCAGGACGGCCTCTGGAAGCCCTTCCAGGGTCTCCTGGGACAGGTGCGCACCCGCGAAGAGCTGGTCCTCACCTTCCTGGCGCTCCTCGAGCTGGTCCGTACCGGGCGCATCGCCCTGGTCCAGGGCGAGACCTTCGGCGAGATCCGGGTGAAGGCCGCAGAGGCCGCGTGAGCGGCGGGGCCGATCCGCTCCGGAGCGCGCATCGCATGGCCTATGGGACCGGTCTGGCGCTCTGCTTCGGCACGTCAGGACTGGTTGCGCTGCTCTTGGTGCTTGGCGTGGTGCCCGCTGGAACCCACTTGCAGGAAGGACCTTTCCTGCAAGCAGGCTACCTCTTCACGGGACTCGTCTTTCTTTCAGCCGCCTGGGTGTGGTGGCGCAGCAACCTTGTCCTTCGCGCCTTCAAGGACCTGCCAGAGCCACAGCGCCCCGGTGCCCTCCTCCGGGAGTGCCTGTTGTATGCGGTGGTCTTCGAGACCAGCAGCCTTTGCGGGCTGGCCTACTGGATGCTGGTCGGCCAGCAGGCGCCCCGTCATGTCTGGGGATTCGTCGTGATGACGCCCCTCCTCTTCCTTTCACTGGTACCCCGGTTCCCGCGCTGGGCGAGGGCGCTGCGGGACTGAATGTTCATTGCAGAACGTGTCCCTTGATACCCAGGTATGCTGGGGAACCCGTCCCCGGGAGGACGCATGCACGACCCCGAACAGGCCGATTCGTTGACTCCAGAGCCTTCCCCGGAGGCCACCTTGCGTCTGCCCACCGGCCTCCCGGAAGATCCTGCGAAGACGATGAGCATCGAACTGCCGAAGCATTTGACTGCCCACGATACGCAGAAACTCCCACTGCCGGCACTTGCGGGCAATCCCGACCAGGCTGGAACGGTGCCGAGGGTCCCTGGGGACGTTCCGCCGATCCGCTTGCAGAAACTGGACCTGCCGGCCGAGGCCGAGGGGCGGACCCAGAAGGGGGAGCTCCGCTCCTCGGGTTCCAAGGGGTCCGGTTGGAAACTGTCCATCGGGCTTGGCACCCTCGTGGTCCTGGGGGTGGTCGCCTATGTCTTGATCTCCCGAAGGCCCGTTTCTCAGCCGGTGGCCCCGGCCACAAGGGGGACGACCATCCCGGGTGGACCCGAACAGGTGCCTCCCTCCGCCAAGGTCTACTTCGAACAGGCTCAGGCGGGAGATGCCCATGCCATGCGCATGCTCGGCGCCATGTACTACTACGGGCTGAACGTGCCTGCGGACCGCGACAGGGGCCTCTACTGGTACCGGAAGGCAGCCGAGAAGGGCAGCGACACGGCTCGGGCCGAACTGAGCAAGATCGAGGGCGGGCGCTGATCAGTCAACCGGCGCAACGCGCCATGCCAGCACCTTCCGTGTGGCGGCGGGGCCGAGGGCCGCGACAAGGTCGGCCTCGGAGGCCTCGCGTACCATCGTGACGCTGCCGAAGGCATGGAGCAGCTTCTTGGCCGTAGCCGGTCCGACGCCAGGGATCTGCGTCAGCTCCGTCTGGAGTGTGCGCTTGGCCCTCAGGGCCCGGTGGTAGGTGATGGCGAAACGGTGGGCTTCATCCCGGATGCGCTGGAGCAGCTGCAGCACGGGCGATGATTTCGGGATCTTCAACGGGGCGCTGGAACCCGGACGGAAGACGAGTTCCTCCTTTTTGGCGAGGCTGGCCAGTTCCAGCTGTTCCAGACCTAGCTCTCGCAGAGCGGCCTCGGCCGCATGCAGCTGGCCCAGCCCGCCATCGATGATCACCAGGTTCGGGAACTCCTGGCCCTCGTCCCTCATACGGCGGTAGCGCCGGGTGACGGCTTCCTGCATGTTCGCGAAGTCGTCGTTCTGCTCGTTGGTCATCTTGAAGCGGCGGTACCGTGCCTTGTCCGGCACGCCGTCGCTGAACACCACGCAGCTGGCCACCACCTCCCGGCCCTGGCCGTGGCTGATGTCGAAGCACTCCAGACGGCGGGGCAGGTGGCTCAGGCCCAGAAAGGCCTGCAGACCCTCCAGCACGGCTTCGTTCAGCCGGGCTGGCTCGAACTTGCGCTCCAGGGCGAGGCGGGCATTCTCCTGGGCCATGGCCAGCAGGTCCACCTTCTCGCCTTTCTGGGGCACGGTGAAGCGGACCTTGGTACCCCGGAGGCCGGACAGCCAGTCGCCAAGCAGGCCGGCATTCTCGGGCTCCACTTCCGCGATGATCCGGGCAGGCGCCGGGTCGGCGCTGTAGATCCGCTGGAGCACCTGCGCCAGCACGGCGCCATCGAAGGCCTCGATGTCATCCAGCAGGTACTCCTGGCGCCCGATCATCCGCCCTTCCCGCAGCACCAGCCGGTGCACGCAGGCCCGGCCGTCCAGCACGGCGCTGCCATAGACGTCCGTGTCATCCAGATCCGAACTGGCCGCCTTCTGGCGCGTGAACCAGGCATCCACCTGCTGCAGGGCGTCCCGGTGCGCGGCGGCCTGTTCGAAGGCGGCGGCCTCGGCGGCCTTCCACATGGCCGCCTCCAGCCGCGCTTTCAGCTCATCGCGCTTG
>CAISFO010000049.1 GCA_903884655.1 uncultured Holophagaceae bacterium | reverse complement strand
CGAGTCCCGTCTGCTCCCAGTCCCGGATGATCTGGTCGAGCTTCCGGCCATTTGGGCGACGACACTGTGTGGAGTGCGTCAGCGACAACTACACCAGTGCATGGGGTAGCGCTGAACCGGGCGGTTTCATGACACGTTTGAGCTGCGACCAGGTGGGCGCAGGAAGGCGTAGCCATGGCCCGGGTCACAGACCAGCAGGTGAGACAATTGCGCGAAGAAATGACCAAGCTCGGTTGCGTGGAGGTGGCGGCGCTACGCGTCGGGATGCACCGGAACACGGCCAGGAAATACCTCAAGATGGGCCAATTCCCTTCGGACCTGAAAAGGGTCAGGACCTGGGATACGCGGCCTGACCCGTTCGCGGCCGACTGGCCGGAGCTCGAGACCCGGTTGAAGCTTGCGCCCACGCTCCAGGCGCGGGCCCTGTTCGAGCACCTGATGCTGCTCCGGCCTGGCGTCTATGACGAGGGCCAGTTGCGGACGTTCCAGCGGCGGGTGAAGGTCTGGCGGGCCCACCACGGCCCCGACAAGGAAGTCTTCTTTCGCCAGGAACACGTTCCCGGCGAGGCCATGCAGACGGACTTCACCTGGGCCACGGAGCTGGACGTGACCATCCTGGGGCAGCCGTTCCCCCACATGCTTTGCCACGTGGTGCTGCCTTATTCGAACTGGGATTGGATAACGGTCTCCCGGTCCGAATCGATGCTGGCCCTGCGCAGGGGTGTTCCTGCAGCCCTCGTCCAACTGGGGCGGGTGCCCCGGTTTCACCAGACCGACAATTCCACAGCCGCCACCCACGTGCGGGCTGCCGCGGACGAGCCCGAGGAGGACGCCGCCGGGAAACCGGCCACCCAGTGGACCCGGGACTTCAACGCCGACTACCTGGAGTTGAACAAGCATTACGGCATGACCCCCCGGACGATCGGCATCGGGAAGTCGGAGCAGAACGGCGACGTGGAGGCCAGCAACGGCGCGCTGAAGGCCAGGCTCAATCAGCACCTGCTGCTGCGCGAGAACCGGGATTTCCCATCGGTCGAGGCATGGGAAGGCTGGGCCCAGGACATCTGCCGGAGCCACAACAAGCGGCGGCGGCCCCGGGTGGCCGAGGAGTTGGCCGCCATGAGGCCGCTCTCGGTGGCGGCCTTCCTGGAGTTCGACGAGATCCCGACCAAGGTGACCAGCGAGAGCATCCTGGTGGTGAAACGGAACACCTATTCCGTGCCCCCCCGACTCATCGGCGAGCAGGTCCGGGTCCGGCTCTACGAGATGCGGCTGGAGGTCTGGCACAGTGGCCAGCTGGTCCTAGAGATGCCGCGGCTGATCGGGAGGAACTGCCACCACATCGATTACCGCCATGTCGTCGACGCCATGCTCCGGAAGCCCGGGGCCTTCCGCTGCTTCCGATTCAAGGAGGACCTGTTTCTGAGCCCGGTATGGCATAGGGCCATGAGCGCGCTCCAGAAGGCCGTGGGCGATCACAAAGCCGACGTCGACTACCTGAGGCTCCTCCACCTGGCCTCCAAGAACCTGGAAGCCGATGTGGAGGCCGCTCTGAGCCTGCTGATGGAGGCCGGCCAATGCCCCAGCCCGGAGGCGGTGAAAAAGCTCATGAACTTGGAGGGGCCCACGGAAGTCCCGGAGATGGCGCCCCTGGAAGTGACGCTGATCGACTTTGACTGCCTCACTCCGGGCATGATGGCGGAGGCCGTATGAGCAAAGACAGCCGGCACAAGTTGGGCGAGATGCTGCGGGAACTGAAGCTGCCCGGAGTGCATGCGAACTTCGCCGAGGCTGCCATCCGGGCCGAGAAGGAGGGCTGGGGCTTCGAGCGGTTCCTGCATCACGTCCTGGAAGTGGAACTGGAGCAGCGGCGGCAGAAGCGCCTGGAGCGCGTGCTCAAGGCCTCCAAGCTGCCTGTGGGCAAGACCCTGGCGACCCTGGATCAGGCCGTTCTGCCGATCAAGGTGCGACGACAACTACCCGCGCTTCTGGAGGGAGGGTTCGTGGACCGGGGGGAGAACCTGCTGGCTTTCGGCCTGCCTGGGCGGGGCAAAAGCCATCTGGTATGCGCCCTGGGCACCGAGCTGATCCAGCAGGGCTACAAGGTATATTTCACGCCGGCGTTCGCCCTGGTGCAGCGGCTGCTAGCGGCACGGGACACCTATGGGCTGGAGAAGGAACTCCATCGGCTAGACGCCTTCGACGCCGTTATCATTGATGATATTGGGTATATCCAGCAAAACCGGGACGAGATGGAGGTCCTGTTCACCCTCCTGGCCGAACGCTACGAGCGCCGGACCGTCATCATCACCTCCAACCTGGTGTTCTCCCAGTGGGACCGGATTTTCAAGGACCCCATGACTACGGCGGCGGCCATTGACAGGCTGATCCACCACTGCGTCATCCTCGAACTCACGGGACCGAGCTTCCGGGCCGAGGCGGCGAAAGCCAGAATGCCGAACGAAGCGGAATCCACAACGGTCTGATCCCCCCCAGACCCCCCCTGCGCCGGCCCCTGCTCGGGCGCGGATTTCCTGATGGACAGCGGGGCTCCGCCCCCCTGCCCACAGGAAACCCGCCTCCCTCGGCCTCGCGGCTGGAAAACGCTGCGCGTTTCCCACAGGGGCCTGCGCCAAAGCCATCAGCAGCATGCACAAAGATAATTGTCGTTGACATAACCGCCCTGAAATCAGCAAGGGCATCGGCTTCATCTCGCCCCCGTCTATGGGGAAAGGTAATTGTCGTCGGCGCGGTTGTCGTCGTAGTTGTCGTCACCCAGCGACAACTACACCATCACCCACGCTCGGCCGGACCTTCGCCTGAAATTTGGTAAGGCCATCGGCTCCGCCTCGGCCCCCTTAAATGCACAAAGTTAGTTGTCGCTGATGCACAAGGTTCCTTGACGTCGCCCATCCGGGTCCTTCTTGTTTTCAACCGGCATTTCCAGATTGGAAATGGGCTCCGTATCCAAGCAGTGTCCAAAACCTGTTCCTGGACAAGACTAGAATCCTGGGTGGATGGATGAGTCCGAAATCTTGATGAAACCAACGCTGATTGATTTGACGGGCCTCTGTGTCCGAAGATGACAAGAAGGCTGACGGGACGAGCGGCTCCCACCGGCCCCGGTGGGTCCGGAAATCGATTCAGTAAAGCTTGGAACCCAATGGGGTGATACGAGCCACGGTCTAGGCTACCTCCTTGCGGAGGCGGCACCCTGAGGTTTTTGCGCGAAGAGGATGACCACGTTCCTCGCGATCCTTGGGGCTCCCGCTACCTTGACCGTCTTGCGGGTGACGCCCAGCGCATCGGCCAACTGTTTTTGTTTCTGCTCGATCCACGGCTCCCGGCCCCGGTTGGCGTGCTGATAGCAGCCCAGGACATCCCCGGGCTTGATCGCGTCCCAGATTGACCGCACTTCCTCGTTGAGCAGGTGCTCGAGGCCGGGCCTGCGGCAGAGGCCTGCAGGAACTTCAGCACGGCCGATTGGTAGACTGTCCTGTCCTGGAAAACCTCGGAGAAGACCTTGACTTGGACCTTTGAGGATTTGATGCCTTCTATGGCTTTGATGTCCCGGAAGTGGCTCAGGACTTGGCCAGGTATGGACCTTGGTTTGCCGTCAATGACCAGTTCCTCAAATGCTCCTGGGCGGAAATAGGCCACATGGAGGATCTGGCTGGCCTCGAACTTTTCGGCGAGGTTGAAAAGGGTCCCCCACTTTATGAGATCCCTATTGTCGGAATACCAGATATCTTGCATGGGGCAACTCCAT